>NZ_JBNBPM010000001.1:0-977881 GCF_059412405.1 Pantoea sp. CFCC18179 | reverse complement strand
GCAATGGCACCCAGCTTCGTGCTTCCCACCCGGCGACCAAGACACTATCCCCGGGCAGTAAAGAAAAAGCCGAAACGCTATGCGTTCCGGCATGTTTGAGGCTTAACTGACGAGCATTACGTCATTTATGACGACCTTTTTTTATGCCTGCAATATGCGTCAGCCAGGTCAGCATCAATGCCGACCCGACAGATTTTCATTCCATTTCTCTTATTCTCGCTGCGCTTAGCCCGCAACGCTGGTGATAATCCCTGCCGCCAACTAAAATCATGCAAAACATGATGGTTTAACAGGAGCATGCCATGCGCTGGCAAGGGCGTCGTGAAAGCGACAACGTAGAAGATCGACGCAATGATTCACCCGGCTTTGGCAGCGGCGGTGGACGGCAAATCCGCATTCCACGCGGCAAAGGTGGTTTGATTTTGCTGGTGGTGGTCGCGGTGGCCGGTTATTACGGCTACGACCTCACCGCGCTGATTGATGGCGGTGGCGGCATGGCGCCGACCTCGCAACAGCAGCAGCGTCCGGTCAATTCGGCACAAAGTAATGAAGATGCCAAGTTCACATCGGTGATTCTCGCTACCACTGAAGATACGTGGAGCAAGCTGTTCAAGCAGATGAACAAGCAATATGTGCCGCCAAAGCTGGTGATGTATCGCGGCGCAACGCGCACCAATTGCGGCACCGGACAATCGGCGATGGGGCCGTTTTACTGCCCAGCCGACCAAACGGTGTATATCGATTTATCGTTTTACGATGATATGAAAACCAAACTCGGTGCCGGTGGCGATTTCGCGCAAGGTTATGTGATTGCGCATGAAGTTGGCCATCACGTACAAAAATTACTGGGCATCGAACCGAAAGTGCGTCAGATGCAGCAGGGCGCGAGCCAGGTGCAGGCCAATCAGTTGTCGGTGAAAATGGAGCTGCAAGCTGACTGCTTCGCTGGTGTTTGGGGCCATTACATGCAGCAGGAGAACGTGCTGGAAGTGGGTGATTTGCAGCAAGCGCTCAATGCCGCTGAAGCGATTGGCGACGATCGCCTGCAACAGAAAGGCCAGGGCCGCGTGGTGCCGGATAGCTTCACTCACGGCACTTCGCAGCAGCGTTATACCTGGCTGAAACGTGGTTTCGACAGCGGCGATCCGGGCCAATGCAACACCTTCGCCAGTAAGTGATGTCATTAATTGAAGCAACCGCGGTGATGCAGCAAGCGGGCATTCGCCGCCTGTGTGTCATCAGTGGCGAGGCGGATTGGGCCACGCAGCAAGCCGCCAACTGGCAAGCGGAATTAAGCGGTGATTGGCAGACACTGAGTGAGAGTGACGACTTCCCGCAGGCAGTTGCCCCCAGCGCGCTGCGTACCTTGTTGGGGCGAGAATTCCAGCATGCGATTTTTGATGCGCGTGACGGTTTCCATGCCGAAGCCTTTGCCGCGCTGGCGGGCACCTTACGCGCTGGCAGTTGGTTGCTACTGCTGACGCCGGAATGGGAAACGTGGCCACAGCAACAAGATGCCGATAGCCTACGTTGGGCCGATGTTGCAGAACCCATCGCCACGCCACATTTCATCCATCATTTGCAAACCTTAATGCTAAATGATCCGCAGGTGATGTTGCTGCGCCAGCAGCACGCTGCACGCTATCCCGCAGCGCTTGATTGGGCTGAGTGGCATTGTCAGGCACCGCAACAGCAAGCGCATATCCTGCAACAACTGCTGGCGATGCCCAACGGTGTCGCGGTGATCACAGCCGCGCGCGGTCGCGGTAAATCAGCGCTGGCGGGCATGTTGGCGCAGCATAATCAGCACTGTTTGGTCACGGCTCCAGCCAAAGTCTCCACCGATGTGCTGGCAGCGTTTGCTGGTGAACATTTCCGGTTTATGGCGCCGGACGCGATTCTCGCGTTGGAACAGGCGCCGCAAGCTGAATGGTTGATTGTCGATGAAGCTGCCGCCATTCCTGCGCCATTGTTGCAACAACTGGTGCAGCGCTTTCCGCGTGTGCTGCTGACGACCACCGTGCAGGGCTACGAAGGCACCGGGCGCGGTTTTATGCTGCGTTTCTGCGCCACGTTGCCTGATGTTCGTTACTTCCAGCTCGATGAACCACTGCGCTGGTCACCTAACGATCCCTTGGAACGTTGGCTAAGCCTGGCGCTGCTGTTTGAGGATGCGGCTGAAAGTACAATCAGCGAAAACAACGACATCTTCCCGGCTTCGCCCGATCGGCATCTGCCCGCCCTTGAAGCCGGTTACCGCTTGCTGGCTAGCGCGCACTATCGTACTTCTCCGCTCGATCTGCGTCGTATGCTGGATGCGCCCGGCATGCGCTTTTGGCTGGCGGGCAGTGCAGAACAGATCACTGGCGCGATGTGGCTGGCGGAAGAGGGCGGATTAGAACCCTCGCTTGCTGACGCAGTGTGGGCCGGATATCGCCGACCGCGCGGTAATCTGGTGGCGCAATCGCTGGCGGCGCATGGCGGTTTTGCTCAAGCGGCGACGTTACGCTCGCAGCGCATTAGCCGCATTGCGGTCCAGGCAGCGCAGCGCCAGCGTGGCATTGGCCGTGCGTTAGTGGCGACCGCACAGCAGCACGCGCAGTGTGATTATCTGTCGGTGAGTTTTGGCTACACCGAAACCTTGTGGCATTTCTGGCGCGCCTGTGGCTTCACGCTGGTGCGTATCGGTTCACAGCGTGAAGCCAGCAGCGGATGTTATGCGGCGATGGCGATGCTGGCGCTGACGCCAGCCGGAAAGGCATTGCAACAGCAGGCCGCTCAGCGACTGGCGCGCGATTGGCCGTGGCTGCGCGACATCATCGCACTGCCGCTGACGTTTTATTCAAAGGCCAGCCAGGAACTCAACGCGGATGATTGGCCGCTGTTAGCCGGTTTTGCCTGGGCGCAACGTCCGTTTGAAGCCAGTTATGCGGCACTCCAGCGCTTGGTTCGCGCCGTTCCTTCACCGTTATTGAATGCCATTCTGCTGGAGAAACAGTCGTTCTCTGATGTTGCGCAGCAGGCCGCACTGAGCGGGCGTAAAGCATTGATGCTTAACCTACGTGCAGAGGTTGCCGCCGCCATTTTGCAGCTCAATCCGCCAGCCGCTGATACGTGGCAACTGCGGCTGCGTTCGTTGCAATAAATCCATTATCTCGTTCAAATTTTCCCGATATCTCTGCGCCAGCAGCGGCGTATAGTGATTTGAGGAGGATCTTATGGCACTTCAATACGTAATTGTTCAGCAACCCGATAACGCCGCGCAGCTGTTTTTGTTGTACCACGGCGTCAATGATAACCCTGATTCGATGGCGCAAATTGGCAGCTGGTTCGCCAAGGCGTTTCCACACGCGCTGGTGGTTTCGGTCGGCGCCCCTTTTTCCGGCAGTGTGCCGCAAGGGCGCCTGTGGTATGCCGATATTCCGGCACACGATCGTTCAGAACAGCAGGGCGTGGATGCGGTGATGCCGGAGTTCATCGAATCGGTGCGTCACTGGCAGCAACAAAGCGGCGTGCGCGCTGAAGCCACCGCGCTGGTGGGGTTCTCGCAAGGCGGCACTATGGTGCTGGAGGGCGTAAAAGCGCAGCCTGGCTTAGCCGGACGCGCCATCGTGTTCAGCGGACGCTATGCCACGCTGCCGCAGCGCGCCAGCACGCGGAATACCATTCATCTGATTCACGGTGATTATGACGATCACATTCCGCTACAACATGCGGAAGAAGCGAAGCAGCGACTGATGTTATTAGGCGGCGATGTCACGCTGGATATCGTTGAGGATTTGCCGCATGCGATTGACCATCGCAGCATGGAGTTGGCGCTGAATCATCTGCGCTATACCGTGCCGCGTCGTTATTTCGATGAAGCGCTGAGCGGAGCGAAGCCCGGCGATGATGATGTGGTGATGANTTGACCATCGCAGCATGGAGTTGGCGCTGAATCATCTGCGCTATACCGTGCCGCGTCGTTATTTCGATGAAGCGCTGAGCGGAGCGAAGCCCGGCGATGATGATGTGGTGATGATGATGTAATGTTGGCACATTCCGTAGCGGCGCGATTTATCGCGCGTTTCAGCAGCGATATTGCTACCAAAACAACGCGATAAATCGCGCCGCTACGGTTTTCGAGATCGATTTGACTGCGTTACTTCTTCTTCGGCCAGTCGTCTTCGTCGTCCCATTTATCGTTGAAATCACGATGCGGTGGCAACGTTGGCTTGTTATCCATGAATTTTTTATGGTCGATACGTTTTAGGTCTTTGTAAACGTTCATTAAAATACCGACCATTAATAGGATCACTAAGATCCACCAATACTCTTTAAAGAATTCCATCCCAACTCTCCTTATTGCGCGCTTAAGCGATCAACTGTTCCATGATGCGCTGGTACATACGGCTCAGCATCTGCAAATCTGACGCTTTTACGCACTCATTAATCTTATGAATGGTGGCATTCACCGGACCCAGTTCCACCACTTGTGCTCCCATGCGCGCGATAAAGCGTCCATCGGAGGTACCGCCGGTGGTCAGCAACTGCGGCTTAATTTCATTATAGTGCGCGACAGCGTTTACCACGGCATCAACCAATTTACCGCGTGAAGTCAGGAACGGCTGGCCGGAAACATTCCACTCCAGCGTGTAACGCAGCTGATGGCGATCCAGCAGTTCGGCGACGCGATCTTTGATCATCTGATCGGTGAGCTGAGTGCTGAAACGGAAGTTGAACTGCACGAAAAACTCGCCAGGAATCACGTTGTTGCTGCCGGTGCCGGCTTGCACATTGGCGATCTGCATGCTGGTTGGCGGGAAGAATTCGTTGCCTTCATCCCACACGGTTGCCACCAATTCATTCAACGCGGGCATTGCGCGATGCACCGGATTATCCGCCAGATGCGGGTAAGCCACGTGACCTTGCACGCCGTGAATGGTCAGGTTCGCGGTCATTGAGCCACGACGACCATTTTTCACCACGTCACCGACAATCTCAGTGCTCGATGGCTCGCCCACCAGGCAGTAATCCATACGCTCGTTGCGCGCCATCAAGCGCTCAACCACTTTCACCGTGCCATTGACTGCGCTGGCTTCTTCATCCGACGTGATGAGAAATGCCAGACGGCCTTTATGCTGCGGATTGGCTGCGACAAAACGTTCGGCCGCGACAACCATCGCCGCCAGCGAACCTTTCATGTCGGCAGCGCCACGACCAAACAGCATGCCGTCGCGAATGCTCGGTTCAAACGGTGGGCTGATCCAGCGATTGGCATCGCCCGGCGGCACCACATCAGTATGACCGGCAAATGCCAGGGTTTCGCCCTGGCCGCGCGTGGCCCAGAAGTTCAGCGTATCGCCAATGTGCATCGGCTCGATGGTAAAACCAATGGCTTGCAAACGTTCAATTAACAACGCCTGGCAACCGGCATCATCCGGGCTAAGAGACGGGCGACGAATAAGCTGTTGAGCCAGCTCGATGACCGGACAGAACATGTTATGACTTCTCCTGGATAAAGGCCTGATAAAGGGAATCTTTGAAGCCGACCAGCAGATCGCCGTTTGGCGCGGCTAGCACTGGACGTTTGATGATCGCGGGCTGTGCGAGCATCACCGCTTTCGCGCTGGCGGCGTCAGTTACCGCTTCGCGTTCGGCTTCTGGCAGTTTGCGCCACGTGGTACCGCGCGTGTTAAGCAGCACTTCGTAACCTAACCGATCGATAAACGATTGCAGCAGCGCGTCATCAATGCCATCCACGCGATAATCATGAAAACGATAGTCAATGCCGGAAGCATCTAAAGCGTTACGTGCTTTCTTCATGGTGTCGCAATTTTTGATGCCATAGATTGTATACATAGTTCGTCGCTACTCTATATCTGCGTAAGTGTTTGCTGTGTTGCCGCATAAGGGCATTGTTGGAGCAGGATTGTAACAATACCAGGAGGAAGGGGGATAGCGGGAATTCTGGCGATAAAAGGAATCTTTTTAGTACCGGTAATCGGATAGGAAGTCATTAGATAAGATTTAAATTAAATACAACTCCGATCAGTTCTTGTCTTAAATAATCAGATCATGAATCTTATTTGTTGGTGATAATTAACTTTTCCGTGTGAAGATAGATAAATAAATATCCTTTGGAGTTTGTTATCTGAATGATTGGAATAATCTATTGTATCAATTACCAATCCAAATCATTCTAATAATACTCCAGCAGATAACACTGCCGCTAACCACGGCAGCCCTTACTTCCCAAGGCCTGCGCATAGTTAGGGGCTATCTGAGTATCCGTCGACCTGTCCTGCAAAATCATGTGATGAGTAAATTTTAACCACTATCTCATGCTAAAACGCTGCATTATTGAGAGTGCTCTTGTTTCGTATTTTCCGGTTAAGAGGCAATATCAATCTCGATTCAGGAATATGAATTAAATTTAAAAATCATTCAAAGGATAAGAGAATAATGAAAAAAACATTGATTGCCATGAGTTTAATGTTAGGTATGACTGCAGCGGCTCAAGCTCAAACTGGCCAGCTTCAATTTGAAGGCGTTATCCGTGATACCGCTTGCTCAATTGAACAAGCCGATTTGAATCAGACCATCTCATTCGGTGATGTTGCTAAATCACTGGTTGATGGCGGCGGACGCTCTACCCCGCAGAATATCAGCCTCGAGTTAACCAATTGCAGCAAAGGTACTTTGAGTTCAATTAAAACTACGCTTGATGGCAGTGCGGCCGGCTTTGGCGATGCCTTTGGTGTCAGTGGTGTGCAGAACATCGGTATTCTTATTGAGCAGAATGGCGTGGCAGTTAAACCGGGAATTGCCGTTACGCAGGTGCTGCGTGACGGTGACAACAGCGTGAACTTCCAGGCTTCGGTAATTGGTAACAGTGCCACTGGCCAATCTGTTACTGAAGGTCAATTCCGCAGCACTGTTAACGTTGCAGTTGAATATATTTAATTGAGTATTTGACAACATTGATCTGCGACGGTGTCTGCTCCCGTCGCTTATTTCCCTTAAGAAGACCCACGTATGAAAAAGTCTTCAGGATATGCCTGGTTCGGTCTGCTGTTATTATTTCCGGTAACAACGTCTACCGCCTTAAGTATCAAGCACTCAGTGGGAAAGTTTGGCATGGCGGGCAATATCATCGAATCAGCCTGTGCCATTCATCCAGACAGCCACTTACAAAATATTTCATTGGTGGATATCTCAACCGATCGAATGATTAAACATGGCAGTAGCGCGGTTGAGAATTTTACAATTAAATTGTTTAAATGCTCAATGTTTCGTTCTAGATCAGAGCCTTGGGTAGCTTTCCAAATCACTTTTTCTGGTGAAACTGATGGGCATGGTTTTAGTTTACAAGGTGACAGTCGCGGTTTAGCGCTGGAAATTTATGATGACCGAGGTATTCGGGCCATCCCCAATGTCGCTATGCCACCGCACCCGATACCTGAAGGCGACAGAACTCTGAATTACAATATGAAATTAATTGGTAATTCAAATTTGTTGCGTGCTGGTAATCACTTTGCCTCAATAAATTATAAGCTTGATTATTATTAAAAAGTGAACTCAATATTATGAAAGTCTGGAAAAACAGGATGTTTAATAACAGAAGAGTGGTGCTGCTCGGTGTGTTTTTCTGTGTACCAGCATCTCAGTCCAGCAATATTGAGTTTAATATCGATGTGTTAGATGTGCAGGATAGGGAAAGTGTTGATTTAACGCCGTTCTCAATGGCGGGTTATATCATGCCTGGCGAATATCTGTTTCTGATTAAGATTAACGGGCAACCGATCTCTGAAAAAAACATTGTTTATCGTAAGCAAGAAAATCAAGAATTGCCGATTCCTTTACTGGACAAAAAATTAGTCGAGTTATTTGGTTTAAAGCCAACGTATGAAAAAGATCTGCTGTGGGCGGAAGATGGCGGTTTAATTTTGTCCTCTCTGCCTGGCACGCGGGCGACGGCAGATTTAGGCAGTTCGCAGCTAAATATCAGCGTACCGCAGATCTATCTGGAGTATGTCGCAGCAGATTGGGATCCGCCCGCCCGTTGGGATAATGGCGTTGTTGGCGCGTTGTTGGATTACAGCCTGAATGCCAACACCTCGTACGACAAGAACGGCGGCGGCCAGAACAGGCTGACTGGCAGCGGCACGGCGGGTGCTAACCTGCAAGCCTGGCGATTCAGGGCTGACTGGCAGCTAAAGAATGTGCTGTCTGACGAAAAAACGTCCGGCAAGATGCTGGAAGTGAGTCGCTACTATTTGTACCGTCCGCTGCCCAAATTGCAGGCAAAGCTGACGCTGGGAGAGAATTATCTCATCACCGATATTTTTGATTCTTTCCGCTATCTCGGCGCCAGTATTGAATCGGATCTGTCGATGTTACCGCCCTCATTACGCGGCTATGCGCCTGAGGTTAATGGCGTAGCCAACACGAATGCCACGGTAATTGTGAGCCAGCAAGGTCGAATTCTATATCAGACTCAGGTGCCACCGGGACCTTTCAGTATTCAGGATCTTAGCTCCTCCATTAGCGGAAACCTTGATGTTGAAATTCAGGAAGAGGGTGGCGAAGTAAGAAGATATCAGGTTTCCACAGCGTCACTGCCGTATCTGTCCCGCCCAGGCGCAGTGCGCTATAAGCTGGCTACAGGTCGTCCTGTAGAGTGGGATCATAAAGTTGAAGGGCCAACTTTTGTCACTGGTGAGGCATCGTGGGGCGCGGCTAACGGCTGGTCGCTGTTCGGTGGTGCAATTGGCAGTGATGGTTACAAATCATTGGCATTGGGTATTGGTCGCGATTTATTTAGCCTCGGCGCCATTTCTACCGATATAACAGTGGCACGCTCAAATCTGCCTGGCGATCGCGTGGCTGAGGGCAAATCAGTGCGCATTAACTACGCCAAGATGTTTGAAGAGTACGACAGCCAGATAACCTTCGCCGGTTATCGTTTCTCTGAAGAGAATTTCTACTCAATGAGTGAATACCTCTCGGCGCTGAAAGGCTACCAGCATATGGGAAATAACAAAGAGCGTTATGACCTGAGCTTTAACAAGCGTTTTGCCGATGCGGGTATCAGTATGTACCTGAATTATAGCCATCAAACTTACTGGAACCGCCCGGCGACGCAGCGCCTGGATCTGTCACTGAACAACTATTTTGATGTGGCTGGCATCAAAAATATCAGCGCCTCGGTGCGCGCGTACCGTCAGACCTATCACGGTAAAAATGATGATGGTATGTCACTCAGTTTCAGTGTGCCGTGGGGTAATAAAAACTGGATCCGATATGACACTAGCATCCAGCGCAATCAACAGACGCACAGCATCGGTTTTTCTGGTTCAACAGAAAACAATGATTCGTACAGTATCAACGCGGCGACCAGTCGCCATGATAACGATTTTAGCGGTTTCTGGAGTCATCGTGGCCGCAACGGCGATATTAGCCTGAGTGGCAGTCACAGTACTTCTTCGCGTAACAGCGCCAGCATGGGCTTAAACGGCGGGTTGACGCTGACGGCGCAAGGCGCAGCGTTGCACGGCTCGGGCGGCCAGGGTGGGACCCGCCTGATGATTGATACCGAAGGCGTGGCGGATGTGCCGGTGCAAGGCGGATCGGGCACTGCGTATACCAACCGTTGGGGATTAGCGGTGCTCAATGGAGTCAGTAGTTACAGCCGTAGCCATGCTTCAGTTGCGTTGAATCAGCTCGGTGATGAGCTGGAAGCGGCAGACTCGGTTACGCAACTGACTCTGACTGAAGGAGCGATTGGCTACCGGAAAATGGAAGTGCTGTCAGGTAAGAAGGGGCTTGCACAGTTGCAATTCAAGGACGGTAAAACCCCGCCGTTTGGCGCGATGGTGTACGGCGCTAACGGCAAAAACACCGGTATCGTAGCCGACGAAGGACAAGTCTGGCTGAGCGGTATGACCGCAAAAGAGACCATGGAAGTACGTTGGAATGGCGAAACGCAGTGCGTAATTACGCTGCCGGAAGATCTCACACTCGCCGCGGAATCTATTTTGCCGCTGTCTTGTGTATTACCGGAACTCGATGATAAATCGATTAAAATTTAAATCAGGAAGAAAAAATGAAACAAAAATTAATGTTAGTGCCATTGGCGATCATCACTTTGATAGCTGCGTATCCGTCTTTTGCCGCCATTGGATTGGACAGGACGCGTGTTGTGGTTGAAGGCGGGGCTAAAGCGACAACAGTGAATATCCGCAATGAGAGCACTACGCTGCCATATTTAGCACAGAGTTGGGTTGAAGATGAAGCGGGTAAAAAAATCCAGTCACCGCTGCTGGTGATTCCACCGCTGCAGCGTATGGAGCCAGACAGCCGGGGCCAGGTAAAAATCCAGTCACTGCCCGCCACGGCACAGTTACCGCAGGATCGCGAGTCGTTGTTCTATTTCAACCTGCGCGAAGTGCCACCGAAATCTGATCAGGCCAACTCGCTGCAGCTGGCTTTGCAGACACGCGTAAAAATGTTCTACCGTCCTCAGGCGCTGGCAATTGATAACAATGCTCCTGCGCCGCAGCTGAAAATGACGCTGAAAAAACAGGCGGATAAATACGTGGCGGTGAATCCTACACCGTACTACATCACCATTGCGTCAGCGGGTAGAAGCGCTGACAACCTGCTCAACGATTTCGAGCCTGTAATGCTGGCGCCGCTTAGTGAAGCCCCGCTGAAACTCACCACCGCACAAGTGGGGAATGCACCGGTGCTGGGCTATATCAATGACTTTGGTGGCCGACCACAGCTGAAGTTTACTTGTAGCGGTGATACATGTAGCGCCAAAGAGGTTGCGATTAAATGATCAAATTACTGTCGACTGAATGTTTAGGCGTCTACGCCGCGTTATTACTGACAACTGCTGTTAATGCGGCAGAACATAATGGCAATTTGGTCGATGGTACTTCGGGCTGGATGCATGTATCGGGTTCGATGCGCGAATCTCCTTGTCAAGTGGCGATGGCATCCCGCTGGCAGGCGATTGAACTGCCAGCGGTTAGTACCCTTGATTTACAGCATTTGGGCGATCGAGCGGAATTCACTCCGTTCTATATTCGGTTGGAAAATTGTATCCGTTCAGCCGGGCAGATGACTGACACACAAAATAATACGATGCGCTGGAGTGATTGGCAGCCGCTAATTTCTGTGACCTTCTCAGGTGTAGCTGACAATGATTCACCTTCGCTATTTAAGGTTAAAGGTGCAGAAGGAATTGGATTACATGTTAAAGATGTTGCGGGCAATCCGTTATTACCGGGAGTAAGAAGCCAGCCAATGTTTATTAATCCTGGCGATAACACGCTGTATTTCAGTCTGGCACCAGAACGTACTTTGGTTGAACTGCAGTCGGGGGAATATAACGCCACACTTGATTTTCAAATCCATTACCAATAAGGAAATTATCAATGAAAAAAATGTTGTGTATTTTTACCTTGATGGCTCTGCCAATGGCATCTAAAGCGACAACTGTTAATCTGCAGGTAACGGGACAGCTTCATATGGGGACATCATGCACTTATACTTTACCCAATACCACTATTGCCTTTAATGACATAATTTCTGCAAAGATAAATGGTTCAAATTATAGAACTCCACTTAGATTCAGTGTTAACTGTACAGATCGTAACTCACAGCAAACTGTAACTGTAACAGCAAGAGGCACTGGAACTACTCTTAATAAACTACCTTTAGCCGCCAGCAGTACAGCGAGAGGGTTTGAATTAGCACTGGTGAGATATAATAGTAATACATCGCAAGATTTTGGTTACAACATGCCAGTACCGACAGATGGGGATATGGAACTTTATTTGATTCCGACTGTAAAATCGGGTCAAGCCTTTGTTGCTGGTAATTTCACGGCAGCATTGACCCTAACAATTAATATTTCATGATCCTGCAAAGGGGAATGGCTGTCGTTGTTTCCCTTTTACTGACAGCCGCAGTGAACGCCAATGTGGGGCTCGATATTAAAGGTACTTTATTACC
Source organism: Pantoea sp. CFCC18179 (assembly GCF_059412405.1). NCBI lineage: Bacteria > Pseudomonadati > Pseudomonadota > Gammaproteobacteria > Enterobacterales > Erwiniaceae > Pantoea > Pantoea sp. CFCC18179. Next base: position 965,875 of record NZ_JBNBPM010000001.1, on the reverse strand, counting down.
GCCGTTGTGCACTGTGCATGACGGCAGTCAGGGAATGATTAACATCACATTTGGCGACGATCTCAATATTAATCGTCTTGACGGAAATAATTATCGCAAGCCGGTGAACTACCAGATTGATTGTGATAATGACGGACAGCAGTGGCAGCTTAGGTTGATACTGAACGGTGACAGGGCGTGGAATAATCAAACGTTGAGAAGTAATAAAGATCATTTAGGCATTCGTTTCGAAGTAAATGGCCAGCCGATGACTTTCGGACAATCTATTCCGGTCGCTAATGCTGGCAGCCCGCCGATAATATCTGTGGTGCCGATAAAGCAACCATTGCAGACGCCAGATGAAGGAAATTTTACGGCCACGGCCAGTTTGCAGGCGGAATATTATTAATGAAATTGTTCAATAGTCTTGCTGCTTTATTCGTGCTTAACGCCTGTAGCATGTCGGTAATGGCGACGGATAATGTCACCTTGTCCGGCACGCTAAGGGCCCATGCTTGCACGCTACATCCTGACGATCAGTCGATCAGCGTGCAATTTGCCGAAAGCGGCACACGTGATCTTTACTTAAACGGCGGCACGCGCGACGAACCTTTCCGCATCCGCCTGTTGGGTTGTAATGCTAATGTGGCTAACACGGTAGAGATCACTTTTAACGGTAACCAGAATCTATTGGTTCCGGGTTCACTGGCGCTGGATGCGTCAAGCATCGCACGCGGTGTGGCTATTGTATTAAGTGATGCCAGCCGCCAGAAGATTAATATTGGCTCTACGCTCACGCTGCCGTTGAATACCCCGGACACCACACTACAATTTTATCGGCGTTTGCAAGTTGAGCCAAATGCATTAGCGAATAACGGAATTGTTTCTGGTAGCTTTACTGCTAATAGTACCTTTTCTCTATATTATCCTTAACAAATTAACAAATTAACAAATTAACAAATTAACAAATTAACAAGTTAACAAATTAACAAATTAACAAATTAACAAATTAGCAAATTAGCAAATCAACAAATTATAATAGCATTGGATTCTTCAATGAGAGAATATCTAATTTTCATTTGAAGAGAATATCAACTTAAAAAGGGAAGGGCTTAGATGAAATGGATGTTATATCTTCTTTTGCCACTGAAAGGAAAATCAAATTCTTTAGAGGTGGGAGAGGGTGTTTTTTATTCAGAGCGATGTCTTAATTGTTTCCATTTTTCAATGGTGGCACTGTTTGCACTATTATTAACTTCAGCTCACTCCAACAGCTATGCAGCCAGGTTGTGGGGAAAACAGAATGAAATGGTTTTTTATTCTGAATATAATGTGGCCAGTGTAAACATGGATGTGTTGGTTTATTCATACGATGGGCCTGACACAGTACCGTTAGGTAATACATGTTCAACAAACGATCGTGTACATGTTAGTCCACATTTTAATATTAACGGAAAATGGTTCATTCCAACAACCAGCCAAAGAACTACTGGGAATATAAATACACGGGGCCACACCTATAGTAGCGCAGCGAGATTAGCCGGGTTGCATCCGCTCGAAACATTTCCGGTAACTTTAAAAGACGTGCCAACAAATGCGCCTATTGATGTCTACGCAGTTGTTGCGGAAAGAGCTCTCAGCTCAACACCAGGAGTTGGATATGATTGCAAGAAATTGACTCATATTGGGACCCTTCCGGCAATACCTAACCGACAAACATCTTGTACTGCAAAAATAGTTTGGGACATTTATCATGGCGCCATGAATCTTCCAAACGTGGGCGATAGCAATCGACGCGGGGGGCGGATTAATGTCAGCTGCAGTGGTGCTGGCAGTATACCGGTAACGGTATCAACGGGTCAAAGCGGGAGTATATATATCAACGATGTTTTATCTACCGACCTTTATATTGATAAAACCAATAACCATAACACCGGTACTAAGCTTATCAATGGTACGGGGGATATTGACATCACATCAGTTGTAAAACGTACGAAATCAGGCAACTGGACGGGCTCATTTTGGAAAACAGTGACACTGACCGTATCGTGGCCATAATTCAATGCCAGCTTTAATGTTTGAGGGTCGAGGGAATTCGACCCTGATCATTTTAACATGCCATCGTTACCACACTTCCAAGAGCAGTTTTTCACTGTTATCGACTCAATCATATCCAGAAAACGCTTTCATTCACCCGCTTAATAATTGCTTTCGCCATCATCAGTGCACTAAGGATTATCCGAACGGTGAATTTGTGCTACGCGATTTAAGTTAAGCTTTTTCTGAGTCGCATTAGAGAGTTGCTGAAATGTGCTTCAGTACGCAATTTAAACAAATTGCAGCTTTTGTACGCTTTTGCCGATAGAGATAACAGGTGGAACCGTATTCACCTGATGAAAAAAACGACGTAGAATCGGCACTACAATAAGAGAGGGTATTATGGTTGACACTGAACTGGGGAACTGGAAAGAATTTATCGAAGCGATGTTACGTAACAAGTAATACGCTAAGAGAAAAGCAGGGCACTTCCCAACTTGCTGTGATTCTTACCACACACAACAATAAAGCCGCCATAACCGTTATGGCGGCTTTTTTATTCAAAAAATCGCGATAAATCGCGCCGCTACAAGTGTGTGCGAATGATATGCGCGGAGCCTAATGTCCGCACATATCGTAGCGGCGCAATTTATTGCGCAATGCCAACTTAATCGTGTGGCTTTTCCTTCAGCGGGAAGCGGCGGCGCACCACTACGAAGAACAACGGCACAAAGAAAATCGCCAAAATGGTGGCCGAAATCATGCCGCCCATCACGCCGGTACCGACTGCGTGTTGGCTACCGGAACCGGCGCCGCTGCTAATCGCCATCGGCAGCACGCCGAAGATGAACGCTAACGACGTCATCAAAATGGGACGCAAGCGCTGACGCGATGCTTCTAGCGTCGATTCCAGCAGTTCGCGGCCTTTGCTGTTGATCTCATTGGCGAATTCCACAATCAGAATGGCATTCTTCGCCGACAAGCCGATCACCGTGAGTAATCCCACCTGGAAATAGACATCATTCTCCAGTCCCCGCATCCAGGTCGCCACCAATGCGCCGACTACGCCGAGCGGCACCACCAGCATGACCGAGAACGGAATCGACCAGCTCTCATACAAGGCGGCCAGGCACAAGAACACCACCAATAGCGAAATCGCATACAGCGCGGGCGCTTGTGAACCGGACAAACGTTCCTGGTAGGATGCGCCGGTCCATTGGAAGCCGACGCCCAATGGTAATTGCCCAACCAGTTTTTCCATCACATCCATCGCGGTCCCGCTACTTACACCGTTAGCCGCTTCACCGACAATCTCCAGCGACGAATAACCGTTGTAACGCTCCAGACGCGGCGAACCGGTTTGCCAATGGCTGGTGGCGAAGGCAGAGAACGGCACCATGCTGCCGCTGCTGTTTCGCACGTACCATTTATTCACGTCTTCTGGCAGCATGCGGAACTCTGGCGCAGCCTGTACGTAGACTTTCTTCACGCGTCCACGATCGAGGAAGTCGTTAACGTACGTGGAACCCCACGCGGTGGTTAAGGTGTCATTGATGGTATCCAGCGACACACCGAGCGCCTGCGCTTTGCGCTGATCCACATCGATCTGCAATTGCGGGCTGTCATCCAGGCCGTTGTGACGCACGCGCGAGAGCGCCGGGTTGCTGCCTGCCAGCTCCAGCAATTTGTCGCGCATCGCCATTAATTGGGTATGGCCGATGCCAGCATGATCCTGCAACTCCATATCAAAGCCCGATGAACTGCCCATACCGGTAATCGCAGGCGGGCTGCTGGCAATCACGCGGCCTTCTTTAATCTTGTGGAAGGCTTTGGTGGCGCGATCGATGATGGCGAAGGAGGTGCGATCGCTGCCAGGACGTTCTTCCCAATCTTTCAGGCGCACGAACAAACGCGCCACGTTCTGACCGTTACCGCCAGGACCGGCACCAATGGTGGAGAACACCGAAACCACGTTATCTTTCTCAGCGGTCATGTAGTAATTCTCGACCTTCGCCACCACGTTGGAGGTTTGTTCCAGCGTCGAACCGGCAGGCAACTGCACTTGTGTCAGGAACACGCCGCGATCTTCCAGCGGCAGGAACGAGGTTGGCAGGCGGATAAACAGGAACGCCATCACGCCGATAATGCCGAGATAGAGCAGCAGCCAGCGTCCACCCTTCAGCAAGATCTTTGCCACGCCGCGCTCATATCGTTCTGCGCTGGCGTTAAAGGTGCGGTTGAACCAGCCGAAGAAACCTTTGCGACCATGATGCTGGCCTTGCTCCAGCGGCTTCAGCAAGGTGGAACACAGCGCGGGCGTCAGAATCATCGCCACCAATACCGAGAGCACCATCGCCGAAACGATGGTGATCGAGAACTGACGATAGATTGCACCGACCGTGCCGCCAAAGAACGCCATCGGTACAAACACCGCCGACAGCACCAACGCAATGCCGACCAACGCGCCCTGAATTTGCCCCATCGATTTGCGGGTGGCGGCGCGCGGCGAGAGACCTTCCTCACTCATGATACGTTCGACGTTTTCTACCACCACGATGGCGTCATCCACCAATAGCCCGATGGCGAGCACCATGGCGAACATCGTCAAGGTATTGATGCTGTAACCAAAGGCGTAGAGCACCGCAAAAGTGCCGAGCAGCACCACCGGCACGGCTATCGTCGGAATCAAAGTGGCGCGGAAGTTTTGCAGGAACAGATACATCACCAGGAACACCAGCAGGATGGCTTCCAGCAGGGTTTTCACCACGTCTTTGATCGAGGCTTTAACGAACGGCGTGGTTTCATAGGCGACTTTAGCTTCCAGCCCGTGCGGGAAGTATTGCGACAGCTCAGCAATGCGCGCGCGCACCAGTTTGTCGGTATTCATCTCGTTCGCGCCAGATGCCAACTTGATGCCGAGACCGGATGCTGCCTGCCCGTTGTAGCGGCTGAGGAAGTCATACTTTTCCGCGCCCATCGCCACATCAGCGACATCACCGAGCGTTACCACTGAACCGTCGCTGTTGGTTTTGAGCGTTACCGCTTTGAACTGCTCCGGCGTTTGCAGCATCGACTGCGCATTGACTGTGGCGTTGAGCGCTTGCTTATCCACCGAAGGCAAACCGCCGACCTGTCCAACGGCGACCTGGGCGTTTTGCGATTCAATCGCTTTGACCACATCATCGGTGGTCAGCGCGTAAGCAATTAATTTGTTGGGATCGAGCCAAATGCGCATCGCATATTGCGATCCGTAAGCATCCACCTGGCCAACGCCATCAATGCGACTCAGCGGATCCTGAATGTTACTGGCGACATAATCTGAAATATCCTGTTTGTCCATACTTCCGTCGGTAGAGACAAACGCAATCATCAAGATATTGCTATCACCGGTTTTATTAACGGTAACACCTTGTGACTGTACCGCCGCGGGCAGTTTACGCAGCGCACTTTGCAACTGGTTTTGCACCTGCTGACGCGCTTCATCGGGATTGGTACCGGCGGTAAAGGTGAGGGTGATTTGTGCCTGACCGGTGTTGCTGCTGTTAGAGGACATGTACATCAAATTATCGATGCCGGTCATGTTCTGTTCAATAACTTGGGTGACGGTATTTTCCAGCGTTTCTGCGGATGCACCGGGATAGTTCGCGGTGATACGCACATTCGGTGGCGCGAGGTCGGGATATTGCTCAATCGGCAGCGAGATGATCGCTAACGTGCCGCACAGGCAAAGCAAAATAGACAGAACCCAGGCAAAAATGGGGCGGTCGATAAAAAAATTCGACATGGAACCGACACTCCTCAGCTGCGTATTTTTCTACTTTTATTATGATGAGCGTGAAGCTTAGAACGCTTCACGCTGGCGGAGTGCAAGTTGCTCTCTCGAAAACTCCTGCTGCTGCTACTCTACGCGGCGCAAATTAGAGAATCGTGGATAAATTATGGAGAAAGTGTAAATGTGCTGACGGCTTTCTGTGCTGTGCTACACATTTCGGCTTTCCAGCCACAACACCGTGGCGGCAACGCGTGAACGCACATCCAGTTTGCGCAGCAGATTACGGATATGCACTTTTACCGTCTCTTCGGAAATGTGCAAGGTGGCGGCAATTTCCTTGTTCGATAATCCACGCGCCACTTCCTGCAACACATCCAGTTCGCGTTCGGTCAGTTGTTTGAACGGATTCGAGGTTGGCTGGCGCGTGGTGAGATATTCGGCCACCACCTCGCTAAACACGTTTTCACCCTGTGCGCCGCGCATCACTTGCGCCAGCAGCAATTCAGGTTCGCTGTCTTTCAACAAATAGCCATCGGCCCCGGCATCCACCATCGCGTAAATATCGTTGCGCGCATCTGAAACCGTCAGCACCAGAATGCGCGAAGCAATGCCTTCGTTACGCAGCGCTTTGAGCGTATCGAGGCCAGACATGCCTTTCATATTCAGATCCAGCAGGATCACGTCAGGCGATAAACGGCGCGCTTCAGCCAGCGCTTCGGTGCCGTTATTGGCTTCGGCGACCACTTCCAGCCGCGGCTCCAGCGCCAGCAGTTGGCGAATACCACGGCGCATCAGCGGATGATCGTCCACGATCATAATTGTCAGGGAAGGGGTTGCCATAATGTCTCCAGTTTCTCATCTCGTAGGGTCGCCATTTATGGTGACCTGATGTTCAATTTTAACTCAGCCGATGCGCAGGACGCGGCGGAAAACGTAACGTGATGCGCGTGCCTTGCGCTTGTGGGGTAATCAACAGCGTGCCGGATAAACGCGCGGCGCGTTCTGCCATAATCGTCAAACCGTAGTGCCCCGGCGGTTCTTCGAGGCTGCTGATGCCGCAGCCATCATCTTCAATCGTGAGCAAATGATCCTCATCAGCGACACGCTGATAATGAATCTGAATCCGCTGCGCCTGCGCGTGGCGAATGGCGTTGAGCAATGCTTCGCGCGCAATCTGCAACACATGCACTTGCTGCTGGGCATCTAAGGTTTGCAGGCCAGGCTGGTAATCGAATGCAATCGCCGCCTGCGATTGTTCTTGCAGCGGTGCAATCATCGCTTGCATCGCCTGCACCAAATCGGCTTGTTCGATGGTCAAACGGAAGGTGGTGAGCAACTCGCGCAGTTGCTGATAGGCTTCGGCTAGCGCACGATCAAAATCCGCGATGATCACCTGCGCCTGTGGCTGCGTATCATCGACATTGCGCCGCAGCAGCGCCAACTGAATGCGCAGGAAAGAGAGCGATTGCGCCAGCGAATCGTGCAGCTCGCGCGCGATGGTGGCGCGCTCTTCTATTAATAGCATCTGCTGGTACTGTTTTTGTGTCTGCCAAATCCACAACGCGCGTGCCAGCATGTTCGCCAGACTTTGCATCAGTTCATCTGCTGGCGGCGCGCGGCGCGTTTGCCAGCGCAATTCTCCTAACAATTGCTCTTCCTGCATCAGCGGCAAGCGTTGCCAGCTTTCTGCTTCATCTGCCAGGCCCGCCTGAAATTCAATGTCATCGCTGGAAATTTGCAGCACTGAAAGCGCTTCACGCTGCTGTACCAGACGCAGCAAACCTTGAAAAAGCTCTGGGTTGGCCGGGCTGCTGGTGAGAATTTGCGAACTTTCATACAGCAGAGACAGCGTGCGGTTGGCTTGCGTCAAGTCTTCGGTTTTTTCCCGTACCGCAAATTCCAGCAGACGATAGTGCGAGTGCAGCCGTTCCGCCATGGTGGTGAAGGCTTGCGCCAGCACGCCCAGTTCATTCGGTTGTTCAACCGGCAAAGCGGGAAAAGCGAAGTTGGCCTGTTCGACATAATGGCTGGCGGTGACCAGCGAATTGAGCGGGCGCACCACGTTGCGGCGGATAAAACCAATGGTCCACAGCGCCAGCGCGACAATCGCTAAGAAACCAAACAAGCTGCTGGCCGCCACCAGATGCATTTTCAGTTCGGCGTAATGCTGAACGGATAATACAAAACGATCGATCTCGCTGACGTAGCTGGCAACCTGCTGCTGATAAACGCGTGCGCGCTCGGGCTGTAAGGTCTGCTGTAGCATCGGCCAACTGTCGCGCAGATAGCGATAGCGGCTGGTGACATCCACCGGCACCCACGGACGTTCGAGGTGTTGTAACGCCGGCGATTCCAATGTTTGTCGATAGAGATCAATGTGATGGGCTAATTGCTGCGGATCGCGCGTGCTATCCCAGGCGAGGCGATAAATCTGCATACGTAGCGAACCGGCGACATTCACCGCTTCGGCATCGCGCAGGCTGCTGGAGAGCGTCATCAGCGCCAATCCAGTGGTGAGCAGCGACAGCAGCACAATCACGCTGAGTGCGCGGGCGATGGTGCGAGTAACCGGACGTTTTACTATCACATTAATAACCCTTTTAAGAGCGGGGGATTATAGGGCAGCCGATCTATTACGGCGAGTGTGATCTCGTCACATCAGGTTACTTTTAGCAGAGAAAAGCAGTTCTCTTTACTTTTCCCTGGATAACCCGCAGTTCGCTGGCGAATTATTAAACGCTTTTACGGCATGCGCAGCCTGGTTTTCATTCGGTGGGTGATACTCAGTCCTGTTACGCAAAACCCCCTAACGGAAGACAACAGGAGCATCTCATGAAGACACGTTATGCCGTTCTGACTGCTGCACTGCTTGCTACCGCAAGTTTCTCAACCCTGGCTGCTGAACCACTTAGCGCCGAACAAGCACAAAACCTGCAAAGCGCCGGCACCGTCTCCATCAGCGGCGTGCGCGGTTCGCTGGATGATGCAACGCGCCATCTGTCGCAAAAAGCCACAGCGGAAGGCGCGAGCGGTTATCGCGTCATCGGTGTGCAAACGCCGGGCGACTCTAGCCTGTGGAGCGGCACCGCAGAAATTTATCGTTAAGACCTTGTAGTGGCGCGCCTTGGTGCGCCAAAGAAATTCCCAGCATTCAACGCCTTTCCCGTATTACCCTCCCTGTAGTCAACCCCTTTACCGGCCAATCACCTGGCCGGTTTTTTTGTGCACCGCGACGGATTATTACAATTCAACTCGTGCAGCCTGGCGGTATTTTTTGCTTCGTTCATGCAGAACGGGTAGGATTCATCGCCGTAAATTCCCGACCCGCCACGCGACATCGTTCCGCCGCTGTGACACCGGGTTTTACCCCATTTCGCACCGCCACACGCAATCGTTTGGTTACGCGGTGATTGATGGTCAGGACAAACAGGAAAGCTATGAAATCAATTAAAAAAACCGCAGCCGAACAACGCGCTGCGAAAAGACGCTGGCTCAATTCCCACGATACCGGTTACCACAAAGCGATGGGTAACCGTCAGGTACAAATGATCGCCATCGGTGGCGCCATTGGTACCGGTCTGTTCCTGGGTGCGGGTGCGCGTCTGCAAATGGCCGGTCCCGCGCTGGCACTGGTTTATCTGGTATGCGGTATCTTCTCCTTCTTTATTCTGCGTGCGTTGGGCGAACTGGTATTACATCGTCCTTCCAGCGGCAGCTTTGTTTCATATGCACGTGAATTCCTTGGGGAAAAAGCGTCTTATGTGGCGGGCTGGATGTACTTCGTCAACTGGGCGATGACCGGTATCGTCGATATCACCGCCGTGGCGCTGTATATGCACTATTGGGGCGCGTTTGGTGATGTGCCGCAATGGGTGTTTGCGCTAGGCGCGCTGGCGATTGTCGGCACCATGAACATGATCGGCGTGAAGTGGTTCGCCGAGATGGAGTTCTGGTTCGCGCTGGTGAAAGTGCTGGCGATTGTGGCGTTCCTGATTGTGGGAACGATATTCCTCGGCAGCGGTAAGCCGCTCGACGGTAACACCACCGGATTCCACTTGATCACCGATAACGGCGGCTTCTTCCCGCACGGCTTGCTGCCTGCGCTGGTGTTGGTGCAAGGCGTGGTGTTTGCCTTCGCCTCCATTGAGCTGGTCGGTACGGCGGCGGGCGAGTGTAAAGATCCCAAAACCATGCTGCCAAAAGCCATCAATAGCGTGATCTGGCGTATCGGTCTGTTCTACGTCGGTTCGGTGGTGTTGCTGGTGCTGCTGCTGCCGTGGAACGCCTATCAGGCTGGACAAAGCCCGTTCGTCACCTTCTTCTCCAAACTCGGCGTGCCTTACATCGGTAGCGTGATGAACATCGTGGTGCTGAGTGCCGCGCTGTCGAGCCTCAATTCGGGGCTTTATTCTACCGGTCGTATTCTGCGTTCGATGTCGATGGGCGGTTCTGCACCACAGTTCATGTCGAAGATGAGCAAACAGCAGGTGCCGTATGCCGGTATTTTGGTGACCATCGGTGTCTACATCTTTGGTGTGGTACTCAACTACTACGTGCCTTCTCAGGTATTTGAAATCGTCCTGAACTTTGCTTCGCTCGGCATCATTTCGTCGTGGGGCTTTATCGTGGTGTGCCAAATGCGTCTGCGCAAAGCGATTAAAGAAGGCAAGGCAGACGATGTCAGCTTCAAACTGCCGTGGGCGCCGTTTACCTCATGGTTGACGCTGCTGTTTCTGGCGAGCGTCTTAGTGTTGATGGCGTTTGACTATCCAAACGGCACCTACACCATCGCCTCAATTCCGTTGATTGCCGTGATTCTGGTGCTGGGCTGGTTTGGCGTGCGCAAACGCGTGCATGCTGAAGCGCTGAAAGAGCACGAACATCATGCTGAGAATCACGATACGCTGGCGGAAGATTCACCGCGTTAATCACAGCGATTCTCATCTGCGGGGGCCTTTTGGCCCCCGTTTTTATTACAACGTCCTTTCATTTGATCCCACGTCAGTATTTACCCCTTTGGGGTGATGTAGCCCTCATTAGTGTCAGGTTATTTTACGCACCATCTCTCTTTCCCCCGTTTAAGGTGAATCGATGGCGCTGTCGCGACGTGAACTCTTTACCGGGCAGCGCGTAGCGTCTGCTGATGGCATCGCTTTGCCGTGGTGGCGAGGAGAATCGGGTTGCGATGGTTGCGGCAAGTGCGTTGCAGCCTGCGAAACCGACATCATCAAGCTGCATACCGGTGAAATTCCCCAGCTTGATTTTCTGCAAGGCGAATGTACTTTTTGCGCCGCCTGCGTAGACGCTTGCCCGCAGCCGCTGTTCCACGCGCGTGAAACTCAACCTTTCCCTCAGCGCATTCGCATTGATAACCGCTGCATCACGCTGCTTGGCGTCAGTTGCCGCAGCTGTCAGGAGAGTTGTGAACAGCAAGCCATCCGATTTCATCTGATGCCTAACGGCATCGCCCAGCCAGAAACCCTCGCGCAGCTGTGTAACGGCTGCGGCGCGTGTATCGCGCCATGCCCGGTTTCGGCCACAGGATTACATCATGAACCATGAACAGAGTTGGCACGTCTGCGGCTTGGTGATTCAGGCACGTCCCGAATCCATTTCAGCCGTTAAAAGCGCGTTGTTGGCGTTCCCCGATTGTGACATCGCCGCTGAAGACGCCGCACGCGGCACGCTGGCGGTGACGCTGGGCGCGGCCGATAGCGCCGCACTGCTGCGCAATATTGAAGAGACCCGCAACATTCCTCACGTGTTGGCGGTATCGCTGGTCTATCACCAGCAAGACGAAATTGAAGAACCTTGTAAGGAAGCATCATGAGCATAAGTCGTCGTGATTTTATGAAGGCCAATGCGGCGGCTGCTGCTGCAACGGCTGCGGGATTGACCATCCCAACGGTTACCAAAGCTGCCACTTCACTGGCCGCGCCGATTCGCTGGGAAAAAGCGCCATGCCGCTTCTGCGGCACCGGTTGTGGCGTGCTGGTGGGCACCCAAGATGGACGCGTCGTGGCTTCGCAAGGCGATCCGCAGGCGGAAGTGAACCGTGGTCTGAACTGCATCAAAGGCTATTTCCTGCCGAAGATCATGTACGGAAAAGATCGTTTGACCCAGCCGCTGCTGCGCATGACCGACGGCAAATTTGCCAAAGATGGCGAATTCACCCCGATCAGTTGGGATCAAGCCTTTGACATCATGGAACAGAAGTTCAAAGCCGCGCTGAAAGCCAACGGCCCGGATTCGGTTGGCATGTTCGGCTCCGGTCAGTGGACAGTGTGGGAAGGTTACGCCGCGTCCAAATTGATGAAAGCCGGTTTCCGCACCAACAACCTCGATCCTAATGCGCGTCATTGCATGGCATCGGCGGTGGTCGGTTTCATGCGCACCTTCGGCATGGACGAACCGATGGGCTGCTACGACGATATCGAGCAGGCCGACGCGTTTGTGCTGTGGGGATCGAACATGGCCGAGATGCACCCGATTCTCTGGTCGCGTATTACCGCGCGTCGTTTAAGCAATGACAACGTCAAAGTGGCGGTGCTCTCGACGTATCGCCATCGCAGCTTTGAGCTGGCCGATAACGGCATGGTGTTCACGCCGCAGAGCGATCTGGCGATCCTCAACTTCATCGCCAACTACATCATTCAGAACAACAAGGTCGATAAAACCTTCCTGCAAAACCATGTCACGTTGCGCAAAGGCGTGACCGATATCGGCTACGGCTTGCGCACAACCGATCCGCGTCAATCGTCGGCGAAAAATCCTGACAGCGGCGAATCGACGCCGATGAGCTTCGACGAGTTTGCCAAATTCGTCTCGGAATACACCGTCGAAAAAGCCAGCGCCATGAGCGGCGTCGAGCAAGATCAGTTGATCGCGCTGGCGGAACTGTACGCCGATCCTAAAGTTAACGTGGTGTCGTACTGGACCATGGGCTTCAACCAGCACACGCGCGGCGTGTGGGCCAATAACCTGTGCTACAACCTGCATTTGTTAACCGGCAAAATCTCGCGTCCAGGCACCGGTCCGTTCTCCTTGACCGGCCAGCCTTCGGCGTGCGGCACCGCGCGTGAAGTGGGTACGTTTGCACACCGTTTGCCAGCGGACATGGTGGTCAACAACGACAAACATCGTGCTACCGCAGAAAAGCTGTGGAAGCTGCCGCAAGGTACCGTGCCCGCCAAAATTGGTTTGCATGCGGTGGCGCAAGACCGCGCGCTGAAAGATGGCAAGCTCAATGCCTATTGGGTGATGTGCAACAACAATATGCAGGCCGGACCGAATATTACTCAGGAGCGTATGCCGGGCTGGCGCGATGAGCGCAACTTCATCGTGGTGTCCGATCCGTATCCAACGATCAGCGCTTTGTCAGCGGATCTGATTCTGCCTACCGCGATGTGGGTGGAGAAAGAGGGCGCGTACGGCAACGCCGAGCGCCGTACCCAGTTCTGGCATCAGCAGGTGAAAGCGCCAGGCGAGGCAAAATCCGATCTGTGGCAGTTGGTGAATTTCTCCAAGCGTTTCCGCGTTACTGAAGTGTGGCCGGAAGAGTTGATCGCGAAGAATCCAGAGCTGCGCGACAAAACACTGTTCGACGTGTTGTATGCCAACGGCCAGGTTAACCAGTTCCCGCTGAGCGAAGTAGCGGATGACCAACTGAACGATGAAGCGCGCGACTTTGGCTTCTATATCCAGAAAGGGTTGTTCGAAGAGTACGCCAGTTTTGGTCGCGGTCATGGTCACGATCTGGCGCCGTTCGACGTTTACCATCAAGCGCGCGGTTTGCGCTGGCCGGTTGTCGATGGCAAAGAGACGCGCTGGCGCTATCGCGAAGGTTACGACAGCTACGTGAAAGCCGGCGAAGGCGTACGTTTCTACGGCAAGCCAGATGGCAAAGCGACGATTTTCGCTTTGCCGTACGAGCCACCGGCTGAAGCGCCGGACGCCGAATACGATTTGTGGTTCTGCACCGGACGCGTGCTGGAGCATTGGCATACCGGCACCATGACGCGTCGCGTGCCGGAGCTGCATCGCGCAGTACCGCAGGCGCTGCTGTATATCCATCCGCTGGATGCCAAAGATCGCGGCTTCCGTCGTGGCGAAAAAGTCCGCGTGGTGTCACGCCGTGGTGAAACGGTTGCCACCATCGAAACCCGTGGACGTAATCAGCCGCCGCAAGGTCTGGTGTTTATGCCGTTCTTCGATGCAGGCGTGTTGGCGAACAACGTCACGCTGGATGCCACCGATCCGCTGTCGAAGCAGACCGATTACAAAAAATGCGCCATCAAGCTGGTTAAAATTTAAGGCAGGATGCAATGAAACCCTTAATCACACTCATTACTTTGGCCGCCCTGATGCTGGGCGGCACGGTTTACGCTACTGACAATGGCGTCGATCTCAATCAATCGCCTGAAGTAACGGCCACGCAGCAGGGCACGATCCATCAGCCGAAAGAGCAGAGCCGCCAACCGCTGAACTACGTCAATCAGCCGCCGGTGATTCCGCACAGCGTTGATGGTTATCAGGTAACGAAAAACGTGAACCGTTGCCTGCAATGCCACGGCACGCAGAGCTATCTGACCACCGGCGCGCCGCGCGTCAGTCCAACCCACTTCACCGATCGCGATGGATTGGTGAGCAGCACCGTTTCACCGCGTCGCTACTTCTGCTTGCAGTGCCACGTGCCGCAAACCGATGCCAAACCGGTGGTGGAAAACACCTTCAAACCGGCCGACGGCTTCGGTAAGTGAGGATAACCATGAAAGAGAAACTTCTCCGTATCTGGCGCTGGTGGCGACGTCCAAGTCGCCTGGCGCTCGGTACGCTGCTGATCCTCGGTTTTGCTGGCGGGATTATTTTCTGGGGCGGCTTCAACACCGCAATGGAGATGACCAACCGCGAGCAGTTCTGTATTGGTTGCCATGAGATGCGCAATAACGTCTATCAGGAATATATGCAGACGGTGCATTACAACAACCGCAGCGGCGTGCGCGCCACTTGCCCAGATTGCCACGTGCCGCACGAGTGGGGCCCGAAGATGTTGCGTAAGATCCAGGCGAGCAAAGAGGTGTACGCCAAGATCTTCGGCATCATTGATACGCCGAAAAAGTTCGAAGAGCACCGTATCGAGTTGGCGCGCAACGAATGGCGCAGGATGCAGAACAACAATTCGCAAGAGTGTCGCAACTGCCACAACTTCGATTATATGGATTTTACGGCGCAGAAAACCGTCGCCGGTAAGATGCATAAAAAAGCGGTGGAAGAGGGTAAAACCTGTATCGATTGCCACAAAGGCATCGCGCACCATTTGCCGGATATGAAAGATCAGCCGAACGGTTTTTGATTTGCTCGTGACTGTTAAACGGTAATGGACCAGGTCACCCTAAATGGCGACCCTACAAGACAATCCGTAGGGTCGCCATTTAGGGTGACCTGGTTTTTTTATGGCGATCTCACTCACAATTCAGATAGTTTTCCCCCGCGCTTCGTCCTATTATCTCAGGCTCCCTCAATCTTGCAGTGGAGCGGCTATGTCGTTAAAGATCAACATCATCAAAGATAAGTTGCTGTCAGATAATTGGTTTGTGCTGCGCAACTACACCTACGAACTCACCCGCAACAACGGCGAAGTAGTGCGCCACAAGCGTGAAGTCTACAATCGCGGCAACGGCGCCACCATCCTGCTGTATAACACTGAAAAAAATAGCGTTCTGCTGATTAAACAGTTCCGCATTGCCACCTATCTGAATGGCAACACCAGCGGTGAACTGATTGAGACCTGCGCCGGATTACTGGATGACGACACGCCAGAAGATTGCATTCGCAAAGAAGCGATTGAAGAGACCGGTTATCAGGTTGGCAAAGTGCAGAAACTCTATGAAGTGTATATGTCGCCGGGCGGCGTGACTGAGCTGGTGCATTTCTTTGCGGCGGAATATAGCGATGCGCAGCGCACCAACGACGGCGGCGGCGTGGATGATGAAGAGATTACCGTGCTGGAGCTGAGTTTCCCGGAAGCGCTGGCGATGGTGAAAGATGGCCGCATTCAAGATGGTAAAGCCATTATGCTGTTGCAGCACGCGCAGATAGCGGGCTGGTTGCGGGCGTAAATTTCAATCCAGGTCACCATAAATGGCGACCCTACAACACAATCCGTAGGGTCGCCATTTATGGTGACCTGGTCAAAACTGCATCAAATCACACTAACTCACCTAACGGTTCCGGCACGCACTGTGGTGATGCTTGCAAACGCGCCAGCGCTTCGGCATACGACGGCATGGAATGCGCCGCGCCAGAACGTTCCACACACAGCGATGCATAAGCCGAAGCGAACAGCGCCGCCTGTGGCAATTCATCACCAGAAGCTAACCGTGCTGCGAGTGCGCCATTGAAGGCATCGCCCGCGCCGGTGGTATCCAGCGGTTGTGCTGGGAACAACGGAATGCGCAACGGTTGTTGATCTGCCACCGAAAGCAACGCACCCGCTACACCCAAAGTAATGATCACCTGACGCGCGCCTTTGCGATGCAGCACTTCGGCTGCTTGCTGTGCGCTGGCGAAGTCAGTGACTTTCACGCCAGTCAGTTGCATCGCTTCGGTGCTGTTGGGTGTGAGCAGATCCACCTTCGCCAACAACGCATCACTGACTTTCTGCCACGGTGCCGGGTTCATAATCACAAAGGTGCCGCCGGCGCGCGCATTATCGATCATGCGTTGAATAGCGCTGAGATTGTTTTCCAACTGCACCAGCAAGATATCCGCGGCGGCAACCGTCGGTTGGCAGCGCGCCACTTCGGCGGCTGTGACGGTGGTGTTGGCGCCAGGATAAACCGAAATCATATTCTCGGCATCGTCACCGGCGACATAAATCAACGCGTTGCCGGTGGGTTTCTCTTTGCAGGTGAATAAGGTGATGGCGTCAAAGCCGGTTTTTTCCAGATGACGGCGGGCGAACGTGCCGAAATCATCGTTACCAATTTTGCCGATGTAATGCACACGCGCACCGGCACGCAATGCCGCTGTCGCCTGATTGGCGCCTTTGCCGCCCGGACCCATCATGCTGTTATGCGCCGTCAGCGATTCGCCCGGCATCGGGAAACGGTTCATTACCGCGACCACGTCGAGGTTGAACGAGCCAAACACACACACTTTTCCTTTCATCATGCACTCCTGAACAGGCGTTCGGCGGCGAGACAAGCACCGCGGCAGCCGGTGTGATCGGTGGATTGACTGAAGACAATTTTAAGGTTGTCGCGCGTGGCTGGTGGACGCAAATGTTGCTGAATGCCGCTACGCAACTGCGCCAATGGGAAGTCGGCCATTGCCAACACGCCACCACCTAAAATCAGGTATTCCGGATCGAGGATGTTCATCTCGGTGGCAATCAACTGCGCCAGACGTTGCACAAAAGCCTGCAATTCTGGATGGTCCCGATGTTGGCTAAACAGCGCCGACATACCGGTTTCCGGCACATTGATTTTGGCCCATTGACTCAACCAATGGCCAGACGTGACGGTTTCGGCACAGCCATGATTGCCGCACGGGCAGGGCAGATGGTTACCGGCGACCGGCACGTGACCGAGTTCACCTGCGCCGCCATTGTGGCCGTGATAAAACTGGCCGTTAATCCATAAACTGTTGCCCATGCCGGTGCCGGGATACAAGCCCACCGCGATATCCGGCAGTTGCTCCAGTTGCAGCAAATCCCACATCATCAAGTGGTTAACATCTTTATCCATCGCCACCGGCACACCGAGACGTTCGGTGAGTATGGCGGCAACCGGTTGGTGATCCAGCGCCTGAATAAACGGCAGCGAAATCACCTGCTGGCGGTCGCGGCTGAGAATGCCGGGCAACCCCAACATCACGCCGCTCACCGGTTGCTGCTCCAAAGTTTCACTGATCAAATCCCCGAGTGCGGCCAGCGCGTCGGGTTGTTGCGCCCAGCTGGCCGTCGGCACCTTACGGAAGCTCGACCAAACGCGGCCTTCTTCCATCAGCTGCAGACGTGTGCCGGTGCCGCCAATGTCGATACCGAGCCAGCTTTTTTTCATGCGGATACCTGCGCCACGCCCTGAGCTTCATCGATACTTTCGCGCATCATGTCCCAGGCGGTTTCCAGATTATCGTGAATGTTGAACAGGCCGGAGGTGCCGACAATCAGCACTTCTGCGCCGGCACCAATCAGCGTGTTGTAGGTGCGCGTGTTGCAAGAACCGTCGATCTCAATCAGATATTTATGACCGTGTGCTTGCTTCAACGCTTTCAGTTCCTGCACTTTTGCTACCATTTCTGGAATAAATGGCTGACCGGCAAAACCTGGGTCCACCGTCATCACAGTGATTTTATCCACCAGATGAATGTAGTGATGGATGAATGACACTGGCGTCGCCGGGTTCAGAACCACACCGACTTTCTTGCCGAAGCTGCGAATCAGGTTAATCACGCGGAATGCATCGCGGTTGATGGTTTCAGCGTGCGGGCAGATGTAATCGGCACCGGCTTTGGCAATCGCCTCGATGAAATCAGTGGGATGTTCCACCATCAAATGCACATCCAGCGCCACTTTGGTGAACGGGCGAATCTGCTCAATAAAGAACGGCGACAGCGTGATGTTTTTGACGTAATGACCATCCATGATATCGATATGAAGGAAGTCTGCGCGAGAGTCCAGCACGGCCAACTGGTGCTTGATTTCCATCAGATTCATACACATCAACGACGGGGAGACTTGAATACGCATCATACTTCCTTCTTTTCGGTCAGAGGGTTAAGAACCGCGGCCAGCTTGCTGAGCTTTACGGCGCGATGTTCATTAAAACGAGCTTTAAATTGTTTGAAGGCCAGCACCACAATCAGCACCGCGCCCCACATTGCCAGGCTAACGTGCTGGCTGATATTCATCAGGTTGAAGCCGGTAGACAGCACTTGCAGGGCGATCAGCGCCAGCACCACGCCGGTGACGCGGCCGAAACCGCCGTTCGGGTCGGTGCCGCCGAGAATAATCGCCAGCACGGTCAACAGCAGATAGGCATCGCCGTAACCCATACGCGCTGAGTTGAAGCGCGCCATCATGATCAATCCGGCTAACACGCACAGCAGGCTGGAGATGACGTACACCAGAACCACCATGCGATGGGTGTTGATGCCGCTAAACCAGGTGGCGTTGATGTTGCTGCCGCCCATGTAGATACATTTACCGGCGCGGGTTTTGCCGAGGAACAGCGCCAGCAGCGCGGCGGCAATCAGGAACACCCACAGCGGCAATGGCATGCCGAGCAAGGTATTGGAACCCAACGCTTGCACCACCGAAGGCATGCCGCTAACCGCCGCGCCTTTGGTCAGCCAAATACCAATGCCGTTCAACGTCATCATCGTCGCCAGCGTCACTAAAATTGGGTGCGCACCGATACGCGTCACCATCACGCCGGTAATCACGCCAATCACCGCGGCAATCAGCATTGCGCCGATAATTGCGATGAACAGCCACAGCAGTTGCATGCCGGTGCCCGCATCGGCGGGCAGGGCGCTCATCAGCGTCCAGGCGATAAACAGCGCCGTCAGGTTAGCGGTGGCGATGATCGCTAGGTTCAAACCGCCGCTGAGGATGGCGATAAACATCGCCAGCGTCAGCAAACCGAGTTCTGGCAACTGGAATGCCATACTCATAAAGGTGGAATCTGTCAGGAAGCGGCCCGGCAACATCACGGTAAAAATCGCCAGCGCTAAGGCAATCAGCAGCATCAGGCCGATGTTGGTGCCGTCCGGACGCAGAGCAGAGAGTGATTTCATGGTTATGCGCCTTCCGTTAGACGAAACTGACATCAGTTTCTTTACGTTTTTTGTAGTGAGTGACGGCAATCGCCACCATGATTACGCCGCCGACCACGATGTTCATGAAGTAGTTGGAGACGCCAATCAGGTTGAGGCCGTTTTTCAGGATGGCGATGAGGAACACGCCCATCAATGTGCCGCTCACCGTGCCTTTACCGCCCATCAGGCTGGCACCGCCGAGCACCGTGGCAGCCAACACATCCAGCTCGCCGCCGACCAGCGCATTCGGCACCACTTCACCCATGCGATATACCTGAACCAAACCGCCAATCGCCGCCATCGCGCCAAGCCAGCCGTAAGCGAAGACGTGAATCAGGCCGACGCGGATACCGATACGACGCGCCGATTCTGCATCGCCGCCCACCGCATACAGCTGGCGGCCCAGATTGGTTTTGTTCAGCAGCAGCGCAGTCAGACCCGCAATCACCAGCATGGTGACCAGCGGCAAACCGACCTGGAAGCTGTTGCCTTGCCACTCGAACGGCAGCACGCTGCGCAGCGTGATCCACCAATCCGGCAGGGAATAGAGACTTTTGCCGCCGGTCACCCACATCAACAGGCCAAACAGCAGCGACTGCATGCTGATGGTGATGATGATCGACACCACGCGCAGCGAGGTGATCAGCAGGGCGTTGATCACGCCAAACAGCGTGCCGCACACTACCGCCAGCAGGATGCTGAGCACCGCGTTATCAAACTGGAACTGCACAAACAGCGAGGCGATCAGGTATTGCACCACCGACGCCACGGCGGCGAAGGAGATATCAATGCCGCCGGTCACCAGCACTACAAATAAGCCCAAGGCGAAGATGCCGGTTACCGCGTAGCTTTCAGCCAGATCCAACAGGTTTTGAACTGTCAAAAATTGGTCGCTGGCCGCAGAGAAGAACACGACGAAAGCCAGCAAAACCCAGGCGAGCCAGCCTTGGCTGGAGCTCGGACGTAAACGTGAAAAATCAGGCATTGATCACCTCCGCCAGCTGTTCTTGCTCAACGGTATCGGGTTGGTATTCGGCATGAACGGTGCCATCACGGAAGTGCAGGATTCGGTCGCAGTTGTACCAAACTTCAGGCACTTCGTCGGAAATCAGGATGATCGACAAACCTTCCTTCGCCAGCAGGTGAATCAGCTGATAAATGCTGGCCTTGGCACCGACATCCACGCCAACGGTCGGCGAATCGAGAATCAGAATGCGCGGCTGAGTCAGCACCCATTTCGCCAGCACGATCTTTTGCTGGTTGCCACCAGAGAGTGTGGAGATCGCCAGATTGGGATCGGCGACGCGTACGCCGAGTTGTTGAATCCACTGCAAAATTAGCTTGTTCTTGCGGTATTCGTCGATCAGGTGGAAACGGTTTTGCAGCTTGTCGAGGATCGGCAGCACCATGTTGTCGGCCACCGATTGCTGTTGTACCAGGCCGAGGGTTAAGCGGTCTTCAGAGACATAACCAATGCCGGCTTTGATGGCATCTTCGTGGCCACGGAAACGCACCGGTTTGCTGTCGAGCCAGATTTTGCCGCTGTCGGGTTTGGTCATGCCAAACAGTGACAACGCCAGTTCGGTGCGACCGGAACCGAGCAGGCCGCACAGACCCAGCACTTCGCCCTGATACAGTTTGAAATTGACGTCGTGGTATTGTCCGGCGCGCGTCAGTTTTTCGACTTCGAGGATCAGGCGATCGTCGTTGCGCGTCGGGGTTTTTAATTGGTAATCGAGTTTTAGGCCGGTCATCAGTTCGGTCAGATGATGCGGCGTCATCTCTTTCGCAGGCCAGGTGCCCATTTTGCGGCCATCGCGAATCACGGTGACGCGATCCGAAATTTCCAGCACTTCATCGAGACGATGGCTCACAAACACCACGCAGATGTTTTTGTCTTTCAGGTAGCGCACGGTGCGCAGCAACTGATTCACTTCGGTACGCGTTAAGGAAGCGGTTGGCTCGTCCATGATCACCAGACGGGCATCGGCGACCAGCGCGCGGCAAATCGCCACTTGCTGACGTGCTGCAATCGACAGTGCCGCGACTTTTTGGTCGAGATCGAGTTCGAATTTCAGTTCATCGATAATGCGCTGCGCGGTTTCACGCAGCTTAGCTTTGCGGTGCCAGCCGAGCAGGCTATTCAGGTTGTGCTCGAAGGCGATGTTCTCCGCCACACTTAAATTGGGGAACAGCGACAGATCCTGATAAATCACCTGGATGCCGAAATCACGCGCCTGACGAGTGGTCAGACGCGGGAAGGTTTGGCCATCGCCCAAGGTGATGCGGCTGCCGCTATCCGGGGCGTGCACCCCGGAAATGACTTTGATTAAGGTGCTCTTGCCACAGCCGTTGGTGCCAGCGAGACAGTGCACTTCGCCAGCCAGTAAGGTCAGCGAGATATCGCTCAGTGCGCGGTTGCCACCAAATGTTTTCGACAAATTGTCGAGCGCAATTAGCGTCTGTGGGATCACCTCTTTCATATTACAGCCCCATTTTCACCAGTTTTGGCAGGTTTGCCTTGTCCAGACTTTCGGTGTTGTTGCCGAGGATGGTGTGCGTCGCTTCGTCAACTTTCACTTTGCCTAAACCTTCGATGGTCATTCCGTCGGTGATTGGCTCTTTCTTCTGCATCATGTCGGCGATACGCACGAACACTTCGCCGGCAGTTTGCGGATTCCAGATGTAGCCACCTTTGATCGCGCCACGCTGTACCAGCGATGCACCCTGGCCTGGGCTGAAGGCACCAATCACGCAAACCTGGTCGATCTTGTTGCGGTTCATCACTGCGCGACCGGCACCGATCGGACCTTGCGAACCAAACGCCATGATCCCTTTCAGATCCGGGTATTTGGACATCAGTTCGTTAGTGGTACGGATGGAGTCATCCAGCGATTCACCGACGCCAAATTTGTCGGTGACCATCTGCATTTTTGGATAGTGTTCTTTCTGGTAATTCAGTGCGGCGTCGGTCCATTGCTGATGCAGCGGAACGGTCAGGCTGCCCACGTACATGGCGTATTTGCCTTCTTCATGCATGCACTGCGCCAGCGCTTTCATGTGGTTGATGCCGTGAGTCGGCGCATCAACCAGTTCGAAGTCCCAGTTGGCGCCCTTCTGATCCGGCGATTCGTGGGTAATGACCTGAATGCCCGCATCACGCGCACGTTTCAGTACTGGCTCCAGCACTTTCGGGTCATTCGGTACCACGCCGATGATGTCGACTTTCTGCGCAATCAAATCTTCAATCGCACGCACCTGCAAAGCCGGGTCGGCGGCGGTGGGGCCGACCATCCACGCGTCAATGCCGCGTTTGGCTGCTTCGCTTTTAATGCCTGCTTCCATGGCGTTGAACCACGGAATACCGCCAATTTTCACCACGATGCCCATGCGTAATTTGTCCGCAGCGTGCGCGCCGGTGGCGGCAAACAGGGCGAGTAGAGAACAGGCGATAAGATGTTTTTTCATAAAGACTCCGATTTAATTTTTTATTAGCTGCATTGAATTGGGCCGCTGCGAGCAATCAATAATATTGACGCCGTTCCAGGCTAATTCTTGTTCCAGCTCTTTGTCTTTTAATTGGTCAGTGATGAGAAAGTCCACATCGCGATAATGACAAATACGCGCGAATGAGGGCCGCAGGAATTTACTGTTATCCAGCAACAGATGTTTTCTTTCTGCTGCTAATAACATTTGCTGTTTTAAATGTGCGTTGTTTTCGTTACCTTCACGTAAATAACCGTCATTGCCTAAACTGCTACAGGAAAAAAAGATCTTATTAATCTGAAATTCCCTGAGCGGTTGCTCGGCGACTACACCGTGGAAATCTTCATAACGGTCAGAATATTCTCCTCCCAGACAGATGGTGCGGATACTGCCGCGCGCCGCAAGGGTTTGCACTATTCTGATTGAGTTAGTTAATACCGTTAATTCAATATCCGGCAGCTGTCGCGCTAAATACCAGCAAGTGGTGCTGCTGTCGAGTAATATACAATCGCCGGGGCTGATGAAATCGAGTGCACGTTTGGCTATCGCCATCTTTGCATCTACATGTTCATTCATTCTCTGGCGGAAAGATAATTCATACTCGTTAACACCTCTCGTATTTCCCTGAATGTTAGCGGCCTGTCGTTTTGCTGGTACTGCACCGCCGTGGCTGCGTTGTAATAAACCACGTTTCTCCAGTTGAGTTAAATCACGCCGAATAGTTTCTTGAGAAACCTGACATAACGTGACTAGCTCTGCGACAATAACCCGACCATTTAAATTGAGTTCGTCAATAATTCGCTGCTGTCTTTCAATCGGCAACATACTAACCTCCGATGGCTATAAAGTACTGGATAGCGCAGCGGGAAAATGTGGGCTGCGCACGAGTCCCTTGCGGTCAAATTGCCTGACCGTATTAGAGTGATTTGGATCTTGTATTTATGTAAATGAGATGTCTGGTTATCAAAATTAAGTGATTCAAATCACATTAAATGGCTAAAAACGCCTTATTAGCTGAATCGTAATAAATAAATGCTACCGCCAGAAATCACTCTACCATGACCGAGTTTGACCGTTTGTGTGTATTTGACCGTTTTGTGATGCGGTGATATTTGTCCGACGAATCCGATTGAGTGCAAATCATGCAAAATGGATGATGAATGCCATGCGTCACCCTTATCCGAACGACAAACACTGCCTGCTTTTTCGGCAGTTAACACCGCTTTTAGGGCCGGCTCACAGTTTAGGCCTGCTGACAGCGTTCCCGTTGCGCTATCATTTTCTTTCCAGGAATTTGGGGACCGATTTTTTTAATGTCGTATTGGATGAAGTTACTGCTTTTATTGCCCTTTCTTTTTGTCGCGTGCGTACAGGCCGAGCCACTGCAAAAGTCGTTTTCTGACTGGCAACTGACCTGTAACAATGCGGCTTTTTGCGTGGCACGCAGTTTTCCTGGCGATAACGGCTTAGTGATGACGATTTCACGTCATGCTGGCGTTAACGATCGGCCATTGCTGCGCATTGATTACGGCAGCGCCTATAGCGGTGAATTGCCGGGTGGCCCGTTGAAGGATAATTTGCTGTTGGATCAGCGCCGTCTGACGCCCGATCTCAAACACTGGACGGTGGAACCGCATCATCTTGCGACCAGCAATGCCATCGCCATCGATGAATTCCTCGCGCAGACGCTGGATGCGCAAAACCTACAACTCACCTACAAAGCCAGCGCCGTGATTCCGTTAAGCGGCATGAAGGCCGCCTTATTGTTAATGGATGATGTGCAGGGCAGGGTAAATGGCGCCAGCGCGTGGGTGAAACGCGGCGACCGTGTGCAATGGGATGTGCCGCCGCAACCGGTGTTACCGCAACTGCCCGCGCCATTACCGTCACCTGCGCCATTGACGCAAGAAGAGACCAGCGGCTTGATTGACTTTGGCACCTGGCGCGTCAACACCGACAACTGTTCGCTCGACCCGCTTAAGCGCGAAGTGAGCGTTTCGCCACTGACCAATGACAAAGCGTTGCTACTGATCAGTTGTGAAACCGGGGCGTATAACGTTATCGATCTGGCGTTTGAAGTGACGCGCACCGCGCCTTATGTGTCGCGCGGTTTGAGTTTAACGCTGCCGTTCACGCCGCCATCGCGCAGTGATAATCAGCTGGAATTGGTCAATGCCGAGTTCGATGCCAGCAATCGCATGCTGTACACCTTTAGTAAAGGACGTGGATTAGGCGATTGCGGCACGGCAACGCGCTGGCAGTATGACGGCAATGATTTTGTGTTGGCGGAGTATGCGGAAGAGAAAACCTGCGATGCATGGCACAGCAGTGATGATTGGCCGACGTTGTGGGTCAGCCAACCGCAGAATGGCGTGCAATCGCGTTAGTCAGTTGTAGGGTCGCCATTTATGGTGACCGCCATCCACACATTTAACGAATCGCTTGCACCGCTATCGGTGAACCATTCTGATTACCCACCAACTCGGCCAGCATATTATTCACGCCATCGCTCATCGGGGTGAAACGCGTTAATGGTGAACGCGTTACTACCACGAATACGCCAACGTTATGCTGTGGCACCATCGCCATATAAGTAATGAAACCGCCACCGCCGCCGGTTTTCTGAATAATCCCCGGACGACCTTCCTTCGGCCCCATATACACCCAGCCCATACCCAACGCATCGGCGCGGCCCGGCACATCCATGCCTTCGACTTTGTTAAGCTGGTCGCGACGATAAATCAGCGTTTGCAGGCGATCGATTTGCGGCGTGCGGTGATTCACAGCTGAATTAAGGAATTGCTGCATCCAGCGGCCCATATCGTCTGGCGTGGAGTAAACGCCGCCGCTGCCAATCGCCGCCAGCGTGTTATTGCACGGGCTGGCGCCTTTCTCCGCCACCATCAAACGCTGGCATTGATCCGGTGAAGGCGTAAAAGTGGTGTCTTTCATGCCCAGCGGACGGGTGATCAACTGTTGAAATAAAGCGGGATACGGCGTGCCGGCTGCTTTGGCGAGTGCATCGCTGAGCAAATCAAAGCCAAGGTTAGAGTAAGCCGCGTTAGTGCCTGGCGCCGCTTTCAATGCCGCGCCGCTCAGCCATTGCCAGCGATCGGATTTGGTCGGCCAGACAAAAACCGGACGATGCGGCTTGCCGCCTGGCTGCTCGCGTGGCAGGCCGCTGGTGTGCGTAGACAGGTTAATAAGGCGAATCGGCTGGCCGTTAAAGCTCGGCACGCGTGCGCCGGGCGGGGCGTATTTGCTGAGCGGATCGTCGAGGCGAATCTGCCCGCGTTCGGCCATCTTGACCATCACTTCGCTGGTCATCAACTTGCTTAGCGAAGCGATACGAATCAGCGAATCCTGCTGCGGACGCACATTGTTGCCGGGACGCGTATCACCGAAGCTGGCGAAAACGCGCTGATTGCCATCAATCGCCACCAGCGCCATGCCGGTCGCGCCGCTGCCATAGAAAATGTGCTCGGCATAGCGATCAACAATCTGCGAGGCCAACAGCGGATCGGGCGACGTTTGCGCCATGCTTTTTAATGGAAGCACTGAAACCATTAAGGCCAGTAAAAAAGGAGTACGTTTTTTCAACAAGGAAGCGTCCGCTATAAGAATCGGAGGAAAGCTTATAGTAATCAGTTTGCGCGGGGCGTGAAGAGGGTTGAGCGGATTTTTTTCTGTATCAGGCTGTGATCAAAAAACGGCCCTTGCGCCAGGACGACGCAGGGCCGGATCGATTAGTGCGGCTTGAGTAAAGCTTCGGTGTGGCTAACGATGTTTTCCACCGTGAAGCCAAATTCCGGGAACAGCTTGCCTGCCGGCGCAGACTCACCAAAGGTGGTCATGCCGACAATCGCGCCATCCAGTCCAACATACTTGTACCAGTAATCGGCGATACCGGCTTCCACCGCCACGCGCGCTTTGACGCCAGACGGCAATACCGATTCGCGATAGGCCGCATCCTGCTTATCAAACACATCGGTACTGGGCAGCGACACCACGCGAATTTTGTGGCCGTTGGCGGTGAGTTTTTCCGCCGCGCCGAGCGCGATTTCAATCTCGGAACCGGTGGCGATAATGATCGCTTCCGGCGTGCCCGCGCTGTCTTTCAGCACGTAACCGCCGCGTGCGATATTCGCCACTTGCTGCTTATCACGCTCCGGCTGCAACAGGTTCTGACGCGACAGAATCAGCGCCGTTGGGCCATGATGACGTTCCACCGCCGCTTTCCACGCCACCGCGGTTTCCACCTGATCGCATGGACGCCACAAGCTAAGATTTGGCGTCACGCGCAGGCCCGCCATCTGCTCAACCGGCTGGTGCGTTGGACCATCTTCGCCGAGGCCGATGGAGTCGTGCGTATACACCAGTACCTGACGCGCTTTCATCAGTGCCGCCATGCGCACCGCATTACGCGCATATTCGACGAACATCAGGAAGGTGGCGGTGTACGGCACAAAGCCGCCGTGTGTGGCGATGCCGTTGCCAATCGCCGTCATACCAAACTCGCGCACGCCGTAGTGAATGTAGTTACCGGCGAGATCTTCTTTGATCGATTTCGAACCGGACCAAATGGTGAGGTTGCTGGGCGCTAAATCCGCTGAACCGCCGAGGAATTCCGGCAGCAGCTTGCCATACACTTCCAGGGTGTTTTGCGAGGCTTTGCGGCTGGCAATTTTTTGCGGATTAGCCTGTAAATCGGCAATAAATTTCTGGGTTTCCGTTTCCCAATCAACCGGCATTTCGCCGCTGATGCGACGGCTGAATTCTTCTGCTAATTCAGGATGCGCCGCTTTATAGGCCGCAAATTTTTCATCCCAGGATTTTTCGCGCTGGCTGCCGGCTTCTTTGGCATCCCATTGCTGATAAATCTCTTTTGGAATTTCAAATGCCGGGTATTTCCAGCCCAGTTTCTGCCGCGTTAGCGCCACTTCCTCTTCACCCAGCGCCGCGCCGTGCGACTCTTCTTTACCGGCTTTATTCGGCGAACCGAAACCAATTACCGTACGGCAGATGATCAGCGAAGGTTTATCGGTGACGCTTTGCGCCTCTTTGATCGCCGCCGCAATCGCTTCAGGATCGTGACCATCAATGCCTTCGGCGCTGCCGATCACATGCCAGTTGTAAGCTTCAAAGCGTTTATGGGTATCGTCGGTGAACCAGCCTTCGGTTTCACCATCAATTGAAATCCCGTTGTGATCGTAGAAGCCAATCAGCTTGCCGAGGCCCAGCGTACCGGCCAGTGAACTCACTTCGTGTGAGATACCTTCCATCAGGCAGCCATCGCCCATAAACACGTAGGTGTAGTGGTCAACGATGTCGTGATCGGGTTGGTTGAATTGCGCCGCCAGCGTGCGTTCGGCAATCGCCATGCCCACCGCATTGGCTAAGCCCTGACCGAGCGGGCCGGTGGTGGTCTCGATGCCTGGCGTGTAACCGAGTTCGGGATGGCCCGGCGTTTTGGAATGTAGCTGACGGAAGTTTTTCAGCTCTTCCATCGGCAGATCGTAACCGGTGAGATGCAGCAAACTGTATTGCAGCATCGAGCCGTGACCGTTGGACAAAATGAAGCGGTCGCGATCGATCCACGCCGGATTATTAGGATTGTGTTGGAGGAAATCGCGCCATAGCACTTCGGCGATATCGGCCATGCCCATCGGCATTCCTGGGTGGCCAGAATTTGCTTTTTGTACCGCATCCATGCTCAGTGCACGAATCGCGTTAGCCAACTCTCTGCGTGAAGACATAAGGTTCTCCCTTGTGATTTGGCGATAGCGGACGAGCAGACGCCCGTCCGGCATGAGATGTTTGGATTACAGACGTGAAGAGAGCACATCCTCCAGCTTCTGCTGGTCAATGGCGAACTGACGGATGCCGTCGGCCAGCTTTTCCACCGCCATCGGATCCTGATTGTGTTCCCAGCGGAATTCCGCTTCAGACAGCGATGCTGGCTGGTGGAAGCCTTCGGTTGATGGCTCAAGTTTGCGTTCCAGCGGCGCATCGCTGTTGGCTAACTCTTCCAGCAGATTCGGCGAAATGGTCAGGCGGTCGCAACCGGCCAGCGCCAGGATCTGCTCCACTTTACGGAAGCTGGCACCCATGATCACCGTGCTGTAACGGTGCTTTTTGTAGTAATCGTAGATACGACGCACAGATTTCACGCCTGGATCTTCATCCACGACATACGGGTCCATCGGTTTACGGCTGTTGTACCAGTCGTAAATACGGCCAACGAACGGCGAAATCAGGAATACACCGGCTTCAGCACAGGCGCGGGCCTGAGCGAAGGAGAACAGCAGCGTCAGGTTGCACTGAATGCCGTTTTTCTCCAGTTCCTCGGCAGCTTTAATGCCTTCCCAGGTTGAAGCCAGTTTGATCAGGATGCGTGAGCGATCAATGCCGTTCTCTTCATACAAACGCACTAATTTTTCTGCTTTGGTTACACACATGCCACGATCGAAGGAGAGGCGCGCATCCACTTCGGTCGAAACACGGCCCGGTACGCTTTTCAGAATTTCCATACCGAGGTTAATCGCCACTTTGTCGCTGGCGTTAATGATTTGCGTCTCTTTGCTGCCACCCTGTTTTTTCGCATAGTCGATGGCGTCATCAATCAGATGTTTGTAAGCGTCGAGACCGGCGGCTTTCAGAATCAATGAAGGGTTGGTGGTGGCGTCTTCCGGGTGGTAATGACGAATAGATTCGATATCGCCACTGTCCGCCACCACGGTGGTGTACTGTTTCAATGCATCTAGCTGGTTCATCGCTTAACTCCTTGATGAGCAAATTTGTGGGCAAAGCTGTGTTGCCCATTCCTGTTGAAGTCCGGTCCAACACAGTGCTACAGACGTTTCACGAAGAAAATGCGTTTTCTCTGAAACGCTTCAGCTACGCGTTTTGCCATCAATAAGAATAGCAGGCTGTGACAAAGCCGCAGGCGCAGCGGTAGCAATCCGTGCCCTTTGTACTGTGCGTTCTTTGAGCGCCTTCACCCTCTTGTGGGCCGCAAATTCCTATACTGATGGCTCATTTAGCGGTGCCAAAGGATGCCTAATGGACGATCAACTGAAGCAAAGCGCGCTCGATTTCCACCAATTTCCCACTCCCGGAAAAATTCAGGTTTCACCGACCAAACCGTTAGCCACGCAGCGTGATTTGGCGCTGGCCTATTCGCCTGGCGTGGCGGCACCTTGTCTGGAAATCGCCGCCGATCCGCTGGCAGCGCGCAAATACACCGCGCGTGGCAATTTAGTGGCGGTGATCTCAAACGGCACCGCGGTGCTGGGATTGGGCAACATCGGCGCGCTGGCGAGTAAGCCGGTGATGGAAGGCAAAGGCGTGCTGTTCAAGAAATTTGCTGGCATTGACGTGTTTGATATCGAAATCGACGAACACGATCCCGACAAACTGATTGAGGTGATTGCCGCGCTGGAACCGACATTTGGCGGCATCAATCTGGAAGACATCAAAGCGCCCGAGTGTTTCTACATTGAGCAAAAACTGCGTGAGCGCATGCAAATTCCGGTGTTCCACGACGATCAACACGGCACGGCGATCATCTGTACCGCGGCGGTGCTTAACGGCTTAACCATCGTGAAAAAAGCCATCAGCGATGTGCGTTTGGTGGTGTCGGGCGCGGGGGCTTCAGCGATTGCCTGCCTGAATTTGCTGGTGGCGCTGGGCATGCAGAAACACAATATCGTGGTGTGCGATTCGAAAGGGGTGATTTACCGCGACCGTGAGCCGAACATGGCGCCGACCAAATCCGCCTATGCAGTCGCCGACAGCGGCGCACGCACGCTGGATGAGGTTATTGGTGGTGCAGATATCTTTCTGGGTTGTTCAGGGCCGAAAGCGCTGACGCCAGAGATGGTTAAGAAAATGGCGCAGGATCCACTGATTTTGGCGCTGGCGAATCCTGAACCGGAAATCATGCCGCCGCTGGCGAAACAAGTGCGTCCGGATGCGATTATCTGTACCGGACGTTCCGATTTCCCCAATCAGGTCAATAACGTGCTGTGTTTCCCGTTCATCTTCCGTGGCGCGCTGGACGTGGGAGCCACCGCGATTAATGAAGAGATGAAACTGGCGGCGGTGCACGCCATTGCCGCACTGGCGCAGGCGGAGCAAAGCGATGTGGTGGCGTCAGCGTATGACGATCAGGACTTGAGTTTTGGCGCTGAATACTTGATTCCCAAACCTTTTGATCCGCGCTTGATTGTGCAAATCGCACCAGCAGTGGCTAAAGCGGCGATGGAATCTGGCGTCGCCACGCGGCCAATTGCCGACTTTGACGCTTATCGCGAGCAGCTCACCGAATTCGTCTACAAAACCAATCTGTTCATGAAACCGATCTTCTCGCAGGCGCGTAAAGATCCGAAACGCGTAGTGATGGCGGAAGGGGAAGAGGTGCGCGTGCTGCATGCCACGCAAGAGTTGGTGTCGTTGGGGCTGGCGAAACCGATTTTGATTGGCCGCCCTAATGTCATCGCCATGCGACTGCAAAAGCAGGGTTTGAAAATCGAGGCGGGCAAAGATTTCGAGATCGTGAACAATGAATCCGATCCGCGCTTTAAAGAGTACTGGAATGAGTATTACCAGCTCATGAAACGGCGCGGCGTCACGCCGGAAACCGCTCAACGCGCGGTGATCGGCAATCCAACCTTAATAGGCGCGATTATGGTGCATCGCGGTGAAGCTGACGCGATGATCTGCGGCACCATCGGCGATTACCGCGAACACTACGACGTAGTGGAAGAGGTGTTTGGTTTCCGCGATGACGTAAAAGTCGCGGGCGCGATGAATGCGTTGCTGCTGCCGAGCGGCAACACTTTTATCGCGGATACCTACGTTAATGAAGATCCCAGCGCTGAGCAGCTCGCCGATATCACTTTGCTTGCGGCGGAAACGGTGCGTCGCTTCGGCATTGAACCGCGCGTGGCGCTGTTATCGCACTCCAGTTTTGGTACCTCAAATGCACCGGGCGCGCGCAAAATGCGTGAAACGTTGGCGCTGATTCAACAACGTGCGCCGGAGCTGGAGATTGATGGCGAGATGCACGGCGATGCGGCATTGGTGGAAAGCATTCGTCGCGAGTTGATGCCGGATAGCCCGCTGAAAGGCACCGCCAATTTACTGATCATGCCGAACGTAGAAGCGGCGCGTATCAGTTACAACCTGCTGCGCGTGTCTTGTTCAGAGGGCGTCACGGTTGGGCCGGTATTGATGGGGATTCGCAAGCCGGTGCATGTGTTGACGCGTATCGCTTCGGTGCGGCGCATCGTGAATATGGTGGCGTTAGCGGTGGTGGAGGCGCAAACCGAGCCGTTGTGATTTTTTGCCATGAATGGCGGGTGAGCGGTTAAGCGCTGGTGCGTCTTTCGTTCGCTATTGATTGAGCAGTTTCAGTGACGCCGTGCGGCGACCGAGCAGAGGGGCGATGTCGCGCCCCTCTGCACTCCCGCGCCTTGCGCCAGCCCATCCCGCCGCTACGCGGTACCTTCACTCATTTGCGCTGCCTGACGGACCGGCGGCGATTCGCTCCTGCTCAGCGCCACCTCTCGCCGCATCCATGCGGCTCGCCCTGGCATCTCTCATTCCCTCAGCGGGATGGGATGTCGCTCAATACCCGCGCTGCAACAATCTGCGTTTCATAAACACACCTTCGCTTCAGCCTTTGGTCACCATAAATGGCGACCCTACGAAACTCACAGTGGCTTGTAGGGTCGCCATTTATGGTGACCAGGTGCGCAAAAATGCGCACCCTACGAAAACATTGGGCGTACATAATTATCACAGACAATGCCGTTTTTAATTTAGAAAAGGCACTTGCAGGCGAGGTTTGCGGGCGGCATCCGCAGCGCCGAGTGAAGAGTGACGGCCAGGATGAGCCGACACGATGTCGGCGAAAGCGCGGCATGAGCCATGGATGGCGAATCCGCGCGGTCCGTCAGGCCGGAGGGATGAACGAGGGAACAGCGAGGACGGCGCAAGGCGCGGATTGCTAAGGCCCGCGCCTTCGGGCCTTAGCCCGTACGCTCGCATTGGGCAATCTGAAACTGCCGAATGATTAGCGGGCGGAACCTTCTCAGAGCAAGCGCGCGGCTTGTTGGGCGGAACCTTCTCAGTGCCTACCTGCTGCCTAGCGCTTACTTAACCCAATCCTTCACCGGCAGGAAATCGCGATACAACGCGGCTTCGGGCGAATCGGCTTCTGGCTGATAATCGTATTCCCAGCGCACCAGCGGCGGCATCGACATCAAAATTGATTCGGTGCGGCCGCCGGTTTGCAGGCCAAATAAAGTGCCGCGATCCCACACCAGATTGAACTCGACGTAACGGCCACGGCGATAAAGCTGGAACTGGCGCTCACGCTCGCCCCACGGCAGCGCTTTGCGTTTCGCTACAATCGGCAGATAAGCCTGGGTAAAACCGTTGCCAACCGCCTGCATGAAATCAAAACAATGGTCAAAGTCAGGTGTATTCAGGTCGTCATAAAACAGGCCGCCAATGCCACGTTGTTCATCGCGGTGTTTGAGATAGAAGTAATCGTCGCACCATTTTTTGTAGCGCGGATAGACATCTTCCCCAAATGGCTGGCACAGGTCGTGCGCGGTTTGATGCCAGTGCACGGCATCTTCTTCAAAACCGTAATAGGGCGTGAGATCGAAACCGCCACCAAACCACCACACCGGATCGGCACCCGGTTTTTCAGCGATAAAGAAGCGCACGTTGGCGTGGCTGGTGGGCACGTAAGGATTTTCAGGGTGGACGACCAGTGACACGCCCATCGCTTCAAAGCTGCGGCCGGCTAATTCCGGGCGATGCGCGGTGGCCGAAGCCGGCATTTGATCACCATGCACGTGCGAAAAGTTAACGCCAGCTTGCTCAAACACCGCGCCGTTACGCAATACGCGGCTGCGTCCACCACCGCCGCCCGGGCGCTGCCACTCATCTTCGGCAAAGCTCGCCTTGCCATCTTCCGCCGCTAATTGGGCGCAAATATCATCTTGCAGCGCCAGCAAAAAGGCTTTGACGCGGGAAATATCGGGATTGCTCATGAGTTACTCGTTGCGAAAATTTGCCGCGATTCTATCACAGGATAAACGCTATGCTTCGCGACGATCGACCTCATCAAAGTAGCGCGCAATGCCATCGGCAATCGCACTGGCGATTTTCTGGCGGAATGCCTGCGTGCCCAGCAATTGCTCTTCGCGCGGGTTAGTAATAAAGGAGGTTTCCACCAACACCGACGGAATGGACGGCGATTTTAATACCGCAAACGCTGCCTGTTCGGTGTGCTGACTGTGCAGATGATGCACCGGGCGAATCTGATCCAGCACGTGTTTGCCCAGCGTTAGGCTGTTGCGGATGGTGTCGGTTTGCACCAGATCGAACAAAATCTGGTTGAGGTAATGATCTTTATCCTGCACCTCGGCGCCGCCAACTTTATCGGCATCGTTTTCACGTTGCGACAAATAACGCGCCATTGCACTGCTGGCGCCACGATTGGATAAGGCAAACACCGAAGCCCCGTTAGCGTCCGGGCTGGTGTAGCCATCGGCATGAATCGACATAAACAGATTGGCACCATGTTGATGCGCGATTTCGACACGCTGATAGAGTGGAATAAAGTGGTCGCTTTCACGGGTTAATCGCACTTCGATGCGTGGATGCGCTTGCAGCAGCGTCTTCACGTTATTGGCGATCGCCAACACGATATGCTTCTCTTCCGAACCCTCTTCACCCACTGCACCGGAATCGATGCCGCCGTGTCCCGGATCGATCATCACGATGCGTTTGCCGTTGCTGGCCGGTTTTGGTGGCGTGTGGCGCGTGCTGACACTCAAATTGGTGTTTTCTTCTTTAGCCTGCACGGCGCGCGGCGATAACACCGCCAGCGCTAAACCGGAAAGAATCAGTTGGCGTCGATTGGTCAGGCGCTTTAGCAGTGAAATCTTGTTCATTAAGGTGTCCATAGCAGGTAAATCTTGCCCAGTGTTATAGCGTAACAATTGCCAGGCGGCGACCTCGTAACTATTTCAAGTGTTTACTTTCTATTGCAACTCACTAACAGCCATGTCGCACTTTTTTTACGCCGTTGTGTGGCGTGAGGGTTGCGCCTGGCAAAGAATACGTGATAATCAGCGAATTGTGCCTAATAGCAGGGTAACGTCGATGGAAATCCGTTCTTTCCGCCAGGAAGATTTTGAAGAAGTGATCACGCTCTGGGAGCGTTGTGATTTATTGCGCCCATGGAACGATCCTGAACTGGATATCGAACGCAAAATGAACCACGACGCGGAACTGTTTCTGGTAGCGGAAGTGGGCGGTGAAGTCGTCGGAACGGTGATGGGCGGCTACGATGGCCATCGTGGTTCCGTTTACTATCTGGCGGTGCATCCTGATTATCAGGGCCGTGGTTTTGCCAATGCGTTGATGAATCGCCTCGAGAAAAAGTTGATCGCGCGCGGGTGTCCGAAAATCAATTTGATGGTGCGTGAAGAGAACGACCAGGTGATCGCGTTTTATGAAAAACTCGAATATGAACCGGTGGATTCGGTGCTGCTCGGCAAGCGCTTGATCGAAGATCGCGAGTATTAAGCCACCAATGATCGGTTTGAAATACCTTCCTGAAGAGTACGATGCGAAAGGGCAGCTACGGCTGCCGTTTCTTTTCTGGTTGATCCTGTTATTGCAGGCGCGCACCTGGCTGCTGCTGGTGATGGCGGGCGCGTCACGTCAACAGGGCAACGACCTGCTGGCGCTGTTCTATCCCGATCGCCAAAGTTTTTGGTTAGGTTTGGCGTTGGGCATTCCGGCGGCTATCGGTTTATTACTCACCGGCTATCGTCAACGCCTGCCGCGCCTGTGGCAAAGCTGGCGACATGTGCTGAGTGCTTCGCTGCTGATTAGTCTGTTGTGGCAAGGTTATGGCTTGCTGCAAGGCGCCTTCCCTGATTCGCCTTTGCCACTGTTGTTAACACTGTTTGATCTGCTGGCATTAGTGTGGCTACAAACCCAATCCCG
Source organism: Pantoea sp. CFCC18179 (assembly GCF_059412405.1). Taxonomy (NCBI): domain Bacteria; kingdom Pseudomonadati; phylum Pseudomonadota; class Gammaproteobacteria; order Enterobacterales; family Erwiniaceae; genus Pantoea; species Pantoea sp. CFCC18179. The sequence continues at coordinate 929,742 of NZ_JBNBPM010000001.1, read as the reverse complement.
GCTGCGCGACTGCTTTTTACTCGAGCATCAGCACTTCGAATAAACTTTTTGCCGGTTTGCGACTCCAACAGGCACGCCAATCGGCTTAATTACTCAAGGAGTCTTCATGAAAGTTGTTCGTCACGCACTGCTGGTAAGCAGCATGGTTCTGGCAGGATGTGCCAGTTCAGGTTCGTCTACCAGCGCGAACGAGAGCCATTGGTACAACCCGCTGAGCTATCACTGGTCGGCATTGAATCCACTCGGCTGGTTTGGCGGTTCGCTTGATGTGACCGAACAAGGTGTGGCGGGTTTGAGCAGCACCACATCAATGTCGGAAGACGCGATCAATAAAGCCTTGAACGGCGACTACAAATTGCGTCAGGGTATGCGCACGCAGAATGGCCAGGTCGTGGATTTCTGGCAGGCGCTGGATGGCGACAAAGTGAAATTGGTGATTAACGGCAGCAGCAGCGTTGAGCGTATTGAAGTGCAGGATGACAGCGCCAAAGCGGCAGATGGCAGTAAAATCGGCGATCTGTTCAGCAACCAATTCAGCAAAGCCTACAATAACTGCAAAATGACGGCGGGCCTCGACGCGAAAGATGTGGAGTGCCGTGCACCAGGCAGCCAACACATATCTTATATCTACAGCGGTGATTGGCATGGCCCAGAAGGCTTAATGCCTTCGGACGATACCCTGAAAAGCTGGAAAATCAGCAAAATCGTCTGGCAGCGTTAACTAAGACGAAACTTGTTTAAACACAAGCACAAGCCGCGTGGCTTTCCGGTATGATACGGGCGAAAAAATCACCGTATAACTTTCATGCCGGAGAGCATTGCAATGTCTCAGATTCAGAGCGGTATTCTGCTTGAACACCGCCGCTTCGCCATTTGGCTCGAAGCCCGCGTAACGGGCGATCTTGACGCGCTGCGCCAGGGCAGCAAAGCCTTCTTACAGCAACTTGATGCGCTGCAAAACAAATTCAGTGATGCCGGATTAGGTGCGGTGATCGCCTTTGGTGATGCGCTGTGGCGCGACCTGCAAGGCAACGATTCCGCTCGCGAACTCAAAGCTTTTATGCCGCTCGGTAAAGGCATCGCGCCAGCCACCCAGCGCGATCTGCTGATCCATATTCAATCTTTACGCCACGACGTCAACTTTGCCCTGGCTCAAGCGGCGCTGAGCGCATTCGCCTCTGTGATTGCAATTGATGAAGAGACGCACGGTTTCCGCTGGGTGGAAGAGCGCGATTTGTCTGGCTTCGTTGACGGCACCGAAAATCCGCAGGGTGAAGCGCGCAAAGAAGTGGCGATCATCAGCGAGGGGCCGGATGCGGGCGGCAGTTATGTGTTTACCCAGCGCTGGGAACACAACCTCAAGCTGTGGGATCGCATGGCGGTGGATAAGCAGGAAGCGATTATTGGTCGCACTAAAGAGACCAATGAAGAGTTGCCGGGCGATCAGCGTCCTGACACGTCACATCTCAGCCGTGTTGACCTGAAAGAACAGGGCAAAGGGCTGAAGATTCTGCGCCAAAGCTTGCCGTACGGCAGCGCTAGCGGCACGCACGGTTTGTACTTCATCTCCTATTGTCATCGCCTTTACAACATCGAGCAGCAATTGCTGAGTATGTTCGGCGAGCGCGACGGCAAAATGGATGCCATGCTGCGTTTCACCAAACCGGTTACCGGCAGCTATTTCTTTGCGCCGTCGCTGGATGCCTTGCAGGCGCTGTGATGTAGAGCGCCAGGTCACCATAAATGGCGACCCTACAAGACCTGTGTAGGATCGCCATTTCATTCCCGCCTCCCGCATAAACTCTGCCGCCGTCTTATGCCTTTTTAGACTTTGAAATCCCTAAACGATATATAAAACCGTTACAGCTTTGACCTGAGTTATAAATACACTGACTGCATCTAATGGCATTGGCGTAATTGCCGTCTTTCTGGGTGCAGCATGACACTTCCGATTTCGAAAAAATGGCTTGGCGGTATCGCGCTCTCGCTGGCAATCGCTAGTGCAGCGCACGCGACTGAGTTGCTGAATAGTTCTTACGACGTTTCGCGTGAACTGTTTGTTGCCCTGAATGCGCCGTTTGAAAAGCAATGGGATGCTGCCCATCCCAATGACACGTTGACCATCAAACAATCCCACGCCGGTTCATCCAAGCAGGCGCTGGCGATTTTGCAAGGTCTGCGCGCCGATGTAGTCACTTACAATCAGGTGACAGACGTGCAGGTGCTGCATGACAAAGGCCAGCTGATCCCAGCAGATTGGCAGCAACGTTTGCCGAATAGCAGCTCGCCGTTTTACTCCACCATGGCGTTTCTGGTGCGCAAAGGTAATCCAAAGAACATCCATGATTGGGCCGATCTGGCGCGCGATGACGTGAAGCTGATCTTCCCGAATCCTAAAACCTCCGGTAACGGACGTTATACCTATCTGGCCGCGTGGGGCGCTGCCGATCAGGCCGATGGCAAAGACAAAGCCAAAACTGAAGCGTACATGGCGAAGTTCCTCAAGAACGTCGAAGTGTTTGATACCGGCGGTCGTGGCGCGACCACCACCTTTGCCGAGCGCGGTTTGGGCGACGTGCTGATTAGCTTTGAATCGGAAGTGAACAACATCCGCAATCAGTACGGCAAAGATCAATACGAAGTGATTGTGCCAAAAACCAACATTCTGGCGGAATTCCCGGTGGCGTGGATCGACAAAAACGTTGAGCACAATGGCACCACTGAAGCGGCTAAAGCCTACCTGAATTATCTCTACACGCCGGAAGCGCAGAAAATTATCACCAGCTATTACTATCGCGTGAACAATCCGCAGTTGATGGCAGAGCAGAAAGATCGCTTCCCGCAGACCGCATTGTTCAACGTTAACGATGCGTTTGGTGGTTGGGATAACGTGATGAAAACGCATTTCGCCGCCGACGGTGAGTTAGACAAATTGCTTGCAGCGGGGCGTGGGTAATGTTTTCGCTGGCGCAAAAACAAAAGCGTGTACTGCCGGGCTTTGGACTGAGCCTCGGCACCAGTTTGCTGTTCACCTGCTTGATTTTGCTGTTGCCAATCAGCGCGTTGCTGATGCAGCTGTCGCAGATGACGCTGGCGCAGTATTGGGCGGTGATTAGCCATCCGCAATTGATTGCGGCTTATAAGGTGACGATTCTGTCGGCTGGCGTGGCTTCGCTGTTCAACGCGGTGTTCGGTATGTTGATGGCGTGGATTTTGACGCGTTATCGCTTCCCTGGTCGCGCACTGCTGGATGGTTTAATGGATTTGCCGTTCGCGCTGCCTACCGCGGTAGCCGGTTTAACGCTGGCGGGATTGTTCTCGGTTAACGGCTGGTACGGACAATGGCTGGCACATTTTGATATCAAAGTCTCTTACACCTGGCTTGGCATCGCCGTGGCGATGGCGTTTACCAGCATCCCGTTTGTGGTGCGTACCGTGCAGCCAGTGCTGGAAGAGTTAGGCCCGGAATATGAAGAAGCGGCCGAAACGCTGGGTGCTACGCGCTGGCAGAGTTTCCGCCGTGTAGTGCTGCCGGAAGTGGCTCCGGCCTTGCTGGCTGGAACTGCGCTGTCATTTACCCGCAGCATCGGCGAATTTGGTGCAGTCATCTTCATCGCAGGCAACATCGCCTGGAAGACCGAAGTGACCTCGCTGATGATCTTCGTGCGTTTACAAGAGTTCGATTATCCGGCGGCGAGTGCGATTGCCTCGGTGATCATGGCGGCTTCGCTGCTGTTGCTGTTCGCGATTAATACCTTGCAGAGCCGCTTTGGCCGTCGCTTAGGAGGCCACTAATGGCGGAGATTTCACACATCAATCATGCCGACCGCCAACCGATTAACTGGGGAAAATGGCTGCTGATTGGCATTGGCGCGCTGGTTTCCATCCTGCTGCTGGTGGTGCCGATGGTGTCGATCTTTTGGGAAGCGCTCGGCCAGGGCTTGATTGCCTCGCTGAATAACCTGAAAGACGGCGATATGCTGCACGCGATTTGGCTGACTATTTTGGTGGCGCTGATTACCGTGCCGGTCAATCTGGTGTTTGGCACGCTGTTAGCATGGTTGGTTACGCGCTTTAGCTTCCCGGGTCGCCAATTGTTGCTGACGCTGTTTGATATCCCATTTGCGGTTTCGCCGGTGGTGGCCGGTTTGATGTATCTGCTGTTCTGGGGCGTGAATGGCCCGGCGGGCGGCTGGCTGGATGCGCACAATATCCAAATTATGTTCTCGTGGCCCGGCATGGTGCTGGCGACCATCTTCGTGACTTGCCCGTTTGTGGTGCGCGAATTGGTGCCGGTGATGCTCAGTCAGGGTAGCCATGAAGATGAAGCTGCGGTGCTGCTTGGCGCATCCGGCTGGCAGATGTTCCGCCGCGTGACGCTGCCGAACATTCGCTGGGCATTGTTGTACGGCGTGGTGCTGACCAATGCCCGTGCAATTGGTGAATTTGGTGCGGTCTCGGTGGTTTCGGGATCGATACGCGGTGAGACCTATACCTTGCCGCTTCAGGTTGAATTACTGCATCAGGATTACAACACCGTGGGCGCCTTTACTGCCGCCGCGCTGTTGACCCTGATGGCAATTGTGACGCTGTTTCTGAAAAGCGTGGTGCAGTGGCGATTAGAGCATCAGCAGAAGCGCCTACAGGAGGAAAATCATGAGCATTGAGATTAAACAAATCAACAAATCGTTTGACCGCACGGCGGTGCTGAACGACATCTCTCTGGATATTCCTTCCGGCAAGATGGTGGGGCTGCTTGGGCCATCCGGTTCCGGCAAAACCACGTTGCTGCGCATTATCGCCGGGCTGGAGCATCAGAACAGCGGACAGATTCATTTCAACGGTAAAGATGTCAGTCGCGTGCACGCGCGCGATCGCCAGGTTGGCTTTGTGTTCCAGCACTACGCCCTGTTCCGCCATATGACGGTGTTCGACAACATCGCGTTTGGTCTGACCGTGCTGCCACGCCGCGAGCGTCCGAGCTCTGCGGAGATCAAACAGCGCGTCACGCGTTTGCTGGAGATGGTGCAACTTTCCCATCTGGCGAATCGTTTCCCGGCGCAGCTTTCAGGTGGACAGAAACAGCGTGTGGCCTTGGCCCGTGCATTGGCGGTTGAGCCGCAAATCCTGCTGCTGGACGAGCCGTTTGGCGCGCTGGATGCGCAGGTGCGTAAAGAGTTGCGCCGTTGGCTGCGCCAGTTGCATGAAGAACTGAAATTCACCAGCGTGTTCGTGACCCACGATCAGGAGGAAGCGATGGAAGTGGCTGACACCGTGGTGGTGATGAGTCAGGGCAACATTGAACAAGTGGGCACGCCAGATGAAGTGTGGCGCGATCCTGCAACGCGCTTCGTGCTGGAGTTCCTGGGCGAAGTGAACCGCTTTGAGGGTGAAGTGCACGGTTCGCAATTCCATGTGGCCGCACATCGCTGGCCGCTGGGTTATACGCCAGCGCATCAAGGTGGCGTCGAGTTGTTCCTGCGTCCATGGGAAATTGACGTGTCACGCCAGAGCAGCCTCGAAACGCCGTTGCCGGTGCAGGTGCTGGAGATTAGCCCACGTGGCCACTTCTGGCAGATCGTGGTGCAGCCAAGCGGCTGGCATGGCGATGTGTTCTCAGTGGTGTTTGACGGCGATCATACCGCACCGATTCGCGGCGAACGTCTGTTCGTAGGCCTGCAACAGGCTCGCATTTACCATGGCACTACGCCGCTGCGCCCGGTTGCCTTTGCCGAAAGCGCCTGATATTTTTAGCACTTCCTCTGGGCGGGATGCTCCCGCCCACTGTTTGCCTCTCTTCTGTCTGGAATCAAATCGTGACCACACTGGAAAATACCATCGGCAATACGCCGTTGATTAAGTTGCAGCGTCTGACGCCTGATAACGGCAGTGAAATCTGGCTCAAGCTGGAAGGCAACAATCCGGCCGGTTCGGTAAAAGATCGCGCTGCCTGGTCGATGATCCATCAGGCGGAATTGCGCGGCGACATCAAACCCGGCGATACCTTAATTGAAGCCACCAGCGGCAATACCGGAATCGCACTGGCGATGATCGCGGCGATGAAAGGCTACAAGCTGCGCTTGCTGATGCCCGATAACATGAGCCAGGAACGTCAGGATGCGATGCGCGCTTATGGCGCGGAATTGCTGTTGGTGACGCGTGAGCAGGGCATGGAAGGCGCACGTGATTTGGCGCAGGCGATGGCTGATCGCGGCGAAGGACGCGTGTTGGATCAGTTTAATAATCCCGATAATCCGCTGGGCCACTATCTCACCACCGCACCGGAAATCTGGCAGCAAACCAAGGGTCGCATGACGCATTTTGTCTCCAGCATGGGGACTACTGGCACCATTACTGGCGTCGGCCGCTACCTGAAAGAGTTCGCTCCCGCGGTAAAAGTGATTGGCTTACAGCCGAAAGAGGGCAGCAGCATTCCCGGGATTCGTCGCTGGCCTGAAGCCTATTTGCCCGGCATTTACCGTGCTGAATTTGTCGATGATGTCATTGATATGGCGCAGCAAGAAGCGGAAGAAACCATGCGTGCGCTGGCGCAGCGTGAGGGGATTTTCTGTGGCGTGAGTTCTGGCGGCGCGGTTGCTGGCGCATTACGCATTGCGTCTGCTCAACCCGGCAGCGTGGTGGTGGCGATTGTTTGCGATCGCGGCGACCGTTACCTTTCCACCGGCGTGTTCCACTGAGTTATTTTTCCCACATTTAATCTGGCCTGCGCGTACCTTTAAAGTACGACCGGGCCATTTTTGTCTATAGTTCCCCTAATAATTGCCTGGCGTAAGCACTGTAAGGATCGCGTAAAATCGGCTGCGCTCGCGGCAGAGTCAGGACAAAATAGCGGCAATTTTGTACGAGAGATAAAAATGAAAATCCTGCTGGTAGATGACGACGTAGAACTTGGCACCATGTTGAGCCAATATCTGATTGCGGAAGGCTTTGAAACGCAATTGGTTTTAACCGGAAGTGCCGGTATTGAAGGCGCGCTTTCGGGCAACTATACCGCCATGATTCTCGACATTATGCTGCCCGATATGAGCGGTATTGATGTGCTGCGTCAGGTGCGCCAAAACAGCCGCTTGCCGGTAATCATGCTGACAGCCAAAGGCGACAACATCGATCGCGTGATTGGCCTTGAAATGGGCGCAGACGATTATATGCCAAAACCGTGCTATCCGCGTGAGCTGGTGGCGCGTTTGCGTGCCGTGTTGCGTCGTTTTGAAGATCAGGTTCCGGTGCCGGATAAGAAAGAGCTGCTGCGCTGGGGCGATCTCAGCCTCAACCCTGCCACGCGCATTACTGAATGGCAGGGCAAAGCCTTTGATCTCACGGCTTCTGAATTCAATCTGCTGGATCTGTTGCTGCGTGCGCCGGATCGTGTGGTATCGAAAGATGAACTGTCGGAAAAAGGTTTGGGCCGTCCGCGTGAAGCCTACGATCGCAGCGTGGATGTGCATATCAGCAACATCCGCCAAAAACTGGCAGCATTAACCGCTGACAGCGTCAACATTGAAACTGTGCGCAGTATTGGTTATCGCATTCGATGAAACACAGCTATCGCGGCCGCATGTTCTGGAAGATCTTGCTGGGCTTTTGGATCGTGTTTGTGATTATCAGCCAGTTATTGTGGTTGGGTTTTACCCTCTCTGGTAATCGTCATGAACCGCCGGAGATTGTCGCGATTCGCCGTATCGTCAATCTGCAAATGGCTTCAGCAGTATCGGTGCTCGAACGTGGTGGGCCAAGTTCGCTGGAAGACATGATGGCCGATTGGGAACCCAACGATCGCCAGTTTTTCTCGGTCATTCAGCATAATAAACCTGCCGCCACGCCGAGTAATGCGCCGCCAGAAACCTTCAGTGCACCGTTTCACGGACCTTTTCCCAATGTCATTGTGCGATGGGTGAAGGGACAAGACGGTAAAGAGTACGAGCTGCGCTACGATGTGAAAGGCCTGCGTGAAGATAGCTCAATGGGCGGCGGCGGGCCGCGTCGCATCCTCAATATCCCAGAACCGATGTTTACCTTCGCAGGCGCGCTAGGGCTGCTGTTTAGCATGTTGTTGGCGTGGAACCTGACGCGCCCGATGCGGCAATTGCGCGAAGGCTTTGCGCGTGTCTCAAGCGGAGATTTGTCGGTGCGGCTTTATCCGGTGATGCGTAAACGTCACGATGAGCTTTCAAACGTGGCGCAGGATTTTGACGCGATGGTGGAGCGCCTCGATACGTTGGTAAAAGCGCGTGAAGAGTTGCTGCATGATATTTCGCACGAACTCCGTTCACCGCTGGCGCGTTTGCAGTTAGCGACCGGGTTGGCCCGTCAAACGCCGGAATCGGTAGAATCTTCGCTTAATCGCATTGATGAAGAAGCACGTCGCCTCGATAAGATGATCGGCGAGTTGTTGACGCTGTCGCGTGCCGAACATGAAAGCATGCCGGGTGAGCAGTATTTCGACCTCACCGGTTTATTGCAGGCGGTGGTGACGGATGTACGCTATGAAGCACAGATTCCGGGCGTCAACGTTGATTTTCAGGTTGATGAGAAAGCGGATTACACCGTGCATGGTAACGCTGAGTTGATTCGACGTGGCGTAGAGAATGTGCTGCGTAATGCGCTGCGTTTTTCGCATCAAGGTCAGCATATCAGCGTGCGCTTGCAGGCGGAAAATCAGTGGCTGGCGATTCGTGTTAGCGATCAGGGGCCGGGCGTTGACGACGAGAAATTGTCGAGCATCTTCGATCCCTTTGTACGCGTTAATTCGCCGCTGATGGGTAAAGGCTACGGCTTGGGGCTCTCTATCGTGCGCAAGGTGATTCTGGCGCATCACGGCGAAGTGCAGGCGGTAAATCGTCCGGAAGGGGGATTGGAGCTGACATTGAAGCTGCCGCGCTGGAAGCAGGATTGATTGTATTGTAATGCACAAACAAAAACGGCACCCAGTGGGTGCCGTTTTACTATTCTGACGATCTTACTTCTTGATGCGGATAACTGGCGTTTCGCCTACCGTTACCGGACCGGAGAGCTTAATCAGGTCTTTGATTTCGTCCATGTTCGAAATCACCACCGGCGTCAGCGTGGATTTTGCTTTCTCTTCCAGCAGAGCCAGATCAAACTCGATCACCACGTCGCCTTTCTTGACCTTCTGGCCTTCTTCAGCGATGCGTTTGAAACCTTCACCTTTAAGCTCAACCGTGTCGATACCGAAGTGAACAAACAGTTCGATGCCGTTATCAGACTCGATTGAAAATGCGTGGTTAGTTTCGAAAATCTTGCCGATAGTACCATCAACCGGAGCAACCATTTTGTTGCCAGTCGGTCTGATTGCGATACCGTCACCCACGATTTTCTCAGCGAATACCACATCAGGCACGTCTTCGATGTTTACGATTTCGCCTGACAGAGGCGCAACAATATCAATCGTTCCTGAAGCGCTCTCTGATTTTTCGCCAAAAAGTTTAGAAAACAAACCCATGATCTTCTCCTAAGCAGTAATTTGAGGCTAGCGTCCGTGGATCAGCAGAGCGTTTTTTCTTTAATGAACTTGTTGACCAAATTCATCAAATCATCCGCTGTCGGTTGATCCAGAGCCTGCTCCGCCAATGCCTTCGCATCTTCGAAATTAGTATTACGAATGATCTTCTTGATGCTTGGGATTGAAATGGCGCTCATGCTGAATTCATCCAGCCCCATTCCCAGTAACAGTAGTGTAGCACGTTCATCACCAGCCAGCTCACCACACATGCCGGTCCATTTCCCTTCGGCATGTGATGCATCGATCACTTGCTTGATGAGGCCCAGAACAGAAGGTGTCATCGGGTTATAGAGGTGTGAAATCAAATCATTACCACGATCGACCGCCAGAGTATACTGCGTCAGGTCGTTTGTCCCAATACTAAAGAAGTCGACTTCTTTCGCCAGGTGACGTGCGATCACCGCTGAAGCTGGCGTTTCTACCATGATGCCCACTTCAATGGTCTCATCAAAGGATTTGCCTTCTTCACGCAGTTGCGCTTTCAGCAGCTCCAGCTCGCCTTTCAGGATGCGAACTTCTTCTACTGAAATGATCATCGGGAACATGATGCGCAGTTTACCGAAAGAGGACGCACGCAGAATCGCACGCAACTGAGCATGCAGAATCTCTTTACGGTCCATCGCGATACGAATCGCACGCCAGCCGAGGAACGGGTTGTCTTCTTTTGGCAGGTTCATGTACGGCAGATCTTTGTCGCCGCCGATGTCCATGGTACGCACGATAACTGCCTGCGAACCGACGGCTTCAGCAACGGCTTTATACGCCTGGAACTGCTCTTCTTCAGTCGGCAGAGAATCGCGATCCATGAACAGGAATTCGGTACGGTACAAGCCAACGCCTTCTGCGCCGTTACGCTCTGCACCGGCGACATCACGCACGGTACCGATGTTGGCACAAACTTCAACCTGATGGCCGTCCAGCGTGATAGCTGGCAGATCTTTCAGTTTCGCCAGTTCGTGTTTTTCAGACAGATATTGAGTCTGAATGGCTTTCAGTTCTTCCTGAACTTCTTCAGAAGGATTGACGTAAATCTTGTTGTTCACGCCATCCAGAATCAGGAAATCGCCGTTCTTCACGGTAGCCGTGACGCTGCCAGTACCGACGATAGCAGGCAATTCAAGCGAACGCGCCATGATTGAGGTGTGAGAAGTACGACCACCCAAATCGGTAATAAAGCCCAGCACCTTTTTCAGGTTCAGCTGTGCCGTTTCTGAAGGCGTTAAATCTTTTGCCACCAGAATGGATTCGTCAGCAATCGCGCTGAGGTCAACAATATGCAGACCAAGGATGTTTTGCAGCAGACGCTTACCGATGTCACGTACGTCAGCCGCACGTTCTTTCAGGTATTCATCGTCTAACTCTTCCAGGGCAACGGCCTGGCCTTCAACCACAGAGTGAGCTGCGGCATCCGCAGTTGCGTGGTCTTTTTTGATGAGGTCGATGATTTCCTGCTCAAGCTCTTCGTCTTCGAGCAGCATGATGTGACCTTCAAAGATCGCAGCTTTCTCTTCACCGAAGGTTTCACCGGCTTTAATGCGGATGGCTTCGAGCTGTGTCGCAGCTTTGCTACGTCCATCGAGGAAGCGCTGAACTTCCTGCTCAACCTGATCGTCGGTAATTTTTTTACGATTAATGACGATCTCATCTTCCTTCAGCAGCAGTGCGTTGCCGAAAGCGATACCCGGTGATGCTAAAATGCCTGAAATCATAACCCTACCTTTTAATCACGATGGCTCATTGACCCGATGCGTCGCCACTGTCGCGGAGCAGTACTCTAAAGATGCAAGAACGCGGACAGGTTGTCCGCGATCAAGATATTTGCACTCAATGGGGCAAAGGGGTCGGTTTAGTTGCGAACTGAGCCGATTACTCCAGCTCAGCCATCAGCTTGACCAGATGCTCAACCGCTTGCTGCTCGTCTTCACCTTCGGCAGACAGCGTAACAACCGTACCTTGAGTCAGACCTAAAGTCTGCAATTTGAACAGGCTTTTCGCGCTGGCAGATTTGCCATTAGAGGTCACAGTGATTTCTGACTGGAAAGCCTTGGCTTCTTTCACGAACTGAGCTGCAGGACGGGTATGAAGGCCGTTAGGTGCGGTAATGGTAACTTCTTGCTGGAACATTCTATTTCCCCAACTTTATCAGGTTTGGTGTTATGGATCTAAAGTCTAGCCTGGAGCCGTAACTTTAGCCTGTGTAGGTGCGCTGGTGTGGCATTAAGCTGACCAAAAAAATGCGCTTGAATGAGTACGTCTATTAGTGACAGATCAAAAACCGTACTTATTCGTCACTCTTCTCATTATGCCGTGATTCGCCGTTTCGCCAAATCAGTAAATCGATTCAGCTTGATCCACTTCAAAGGCAGATTAATTTCAGGCACCGAAATAATTGGAAGGTTAAATACCAGAGCCTTATCACTGAAAGCAATCTGTCTGGTGATAAAAGTGAGATCTACACCACAAAAAAGCACCCATTCGGGTGCTTTTTTCGGCAGTTTCAGACTTTAGTCATCACTGCTGTAATTCTTTCTCTGTGAACAGATCGGCAAATAGCGCGGTACTCAAATAGCGCTCGCCGGAAGAGGGCAGAATCACCACGATATTCTTGTTAGCGAAAGCTTCATCTTCCTGCAACTTCAATGCAGCGGCTACTGCAGCACCCGATGAAATCCCGGCCAGAATGCCTTCTTCTTCCATCAATTGACGTGCGGTGCTGATCGCTTCTTCATTAGTGATGGCGACCACGCGGTCAATCAGTTTCAAATCAAGGTTGCCAGGAATGAAACCGGCACCGATGCCCTGAATTTTATGCGGGCCTGGTTTGATCTCTTCGCCAGCCAGCGCTTGTGCGATAACCGGGGAATCAGTCGGTTCAACCGCTACGGTAATCAGGTCTTTCTTGCCTTTAGTGTTCTTGATGTAGCGGCTTACGCCAGTCAGCGTACCACCGGTGCCGACACCGGCGATGAACACGTCCACTTCACCGTCGGTATCTTCCCAGATTTCTGGGCCGGTGGTTTTTTCGTGGATTTCCGGGTTTGCTGGATTGCTGAACTGCTGCAACAGCACATATTTATCTGGATCGCTGGCGACAATCTCTTCCGCCTTGGCGATGGCACCTTTCATGCCTTTCGGGCCTTCAGTCAGCACCAGATTGGCACCCAACGCTTTCAGCAGCTTACGGCGCTCAATCGACATGGTTTCTGGCATGGTCAGCGTCAGTTTGTAGCCACGCGCCGCGGCGACGTAAGCTAAAGCAATACCGGTGTTGCCGCTGGTCGGTTCAACCAGTTCCACGCCAGGCTTCAAGATTCCGCGTTTCTCCGCGTCCCAAATCATATTGGCACCGATACGGCATTTAATGCTGAAGCTCGGGTTACGCGACTCGACCTTAGCCAGAATGCGGCCGTTACCGATGCGGTTCAGTCGAACCAGCGGCGTATGACCAATTGTCAGAGAGTTGTCTTCATAGATCTTACTCATAGCTCGTCCTTAACTGTATGAAATATTGGGAACCCTCAGAGCATACCTTTTCTTCTTGCAGGCGGAAGGAAAGAAATCGCATATCTATATAGCGCACAACCATAAGCCTTACGCAAAAATGCATAAGGCATTTTAACGCTTTAATGGCGCGCAAGTTGTGGGCGATAACGATCAACCCACATCGCGGTTGCACCGCAGACCGCCACCGGCAAAATCGCTAGGTTAACAATCGGAATCATAGTGAATAGGCTGACTAACGCACCAAACTGCATATTGGCCGTTTTGTGCTGGCGCAATGCCTGACGCATCTGCTGAAAACTCACCTTGTGGTTATCGAACGGATAATCGCAATATTGCACTGAAAGCATCCACGCACTGAATAAAAACCATAGGACTGGCGCCACCGTTTGTCCAAATCCTGGGATGAAATGCAGCAGCAGTAAGCCGATAGCGCGTGGCAAATAGTAGCCGAGCTTCTGCAATTCACGTTTCATGATGCGCGGCACATCTTTAATCATCGCCATCCAGCCGCTGTCCGGTAGCGGCGTGCCGGTTAACCGTCCTTCCAACTGTTCGGCAAGCAAGCCACAGAAGGGTGCCGCAATCAGGTTGGCAAGTGTTGAGAAGAAATAACTGAACACCAGAACGATGGTAATCACCGACAGCGGCCACAGCAGATAACTCAGCCATTGTAGCCAATCTGGAATGTGCGCCATCATCGCCGGAATCCACTCGCCCAAACGCTGGAACAGCCAATAAAAAGCGCCGCCCAGCAGCACAATGTTAATCAGCAGCGGCATGATGACATAGCGACGAATTCCAGGCTGACGCACCAGTTTCCATCCTTCCGCGAAGTAATGAATACCATTAAATGTTGAGACTGAATTCATTCCAGACATAGCGGGCCTTTCTCCTTAATATAGCGGCGCGAACATCATAACCTGTCTTTTTGTCGGCTACAGGCCTGCTTTGCGCGAAAAAACAGCAAAAAAGCGTGGGGCAGCTATCTAATTTGTCAGAAAATACTGCACAGACTTGCACTTGTTTAGCTGGGCAAATACAGTTAGAGGATAAAGTTTGCCGTGGTGGCAAGGTATTGGAACAACAGAGAATACAATGATGCAGGATTTGCGTCTGATATTAATCGTTGTTGGCGCGATCGCCATAATAGCGCTGCTACTTCATGGACTGTGGACCAGCCGTAAAGAGCGCTCCTCCGTGTTTCGCGATCGCCCGCACAAACGTCTGAAACAACGCGAAGAAGCTGATGAAGATCTGCTGAGCGACGAAGATGATGATGGCGTTGGCGAAGTTCGCGTACGTCGTAATCGTGACGCTGATGAAGAATTAGAAATTGCTGCGCGTCCGGTTCAGCCGCCGCGTGCGCCAGAACCAATGCGTCAACCTGCGTCGCGTCATGCCGACCCATTGCTGGGCGATCCGTTGCTGGATGATGAGCCGGAAGTGCGCAAACCTGTGGCACCGCAAGCGCCAGTAGCGAAACCCGCTCCCGCGCCGCAGCCGGTTCAAGCTGATCCACTGCTCGATAACGAACCGCTTTCGGCTACGCAGCCTGCGCCAGAATTCCAGGCGGAAGAAGACGAGCCGGAATATCATCACGACGCGCCGCTGCAGCAAGAACCTGAAGCGCCACAACCTGCTGCTGCGCCAGGCAGTAAGAAAGAAGCGGTATTAGTGCTGCACGTCGCGGCTCATGCTGGCGGCGAGTTGAATGGCGAAGCCTTGTTACAAGGCATTTTGCAGGCTGGCTTCCAGTTCGGCGAAATGAACATTTTCCATCGCCATTTGAGCCCAGCAGGCAGCGGTCCAGTGTTGTTCAGCCTGGCGAATATGGTGAAGCCGGGTTCTTTCGATCCTGACGAAATGGGCAATTTCTCCACGCCGGGCATCTCCATCTTCATGATGGTGCCGTCGTATGGTGATGCGAACCAGAACTTTAAGCTGATGCTGCAATCCGCACAGCGCATCGCCGATGATGTTGGCGGCGTGGTGCTGGATGATGAGCGTCGCATGATGACGCCGCAGAAGCTGGAAACCTACAAATCGCGCATTCGCGAAGTTATCGGTTAATCGCCGGTAATTGAATCAACCCAAATTCAACCCCCGCATGTCGGGGGTTTTTTATCGGATAAGAGACTATGAAATCGGTTCAGGAGCAGATCACCGCGCTGCGCACCACGTTACGTCACCACGAATATCTCTATCACGTGATGGATACGCCTGAAATTCCGGACGCAGAATATGACCGATTGATGGGACAACTGCGCGAGTTGGAAGCTACGCATCCAGACTTAATTACGCCCGATTCTCCTACACAACGTGTTGGCGCAGCACCGCTGGCCGCATTTGAGCAGGTGCGCCATGAAGTCCCGATGCTGTCGCTGGATAACACCTTTGATGAAGCCGGTTTTCTCGCCTTCAATAAACGCGTGCAGGATCGCCTTAAAAGCACTGACGAACTGACTTATTGCTGTGAACTGAAGCTGGATGGTTTGGCGGTAAGCTTGCTGTATGAAGATGGCTTGTTGGTGCGCGCTGCAACGCGCGGTGATGGCACCACCGGCGAGAACATCACGGCGAACGTGCGCACTATCCACGCAATCCCGCTGCGCCTGCATGGCGACAACATTCCCGCGCGCGTAGAAGTGCGTGGCGAAGTGTTTATCACCGAAAGCGGCTTTGAAAAGCTAAATGAAGAAGCGCGTCGCACTGGCGCGAAAGTCTTTGCCAATCCACGTAATGCGGCGGCGGGTTCACTGCGACAGCTTGATCCGCGCATTACCGCCAAGCGCCCATTAACCTTCTTCTGCTACGGTTTTGGCCTGTTAGAAGGCGGTGAAATGCCTGCCAGCCATTGGCAACGTCTGCAACAGTTTAAGGCGTGGGGATTGCCGGTCACCGATCGGATTCGTTTGGCGCATAGCGCAGAAGAAGTGTTGGCGTTTTATCGCCAGGTTGAGCAAGAACGCCCGTCGCTCGGCTTTGATATAGACGGCGTGGTGATTAAAGTCGATTCGCAGGCGCTGCAAGAGCAGCTCGGCTTTGTGGCGCGAGCACCACGTTGGGCGGTTGCTTTTAAATTTCCGGCGCAGGAGCAGATGACGTTTGTGCGCGATGTTGAATTCCAGGTGGGCCGCACTGGCGCAATTACGCCGGTTGCGCGACTGGAGCCGGTGCAGGTTGCGGGCGTGGTTGTCAGTAATGCGACGTTGCATAACGCTGATGAAATCGCACGCCTGGGTTTACGTATCGGCGATAAAGTGGTGATTCGCCGTGCGGGCGATGTTATTCCGCAGGTCGTCAACGTGGTGGAGTCAGAACGTCCCGAAGACACGCGTGAAATTGTGTTCCCGAGCCATTGTCCAGTATGTGGTTCTGACGTTGAACGTGTCGAAGGTGAGGTGGTGACGCGCTGCACCGGCGGGTTGATTTGCGGCGCACAGCGCAAAGAAGCGCTCAAACATTTCGTCTCGCGCCGTGCGATGGACGTGGATGGCATGGGCGACAAAATCATCGACCAACTGGTGGAAAAAGAGTACGTCTTAACCCCCGCCGATCTATTCCGTCTGACTGCCGGCAAGCTCACCGGTTTAGATCGCATGGGGCCGAAATCGGCGCAAAACGTGGTTGATGCGCTGGAAAAAGCCAAGCTCACCACCTTGCCACGCTTCCTGTATGCGCTGGGCATTCGCGAAGTGGGTGAAGCCACCGCAGCAAACCTCGCCAATCATTTCGGCGAGTTGGAAAAAGTAATGAATGCCGATCTCGATGCGCTGATTGAAGTGCAGGATGTGGGCAAAGTCGTCGCTACTCACGTGCGCAATTTTATGGATGAAGAGAGCAACCGAGCGGTGATCCGCGAGCTCACCGATGAAATTGGCGTGCACTGGCCGCAGGTTGAAGTGGTTAATGCCGCAGAGATTGACAGTCCGTTTGCCGGTAAAACCGTGGTCTTAACTGGCTCGCTGTCACAGATGAATCGTGATGATGCCAAAGAACGTTTAGTGGCGCTGGGCGCTAAAGTCAGCGGCAGCGTTTCGAAGAAAACCGATTTGCTGATTGCGGGTGAAGCGGCAGGCTCTAAGCTGGCGAAAGCGCAGGAATTAGGTATTCCGGTGATTGACGAAGCGGAAATGATTCGTCTGCTGGGGGCTTAAGATGGATAAACAGCAGTTGGTTGAAATCGCCAATACCGTTATGCCGTTTGGCAAGTACAAAGGGCGCGTCATCATCGACTTGCCGGAAGAGTATTTGCTGTGGTTTGCGCGCAAAGATGAGTTTCCCGCCGGTAAGTTAGGCGAGCTGATGCAACTGACATTAGCAATTAAGATTGAAGGGCTGGAAAGTTTAGTCAAACCGCTGAAGCGCAGCGAATAGTAAAAAGGCCCGCATTTGCGGGCCTTTTGCTTAAGACTTTTGTGTTTCGACTTGCTGCTGTGCGAGCTTTTTCTCATTACCCGCTTTGTAGCGCTGGGCGATGAATGAGCACACCATCAATTGCACCTGATGGAAGATCATCAGCGGCAACACAATAATCCCCACCGAGGCGGCCGGGAACAGGATGTTAGCCATTGGCACGCCATTCGCCAGACTCTTCTTCGAACCACAGAACAACACGGTGATTTCATCGGCGCGGCTGAAGCCAAACAAGCGCGAGGCACCAAGGTTGATCGCCAGTGCGACAAACAGAATCACTAAGCTGCCCGCCAGAATCCACAGCAAAGTATCCAGACCTACGCGATGCCAGATACCATTCACCACCGCTTCACTAAAGGCGGAGTAAACCACTAACAGGATTGACGTTTGGTCGGTTTTACCAATCAGGCTGCGATTTTTCTCCACCCAACCGCCAATCCAGCGACGAGACATATGGCCCACTACAAACGGCACCAGCAGTTGCAGCATGATTTTGCCAATCTGCTCCAGGCCATTGCCCGGCATTTCGCTGTGCACGTTCATCACCAGATTCACCAGCAATGGCGAGATAAATACACCCAGCAGGCTTGAGGCTGAAGCTGCGCACACTGCGGCAGCGACGTTGCCGCCGGCCATTGAGGTAAAGGCAATCGCGGATTGCACGGTAGCAGGCAGGATGCACAGATAAATGAAGCCGGTATAAATTTCTGGGCCGACATTCACCGGATGCCACCACACGAGCAGCAGGCCAAGAATCGGGAACACCACGAAGGTGCTGCACATAATCCACAAGTGCAAACGCCAGTGGCTGCTACCGGCGATGATCTTCTCACGTGACAATTTCGCGCCATGCATGAAGAACAGCAGGGCGATGGCCGCCGTGGTGAGGTACTCGAAGAAATCGACGAAGCCGCCTTTGGCCGGTAAGAAACTGGCTAACAGCACGGTGATGATGAGTTTAACCATCATCGGATCGAGGCGTAAAAATCCCATTGTTACAATCCGGTTAAATGTAAAAAAGATGGTGCTGATTGTGCGCCAGCTTGGTTTAGAAATAAAATTGATTTATTGCATCAATCTATGAGTAATATCGATGAATTACACTTTACGTCAGTTACGCACCTTCGTGGCGGTCGCCCATCACGGTAGTTTCAGTTTAGCAGGGCAAGCAATTGGCCTCAGCCAGTCAGCGGTCAGCCACAGTATCAAAGAATTGGAAGCGGAAATCGGCGTGCGTTTGCTGGATCGCACCACGCGTGAAGTGATGTTGACCGAAGCGGGGCAACAGCTGGCAACGCAGTTAAAACGCTTATTGGAAGAACTCAATAACACGGTTTTGGATGTGCGCAGCTATGGCGAACAGCGCAGTGGCACGGTGCGAGTCGCGGCTAGCCAAACGCCGTCGGCGCATTTAATGCCGCAATGCCTGGCGAGTAGCCAACAGCGCTATCCCGATATTCGTGTCATCTTGCATGATCGCGTTCAGCAATGGGTGCTGCAAAGCGTGCGTAATGCCGAGGTGGATTTTGGCATCGTGATTGGCCCGCTTAATGACACCGATTTCGACAGCGAGGAGATTCTGCAAGAGCCGTTCTTGTTGTTGTGCCATGAGGATGATGCGTTAGCGCAAGTTGATGAGGCGCAATGGTCGATGCTGGCGGGGCGCAATTTGGTGCTGCAAGATTATGCGTCCGGCAGCCGCTTGCTGGTCGATGCCGCGCTGCAACAGTTGTCATTAAGCGTCAATGTGGTGCAGGAAATCGGTCACCCGGCAACGCTGTATCCGATGGTGGAAGCGGGGATTGGCATCAGTATTTTACCCGCGTTGGCCTTGCCGTTGCCGTCAGGACGCAAACTCACCGTGCGACGTTTATATCCGGAAATCAATCGCAGCCTGATGCTGATTAAACGCAAAAACCGCTCGCTGACACCGGCAGCCGAAGCCATCTGGCAAGAAGTGCGCCAGCAGGCAGCCCTGCTGACGCAACAACGCATGTTGAAACCTGCGTTTTAAACGTAAACGTTGATCTGATTGGTGTCCGTCGGCCGATTAATGCCGTCGGCTTTGGTGGCGGCAGGTTGCTGTGTTTCCTGCTTCTGCTGCGCTTTTTCAGCTTGCTGCTGCTCAATCTGCGCGATTTGCGCTTCAATCATCTGAATCTGCGATTCCAGCAACTGCTCCTGTTCAGATTTTTGTTCATCTGTCAGCGTATCGTCGCTAGAAAGATCTTTCAGCTGCTTGGTGATGCTTTGAATCTGTTTATTGAGACTGGCAATTTCTGAAGTAGAACCGCCGCCACTGCTGGCGGTACTGATGCTACTGACACCTGATATAGACATGGTTTTCTCCTTGCAATAGACCATTATCGTTATCGGCAAGGGGCGAAAACGTCTTGAGGGCACGGAGTGTTAAGCTTGCGAAAAGGTTGTGTTGGGATTTAGCGAGTGAGGTCAGCATTTTACGCATAGCAAAAAGGCGCCTTTAGGGCGCCTTTCTACATTGGTGGGTCGTGCAGGATTCGAACCTGCGACCAATTGATTAAAAGTCAACTGCTCTACCAACTGAGCTAACGACCCGAAGTGGTGGGTGATGACGGGCTCGAACCGCCGACCCCCTCCTTGTAAGGGAGATGCTCTACCAACTGAGCTAATCACCCACTTCGGTACTGCTTAACAAGAGTGTCATCTGACTGAGATATGGTGGGTGATGACGGGCTCGAACCGCCGACCCCCTCCTTGTAAGGGAGATGCTCTACCAACTGAGCTAATCACCCATATCTTATCTCTTGTTCACTGCGGGCCACCTCTAACCCTTCTAAAGAGTGGTGGGTGATGACGGGCTCGAACCGCCGACCCCCTCCTTGTAAGGGAGATGCTCTACCAACTGAGCTAATCACCCATATCTTATCTCTTGTTCACTGCGGGCCATCTTTAAACCTTCTAAAGAGTGGTGGGTGATGACGGGCTCGAACCGCCGACCCCCTCCTTGTAAGGGAGATGCTCTACCAACTGAGCTAATCACCCCCGCTGTGTGGAGTCGCATTATAGGGATCCTTCAAAGTGAGTCAACGGTTTTTAAAACTTAAATGTGCGTTCGCTTTAAAAATAATCATCGTGGGGCGGTTTTAGCCAATGTGCTGGTTTTATTAGCAGAAAAGCACACCACAAACAGCGTAGCCGTCGCGACAATCATTGAGGAATCATCCTCACCTGCTAGAATATGCGCACTGTTTTTTCGCGTTAACCCATTTTTTTGTCATCCAGACAATGAAATCTGCGCATTTAAGGCAATGCTGAATGAAAATCAAAACTCGCTTCGCACCCAGCCCAACGGGCTACCTGCACGTGGGCGGTGCTCGTACTGCTCTTTACTCGTGGCTTTATGCTCGTCACAACAAGGGCGAATTTGTACTGCGCATTGAAGATACCGATCTGGAGCGTTCCACCCCGGAAGCTATCGAAGCCATTATGGATGGTATGAACTGGTTGAGCCTGAACTGGGATGAAGGCCCTTATTACCAGACCAAACGTTTCGAACGCTATAACGCGGTCATCGACGAGATGCTGGAAGCGGGCACAGCCTATAAATGCTATTGCAGCAAAGAGCGTTTAGATGCGCTGCGTGAAGAGCAGATGGAGAAGGGCGAGAAGCCGCGTTACGACGGACGTTGCCGCGACAGCCATGAACATCATGCGGCTGATGAGCCGTGCGTGGTGCGTTTCCGCAACCCACAAGAAGGTTCGGTGATTTTTGACGACCAGATTCGTGGTCCGATTGAATTCAGCAACCTGGAACTGGATGACCTGATCATTCGCCGTACCGACGGTTCGCCAACCTACAACTTCTGTGTGGTGGTCGACGATTGGGATATGGGCATCACCCACGTCATTCGTGGCGAAGACCATATCAACAACACGCCGCGCCAGATCAACATCCTGAAAGCTATCGGTGCTGAAGTGCCGACTTACGCGCACGTTTCTATGATCCTTGGCGATGACAGCAAAAAACTGTCTAAACGTCATGGTGCAGTCGGCGTGATGCAATACCGTGATGACGGTTATCTGCCGGAAGCATTGCTGAACTATTTGGTGCGTCTGGGTTGGTCTCACGGCGATCAGGAAATTTTCAGCGTGCCAGAGATGGCCGAGCTATTTACCCTGGATGCGGTCAGCAAATCTGCCAGCGCATTCAACACTGAAAAGTTGCAGTGGTTGAACCATCACTACATTAATACGCTGCCACCGGAATATGTCGCGACGCAGCTGCAATGGCACATTGAACAGCAGAAGATCGACACCCGCACCGGTCCAGAACTGGCCAAGTTGGTGACGCTGTTGGGCGAGCGTTGCAAAACGCTGGTCGAAATCGCCGCTTCTTGCCGTTACTTCTATGAAGAGTTTGAAGCCTTTGATGCCGATGCAGCCAAGAAGCATCTGCGTCCAGTTGCGCGTCAACCGCTGGAAGTGGTGCGCGACAAACTGGCAGCAATCAGTGATAGCGACTGGAACGCGGAGAATGTGCATAACGCCATTCAGGCCGCAGCCGATGAGCTGGAACTGGGGATGGGCAAAGTCGGTATGCCATTGCGTGTAGCGGTAACCGGTGCGGGTCAATCGCCAGCATTGGACGTGACGGTTGAAGCGATTGGCCGCAGTCGCAGCGTGGCGCGTATCGAGAAAGCGCTAGCCTTTATTGCCGAGCGCGAAGCCAACGCATAATGTGATGAACTTAGTTCGATAAAAAAGCCGGAAGCACATGCTTCCGGCTTTTTTTTATTCTTCCTGAATCCCCAGACGTTCCAATACGCCGCGAATTCCCTCACGCAATAACAACGCGGCAAATTGATCTTGCTCCGCCGTTGTCATTTGCTGGACAGAATTTATTAATAACGCAGGTAACGTATTTTGTTGTGCACCGTAATTAGCCGCCGGTTCGTTCGCGTGGCGGGTGGATTGAACAAAGCTTTTTACGCGTTCATCGATGTGGATCAATCGCGCTTTACCGCCCTGAACGCCGGGTTTTGGCGTGGTTGTCCAGTTTTCACGCTTAATCCACTTATTCACCGTTTGCCGACTGTAGCCCGTTTCCAGCGCGAGCTCCTCGGGGGTTAGCCATTCCTTTTTCACGATGCTGTCCCTGTTAAATACATTAGCTGTACATATTACAACAAAACGTAACGGGGAGAAGTAACCTGAACAGAAAATGCCTTTTGCTGTGAAACAAAAGGCAAAATTTCGTTATTGCGCTTCGCTAACTGTGGATTTTTCTGGACGGAAGGCGATGAAATAGGTGAGACCAACAAAAATGGCTCCACCCACGCCGTTACCGAGGAACACGGCAACCACGTTTGGCGCAAAATCAGCCCAGGCCATCTGCCCGGCAAAAATGGCGGCTGGAACGATAAACATGTTAGCGATGACGTGCTGGAAACCGATCGCGACAAACGCCATCACCGGGAACCACATGCCAAAGATTTTCCCCACTACATCTTTACTGGCAAACGCCAGCCACACCGCTAAACACACCAGCCAGTTACACCCGATGCCAGAAATAAAGGCATGCAGGAAATCGGCATTCACTTTGGCATGGGCAATCGCCACGGTTTTCTTTAAGTAATCGCCTTCGGTCATGCCCAGCATGTGGCCAAAGAACCAGGCAACAGCAACGCTGCCAATAAAGTTGGCGATGGTGACCCAAAACCAGTTACGCAACACGCTGAAGCCGCTAATACGACGCGCGAACCAGGCAATTGGCATAGTCATCATGTTGCCGGTCAGCAGCTCACCGCCGGCCAGCACCGTCATGATCAAACCGACCGGGAACACCGCAGCGCCGAGCAGCACGCCGAATGAACCCCATTCTGGCGGCAATTGGTTGATGACATGCAGATCGAGCAGGAAGCCGGTGGCAATAAATGCACCCGCCATAAAGCCAAGAATTAATAAGGTGGAAACAGGCAGACGGCTTTTAGCCACGCCAGCTTGAATCGCCAGTTGAGCGATCTCTTTAGGTGTATGCAGCGACATAGTTCACTTTTCTTTTATTAAACAAGGAGGTATTTGCTGGCCGGTCTAAGAGATAAAACCCTGGAAGGTGGACCGGTTAATTAGCGCGCTAAGTTTTACACGCACCATTAACGAAAACAAGACTATTCCTAACATCTTTAACCAGTAGTTAACGTTGGTTTAGTGGTAAGCGAGTAACAAATCGCCGTTAAATGGCTTTAGCCGCAAGGGAGTCGCTGAAAAAAAAGCCATGCTGGTACGGGGTTGCCGCCTTTTTCAGCGATCGAACACAGAACGAGAATTTGACGTTGACACTCAAGAGGCGGTTTCATATTATGCCGTCCGTCGAGTTTACTCGGCAGTTTTTCGGTTCGGGGGTATAGCTCAGCTGGGAGAGCGCTTGCATGGCATGCAAGAGGTCAGCGGTTCGATCCCGCTTATCTCCACCAAACAAACCCCTTCCCAAGGGTTTGACCGAAAAATGATTTCCAGATGTGGGGGTATAGCTCAGCTGGGAGAGCGCTTGCATGGCATGCAAGAGGTCAGCGGTTCGATCCCGCTTATCTCCACCAAATCTTTGTTCGTTCCGAACACTCAAAATCAATAAAACACCACAAACTCATGCAGTGCATTTAGCGCTTTTTCGTTGCTATGGCCGCCATTGCTGACGACCCCGTTCTATGGTCAGGCATTTACCGCCTGCAACTGCAACACGCGGAAACCGTGCGTGCCATCGCGATCCAGCTGTGCCACCAAACCGTATTCCCAATCAAGATAAGCCTGCATCACGCCTGGTTCGATATCGGTGCCTTCATACGGACGGCGATAGCGATCAATCGGCGGTGACAATAAATGCTGCTCGCCTTGCTCGGTTGGCAATCCGGCTGCACGCCATGCGGCATTACCGCCTTCCAGTACAAATACCGGTTTGCCGGTTAACGCTGCGACTTGCTCCACCGCATAACCGGCCAGCAAGCTACTGCCGCAAGTCAGCACATAGCGACGTGCTGCTGGCAGCAGCGCGTTACCTTGCTGTTGCAGCGTAGAGCGCAGCAGCCAGGCCGCGCCGGGAATGTGGCTGTTAAGGTGATTGGCGCGCGTGGTGAAATCCAGCACCTGGGTTTGGCCTTCGTCCAGCCATGTTGCCAACTGCTGCGGTGACACCAATTCAGGGGCTGCAACCGGCGGCACCTGCGCTTTCCAGTTACCGGTTGTGCTGAAATCACTGCTCTGCAACTCGTCTAAAACCGCAACCTGCCAACCTAATTGCGCCAGCCAGGATGCGGTCATATTGGCGCGTACGCCGTCATTATCAATCAGCACAATGCGCGCGCCGCGCACGCTGGCGTAATGATCGGTTTCCTGCACCAATTGGCCGCCTGGCACATGGCGGCTGCCCGGCAAATGTCCCGCTGCATACTCTTCAGTATCACGCACATCAAACAGATAGGTGGTGCGATTTTCTTGCTGCCAGCGTTTTAACGTTGCCAGCGGAATGCGCTCCACACCTGCGCGATCGGCAATGTTGCGCGCATTGTTGGCGGCCTGACGCTGCGCGGTTTCGCTGCTTGCGCCATAACGGCGTTGCTGACCTTTATCCAGCGCATGTCCCGCCAACGTCCAGCCAATGGTGCCGTTGCGCAGTGCGAATACTGGATTACGGATCCCGGCATTAACCAGCGATTGCGTACCAATAATGCTGCGAGTACGTCCTGCGCAGTTAACAATCACCGTGGTTTCGGGCGAAGGGGCAAGATCGCGCACGCGCAGCACCAACTCGCCACCGGGCACACTGGTGGCACCGGGAATGCTCATGGTTTGATATTCGTCGAAGCGACGCGCATCCAGCACCACCACATTGGCATCGCTGTTGATCAACTGATGTACTTCATCGGCGGACAGCGACGGCGTGCGATTGTGGTGCTCCACCAGTTCGCCGAACGCTTTACTCGGTGAGTTAACGTCAATAAACAACTCGCCGCCTGCCGCTTGCCATCCGGCCAAATCATCGGCCAACAGTGCGACATTGCTGTATCCCAGCGCGGCGATGCGTTCAGCCGCGGTTTGCGCCAGACCTTCACCGTTGTCGTACAACGTGATTGCAGTCGCGCGTTGTGGAATGCGATCCAGCAACTCAAGTTCTAGTTTTGATAGCGGAATATTCACCGCGAACAGCGGATGCGCGGTGGCAAATAGCGCTTCATCGCGCACATCGACAATTGCCACTTCCTGCTGCTGGCGTAGAGCCGCGATAATGTCCGCCGCCTGGCGCAAAGGGAAAACCGGTTTAGTCATGTGAAAGATCCCAAATATTCGGTAAGTAACGGTTGCTGTAACCGGAGATAAAGACTTTTTCGCTGCCGTCTTCGCGGTACACCGCGCGTTTAACTGCACCAATGTTGGCGCCATACACGTGAATGCTGATGGAAGCGCGGTCGTCGAATGCATTGCTAACGCGATGGATATCGCCCACCGTGGGCGATACCGCTTCTACACTGCCGGGATCGAGCCGCACGGGCGCGCCTTGCGGCTGTAAGCCATTGGGGCCCGGTTGCCACGATTGCGAAATTTCTGCGCCACGCAGCATGCCAATCAATCCCCACACGCGATGATCATGGATCGGCGTTTGCTGGCCTGGCCCCCAAACGAAACTCACCACCGAAAAGCGCTGTTGCGCATCGGCGTGCAGCAGATATTGCTGGTAATGCTCGGCATGCGGTTGAGTAAAGGCTTCATCCAGCCAATCGTCATGGCGGATCAACTCGCCAAGCCATTCACTGCCATGTTGCAAAATCGTGGCTTCGTCCGGCTTCGTATCAAGCAAACCGGCCAAATTGGCGACGAAATCACGCAGGCGTTGATGCTGATATTGGCTCATGATTTCAGGCGCTCCGTTTTTCAGCATCGGACAACGCCGCCACTTTTTCTCGTGTCAGCGGAATCAGCTCGCGGCCATACTCCACCGCATCGTTGAGTGGATCGAAGCCACGAATCAGCACGCTGTGAATGCCGAGGCGATAATATTCCAGCAGTGCATCCGAAACCTGTTCAGGCGTGCCAACCAGCGCTGTGGAGTTGTAGCCGCCTTGCACCAGTTTTGCGACGCCGGTCCACAGTACTTTGTCGAGGCGATCGCCTTCATTGGCTGCTGCCAGCAAACGTTGTGCGCCAACGCTTTGTGGCTTGGCTTTGCCAAAGGCAAAACCGCTTTCATTGAGTTGTTTCTCAGCGTTGGCGCGAATATGTTCGGCGCGTTCCCACGCTTCTTTTTCGGTTTTGCCGAGAATCGGGCGGAATGAGATGTTGAAGTTAATCTCACGACCATGTTGCGCGGCGGCCGCGCGTACGGTGCGTACCGTCTCTGCTGCGCCTTTCAACGGTTCTCCCCATAGCGCAAACACGTCGGCGTGGCGTGCCGCGACATCAATCGCTTCTTGTGACGATCCGCCAAAGTAGACCGGCAATTTTTTCTGCAGCGGTTTAATCGCCGAGAACGCTTGCTCGGCCTGATAAAACTGGCCTTGATGATCATATGGCTGCGACGACTCCAGACTCTGCTTTAACACCGTCAGGAATTCATCGCTGCGCGCATAACGTTCGGCTTTATTGAGGAAATCGCCATCACGACGCTGCTCGGCATCGCTGCCGCCGCTGATGATGTGCACCGCTAAACGCCCGTCGGTAAGGTGATCCAGCGAGGCCAATTTGCGTGCCGCCAGCGTTGGCGAGACAAAACCCGGACGATGCGCCAACAAAAACTTCAGCGTAGAAGTTTGCGCAGCGGCATGCGCGGTGACTAAAAAGCCATCCGGTTGATCCGACCAATAGCCAACCAAAATACGATCAAAACCGGCGGCTTCATGCGCGCGGGCAAAACGTGCGATGTAATCTTTATCGAACAGCGGGCCGCTGGCCGGGATGATTTCTGAGGCGAGGCGGTGGCCAATCATGCCAAGGAATTGAATGCTCATGCGGTTCTCCTGATGTGATGTCATGGAGAAAAACTACGGGCGTAGGCGCTATGAACGGAAATTCAATATTGTGCAAAGGTTTTGCGATTAACGGTGAAGCGGTGAATGGCGGGAAGAAGAGAGGATAAAACCAGGATAGAACGGATAGAAATAATTAAGAAGAGAAGGGCGAGCCGCAGCTCGCCCTGTCGATCAGAAGGCCAACACCAGACCGGCGATGGCGGCTGAAAGTACGCTCACCAATGTTGAGCCGTACAGCAGTTTCAAGCCGAAACGTGAAACCACGTTGCCTTGTTCTTCGTGCAGACCTTTAATCGCACCTGCCACGATTCCGATAGAGGAGAAGTTAGCAAAGGAGACCAGGAACACTGAAAGAATGCCTTCCGAAGTTGGCGTCAGTTGACCCGCGATTTTCTGCAAATCCATCATGGCGACAAATTCGTTAGAAACCAGTTTGGTTGCCATGATGCTACCCACTTGCAGCGCTTCGTGCGCCGGCACGCCCATCACCCAGGCAAATGGATAGAACACGTAACCCAACACGCCCTGGAAGCTGATGCCGAAAATCATGTCGAACAGCGCGTTCAGACCGGTAATCAACGCGATGAAACCAATCAGCATCGCGGCAACAATCATCGCCACTTTGAAACCGGCAAGGATGTATTCACCCAGCATTTCAAAGAAGCTTTGACCTTTATGCAGATCCTGCAATTGCAGATCTTCTTCGCTATCAACGCGATATGGGTTGATCAGCGACAGCACAATAAAGGTGCTGAACATGTTCAGTACCAGCGCTGCTACCACGTATTTTGGCTGCAACATGGTCATGTAAGCACCCACAATCGACATTGAAACCGTCGACATCGCGGTCGCTGCCATGGTGTACATGCGGCGCTGTGACATTTTGCCAAGGATATCTTTATAGGCGATGAAGTTTTCTGACTGTCCCAAAATCAGAGAGCTGACCGCGTTAAAGGATTCCAGTTTGCCCATGCCATTAATTTTTGACAGCACCGTACCGATACCGCGGATTACCCACGGCAGAATGCGGAAATGCTGCAAAATACCGATCAACGCAGAGATGAAGATGATTGGGCAAAGTACGTTGAGGAAGAAGAACGCCAGGCCTTTTTCGCTCATATTGCCAAACACGAAGTTGGTACCTTCGGCGGCATATTTGAGCAGATGATCAAAGAAACCTGCAAAGCCCTGCACAAAGCCGAGACCGATGGATGAGTTCAGGAAGAACCATGCCAGCAGCAACTCAATGACCAGAAGTTGAACGATATAACGAATGCGAATGCTTTTACGATCGTTGCTGACCAGCAAGGCCAGTGCAGCAACTACCACCAGTGCTAAAATAAATTGCAAAACATGGGACATATCGGCTCCAAATTTGAGGAGGGTTGTATTTTGCTGCGTATTCTATGTAACGCGTTACTTAAAAACGAGATCAAAACCACATTATAAGTATTCGATATCGCCTTATTTCTCAGATAAGTCTCACCCATCACAACCCGATTACAAATTCTTCACAAGAAATATCCACAAAAACATTGTCTATAAAATGAGCCAAGAGTAGAGTCAATTCCATTGCCAATACGTTTGGTGAGAACGCACTTTACCCAAATGTATAGCAATGGCTATACTTCATAGCACCATCTATTAATACAATAACTATAACCACATTTCACTTGCCTTGCTTACCCCTTAAGCTGCTCGGGTCAACAAGCATTAAGACAGGGTACAACTATGTTAGAAAGCCGCACCGCCGAGCGCGCTGCTCGCGGAGCCAGAAAGATCAAACTCGCGCTGCTGGGGCCCGCTTTTATTGCGGCGATTGGCTACATCGATCCCGGCAACTTTGCGACTAACATTCAGGCCGGCGCTGCCTACGGCTATAAGCTGCTATGGGTGGTGGTGTGGGCAAACGTCATGGCGATGTTGATCCAGTTAATGTCGGCCAAGCTGGGCATTGCCACCGGCAAAAATCTTGCGGAACACATTCGCGATCGCTTCCCACGTCCGGCGGTGTGGTTCTATTGGGTGCAGGCGGAAATCATCGCTATGGCTACCGATTTGGCCGAATTCATTGGCGCGGCGCTCGGCTTTAAATTGCTGCTCGGCATTTCACTGTTGCAAGGCGCGGTGTTAACCGGCATCGCCACTTATCTGATTTTGATGCTGCAAAGCCGTGGCCAGAAACCGCTGGAACTGGTGATTGGCGGCCTGCTGCTGTTTGTTGCCGCAGCCTATATTGTTGAGCTTTTTTTCTCGCAGCCAAAAGTAAGCGAATTGGTGATCGGCATGGCGTTGCCATCGTTGCCCACTTCTGACGCGGTATTTCTGGCCGCTGGTGTGCTAGGCGCAACCATCATGCCGCACGTGATTTATCTGCACTCGGCGCTGACGCAGCATGGCAATGTCGGCAGCAAAGCGGAGCGTTACTCCTCGACCAAGCTGGATGTTTCCATCGCCATGACCATCGCCGGCTTTGTTAATCTGGCGATGATGGCCACCGCCGCCGCGGCATTTCACTTCAGCGGCCATTCCAGCATTGTCGATCTCGACCAGGCGTATTTGACGCTGCAACCGCTGCTCGGTCACGCCGCCGCGATTGTCTTCGGCTTAAGTTTGGTGGCAGCCGGTCTCTCTTCCACCGTGGTCGGGACCTTGGCGGGGCAGGTGGTAATGCAGGGCTTTATTCGCTTCCACATTCCGCTGTGGTTCCGCCGCACCATCACTATGTTGCCTTCCTTTATTGTGATTTGGGCCGGCTGGGATCCGACACGCATTTTGGTGATGAGCCAGGTGCTGCTGAGTTTTGGTATTGCGCTGGCGTTGATCCCGCTTTTGTCGTTTACCGGCAATCGTGAATTGATGGGCGATGAGATGGTTAACTCGCGGCTGATGCAGAATGCCGGGCGATTGATTGTGGTGTTGGTGATTGCGTTGAATCTTTACTTACTGGTCGGTGAAGCGCTCGGCTGGTAACGGTGCGACAGAAAGAAAAATCCCGGTATTAACCGGGATTTTTTGTTTAATGATGATGGTGATCGTGGCGATCATCATGGCGATGATCGTGACGCCAATGGTCACGTCGTTCACGTTCATGCCAGCGGCGTTCGCGCTCACGTTCATAGGCGCGATGACGTTTCCACTCTTCATGACGCCACCAGCGATGGTCATCGTAGCGATAACGATCGTTCCACCAGCGTGGTTCACGCCAGCGGCCGCCATCCCAGTAATTACCATGACGATCGCGATCGCCGAGATGCAGCGTAACGCCTGGACCCAAGTTGATGGTGGCGCTGTCGGCTTGTGCTGTGCTGATAGCCAACGGGGATAATGTTGCCAGCAAGGCGGCAAACAAAATGGCACGTTTCATAGTTTCTCCTTTTCAGTAGCTTATACCTGCTACCGTTGCGCTAGTGTGCCATATCGAACCAGGCGCGCCTTGAGAAAAACTCTTAAAAGGTTGAGGTTATTCTGAAATGAGAATTATCTGCTGCGGAAAAAGCCCGGCAAAGGCCGGGCGGGTAAGCGTTTACACTAAAATATTATGGATGGCGTTAATCTCGTCCTGACTCAGCGTTGGCTGACTCAACATCTCAACTGCATCATCAATTTGCGCGGTTTTACTGGCGCCAATCAGCACCGATGTGACACGCGCATCGCGCAGCACCCAGCTCAACGCCATCTGCGCCAGTTTCTGGCCGCGCTGCTGCGCAATCTGTTGTAGCTGGCGCACTTTTTCCATTTTCTCTTGCGTCAGCTGGCTCTCATTGAGGAACTTGCTGCCACTGGCGATACGGGAATCTTCGGGAATGCCCTGCAAATAGCGATCGGTCAACACGCCGCCCGCCAGCGGGGAGAAAGCGATACAACCAACGCCGTTATCGCCCAGCACATCCAGCAAGCCTTGCTCTGGCGTGCGCTCAAACATCGAATAACGCGGCTGATGAATCAGGCATGGCGTGCCGAGATCGCGCAGAATCGCAATCGCTTCAGCCGCTTTATCCGCCGGATAATTTGAGATCGCCGCGTATAACGCTTTGCCCTGACGTACTACCTGATCGAGCGCGCGCATGGTCTCTTCCAGCGGTGTTTCCGGATCGGGACGATGATGATAGAAGATATCGACGTACTCCAATCCCATACGCTTCAAACTTTGATCAAGGCTAGAAATCAGATACTTGCGCGAACCCCAATCGCCGTAAGGTCCGTCCCACATGGTGTAACCGGCTTTGGTGGAGATCACCAGTTCATCGCGCAGACCGTGGAAATCCTCGCGCAAGATGCGCCCAAAATTGGATTCGGCTGAACCCGGCGGCGGACCATAATTATTCGCCAGGTCGAAATGCGTGATGCCGCGATCAAAAGCGTGGCGCAACAATTCACGACTATTATCAACGCGCGTGCTGTCGCCAAAGTTGTGCCACAAACCCAGCGAAATAGCCGGTAATTTGAGGCCGCTTCGGCCACTGCGACGATATTGCATCTGTTGATAACGTTCAGGATGGGGAAAAGCAGTCATGCAGCGTTCCTGTCTCAAGAGGGGAGAAAGTGACATCAGCATAGCAGTGTATGCGTTTACACTAAGGTGAAATGAGCCGAAGATCGCAACTTACAGAATTATCTGTCGTCGTAACGATTGCTTGCCACAAATCGCAGCGCCACGATGCTGAAAATCTCGCCAATTCAGCCACATCACTGATACTTCTCAACATCCACTTGAGAAGGAGCTGTCGATGAAAACCCTTAATGTTGGCGACTATTTACTTCACCGTTTGCAACAAGCTGGCATCTATCATTTGTTCGGCGTGCCGGGTGATTACAATCTGCAATTTCTCGACAGTGTGATAGCGCATCCCGATATCGCCTGGGTTGGCTGCGCCAATGAACTGAATGCCGCCTATGCCGCTGATGGTTACGGCCGTTGCAACGGTGCCGCCGCGCTGTTAACCACTTTCGGCGTAGGCGAATTGAGCGCGATAAACGGCATTGCCGGTAGCTACGCCGAATATGTGCCGGTGATTCACATCGTGGGCGCGCCCGCCAGTCAGGCGCAGGCCAATGGCGATTGCGTACATCATTCATTAGGCGATGGCGATTTCGGCCATTTTCTGCGAATGGCACAGGAAGTCAGCGTGGCTTCTGCCGTACTGACACCGGAAAATGCGGTGGCCGAGATTGATCGCGTGATCGCCGAAGCGCTCAAACAACATCGCCCCGGATACTTATTAATGGCGGTGGACGTGGCGGCGGCAGAAGTAATCATGCCAAGTCATATCGAGCCACAGCCAGAAAACCAACGTGCGGTGGCGGCAGCCTTTGCTGATGCCGCCGAGCGTTTATTAGCACCGGCACAACGCGTATCGCTGCTGGCCGATTTTCTTGCCTCGCGTTGGCAACTGCAATCACAGCTTGCCGCCCTGCGTCAACTTCGTGCCATTCCTGCCGCCACCTTATTAATGGGCAAAGGTGTGCTCAATGAGCAGCAACCTGGCTTTGTCGGCACTTACGCAGCGGAAGGCAGCAGCGAGGCGGTGCGCCAGGCGATTGAAAATACCGATGTCACGTTGTGTGTCGGTGTGCGCTTCACCGATACCTTAACCGCCGGATTCACTCAACATTTACCCGAACCGCGCGTAATCGATCTGCAACCGTTTCAGGCCACGGTCGCGGGCGAAGTGTTTGCACCGCTCAGCATGCAGCACGCATTGGAAGCCTTATTGCCGATTTATCAGCGTCACTGCGCCCACTGGCAATTGGCTGAGGCGCCAGAATGCGAAGAAAATAAGCACATTGATGCGGCAATAATCAGTCAGCAGGCATTCTGGCAAGCGATGCAGCGCTTCTTGCAGCCGGGTGATATTATCCTTGCCGATCAAGGCACCGCGGCATTTGGTGCCGCGTCACTGCGTTTGCCGCAGGAGGCGCAATTGTTGGTGCAACCGCTGTGGGGATCGATTGGCTATACTTTACCCGCCACCTTCGGGGCGCAAACCGCACAGCCAGATCGTCGTGTAATCCTTATTATTGGTGATGGCTCGGCGCAGCTCACCATTCAAGAGTTGGGCTCGATGCAGCGCGATGGTCAGCAGCCCATCATCTTCTTACTGAATAATGATGGCTACACGGTTGAACGGGCGATTCACGGCGCAGAGCAGCGTTATAACGACATCGCGCAGTGGAATTGGACCGCGCTGCCGCAGGCGATGAGCGTAGATTGCGCGGCGCAAAGCTGGCGCGTGAGTGAAACGGTGCAACTTGATGCGGTGATGGCGCAATTAATGCGTAATCGTCGTTTGTCGCTGGTGGAAGTGGTGATGGACAAACAGGACTTGCCGCCGCTGCTACGTAAGGTTACCGCCGCTTTGCATCAACGTAACAGCGGTTAAATTCGGAAAGTTGCCGCTGTGCAGCCCGCCGGGCGATCCGTAGGCTGTGCAGCATCTTTGAATGGACGCGCCCATCATGTCAGGTGGGCGTTGTTGTTTTATTGGCAGGCTTTTATAGTGTCCTGCAATTGTTTATGACCCAAGCGGAGCAGCAGAAGAATGACAACATACGCCCTGGTCGGCGATGTGGGCGGTACCAATGCCCGTCTCGCATTGTGTGAGGTGGAAACTGGCGCTATCTCTCAGGCCGAAACATTCTCAACATCAGACTACGACAATCTCGAAGCGGTGATTCGTCATTATCTCGACGAGCAAAAACAGGACATCAAACATGGCTGCATCGCCATTGCTTGTCCGATCACCGGCGATTGGGTGGAGATGACCAATCACGATTGGGCGTTTTCGACCAAAGCGATGAAGGAAAATCTGGCGCTGGAAAGCCTGGAAATCATCAACGATTTCACCGCGGTATCGATGGCTATTCCGATGCTGAGCGAAAAGGAAGTGATTCAGTTTGGTGGTAAATCGCCGATTGAAGGCAAGCCGATTGCGATTTATGGCGCTGGCACCGGTTTGGGCGTTAGCCATTTGGTACACGTCGATAAACGTTGGATCAGCCTGCCAGGTGAAGGCGGTCACGTGGATTTCGCACCGAACAGTGAAGAAGAGGGCGAAATTCTTGAAGTGCTGCGTGCTGAGCTGGGCCACGTTTCTGCGGAACGTGTGTTATCCGGTTCCGGCTTAGTCAATCTGTACCGCGCTATCGTCAAATCCGACGATCGTGAGCCGGAAAACCTCAAGCCGAAAGATGTCACCGAGCGCGCGCTGAAAGACAGCTGCATCGATTGCCGTCGTGCGTTGTCGCTGTTCTGCGTCATTATGGGCCGTTTTGGCGGCAACCTGGCGCTGAATCTCGGTACCTTTGGCGGCGTTTATATTGCGGGCGGTATCGTGCCGCGCTTCCTCGATTTCTTTAAAGCGTCAGGCTTCCGCGCGGCGTTTGAAGACAAAGGCCGCTTCCGCGATTATCTGGTGGATATTCCGGTGTATATGATCACTCACGATCAACCGGGATTACTCGGCGCGGGCGCGCATTTGCGTCAGGTGCTGGGCCGCGAACTGTAATACTGTCTGGCGAGCGGCGTCCGCCGTTCGCCTTACAATCTCATCAATAGCCGAAAGGCTTTCACCTTGCTTCTGCTCACCGGCACTTGCGCATCCAAATCACGCAGCTTCAACAAATAGGTATTGTTAAACCAGGGTTCGATTTCGCGGATCTTGCTTAAGTTGACGCAATAAGAACGGTGACAGCGGAAAAACTGTTGTTCCGGTAAACGACTACAAAACTCACTGATCACCATCGACATCACATAAGCTTCGCGCCGCGTGTAGACAAACGTCAGCTTTTCATGCGCTTCCACGTAATAAATCTCGTTGATATCGGTAACGATAATGCGTTCATCTTTTACCAGATTAACGGTTTGCGGTGCGCTAATTGTTGCGTGCGTTTGTGACTGTTGCTGCACGCTGGCTTCCAGTTTGCGCAGCATGGTGACAATGCGTGATTCGTGATACGGCTTGAGAATGTAGTCAAACGCATCCAGCTCAAACGCATCTACCGCATGCTCTTTCCACGCGGTGATGAACACAATCAACGGCTTATGGGCGAATTGATTGATGTTTTGCGCCAGCAGCATGCCATCCAGCGAAGGAATGTTGATGTCGAGGAATATCACATCAACGCGATGGGTTTGCAGATACTTCAGCACTTCCAGCCCGTCATCAAAGCAGGCTTCTACTTCAATTTGGCTGTGCTGCTGAATCATCCAACTCAACTCTTGCTGCGCAAGAAATTCGTCTTCAACGATAATGGCTTTCACGCAGAGGTTTCCGTGGTGGGGCGCAGCGGCGCGGGCAGTGGTTGACCATTCTTACTGAGAGTAAAGGCAATTTCAGTGCCGGGATGATGACGCGTAATCGTTAATCCGTGGCCGGAGAGCAGTTTCACCCGATGATGCACATTTAACAGGCCAATCTTGTTGCCGGGCATCTCATTGCGCGCCACGCGATTCATCACATCGTCGCTGATGCCGTCGCCGGTATCACGCACCGCCACGCGCACCCGATCGCCCAAATCTTTCACGCTCAAAGTCACCACGCCTTTGCCGCGACAAGGTTGAATACCGTGCACAATGGCGTTTTCTACCAGCGGCTGAATCAGCAAACTGGGCAAGGTGAAATGCAGATCTTCATCGACGTCATAAATCATCGATAGCTTATCGCCAAAGCGCGCCTGCTCAATCGCAATGTAATCTTTCACCTGCCACAGCTCTTTCTTGATATCGATAAGTTCGTCGTCGTTGAGTTCGAGGTTGTAGCGTAGATAGCGCGACAGGTTGATCACCAATTGGCGGGCGGTATCTGGATTAAGCCGGATCGAAGAGGAGATGGCATTCAGCGCGTTGAACAGGAAATGCGGGTTTATTTTGCTTTGCAGCGCGCGCAATTCCGCTTTGTTCGCCATCTCACGCAGTTGCTCTGCACGCGACACTTCCAACTGGGTCGAGATAATCTGCGACAGGCCAATCGCCATCTCTTTTAAAGAACCGGTGATGCGATGTGCGCGGCGATAATATATTTTCAGCGTGCCAGTGACTTCCCCTTTTTCCCAAAGGGGAATAACTAACATTGAGTGAATATCTTTGGTGCGATGCGCTTCATCGTTGTTCTTGATGATGATTTTTCCGCTGGAGATTGATTGCGCGGTGGTTGGGCTAATGGCGTCATCGCCATTGTGATAGTTCTGCTCGCCGTAGCCGACGTAGGCCAGAATCTGTTTGGTATTGGTGATGGCAACCGCATCGGCGTGAATGTCGGTGCGAATGATATCGCACACTTTATGCAACGATTGGCTGTCCACCTGACGAAACAGCGGCAGGGTTTTGTTGGCGATTTCCAGCGCCAGCTTGGCCTGGCGTGCGGCAATCGCCTCTTTTTCCCCCTCCACGCTCTGCACCAGCAGCACGATCAAACCGATGCTGGATGCGCCGAGAATCATCGGCAGCGCAATCTCGGCAACAATCGCTAATCCCAGCGTCATCGGCTTGGCCCACAGCACAATCAGCAGCATGGTCAGGCTCTCGCACAGCATGCCGCCGAGAATCCCGGCGCGCCAACGCTGCTCTTTGCTAATGCGGCGATTAATCACGCCAGAGGCAATGCCGGCGATAATGCTGGTGATCAAACACGGCACCGCTGTAACGCCATCCATATCAATCAGATAGCGATGTAAACCGGCGATGATGCCGGTCGCAATCCCGACCCACGGGCCAAACAATATGCCGCCGGACATCACCGCAATCACGCGCACATTCAGCAGCGAACCGTCGACATTAATGCCAGACCAGGTGCTGAACAGCGCAAATAGCGAGAAGATTGCCGTCACCACCACTTTTTCACGCACCGAATGTTCGTCTTTTTGCAGCAGTTGACGAAACACTCGCGTGCGCGTGAGGAAGAACAGGCAGATCAGCATCAGCGCTGCGCGGTCAAATACCGCCAGCAGCATGTCGAAGTGGGAAGGCAAAGGCAGCTCTCGGACAAGGCAAGAATGCGGCTATGATAAAAAATGTGATCAAGATCCGCCAGCGCCACGGCAAGCTGCAGACGCTTCTTATAGCTTGGATCAATTTTAGGCTTATTGGGGACACCATGAATGGTGACTCTACGGGCGCGTATCGTTCTGGGTTCGCGGTCACCATAAATGGCGACCCTACGGCGCGCACCGCTCTGTTTTTGTAGGGTCGCCATTCATGGTGACCTGGCGAATTAAACAGAAAAGAGGAAATCCTGAGCGCTAAAAAGAGGATTAGCCAAACCGTGCGCCGATCGCTGGTTGTCGTAGATCCAGTTTGCTATGTTGCCGTATACAAAATCGCGGAGCCCGGCAATGCAATTACTCACCCCACGTTTGTCCCTAAGCCGACTGCAGGCGGAAGATTGGCAGATTTTCAAAGCGGTGCATCAGGACACCGCCACCATGACGTGGGTCAGTGAAATCCCAGATGAAAACGACATTCGCCAGCGCTTCACCGAGCGGCTGGCGCCGTGGCAAGCCAGCAGTTTTCACATGCTGTGCCTGGTCGCCAGAATCCGCGCAACGGGCGAGCCGATTGGTTTGTTTGGCTGTAGCGCGGAATGGCATCCTTATCGTCAGGCAGAAGTGGGTTACATGCTGCTGCATGCGTATACCGCACAAGGTTACGGCAGCGAAGCGCTTGATGCGCTCTGCACCTTTTTGCTACAAGCAGAATTTCATAAGCTGAAAGCGATGGTGATTGAGGGGAATTGGCCGTCACGACGTATTTTGGAGAAGAATGGTTTCGAACTTGAGGGCACGCTGCGGGATAATTATCTGTTAAACGGCCAATGGGTGAGCGATTGGGTGTTAGGTCGCCTGAATCCTGAGAATTAGAATTTTTTTATTCTGCTCTCGACAATCTGGTTATCAGCACGTTATGTTCTTGAGGCGGTCACCACAGTGACCCACGTCGCTCGGACGGTCCGGGCGCTTACGTAATCCAGAGGATCTCATGGCTGATAACAGCACACCCCGTCGTTTCTCGCGTATTGAACGCCTTCCGCCTTATGTATTTAACATTACTGCCGAATTGAAGATGGCTGCGCGTCGGCGCGGCGAAGACATCATCGATTTTTCGATGGGCAATCCGGACGGCCCCACGCCGCCGCACATCGTCGAAAAACTCTGTCAGGTGGCGCAGCGCGAAGACACGCACGGTTACTCAACCTCGAAAGGTATTCCTCGTTTGCGTCGCGCAATTTCGCGCTGGTACGCAGACCGTTATCAGGTCGAGATCGATCCGGAATCAGAAGCGATTGTCACCATCGGTTCCAAAGAAGGGCTGGCGCATTTGATGCTGGCAACGCTCGATCACGGCGACACGGTGTTAGTGCCCAATCCCAGCTATCCGATTCACATCTATGGCGCGGTGATTGCCGGTGCGCAGGTGCGTTCAGTACCGCTGGTGGCGGGCGTTGACTTCTTCAACGAGCTGGAACGCGCGATTCGCGAAAGTTATCCGAAGCCGAAAATGATGATTCTCGGTTTTCCGTCGAACCCCACTTCGCAATGCGTTGAACTGGATTTCTTCGAGCGCGTGATTGCGCTGGCGAAGCAGTACAACGTGCTGGTGATTCACGATCTGGCGTATGCGGATATCACCTATGATGGCTGGAAAGCGCCATCAATCATGCAGGTGCCCGGCGCGCGCGATGTGGCGGTTGAGTTCTTTACCCTGTCGAAAAGCTACAACATGGCGGGCTGGCGTATCGGCTTTATGGTCGGTAACAAAGAGTTGGTCGCGGCGCTGGCGCGCATCAAAAGTTATCACGATTACGGTACGTTCACGCCGTTGCAGGTGGCTGCGATTGCTGCGCTGGAAGGCGATCAACAATGCGTGCGCGATATTGCCGAGCAGTACAAACGTCGCCGTGATGTGCTGGTGAAAGGCCTGCACGAAGCGGGTTGGATGGTTGATCTGCCGAAGGCATCAATGTATGTGTGGGCCAAAATTCCTGATCACTACGCGCATCTCGGTTCGCTGGAATTCGCCAAATTGCTGTTGCAGGAAGCGAAGGTATGCGTGTCGCCGGGCATCGGTTTTGGTGATTACGGTGATACACACGTGCGTTTTGCGCTGATTGAGAACAGCGATCGTATTCGTCAGGCGGTACGCGGGATTAAAGCCATGTTCCGTGCTGATGGCATTTTGCCGGGAACGGTGAAAGCGCTGGAAGAAGAGGAAGAGTAAAACTGAATGGGGCGACTGGCGTCGCCCCGTCTGGCGGCTCTACAGCATCAGTACAAAAGTACCGACCCAAAGTAACAGGAAAAAAGAAATTCCCATCAAAGCGTATCTCACAACAGCAACTCCTCTGAGCGGTTACCCGGCGAGCGATCCCAAACTCGCGTAACCCGAACAGAATAAGAGAAAGGTGGAGTTCATCAGCGCTACACGCTTTCTTCTCAGGTCGCTCCAGGCAAGCCCAGAACAGGATCGAGCGATAATCTACGCGGATTCGTCCCAAAAATAAATAGGCCGTTTCTGAGATATTGCTCACATTTTCAGCGGACATCAATCTCTGGAATTGCCGACATGCCAACCCGTAGTTTTGCCAGATCCGGTTGATTGATATCCAACACAATTTTCACCGGTAAACGCTGTACCACCTTGGTGTAATTGCCGGTGGCGTTATCCGGTGAAATAGCGGAAAAGGTCGCGCCGGTTGCCGGTGCGATACTGTCCACGCGACCGGTAAACGACTTGCCCGGTAACGCATCCACTTTCACCAGCACCTTTTGGCCTTGCTGCACATCAGCCAACTGTGTTTCCAGATAATTGGCGGTGATATAGGTTTGCTGTAACGGCACCACTGCCAGCAAACGGGTTCCGGCACTGACATACGCGCCAAGGCGGACAGAACGCTGCCCAACCATGCCATCCACCGGCGCGACGATGCGCGTGTAAGAAAGATTAAGCTGCGCCTGATCGACGCTGGCTTTTGCCGCCGTCACATCGGCCGCGGCCTGACGCACCGCGGCGTGTAGCACGCCAACTTGCTTCACAGCGGCAGCCAGCGCCGCTTCGCTCTGACGTACCGCCGCTGAGGCTGAACGCTGGGTCGAGTT
Source organism: Pantoea sp. CFCC18179 (assembly GCF_059412405.1). Taxonomy (NCBI): domain Bacteria; kingdom Pseudomonadati; phylum Pseudomonadota; class Gammaproteobacteria; order Enterobacterales; family Erwiniaceae; genus Pantoea; species Pantoea sp. CFCC18179. The sequence continues at coordinate 889,191 of NZ_JBNBPM010000001.1, read as the reverse complement.
GGCTTTCTGCTGATCGTCAGCAGCGATGGTGCCGCTTTTATACAACTGGTTGTAACGTGCCGCACTTTGTCCAGCATATTGCGCCGATGCCTGGCTCGCCGCTAAGGTGGCTTTCGCTTCATCAATGGTGGATTGCTGCTGTTCCAGCTGCGCCTGGCTGCTCAATTGCTTAGCTTCACTGACCTGCAAATTAGCCTGCGCAGTTTCCAGCGCCACGCGATAATCGCGATCGTCGAGCATCGCCAGCAGTTCACCGGCCTTAACACGCTGGTTATCTCGCACATTTACACTGGCGATATAACCAGACACTTTCGGTGCCACCAAGGTGTAATCGGCATTAACGTAAGCATCGGTGGTGCGGTGATCGTTGCCGGTCATTGATAACCAGACAAAAAATGCCATCGCTAATAACACCAGTAATAAGGCACTTAACAGCACCGTTCTTTTCATTGCAAAAGCTTGCATATCAATTATCTCGACGTCGTCGTTGCAGGTTGAATCAGGGTCTGTGGCGGCCACACGCGTTTCGGCAGCCAGGCGGTTAACAGTAAAAGCAGGGCAGCAAAGGCAATCAGCATTTGATAACAATCACTTAAGCTCAGCACCATCGCCTGGTGTTTCAGCAAGGTGGCAAAGCCGCTGAGGTTTTCCGCACTGCTGGCGCTGCCATCAGGCAGCAAAGGCAAGCTACTGCTGGATTGCGCGCTGTTGGGTGCAGTCATCAACCAAGCGCGGTTGGCGGCATGATCAATCAATATGTTCGAATGAAACTGCTCACGATGGCTGATAAACCAGGCGACTAAGGTGCTGGCGGCGATGCTGGAGAAGCCGCGCACGGTGTTGAACATCGCGGAAGCAAACGGGCCTTCTGGCGGCGCGACCACGCTGGTGGCGCTCATCAACACCGGCAAAATCACCATTGGCTGACCAAACGCTTGCAAGATCTGAATTAGCCAAAAATTCTGCCGCGCCCAATCGGTGGTGATGTGCATGCCCATCAAGCAGGATGTCACCAATAGCGTCACGCCCGCCGTCAACATCCAGCGACAATCGACCCAGCGAATATTCAGTAATGCAGCAATAAATGGCGCAATCAGCAACTGCGGCAAACCGATGGTTAACGCCAGCGGCGCGAATTGTAAGGTGCGGAAACCTTGTACTTGCGCCAGATAGGCGGAAGGCAGCGCCGAACCTGACAGCGACAAAATCAACACGCCCGCCAGCACCAATAAACCATGCGAAAGATTGCGTCGTGCCAACATCTGCAACTTGAACAGTGGCAGCGGATGAAACCATTCATTAATAAAGAACACAGTCAGCAATGCCAGAGCGCTGAATAATAGGCCGCTGAATAATGAGGATTCGAGCCAATCGAGCCGCTCGCCCTGCGTTAGCGCCAGAATCAGCAATGCCATGCCGCTGCAACCGGTGAGCATGCCGAACAGGTCGATTTGCTTAAAGCGTTCGAGGCGCAGCGGATCTTGCGGCAAGCCCCAACCAATCAGCAGCATGGCAATCAGCATGGCGGGAACCACTTGCCAGAACACGAACAGCCAACTGACCTCATCGGTCCAGAATGCTGCCAGCGAGGCAGCCATGTTGGGGCCGAAAGTGGCGGTGAGCGCATAGCCTGCCAAACCGTACAATTTGATTGGCGGCGGCAAGAAGCGCAGCGCAACGGTCATCAGCAGCGGCGGTAATGCGCCACCAAATAAACCTTGCACCACGCGCAAGGCGATAAATAACGGCGCGTTGGGCATCAACGGCAGCAGCAGGCCGCTCAGCATAAAACCAGCGGAAACCAATAGCGCAAAACGGCGCAGTGAAAACGTCACGGCAAACCACGGCGCGATCATCATCGCCGCGACTTCTGCGGCCTGATAAGCGGAAATGATCCAACTGCCCTGATCGTAACTGATGCCGATCGCCGCACGGATATCGGCCAGCGCGATATCGGTAACGCGATCGTTTAATCCAGAAGAGAGCGCGGCAATCAACACACCCACCAATCCCAGCGCCAGGCGCAGAGTAAAAGGATGGGGCGCCGGAGCAGCAATCGGCTGGGCATTCATAGCAGGTGTCTCATTGTTATGTTGGTGCAGTGTATTGCGATGTGATACAGGTGGCATCTTACCTATCGGTATGATGTATTGCAATGTGATACAGGGTGTAAAAGTGCGATTATTCGCGTTAAAGTAGGGCAGGCCAAAAAGGAACGCATCATGGTTGAACTCCCCTCAAGCCGTGAGGATGAAAAGGCGGGTGGCATTCAAGTCATCGCGCGTGCGGCAAAAATTCTGAATGCGCTGGGTGAACATCCCGGCGGCATGAGTTTGGGTGAAATTGCGCAAGTGGTTGATCTGCCGAGATCTACGGTGCAGCGCATCATCGCTGCGTTGGATAGCGCGCAACTGGTGCGCAGCAGTGGCGCGGGCGGTTTACGTCTCGGTCCAGCGCTGCTCAAGCTGATTTCCAGCGTACACAGCGATGTGGTGGAAATCGTGCGTCCGTTCCTCGAACAACTCTCCGCAGATATCAATGAAACTGTATCGCTAGCGCGTGCGCACGGCACGCAGTTGGCAATCGTGCATTACGTGGTGGCGTCGCGCGAACTGCGTGTGGTGCCGCGTATCGGGTTGAATCTGCCGCTCTACAGCACGTCTGGCGGTCGCGCGTTACTGGCGCTGGAAAGCGATGAAGATGTACGCGTGATGGTCGGCGAGGCTTACAAAGAGCTGACCGAAATGACGGTGAAAACGCTGCCGCAGCTGCTGCAACTGATCGCAGAAGTGCGTGTCAGCGGTTTGGCGATTGATCGTGGCGAAACGCTGGAAGGGATCTCGACCATGGCGGTGGCCATCGACACGCTGTTTGGTCGTTTCTCTATCTCTTTATTGGTGCCCACGGCGCGTTTTCATAAACAGGAAGCGCTGTATCGCACCGAAATTTTGAAGTGCAAAGACGCCTTGATTGGTGAAATTGGCAAAATGACCGCTGTGGAAGGATAACCAACTGATGAAAACCTTACTGATGGCCATCGATAATTCTCCGGTGGCGGAAAAAGTGATTGCGCTGACCATTGAACAAGCGCTGGCGCATCAGGCGCAAGTTACGGTGTTATGCTGCGTTGATCCGGCGTACTCCTCGTGCAATCAACCGATTGAGATTGATGCCGGTGAAGATCCGGATGATTTTGTTGCCGCCAAAGATGAGCAAAACACCGCCGAAATGGTGGTGCGACATGCGCTGGCACCGCTGCTGCGAGCAGGCATTGCGGCGAAAGGGTTGATTCTGGCGGGTGAAGCGGCGGAAACCATTGTGGCGCAGTCGAACCTGCTGAACGCTACGATGATCATCATGGGACGCCGTCATTTGTCGCCATTTAATCGCTTGTTGAAAGGTTCTGTCAGCGCCGCAGTGATTGAGCGCGCCAATTGCCCGGTTTTGATTGACGTACGTAAGGATTAACCCCGTTCGATGCTCTCGCTTTTTCCTATTACGCTAGCGGCGTTTGCGCTGCTGGCGATCATCATTATTTTGCTGGTGCGTTCTACCTCGCTGCGCGGGTGGCAAGGTGTGCTGCTATTCCTGTTACCGCTGCTGCTGGCGAATCTGTTGTGGTTCAGCTGGCTGCATCCGCGCCAGGAACGGCAAGCGCTGGCGAGTGAAGTCTCAACCCAGCTCAGCCTCGCGCCCGGTTATCGTTTATTGAAAATTCAGGAACCCGCGCTGTGGCAGTTGCTCAATCGTGAACTGCTGCATAAGCGGCTTGCGGGTGTACCAGCCGATCAGGCGCTGGGTGATATGCGCGGTTGGCTGATGGATTTGGTGAATCAACGCCTAGCACGCGCCTCTGATGAGGCGATCCTCAATTACATTCGGGTGTCGGTAGATGAGATGCAGGCGCTGCAACAGCAGGAACCACAGCGCTGTTTCCGTTTCCTTTATCCGCAGGTCAACGGAGGCGTCAATTTGCAACAGGTGCTGTCACCAGAAATGAATCAGCGCGATGCGCAAGCGCTCGAAACCTTGCTACAACAGAGCACCGGTAATGAGCAACCGCTAGATCAGGCCGCTGCGCAGCGTGATCTGCAACATGTAGTGGAAACCTTGTATGGCAAGTGGGGCGATAAGCTTCAGCAATTGAATATGCCCGCCGACACGGCGGTTGATCGCGGTGCGATGTGCGCGATGTCGATTGATCTCTACAGCGGTATTCTCGCATTGCCTGCCAAACAAGCGGCCAATCTTTTACGTAAGATGGTCAGCCTTACCGGTTAGCGGGCAAAAAAAAGCCCGCTCAGCGCGGGCATGAAGGTCACTATCAGTATCTCTTTATTATCAGTATCACCTGGTGTGGTGCAGACTTCGTTTTGTCTGTACACAGAATCGCATTGCCCAAGTGATAAGTATAGCCGTTTGGTTTTATCGATTTGATTGGCAAAAACTTTGCTTTAAGCAGACATTTCGCGCTTTATTCCTATAGATAGGCGCGGCGTTGCATTTTAGACTGCGACGCTTGAGAGGACACCCTAATGAAAAAAATGCTTATTAGCGCGCTAGCGCTTTTTATGTTGGCGGGTTGTAGCGTCAGCAAACCAGGATTTGAACGAGTAGATGAAGATACCAGCTCAAATACCGTGCAGTATCGTTATGATCCGCACACCTTGAATAAAGATGCGCTGGAAATCGACCTAGCGAATTATTGCAGTCAACGTGGATTTGATAAGGTGGAATCACTGCCAGCGCAAAACAGTAATTTGCCTGGTTTAAAGAAAGCCTGGTATCAATGTAATTACGCAGTAAAAAGTTAAAAAATAGGGCGGGATAAATTCCCGCCCTTTTTATTTTCATTATTTTCTTGTTATATGCTGTGTATATTCTTTGCCCAATTACCAGTGTCTACCATGGCCGCCGTACCCGTGATGCCAGCCGCCACCGCCATGATGTCCCCAACCTGGGCCGCGACCGTGATCGTGGTCGATAATACAGCCGCTCAACATCGTCATGATGGCAACCACCGATGCAACCTTAATTAACTTTTTCATGGAGAGTCCTCCTCTTTTCCAATGGAGCCAGATTACAGCGGAAAAGTGGAGTGAAGATGCAGGAAATGTAGAGTTATTTCTGGTTCTATTTCGGAATGTGTCAATTAAATGCTAAAAATGGCGGGGCAGTAAATAATCCAATCGGAATAAGCTGAATGCCTGATAATAATAGCGCGATTACTCCGAAAGGCAAGGCTTAATAATAGTGGTTCTCAATAAACCGCTTATTGTGGATGAATTATGGAGAAAACGGATGCCGCCAATAAAAGCGGCATCCATTGAGATTAATTATGCAGCAAAGATTCTGATACGGATTGGCGATTTGGCACACGGATACTGAGCGACAGCAACAGCGAGATCACCAGCAAGGTCATAATCAGGCTGAAGGTAACGGTGAAGCCACCAAACGCCGAGGCCACTAACGAACCCAGTACGCTACCGATACCAAAGCCGAGGTAAATCAACCCGTAGTTTTTGGTCAAATTGTTTAGTCCGAAGAAGTCGCTAACCAATGAAGGGAACACGGTGATGGTGCCGCCAAAACTGAATGCCACGCAGGCCAATGACAGGAAGAAGCTGGTTTCATTCATGTGCGTGAACAGCAGAATGCTCATACCAATCAGCGAAACAATTTGCGCTACGGTGATCACTCGGATGCGCGCCATTTTGTCCGACAGTACGCCAAGAATCAGGCGTCCGCTGAGGTTGGCAATCGCAATCACGGTTACGGCGTTGGCTGCGGTTTGTGTGCTGAGATGCACCATACCTTCGCCGATATCTTTCGCCACACCAATCACGTACAAACCGCTCATGCAGGCAGTCAGGAACATCAGCGCCAGCATCCAATACTGCGGCAAACGCACTGACTCCGCCAAGGTGTAATCTTTGGCTCCGCGCTGCGCATTGTCGCTGGTTTTCTGCAGGGGCGCATCACGCATCAGTAACGCGCCGACAATGATCATGCTCATGGCGATCACGCCCCAAATCACGAAGGTGTTTTCCAGACCTTGTGACGTCAGCAGCGCGCCGCAGATAAATTTAAAGCCAAGGCTACCCAATCCGTAAGCGCCAATTGAACAGGCCGAAATCAACCCTTTGCGTTCCGGGAACCATTTCACGCAGTTGGATAGCGTCATCAGATAGCCCGCGCCATCCGCCAGTCCCACCAAAATACCGGCGCTGAGATACAGCATCATTAAATTATCGGCATGCGCGGTGAGCCAGAATCCCACCGCCATCAAAACACCCGCGCCGATGGTGACATTGCGCACGCCAAAGCGTTCCTGCAACTTGCCGGCCAGCGACGAAGCGATGGCTAAACCGAGGCTGAGTAAACCAAACGAGAAGGCCACTTCGCTGATGGGTGCATCCAGTTTATGGGCTAATGGGCCGTTAAACAGGCTCCACGTATAGACGGAACCCAGCGCAAACTGGGTGATGATGGTGCCGATAAGGGTAAGCATGCGGGTTCGTTGGATATTCGCATCGGTTGCTGTTTTCATTTTTATCTCTCACTCGAGAAAGCGGAATCTGGGCTGATGATAAGTGGCTATCGCGCGCGCGGGTTGAACCACGGCGTGAATGGACCGAGCGAGGGAATGAAATGCAGCGATACGGGTATGAATGACATAACGATGACAAGGCTAATGTCATTTTAACCGTAGCGGTTGCAGTGGGTAAGCATGTGTAACCAGTTGTATCGATCGGCGGATATTGCCTGCAAAGCTGGGGAAGTTTGCCAGGCTTAGAGTTCATTCAAGAGGAGGAAATATGATAGACCGAGCATATGAATCCGCGTCAAGCGAGGATGAGGTTTGCTGCATTATCGGTCAGGCGGTGATCGAGTTAAGCGATGAGCATCAACCAGTGAACAAATCCACGTTGTCGCTGAAATTACTGGCAATGGCCGACCGCGACAAAGATGATGAACGCGTCCTGCTTTACTGGATTGCCAGAAAAGCCATAACTAAACCTCACCAGCTCAATATCGGCGTTCAGGGCTGGCGCTAGAGGAACATAAGAGCGGGCGCAATGCCCGCTCTCGTTATTTAGGCCGGACGCAAACGTCCCATCGCCGGCCAGCGCACAAACATCACCATGTTGCCTGCCAGAATCATCACCAACCCGACAATCGCATTGCTGTGCCAGTGATAGCCTTCATACAAGGTCGAGAGCGTCAGCGCCACCAGCGGGAATAGCAAGGTGCTGTATGCCGCCTGACTGGCACCAATACGGCCCACCAGCGTGAAATAGGCACCAAATCCCAGCACTGAACCAAAAATCGCCAGATAACTCATTGCGCCCATCCATTGGAAATTCAGCGCGGGTGCCAACGAATCGCCATTGATCAGCGCTAATGCTGCCATCACCATTGCGCCATAAAACATGGCGTAGCTGTTGGTGGTCAACACATCGCGTTGGCGACGTTGATGGCGCATGGAAATCATGTTGCCGAAGGAGAAGCCCAACGTACCGAGCGCGCTCAGCCCCATGCCCCACAACAATTGTGGTGCGGGATCGGCTGCCATAATGTCATGCCAGAACAGCGCGACAATGCCTCCGAGGCCCAGCACCGCAGCGGGCAGCAAGCGGAAGGAAGGGCGTTGACGGAAGAAAATCCAGCTATTTAGCGCGTTATATAGTACTGCCATCGAAAAGATCACCGACTCCAATCCGCTGCTGATCCACGCCGCCGCATGATAGAAGCAGACAAAGTTGAAGCCGAAAACACAGCAACCTTGCAGCATGCAAAACAGGTGATCGCGCTTATCCAGCGTTCGCAGACGGCGCAACAGCTTCAGAATCACCAGCATCACCAACGACGCCAGTAAAAAGCGCCAAAACACCGCCACCAAAACCGGCGTGTCGGCCGCTTCCTGTTGTAAAAAGATGGCAATCCACGTGGTGCCCCAAATCACAACCACGGCAAGGTACAACATCATATTCATAGCGCGCTCTCCGGCAATAACTGGCTCGCAGTGTGGCGTGAAACAGGAAGAGCGGCTTGCACCTTTTTGCGCGGCAATTGCAAAATCTTGCGCTTTTTATTCTTGTGGCTGCTTATGGCCTGTTTTCTGTCCGCTGAGATCCGTACACTGTGCGCTTATGAACTGTGAGTGATAGCGAACCATGACCGATTACCAGACGTTTAATATGCTTCAGCGCCACAAGGCGCAATTGCGCGACAGTGTTCAACTGTCGAGCGGCATTAAGCTGGCATCGTGGTTCAACAGCGGCGATCGCGTTACCAATCTTAGTAATCATCACACGTTGAGTTTGTACACCGCCGACGGCTATGAAACCTGGCATAAAACCCAACATGGCTGGCGTAATGGCGGTGGACCGGATCGCTTCTGCTTGATGCCGGGCGGCGTGGAATCGGTTTGGGATATCCGTTCCGATTTGTCGTTTGTGCATCTGTATTGCACCGATGAACATCTGCGTCATTTGGGCGAACAAATCTGGGATCGCAGCCCCTCGCAGCTCAATCTGCATGAAAAGATCTTTGCCGATGACGATCGCATCACCCAGCTTTACCGCCATTTCCTGTTAAGTACCGATTGGCAGCAACCCGCCAACCAGCTGATGTTGAGCAGTGCTTCCACCTTGTTGATGACCCATTTATTGCAGCGTTACAGCGAGGTGCAATGGCAAGCGCCACAGGTGCGCGGCGGTCTTGCGCCAGTGGTATTGCGGCGGGTGATGGCTTATATCGATGCGCAGTTAGATCAACCTTTAACGCTGGCGCAATTAGCCGCCGAAGCTGCGTTAAGTGAATACCACTTTGCGCGCATGTTCCGTAGTAGCGTGGGCGAAGCGCCGCACCAATATGTTATGCGCCGTCGGATGGATGCGGCGTTGCAGCTGCTTAAATTTAGCCAATTACCACTGACAGAAATCGCGCTGCGCTGTGGTTTCCACTCTTCAAGCCATTTCAGTAATCGCTTCCGTCAAATGCATGGCGCCACGCCATCGGCCTGGCGACAAGCACAAGGTTAATTGCACGCTGCCACCAAAATTCATGTAATCCGCTGCAAACTCCTCGATATTTTTCTGAACACGTTTCTCATTTCTCTTCCCCCAATGGATTAATCGCGAGATTTTTATCCCGCGTTCGGTATGATGCCAGCAAGAAAAATAAATCTATTACATTGATTACAATGGAAACTTACTGGAGTGCGTAACATGGAAATACGTATGTCAAAGGTCGAAACCGACATTGATGAAATGAAGACGGATATCGCCCTGTTGAAAACCGATGTAGCGATCATTAAGTCAAATTATGTCACTAAGGGCGACTTGCATCAGGCAATTCACCAGCAAACTAAATGGATTGTTGCTGGCCTGATGAGTACGGCTGGGTTGACGTTAGCTTTTGCGCGTTGGCTGTTTTAATGATGAATCGCAGAGGAAAGATAAATGGAATTACGTCTGTCGAAGGTTGAAGCCGACATTGATGAAATGAAAACGGATATCGCGCTGTTAAAAATTGATGTGGCGCTCATCAAGTCTAACTATGTGACTAAAAGCGATCTTCACCTTGAGTTTGGCAAAATCCATCAAGAGTTGGGCAAGCAAACCAAATGGATCGTGGTCGGGATGATGAGTACCGCCGGTTTAACATTGGCTTTGGCGCGCTGGCTGTTCTAAATAACAACGTTTCAAGGAGAGAAAATGGAAACACGCGTTTCTAAATTGGAAGCGGTAATGGATGTGATGAAAGGCGACATATCATTGCTGAAAACAGATGTGGGGACGTTAACAACGGATGTCGCTCTTTTGAAAACCGATGTGGCAATCATCAAAACAAACTACGTGACCAAGAGCGATCTTTATCAGGAAATCGGTAAAATCCATCAGGATATCTGCAAAATTCATCACGAGTTGGGCAAGCAAACAAAATGGATTGTCGGCGGAATGATGAGTACTGCGGGGATAACTCTGGCTTTGGCAAGCTGGTTGTTTTGAGGGAGGGCGCTACGAATGGTGTCCCCTGCAGGAATCGAACCTGCAACTAGCCCTTAGGAGGGGCTCGTTATATCCATTTAACTAAGGAGACGCCGGGCGCGCAGTATAGCGCATCACCGAGCTGATTTTAACTATGCACAGGTTGTTTGCTCAATCTATCAGCAATATAGCGCCATCATTTCATCTGCTTCTCTTTGCGTTTCTGTTCCGCACGTGCTTTGGCTTTCGCCGCTTCGCTCATATCGTTGCGAATCTGTGCATGGCTAATCAGGGCGAAAATCAATGTTCCGCCGGTGATATTGCCCAGTAACGTTGGCAGCGCGAACGGCCAGAAAAATTCATACCACGGCAAGGTACCTGCAAACACCAGATACAGCACTTCCACGGAACCCACCACGATATGGGCCAGATCGCCCAGTGCCACCAGCCAGGTCATCATCACAATCACCACGATTTTGGCGGCCCCAGCATAAGGAAACATCCACACCATAGTGGCGATAATCCAGCCAGATATCACCGCATTAGCAAACATTTCGCTCGGTGTGTTCACCATCACTTTTTCGCTGATAGCGGTAAAAGCCTGTCGTGTTGCATCATCGAAAATCGGCATGTAATTAAAGGCTAACGCGCCAAGCGCAGTACCAATTAAGTTACCGGCAAGCACCACACTCCATAAACGCAGCAGCAGCATAAAATTGCTGCCAGTCGGTTTGTGCATCACCGGCAATACAGCCGTGACGGTATTTTCGGTAAACAACTGCTGGCGCGCCATAATCACGATAACAAAGCCAAAGGTATAGCCGAGATTCTCAAGTAAAAATGCGCCGGGCACACCCTCCAAATGGACCTGAAAAATGCCTTTCGCCATCAGCGATGCGCCCATCGATAATCCGGCGGCAACCGCAGACCACAACAGCGCCATGCCGTCGCGTTCTAACTCTTTTTCACCGTCCTGGCGAATCTCTTCATGAATGGCGGCAGCACGCGAGGGCAGGGCATCTTCATCCACTTCGATCTCCTTACCTTGTTCCTTTTCATCACTCTCTACATCGTTGTCACTGTTTGAAATCGATGGCGATTGTTTCATGTTTTCCTCGGGTGATAATGCCAATGCGTAATAAGCGTAGCTGGTTTTAGCAAGGGCAATTTGTTACCAGGATTCAAATTAAGAGTAACGAAATTTTAACCAAGGTGTTTTTTTGAGCAATTCTTTGATCTGATGCGCATGATTACCCCATTTGGGGTAAGTGGGAGCCAGTTCACAGACTTCGGCCCACAGATTCAATGTGGTATTATCCCCGCCTCATTCATTGCGGTGATTCTCCCTTCTATGCTCGAAGTCATTAATCTCTCATGCGTTCGTGATGAGCGAATTCTGTTTCATGGATTGAGCTTCCGGGTGCAACCGGGTGACATCGTTCAATTTGAAGGGCCAAACGGTGCTGGAAAGACCTCGCTACTGCGCTTGCTAGCGGGTTTAAGCCGCGCAGAAGAGGGCGAGGTGCTGTGGCAAACGCAACCGATTCGCCAGCAGCGCGAAATATGGCAACAAAACCTGCTTTATCTTGGCCATCATCCGGGCGTGAAATCGGTACTCTCACCGTTAGAGAATTTGCATTTCTGGCACGGCGACCGCAATGAAGACGCCATTTTTAATGCACTTGAGCAAGTTGATTTGCTGGGATTTGAAGAAGTGCCCGTCGCGCAACTCTCAGCAGGACAACAGCGACGTGTTGCACTGGCGCGACTGTGGCTCAGCCCGTCGTCAGTGTGGATCCTCGACGAGCCGTTAACCGCGATTGATAAAGGTGGCGTTGAAAAATTAATGGCGCGATTCGCTGCGCATGCCGATAACGGTGGATCAGTGATTCTCACCACGCATCAGGACCTGCCCGATAACACGGCGCGTGTGCGTAAAATTCGTCTTACTTCGGAGTGGGCTTGATGCTAGGCCGGGTTATTCAGCGCGAATTAAAAATTGCCTTTCGCAGCGGCGCGGAAGTGATCAATCCGCTGTGGTTTTTCCTGATTGTTATCACGCTGTTTCCATTAGGTATCGGGCCAGAGCCACAGCAGTTGGCGCGCATTGCGCCGGGCGTGGCGTGGGTTGCCGCGTTATTGGCGTCATTATTGGCGCTGGAACGACTATTTCGTGACGATTTTCTGGATGGTTCGCTTGAGCAACTACTTTTGTTGCCAACGCCGCTGCCTGTCACCGTGTTGGGCAAAGTGATTGCTCACTGGCTGATTACCGGTTTGCCGCTGATTTTGCTCTCTCCGCTGGCAGCGTTATTACTGTCACTGGATTTTGCTGGCTGGCGCGCCATGGCGCTGACCTTATTACTCGGCACGCCAACCTTGAGTTTTCTCGGCGCGATTGGCACCGGCTTAACCGTCGGATTGCGGCGCGGCGGCGTGTTATTAAGTTTGCTGGTATTGCCGTTGTCGATACCGGTGCTCATTTTTGCCAGCGCAGCGATTGATGCTGCGGGGATGGGATTGCCGATCGGTGGTTATCTGGCGATTCTCGGCGCGATGTTGGTTGTCAGCGCCACGCTGTCGCCGTTTGCCACCGCAGCGGCTTTACGTATCAGTCTGCATTAATTCGTGTCGCCTCAGAGCGACCGAATCCTGAATTCTTTTTTATTGTGAGCTAAGCAAATGTGGAAATGGTTACACCAGTGGGCGAAGCCTGAGCGGCTTTACCAGCTATGCGGTCGCTTGATCCCCTGGTTCGCGGTGTTAGGTGTTGGCACGTTGTTACTCGGTTGGGTGTGGGGCTTCGGCTTTGCACCGGCAGATTACCAACAGGGCAACAGCTTCCGAATCATGTACATTCACGTGCCAGCGGCGATGTGGTCAATGGGCGTTTATGCCTCAATGGCGATCGCGGCATTTATCGGCCTGGTGTGGCAGATGAAAATGGCCGACCTGGTCTCGGCGGCGATGGCACCAATTGGCGCGGTGTTCACCTTTATCGCGCTGGTTACTGGTTCCGCCTGGGGTAAACCGATGTGGGGAACCTGGTGGATTTGGGATGCGCGCTTAACCTCTGAACTGGTGCTGCTGTTTCTCTATATGGGCGTCATCGCGCTGTATCACTCGTTTGAAGATCGTCGCACCGCTGGCCGTGCCGCTGGGATTCTGATTCTGGTGGGCGTAGTCAATCTGCCAATCATTCACTTCTCGGTACAGTGGTGGAACACGCTGCATCAGGGATCGTCGGGCATTCTGCAACAGGCCATCGATCCGAGCATGCGCACGCCGCTGCGTTGGTCGATTCTTGGTTATTTGCTGGTGTTTGGTGCGTTGACCCTAATGCGCCTGCGTAACCTGATTCTGTTTAGCGAGCGCCATCGTCCGTGGGCGATTGATGTCGCGCAGGGAGGACGCAAATCATGACACCCGCTTTTGCTTCGTGGAGCGACTTCTTCGCCATGGGCGGCTATGCCTTTTACGTTTGGCTGGCTGTCATCCTCACCATGATTCCGTTATTCGGGCTGGTGCTGCACACCGTGCTGTTCCGCCGCCGTTTGCTGGCCGAGATTCGCCAGCGACAATCCAGGGAGCGCCGCATTCGCGCGGCTAAATCGAAAAAAGCTGCCGATGAAGCAGCAGGAGAATCCGTGTGAATATCCGTCGTCGTAACCGCCTGTATGTCGCGGTAGCGGTGTTGATTGGGCTTGGCCTGGCAACCTCGCTGGTGATGTACGCGCTGCGTTCCAACATCGACCTGTTTTATACGCCAAGTGAAATTCTGTATGGCAAAGGTGAAGATCACCAGAAGCCGGAGCCGGGCCAACGCTTGCGTATTGGCGGTATGGTGATGCCGGGCAGCGTGAAACGCGATCCGAAAACGCTCGCCGTGTCCTTCAAACTGTATGACGCCAATGGCGTGGTCAGCGTTAGCTATGAAGGCATTCTGCCGGACCTGTTCCGTGAAGGGCAGGGTGTCGTCGCGCAAGGTGTGCTGGAAGATGGCAACCTGGTGAATGCCAAAGAAGTGCTGGCGAAGCATGACGAGAAATACACGCCGCCTGAAATCGAAGATGCCATGAAGAAGAATCACACCGGACCTGCGGCGGCCTATCAGCAGGCAGGTGCGCAATCATGATGCCGGAAATTGGCAGTTTCTTACTTTGTCTGGCGCTGGCACTGGCGCTGCTGTTGAGTGTTTATCCACTGTGGGGCGCGGCGCGTCAGGATGCCCGTTTGATGGCGCTGGCACGTCCGTTGACGTGGGGCATGTTCTTCTGCGTCGCGGCCTCTTTCCTGATTTTAGTGTATGCCTTTGTCGTTAACGATTTCACCGTCGGCTACGTCGCCACCAACTCCAATACGCTGCTGCCAGTGTACTATCGCGTTGCGGCTACGTGGGGCGCGCACGAAGGTTCGCTACTGTTATGGGTTCTGTTGCTCAGCACCTGGACGTTAGCGGTAGCGATCTTCAGTCGCGGTATGCCGCAGGATGCGTTAGCACGCGTGCTGGCGGTGATGGGCATGATTAACCTCGGCTTCCTGCTGTTTATCATCCTCACTTCGAACCCGTTTACCCGCACCTTGCCGAACTTCCCGATTGATGGTCGCGATCTTAATCCGATGCTGCAAGATATCGGGCTGATCTTCCATCCGCCGTTGTTGTACATGGGTTATGTGGGTTTCTCGGTGGCGTTTGCCTTTGCTATTGCTTCGCTGATGGCGGGTCGCCTCGATACCGCGTGGGCACGCTGGTCACGTCCGTGGACCACCGCAGCCTGGGTGTTCCTGACTATCGGCATCGTGCTTGGTTCAGCGTGGGCCTACTACGAACTCGGCTGGGGCGGCTGGTGGTTCTGGGATCCGGTCGAGAACGCCTCCTTTATGCCGTGGCTGGCGGGCACCGCGTTAATGCACTCGCTGGCGGTCACTGAAAAACGCGGCAGCTTCAAGTCGTGGACCGTGTTGCTGGCGATTACTGCGTTCTCGCTCAGCTTGCTGGGCACATTTTTGGTGCGCTCCGGCGTGCTGGTCTCGGTGCACTCATTCGCTTCCGATCCGGCGCGCGGCATGTTCATCCTTGCCTTCCTGGTGATCGTGATTGGTAGTTCGTTGCTGCTGTATGCGTTAAAAGGCGGCCAGGTGCGCAGCCGCGTGCAGAGCGAAGCCTGGTCGCGCGAATCATTCCTGCTCGGCAACAACGTGTTGTTGATTGCCGCAATGCTGGTGGTATTGCTCGGTACCTTGCTGCCGCTGGTGCACAAACAGCTGGGCTTAGGCAGTATCTCGGTCGGCGAACCGTTCTTTAATACTATGTTCACCTGGCTGATGGCGCCGTTTGCCCTGATGCTCGGCATTGGTCCGCTGGTACGCTGGCGTCGTGATGAGCCGCAGAAACTGTGGAAGCGTTTGGGCGTGGCTCTATTGGTGACACTGATTCTGTCGATTGCCTTGCCGTGGTTATTGCAGGATCGCATTGAAGCGATGACGGTGATCGGCCTACTGATGTCAATCTGGGTGATCATGTTGACGCTGATGGAACTGCACGAACGTGCAACCCATCGCCACTCGTTCTTGAAAGGTTTGCGCCATTTGTCGCGTAGCCATTGGGGCATGGTTTTAGGTCATCTTGGTGTAGCGGTTACGGTGGTGGGTATCGCGTTTAGCACCCAATATAGCGTTGAACGTGATGTGCGCATGAAAGCCGGCGATACCGTTGACATCCACAATTATCACTTCACCTTCCACGGCGTGCGTAATCTGCAAGGCCCGAACTACAGCGGTGGCGAAGCGATTATCGAAGTAACACGCAACGGCAAACCGGAAGCGGTGATGCAGGCGGAAAAACGCTTCTACTCAGCAGCGCGCACCATGATGACCGAAGCGGCGATCAGCGGTGGCTTTACGCGTGATCTGTATGCGGCGCTGGGCGAAGAGTTGGAAGACGGTTCGTGGGCTGTGCGCATCTACTACAAACCGTTTGTACGTTGGATCTGGTACGGCGGCGTGTTTATGGCGGTGGGCGGCCTGTTCTGCCTGTTCGATCCGCGCTATCGCTCGCGTAAAAAAGCTGAGCGCGAGGAGCTGGCATGAACAAAAAAATCCTGTTTATCCCGTTAGTTCTGTTCCTGCTGCTGGCGGCGGCGCTGTTGTGGCAGCTGTCGCGTAACGCTAATGGTGATGATCCTACGCGGCTTGAATCAGCCTTGATCGGCAAGTCGGTGCCGGTGTTTAAACTCGAATCGCTGGATCAACCGGGCAAAGTCTACGATCAGCAGGTTTTGACCGATGGCAAACCGATCCTGCTGAACGTGTGGGCTACCTGGTGTCCGACCTGTCGCGCTGAGCATCAATATCTCAACACGCTGGCGGAAAAAGGCATTCGCGTGGTTGGGCTGAATTACAAAGACGATCGCACCAAAGCGGTGACCTGGCTGAACACGCTTGGCAATCCTTACGCGCTGAGTCTGTATGACGGCGACGGCATGCTCGGTTTGGATCTGGGCGTTTACGGCGCACCTGAAACCTTCCTGATCGATGGTAAAGGCATTATTCGCTATCGCCACGCGGGCGACATGAATGACCGCGTCTGGCTCGAAGAAGTTAAACCGCTGTGGGATAAGTACAACAAGGAGGCGGGCGCGTGAAACAGCTGCTTCTACTGTTAGCCGGCATTCTGCTTAGTACCAGCCTGTGGGCGGCGATCGATACTTATCAATTCGACTCGGTGCAGCAGGAAGAACAATACCGTGAACTCACCGGTTCCTTACGCTGCCCGAAATGCCAAAACAACAGCATTGCGGATTCCAACGCGATGATCGCCGCGGATATGCGCCTCAAAGTCTATGAGCTAATGAAGCAGGGCGAAAATCGCCAGCAGATCATCGACTACATGGTGGCGCGTTACGGTAACTTCGTCACTTATGAACCGCCCGTGACGCCATCTACCTTGATTCTGTGGGTTGGTCCGGCGCTGTTTGTAGTGCTGGGGGCGCTGATTATTATCCTGCGTAATCGCCGTGGCAAAACCCGCAGCGGATTGGACGACGATGAACAACAGCGCCTTGCGGCGTTACTCAAGCGTGACGGGAAGCCGTAATGACTGGATTCTGGATTACCTTAATTGTTTTATTGCTGGCGGCGATTGCGCTGTTTCTGCGCGCCGGCTGGCGTCAACGTGAAGCGACAACCGGCGATCGCGATCGTCTCAACACTGATTTTTACCAGCAGCGTTTACGCGAACTGGAGCGTGATGAAGAAGAGGGCGTGGTTGCTGAACGACCAGAAATGGTGCGCGAACTGCAACAAACGCTGTTAACTGACGTCCCCAAGCAGGACGCTGCCAGCATTCATCACAGCAGCCGCTGGGTGTTGCTGCCGGGCGTGATCATTCTGCTGGTGGTTTCGCTTGGCATGTATCTGAAAACTGGCGGTCTGGCGCAGCAAACTGCCTTTATTAGCGTGCAGCAGGAGTATCCTATTCTGCGCGCGCGCGTAATGGATCCTAAAGCCCAGCCGCTGACCATGGAAGAGCTGGCGCGTTTGCAGTTAGGCCTGCGCAGTTCGTTGCAGCATGACTCAGCCAATCTCAATGATTGGGCGATGTTAGGGCGTCTCGGTATGGTGCTGAACAACGCCACCGATGCCAGCCAGGCGTTTGAACATGCGCTGCAACTGGCGCCGGATAATCTGGAATTGCAGCAGGATTATGCAGAAGTGCTGACGCGCTCCAGCGATCCGCAAGATAATCGCCAAGCCAATGTGATGTTGAAAGAGTTGTTGAAGCGCGATCACAGCGATGTGCGTACGCTGAGTTTGTTAGCGTTTAACGCCTTCGAGCAGCAGCAATATAATGAAGCGATTGGTGCCTGGCAGGTGATGTTGAAATTGTTACCGGCGGGCGATCGTCGTATTACTATGATCGAACGCAGCATTGAACAAGCGAAAACCGACGCGGGACAGCAAAATAGCAACCTGGCACTGACCGTGAGCCTGGCTCCGCAGGCAGAAAAAATGTTACCGCAAGGCGGAGTCATGTATATTTCTGTGTCTGACGGTGTTTCACCGGTGCCTGTGGCTGTGAAGCGTTTACCGCTCAGTCACTTCCCGTTATCGCTTACGCTGGATGACAGCAATGCCATGATGCCCGATCGCCTGCTTTCGGCGCAGCATCAGGTGCAAGTCAGGGTGCGCATTTCGCGCGATGGCAGTGCCAATCCCCAGTCTGGCGACTGGTTTGGTTTGAGCGTCATCACTCCCTGGGATGGTCATCCGCAACTGGCTGTGGAAATTAATCAACAGCAGCCCTGAAGCGATACATTACTGATCCGCACAGGGAGAGAATAATGAATAACCGCCTAACCGGTTTAGCCTTAGCCAGTTTACTGCTGGTGGGCTGCGCGAGCTCAAAACCGGCTGATACCACGGAACCTGCTCAGCGTAGCGATCCGTTGGAAGGCTTTAACCGCACGATGTTTAACTTCAACTACAACGTGCTGGATCCTTATGTGGTTCGTCCGGTAGCGGTGGCCTGGCGCGATTACGTGCCAGTGCCGGTGCGCAGCGGAACCAGTAATTTCCTCAGTAACCTTGATGAGCCGGCCAGCATGGTCAACGCCATTTTGGTGGGTGAACCTCGTCGTGCTGGTGTCCACTTTACGCGCTTCTTCCTAAACACAGTGTTAGGGCTGGGTGGATTTATTGATGTGGCCGGTAAAGCCAATCCTGAATTGGCGCGTGAAGTGCCGCACCACTTTGGCAGCACGTTGGGACGTTACGGCGTGGGTTACGGCCCGTATCTGGAATTACCGGGTTATGGCAGCTTCACCATTCGTGAAGATGGCGGTGACTTCGTCGATACGCTTTATCCGGTGTTAAGCTGGCTGACCTGGCCAATGTCGATCGGTAAGTGGACGCTGGAAGGTGTGGAAACCCGCGCGCAATTGCTGGATTCCGATGCCATTTTGCGTCAGCAACAAGATCCCTATGCCTTCATTCGCAATGCGTACTTCCAGCGTCATGACTTTATCGCCAGCGGCGGTAAGTTGAAGCCGGAAGAGAACCCGAATGCCAGCGCGATTCAGGACGATCTCAAAGATATCGATTCACAGTAAACAATATTGATCAGCAAGATGGCGGCCCATAAGGCCGCCATTTTTTTGCCCATTATTCGTGGTCGCCATAAATGGCGACCCTACGACAGAATCGTGCCGTGCGATTTATGGTGACCGAATATCTGCGGCTGTCAGACATTTCCTCGTTTTCCCCTCCCTTAATACTTAAGTTAAATTTCCAATCCGAGATTTAGAACCCCCTCACGGTAATTTTTGGCCCTAATCTCATTGTTAGGCTTAGAACTGTTTAATCTCACAAATCCTTAACAAAATTAACATTGTCGCTAGCTGTGCATTTGTCATCTGGTTAAGTTTAGAAGAAATAAAACAGCGGTTTACTTCTTCTGTGAGCAAGGAAAAACCATGACAGACAGCACTTCATCCGCACCAAATTCGGCCATATCTGCAGTTGAAACACCGGTTAGTACTCTCAGCACGCGCCAACGTTGGTACCAGTTGGCGCTAGTAGTTTTAGCGGCGGGCACTATCTATCCGCTGCTCTATTTACGCCAGTATTACCAACCGACCATGGTGGCGTATTTCGGCATCAACGATCTGCAACTGGGTCAACTTTACTCAACGCTCGGCACGGTGTTTGTGCTGTGTTATCTACCAAGCGGCTGGCTAGCCGACCGCGTGGCACCGCGCATTCTGATCTGTTTTTCACTGTTCACCACCGGTTTGTTGGGCTTCTTCTATGCCAGTCAGCCTGCGTTTCATTGGCTGTTGGTGATATTTGGCTGTTGGGGATTATCCACCGGATTAACCTTCTGGTCGGCAGTGATCAAACGCGTCGGCAGCATTGCGCAATCCAATGAACGAGGTCGCTTCTTCGGGATTCTGGATGGCGGCCGCGGCATGGTGGAAGCGTCGCTGGCAACGGTGGCGGTGGCTTTGTTTGGTTGGTACGCCGCGCAGGATCTGGAACTGAAAGGTTTTCGTCACGTCATCCTGATGTACGCCACGTTGTGCGTGACCCTGTCGGTGATTCTGGCGTTTATTCGCGATCCCGCCAGCGCACAAAATCAGGATCGTGTGGCCGCGCGTAACAGTAATTTATGGCTGGATTTGAAAACCCTCGCCAGTAAGCCCAACCTGTGGCTATTGGCCAGCGTGGTGTTTTGTGGATATCAACTCTTCTGGTCAACCTACAATTTCTCCGCTTACTTACGCACCTCCGAATACGGTGTACCGGCAGCGCTGGCGGCGTTTATTACTGCCGGCAAAATGTGGATGCGACCAATTGGCGGCATCGGCGGCGGCTGGCTGGCGGATAAGTTTTCCCGCGCTGGCGTGCTGTGCGGCGTATTGGTGTGCGGCGCGCTGGGTGTCAGCGGCTTGATCCTACTGCCCAACGGCATTCCGCACATCGCCTTGATTGCGTTTGTGCTTTTAGTGGGGATGTTCGCCTATGCGGTGCGCGGCCTGTACTGGGCGCTGCTTGATCGCTGCGACATCCCGCCGCATTGCACCGGTTTAGCGATTGGCTTGGTTTCGGTCATTGGTTATTCGCCGGATATCTATTTGCCATTGCTCAGCGGCTATCTCACCCAACATTTCCCTGGCGCCACCGGCTATCGGCTGTTCTTCAGCTATATCGTAATGATTACTTTGTGCGGTGCCTTTGGTGCCTGGCGTTTGCATGTTCGTTTTAATCGTAAATAAGGAAGCCCAATGAAAGTTATCTCACTGGAAACGCATGTCGTTGCTGTCCCGCCTCCGCATCTGGGTGGCATGTACTGGTTGTTCGTCAAATTGAAGACCGACGATGGTATTGAAGGCGTGGGCGAAATTTACGCTGCCACTTTTCATCCTGATGCGATGGTGCCAATCATCAACGATGTGTTTGAGCGCTACTTACTGAATCAGGACCCGCATCACACCGAACGTCTGTTCCGCCAGTGCTACTCCAGCGGCTTCACTCAGCGCCCCGATCTCACCATGATGGGCGTGGTGAGCGGGTTAGAAATGGCCTGTTGGGATATTGTCGGTAAAGCGGCGAATCAGCCGGTTTATCAATTGTTGGGCGGTTTAGTGCAGCCGCGTCTGCGCTCTTATACCTATCTTTATCCGGTTAATCGCCGTGGTGAATACGATTATGACGATGCGGATCTGGCGGCGGAATGTGCGGCAGAAAACGTGCGCAAAGGCTTCACGGCGGTGAAATTTGATCCCGCGGGTCCTTACACTGCGTACTCCGGGCATCAACTCTCTGTTGAAGTATTGGATCGCTGCGAGCTGTTCTGCAAACGCATCCGGGAAGCGGTGGGCAGCAAAGCCGATCTGTTGTTTGGCACCCACGGACAAATGGTGCCGTCATCCGCCATTCGCCTGGCGAAGCGGCTGGAGAAGTACGATCCGCTTTGGTTTGAAGAACCGGTGCCGCCTGGCCAACCGGAAGCGATGGGGCAGGTGGCGCGCAGCACGTCGATTCCGATTGCGGCAGGTGAACGTCTGACCACCAAATACGAATTCCATCAATTGCTGCAAGCCGGAGCCGCCAGCATTCTGCAAATGAATGTGGCGCGGGTCGGTGGTTTGCTGGAATCCAGGAAAATCGCTGCGCTGGCGGAAGTGCATTACGCGCAAATCGCGCCGCATCTGTATAACGGGCCAATTGGCGCGGCGGCCAGCATTCAGTTGGCGGCGTGCACGCCAAACTTCCTGATTCAGGAGAGCATTGGCTGTTGGGATGGTTTCCACGCCGAAATTCTTAAGCGTCCGATTCAATGGGAAGATGGCTACATCATTCCATCTAATGAGCCGGGATTGGGCGTTGAATTGAATATGGAAGTGGTCGAACGTCATACGCCTTATAAAGGAAAGCGCCTGCATTTGCAGATGGGCGAACAGCCCGCGGATGTGAAAGACCTCGCTCCCGCGCGCGGTTAATCGCAGGCAATAAAAAACGGCGACATCACTGTCGCCGTTTTCATTGCTATCAAGCCATCAGAACTTGTAGTTAAAGTTCGCGCCGTACAGCCAGGCTTTACCTTCAGAGTTAAAGGTATACGGGCCTTCTTTCACGGTAACTTTCTGGCCGTGCATATAAGAAACACCTAAGTCCACCGACGCATCTTCGTTAAACGCGTAGGAAGCACCGGCGCTCAACCACAGACGATCCTGATCCGGGATGGAGATAGAGCGCTTGTCAGCCGGAACCGGGCTGTCATCAAAGGCGATACCGGTACGGAAGGTCCAATTGTCATCGTAGAAGTAAGAGGTACCCAACGCGATACGATAGGCGTCGTGATAGCCTTCGTCTTTATAGAATAGCGTTTGACCGTTGCTGCCAGTAGCTTTCAACTCCTGGAATTGGCTCCAGCTGGTGTACGCCAGGCTGTAGTGCACCGCCCATTGTGGCGCGACTTTGTGGTAACCAGACAGTTCCCACATCTCCGGCAGATTCAGCGTCAGAGAGCCTGGAATGGTCGAACCGCTGGTGCCGTAAGGCAAGCCCATCATCTGCGCCTGCGGCAGCGAGTTCACGTAAGTAGGCAGATTGCTTTTGTAATCGCCATCAAAGTCGACTTTCACTTCAGAACGATAGGTGAAGCCGAAGCGGTTATTTTTATCCACTTCATACAAGATGCCCGCGTTCCAGCCGTAGCCCCATTTATCACCTTTTAGGTGAGCGATTTGGGTATCCGCTGGAATGCCCAGCGCTGCGCCAGATTCACCGGCATAGCGCTCAATTTTTGCTTTGGCGTAAACCGCATCAAAACCGATACCGAAGCTGAAGTTCTCGTTCAGTCGATAAGCAGTGCTGATGTTAAAATTACCCGTCATCAGGTCGGTTTTGCCGCCGTAACCGCCCGCGGTGTAGCCGTTGTTAAATTCAGTCGCCAAACCATAATTTGAGGTGACGGAAGCGCCAACCCACCATTGGTCATTGATGGGCTGCACGTAATGGATATTCGGAATCCATTGGTTTGGCGCAATGTTTTTTGCATCGAGGCTGCGGCCAGACTGACTTTGGCCGCTGATATTCACGTCGGGATCAATATAAACCGCGCCGATGGAGAAGGAAGGACGATCCATCAACGCCATGGTTGCAGGGTTACGGCTGGCGGAAGCGGCGGTATCGCCCATTGCGCCTTC
This sequence comes from Pantoea sp. CFCC18179, assembly GCF_059412405.1. Taxonomy (NCBI): domain Bacteria; kingdom Pseudomonadati; phylum Pseudomonadota; class Gammaproteobacteria; order Enterobacterales; family Erwiniaceae; genus Pantoea; species Pantoea sp. CFCC18179. Next base: position 865,985 of record NZ_JBNBPM010000001.1, on the reverse strand, counting down.
CCCGGAATAAGCACGACCTAAACCAATTGCTGAGAATTCATTAAGTTGAAAGCCGGCGGCGTAAACGTGGGAACAGACGAGCGTTACTGCAGCTGCCACAGCTGACTTTGCAAACAGGTTTTTATGGTTCATGACCACAACCTCATCTAGATTTATTATTTAACTTGTTACGTCGCGTAACAAAGAGCGGCGAATTGTAGGGACTGACGGCAAAACCACATATCAGACCAGTGCGACGAGTATAGGTCCGACCTGTGTATTTGTTGCAATATTGTTTTTTAAATATTTCTGATTTGATCGATAAAATCAGATCTGCTTAACAAAAACCAGACGGTTCGACATCAGCATAGCGGTCAATTTTGTTCTGGATCAATTTTTATTGTGATATTCGTCACTTAGCAGCAAGAAGATAGATGTGAAATCGCGCCACGCGTACACTTTGCGGCAGAAAATGATCCGAATGTGTTTAATTATCGTCAGGAGAAAACCATGACTGATGCCATTAATAAATGTAGTGCGAACGAAACGGCAGCTTGCTGCTGTGTCGATGTAGGTAGCGTGATCGATAACAGCGATTGCACCGCAAATTGGTCTGGCGTGCTGGTTGATCGTCACGCGGCTGATGCGATGCTGGCGCACCTTACAGAAAGAGCGCGTCAGGTTGAGTCCGAACCGTGCGACATTCGCAGTGAAATCAAGCCAGAAGGTGATGCGGTGCGTTTGAACATCGATTTCACCTTTTCCTGCCAGGCCGAAACCATGATTTTCCAGCTCGGCTTACGCTAATCTCTCTCCGCTGCCGAAATCCCCCTTCGGCAGCCTTTGGCTATTTTCGTGTATTCCCTCGCAATTTTTTCCTCTGGTTATTGGCGACTTAGCAACACTTAGTTAACACTGATGATCAGGTCAGACCTGTTGGCAATGATGCTGCGGTCGAAAATTACAGGTGATTGCAATGAACAAAGCGCAGCCGCTGCTGACGCGTCAAGGCGAACGTATCGCCATTACTCATGGACTACGCACACCTTTTGCTCGCCAGGCGACAGATTTCCATGGCATTCCCGCACTCGAATTAGGCCGCATGGTGGTCAGCGAACTGCTGGCGCGAAGCGAGTTGCCGGTCGAAGTGATCGATCAGCTGGTGTTTGGCCAAGTAGTGCAGATGCCGGAAGCGCCGAATATCGCGCGTGAAATTGTCTTGAGCAGCGGATTAAGCGTGCACACCGATGCGTATAGCGTCAGCCGGGCGTGCGCCACCAGTTTTCAGGCGGTTGCCAACGTCGCAGAAAGCCTGATGGCCGGCACCATCAATGCGGGTATTGCTGGCGGCGCAGATTCTTCATCGGTATTGCCGATCGGCGTGAGTAAAACGCTGGCGCGGGCGCTGGTTGATCTCAACAAAGCGCGCAGCTTTAGCCAAAAGCTCAGTATCTTGCGCCGTTTACGTCCACGCGATCTATTGCCGGTGCCGCCAGCAGTCGCGGAGTATTCCACCGGATTGCGCATGGGCGATACCGCTGAACAAATGGCGAAAAGTCATGGCATTACCCGTGAACAACAGGATGCATTAGCACTGCGATCGCATCAACATGCGGCGCGCGCCTGGCAATCTGGCGTATTGGCGCAGGAAGTGATGCCCGCCTTTGTGCCACCGTGGAAAGCACCCATTGAGCAGGACAACAATATTCGTTTCAATGCCAGTGCGGCAGATTACGCCAAACTGCGCCCGGCATTTGATCGCCGCCACGGTTCGGTGACCGCCGCCAACAGCACGCCGCTCACCGATGGCGCAGCGGCGGTGATTCTGATGCGCGAAGGGCGCGCGCGTGAATTGGGCATCCAACCGCTGGGCTATCTGCGCAGCTATGCTTTCACCGCCATCGATGTCTGGCAGGACATGTTGCTGGGCCCAGCTTACGCGTCGCCGCTGGCACTGGAACGTGCCGGTATCACGCTCAACGATTTGACGCTGATTGATATGCATGAAGCCTTTGCTGCGCAGACGCTGGCGAATTTAAACATGTTCCGCGACGAACGTTTTGCGCGCGAAAAGTTGAACCGCACGCATGCGTTGGGCGAGGTTAATGAAGAACGCTTTAATGTGCTGGGTGGATCGATTGCTTACGGCCATCCGTTTGCGGCCACTGGCGCGCGCATGATCACGCAAACCTTGCAGGAATTACGGCGGCGCGGCGGCGGATTAGGATTGGTCACCGCTTGTGCGGCGGGTGGTTTGGGGACGGCCATGGTTTTGGAGGCTGAATGATGAACGCATCCGCCTTTCATTTGCATATGCGTCTTGATCATGTCGGTGTGATCACCATCGATGTGCCAGGCGAGAAGATGAACACCCTGAAAGCGGAGTTTGTGCCGCAGATCAAAGCGGTGCTGGACGAAGCGCGCCGTCATGCACAGCTGGCGGGATTAGTGTTGATTTCTGGCAAGCCGGATAATTTTGTCGCCGGTGCCGATATCAGCATGATCGCCAACTGTAAAACGGCAGATGAAGCCGAAGCGCTGGCAAAGCAAGGTCAGGAGATTATGGCGATGATTGCCGCGCTGCCGTTTCCGGTGGTGGCGGCGATTCATGGTGCTTGCCTCGGTGGCGGTCTGGAATTGGCGCTGGCGTGCGATGCACGAATTTGCTCGCTGGATGACAAAACTCGCCTTGGCTTGCCGGAAGTGCAACTTGGTTTGCTGCCAGGTTCCGGTGGCACGCAGCGTTTGCCACGTCTGATTGGCGTGCAGCAGGCGCTACCGTTGATCCTCACCGGCAAGCAACTGCGCGCTAAACAGGCGCTCAAACTCGGCATTGTTGATGATGCGGTGCCGCAATCAATCTTGCTGGAGACGGCAATTGCGCGCGTACATAAAGGAAAGCGCCCGCATCGCGAGTTATCTCGTCGCGACCGATTGCTGCAAGGACCGATTGCGCGGCAGATTTTGTTCTCCATGGCGCAACGTCAAACTCACAGTAAAACCCAAGGCAACTATCCCGCGGCCGAACGCATTATTGACGTGGTACGCATTGGACTGGAGCAGGGCAGTAGCGCTGGACATGAAGCGGAAGCACGCGCCTTTGGTCAATTGGCGATGACGCCGGAATCGGCCGCGCTGCGCAGTTTGTTCTTTGCCTCAACCGCATTGAAAAAAGAGGCCATGGCAGAAGCTGAACCGCGCGCCTTGCAACAGATTGGCATCCTCGGCGGCGGTTTGATGGGCGGCGGCATTGCCAGCGTCACGGCGCTGAAAGCCGGTTTGCCGGTGCGCATCAAAGACATCAATCTTGCTGGTGTGAATCACGCCTTGCAGTACAGCTGGGATTTGCTGAGTAACAAGGTTAAACGTCGTCAGCTGAAGGCGGCAGAGCGCCAGCAACAAATGGCACGTATCAGCGGCGGCATCGATTATCAGGGCTTTAGCCAGCGCGATTTGGTGATTGAAGCGGTGTTTGAAGATCTGGCGCTGAAGCAACAGATGGTCAGCGAAATCGAAAGCCATTGCCAACCGCACACCATTTTTGCCTCGAACACCTCGTCATTGCCGATCGGCGATATCGCGGCGCAAGCGCAGCGGCCAGAAAATGTTATTGGCCTGCACTTCTTCAGTCCGGTAGACAAAATGCCGCTGGTGGAAGTGATTCCGCATGCCAACACATCGGCACAAACGCTGGCAACCACAGTTGATTTAGCGCGCAAGCAGGGAAAAACCGCGGTAGTGGTGGCCGATCGTCCCGGCTTTTACGTCAACCGTATTCTTGCACCCTATATAAATGAAGCGATGCACTGCTTGCTGGAAGGTGAGCCGATTGAACACATCGATCGCGCCCTAGTAAAGTTCGGTTTCCCGGTCGGGCCGCTGCAACTGCTCGATGAAGTCGGTATTGATGTGGGCAGCAAAATCAGTCCGATTCTCGAACAGGCCTACGGTACGCGTTTTAGCGCGCCGCCTGCGGTGAGCGCGATTCTCGCCGATGACAGAAAAGGGCGCAAAAACCGCAAAGGCTTTTATCTTTATCAGCCATCACGCTGGTCGCGTAAACGTAAAACCGATCCCTCTATTTATACGCTGCTGCATGTCAAACCGCAGGCGAAGCAGAGCGAAGCACAGATTGCCGAGCGTTGTGTATTGATGATGTTGAACGAAGCGGCGCGTTGCCTGGATGAAGCGGTGATTCGTAACGCGCGTGATGGCGATATTGCTGCGGTATTTGGTATCGGCTTTCCGCCATTCCTCGGCGGCCCGTTCCGCTATATGGATCAGCGCGGCATCGGCGATATCGTCAAAGCATTAAGGTCATTAATGCAGCGACATGGCGATCGTTTTGCGCCCTGTGACGCGTTGATTGCAATGTCAGAAGCGCAAACGAATTTTTACACTTCTGCACAATCATGAATAGGCGCACAGATTCAGCGGGTTAGTAAATGGCCCGCACAGCCGCATTCTGAGATATGCTTATTTAATAAACAACCGGTTGACTATACCGAAGCCATTGCGGTAAAACACACCGTTCATTCGCAGAATGAAGCGTTTGGTGCTGTGGTACCGAACGATATCGACAAACAACAGCGGTGCTTTATGCAAGTTTTTATCATGCGTCATGGCGACGCAGCTCTGGAAGCAGCGAGTGATTCAGTTCGACCTCTCACCCTCTGTGGCTGTGACGAATCAAGAGCAATGGCGAGCTGGCTCAACGGCAAAACGCCAGAAATCGATCGGGTTTTAGTGAGTCCGTATTTGCGCGCCGAGCAAACGCTGGCGACGGTACGTGAGAACCTGAAGTTGCCGGATGGTCAGGATGTATTGCCGGAACTGACGCCAGGCGGTGATCCCGCGATGGTTGCCAGCTATTTACAGGTGCTGGCGCAAAAAGGTGTTAAGTCGGCACTGGTGATTTCGCACTTGCCGCTGGTGGGTTATTTAGTCTCTGAACTCTGCCCGCAGGAAGCGCCGCCGATGTTCGCGACCTCCGCGATTGCCTGTGTTGCCTTTGATGCAGATGCCTGTGAAGGCAAGCTGGAGTGGCAGGTCAGCCCGTCAAAATTGGCCAAAGCAATTTAACTCTTCTATGGGCCGCAAACGCGGCCCTATCCTTTTCCCCGTCATACTTCAAGCTGTAGCTGCGTTGGCTGCACTTGCTTACCCCAGTCACTTACTAAAGTAAGCTCCCGGGGATGCACAAGTTTGCCGCCTTGCTACACCTCGAATTATTTAGGGGAAGTGCCGTGTTACGGCAATTCTGGCGGTTGCCACTCTTCTACTTCTATCAACACTAACAACGCCGCGTCGCCGCCGAACATTTTCGGGGCCTGATGAAACGCCATCACATGCGGATGTTGTGCCAACCACAATGGCGTTTGCTGCTTGAGGATATGTTTACCGTGGCCGGTCATCACGCTGGCGCAGAACAGATGTTCACGGCGACAAGCGGCAATCAACGCACCAAGTTCCTGCTTGGCCTGCATCTGAGTTAAACCGTGCAGATCGAGAAAAATCTCCGGCGTGTAATCACCGCGACGTAATTTTTTCTGCTCGTAATGGCTAACATCAGCCCGCACATAGCGCACCGGACCTTCGCCGGAGAGCAACGGTTGAAATTCGTCTGAGAAATAGTGGCTGTTATCAACCTGTTCGGAAAGCAGGCGTTTCAACGGCACTTCGCGCGTTTTCACTACCGGTTTGTGCACGATAGTGTCCTGTTTCAGTTTGCGGGTTCCACTCATTAACTGGCGGAACATCTCCTGATCGTCCTGGCTTAGCGGGGTTTTCTTACTCATGGCTCGGTAATGGATTCAGAAAAAGCTGGTAAACAGCCGGTGGCATACCTTAACCGTTACTGTTAACAAATGTCAGCTTTTTCACCTTGCTGCGCTGAATTCTGCCCGGCTTCGTGGCACACTATCGGCCGATTGATTTTATGGCCTGCGGAGGGCTACGTGGACAAGATATTCGTCGATGAGGCAGTGAATGAACTGCACACCATTCAGGACATGCTGCGCTGGGCTGTCAGCCGTTTTTCGGCGGCAGGCATTTGGTACGGCCACGGCACGGATAATCCCTGGGACGAAGCAGTCCAACTGGTTCTGCCAACGCTATGGCTACCGCTGGATATTCCCGAAGATATGCGCAATGCGCGCCTGACCGCCAGCGAACGTCATCGCATCGTTGAGCGCGTGATTCGCCGCGTCAACGAGCGCATTCCGGTGGCTTATCTCACTAATAAAGCCTGGTTCTGCGGCCACGAATTTTATGTCGATGAACGCGTGCTAGTGCCGCGTTCGCCGATTGGTGAACTGATTGAAAACCGGTTTGCCGGTTTGATCGCTGATTCACCGCATCACATTCTCGATATGTGTACCGGCAGCGGTTGCATCGCCATTGCCTGCGCTTACGCGTTCCCGGAAGCCGAAGTGGATGCGGTGGATATCTCAACCGACGCGCTGGCGGTGGCTGAACAAAACATCGAAGAGCATGGTTTGCTGAACCACGTCACGCCAATTCGTGCCGACCTGTTCCGCAATCTGCCGCCGGTGAAATACGATTTGATCGTCACCAATCCGCCGTATGTCGATGCGGAAGACATGGATGATCTGCCCAACGAATATCGCCACGAACCGGAACTCGGTTTGGCGGCTGGCAGCGATGGCTTGAAGTTGGTGCGTCGTATTTTGGCCTGCGCGCCAGATTACCTCACCGAGCAGGGCGTGCTGATTTGCGAAGTCGGCAACAGCATGGTGCACATGATGGATCAATATCCGGACGTGCCGTTTACCTGGCTGGAGTTTGATAACGGCGGTGACGGCGTGTTTATGCTGACGCGCGAGCAAATTGTCGCGGCGCAGCATCACTTCTCATTCTATAAAGACTAAATAAGAGGGCGAGCGCTCGCCCGCAACATCGCAACAAGGAACCATGATGGCCGGAAACAGCATCGGACAAGTTTTTCGCGTAACCACCTTTGGCGAGTCACACGGCATTGCGCTGGGCTGCATTGTTGACGGCGTGCCGCCTGGCATTCCGCTCACTGAAGCCGATATTCAGCACGATCTCGATCGCCGACGTCCCGGCACCTCGCGCTACACCACGCAGCGCCGCGAGCCGGATCAGGTGAAAATTTTGTCTGGCGTGTTTGAAGGCGTCACCACCGGCACGTCAATTGGCCTGTTGATTGAAAATACCGACCAGCGTTCGCAGGATTACGGCGCGATTAAAGATCTGTTCCGTCCCGGCCATGCGGATTACACCTACGAACAGAAATACGGCATGCGCGACTACCGTGGCGGCGGCCGTTCGTCGGCGCGTGAAACCGCCATGCGCGTGGCGGCAGGCGCGATTGCCAAGAAGTATTTGCAGATGAAGCATGGCATCGTGGTGCGCGGTTATCTGGCGCAGATTGGTGATGTGGCGTGTGAGCTGAAAGACTGGAGCATCGTCGAAGAGAACCCGTTCTTCTGCCCGGATGCCGATAAGCTGGACGCGCTGGACGAACTGATGCGCGGCCTGAAAAAAGAGGGCGATTCGATTGGTGCGAAAGTGACCGTGCTGGCCGAAAATGTGCCGCCGGGCTTGGGTGAACCGGTGTTTGATCGCCTGGATGCCGATTTAGCGCATGCGCTGATGAGCATCAACGCGGTGAAAGGCGTGGAGATCGGCGATGGTTTCGCGGTCATCACCCAACGTGGCAGCCAGCATCGTGATGAAATTCGCGCCAACGGTTTCCAAAGCAATCATGCGGGCGGCATTTTGGGTGGTATCAGCAGCGGCCAAACCATCAGTGCCAATCTGGCGATGAAACCGACTTCCAGCATCACCGTGCCAGGCAACACCATCACCCGCGACGGCGAAGAAGTCGAGATGATCACCAAAGGTCGCCACGATCCTTGTGTTGGCATTCGTGCCGTACCGATTGCCGAAGCGATGATGGCGATCGTGTTGATGGATCACCTGCTGCGCCAGCGCGCGCAAAACGGTGACGTCAACAGCAGCGTACCGCGCTGGTAAGCCCGATGATGCGTCGCTTGCTTATCACTTGTGCCGCGCTGTTATGCAGCGCCGCCGCGGTTGCCGCCACGCCGTGGCAGCAAATCCATCAGCCGATTGCGGGCAGCCCGCAGTCGATTGGCGGCTTCGCCAACGGCTGCATTATCGGCGCCCAGCAATTGCCGCTGGATTCACCTAACTATCAGGTGATGCGTCAGGATCAACGGCGTTATTTCGGCCATCCGGATCTGATTGCTTTTATTCAGCGTCTCAGCACTCAGGTGCATCAACTGCAACTGGGACAAGTGCTGATTGGCGATATGGGCATGGCGGCTGGCGGTCGTTTTAGCAGCGGTCATGCCAGCCATCAAACCGGTTTAGACGTGGATATCTGGCTGCAACTGCCTAAAAGTCGCTGGACGGCGCAGCAACTGCTGAAGCCGCAGCCGCTGGATTTGGTCTCCGCCGATGATAAGCAGGTGATTGCCCGCCACTGGCAACCGCAAATTGATAGCCTGATTAAACTGGCGGCTAAAGATGACGAGGTAACGCGTATCTTCGTCAATCCAGCGATAAAACGTCAGCTTTGTGCTGATGCCGGTAGCGATCGTGCCTGGTTGAATAAAGTGCGTCCGTGGTTTGCCCATCGCGCGCACATGCACGTGCGTTTGCGTTGTCCGGCTGGCAGCCTGGAGTGTCAGGATCAAGCGGCACAACCGCCGGGCGATGGCTGCGGCGCTGAGCTGGATAGCTGGTTCCTGCCGAAAAAACCAGGCAGCACGCCGCCAGTGAAGAAAACGCCTCCGCCGTTACCGCCTTCATGTCAGGCTTTATTAGACCGTCATTTATTATAACCGTGAGAATTTGAGTTGTGGCAAGGCGGCAAGTTCGTCCAGCTCCAGGAGCTTACTTAAGTAAGTGACTGGTGTGGGCGAGCGCAGCCAACGCAGTTACAGCTCAAAGGAGCGCGGTTATTTGAGGATTAAAATGGATTGGTTTGTTGTTAGCCCGCTGGTGCTCGGCGTGCTGTTTTTCGTGGCGGTGCTGGCGGCGTTTATCGATTCGATCGCTGGCGGTGGTGGATTACTTACCGTGCCGTCATTGCTGGCGGCCGGACTCTCTCCAGCGCAAGCGTTAGCCACCAATAAGTTGCAATCGGTCGGCGGTTCGTTTTCTGCCAGCCTCTATTTTATCCGCCGTGGTGCCGTGAAGCTCAATGAGCAGTGGCTGAACATCGCCATGACCTTCCTCGGCGCGGTGGCCGGCACCATTCTGATTCAACATCTGCAAGCTGATGTGCTGCGCCAAATCTTGCCGCTGTTGCTGATTTGCATCGGCCTGTGGTTCTTGCTGATGCCGCGCCTTGGTGAATCCGACCGCGAGCAACGTCTGCATGGTTTAGCCTATGCGCTGGTAGGCGGCGGTTGCGTTGGTTTTTACGATGGCTTCTTTGGGCCTGGCGCCGGTTCCTTCTACGCGCTGGCCTTTGTAACGCTGTGCGGCTTCAATTTGGCCAAAGCCACCGCCCACGCCAAAATCCTAAATTTCACCTCGAATTTTGGCAGTCTGCTGTTCTTTATGTTCGGCGGAAAAGTGGTGTGGGGCACCGGCGCAATCATGCTGCTTGGCGCGTTTATCGGCGCGCGACTCGGCGCCAGACTGGTGTTGAGCCGTGGTCAGAAACTGATTCGCCCGATGGTGGTGATCGTTTCTGCGGTAATGAGCGCCAAATTATTGTGGGATAGTCACGGTAGCGCGCTGCTGGCGTGGCTCGCCACGTTGTAATCCAATACTCGTCAAGACCGGCTGCCAATGCGACAATGGCGCCGGTTTTTTTAAAGATTAAAATATTATGAGTACGACACACCATTACGATCAGCTGATTGCCATTTTTGATGGCTGCTTTGTTGACGATTTTCAGACCCGTCTAATTAAAGGCGATGACGAACCTATCTATCTTCCTGCGGATGAGACATCGCCGTGGCATCGCGTGGTGTTTGCCCACGGCTACTACGCCAGCGGACTGCACGAAATTTCTCACTGGTGCATCGCTGGTGAAGCGCGTCGCAAACTGGTGGATTTTGGTTATTGGTATTGCCCGGACGGACGTGATGCGCAAACGCAGAGTCAGTTCGAAGCAGTGGAAGTGAAACCGCAGGCGCTGGAGTGGCTGTTCTGCGTGGCGGCAGGCTTTCCCTTCAATGTCAGTTGTGACAATCTCGAAGGCGATTGTGAGCCCGATCGCATCGCGTTTCAGCGCAAAGTGCATGCGCAAGTGATGACTTATCTGGAGCAGGGTATTCCGGCGCGACCGGCCCGTTTCATTGATGCACTGACGAATTATTACGGCACGCCATCATTAACGGCGGCGCAATTCCCTTGGCCGGAAGACCTGTAATCCGCGAAGGCTATAAGAAGAGAGGAAGAGATGATCGTAGAATTTGAAACCCGAATTCTGGCCCTGATTGACGATATGGTCGATCACGCCAGCGATGACGAGTTGTTTGCGGGCGGCTATCTGCGTGGTCATCTGACCTTAGCGGTAGCTGAAATTGAGCTCAGCGGCGAACATACCGCAGAAGCCCTGCAAACTCATGTCACCAACAGTCTGAACAAAGCGATTGAAGCCGGTGAACTGTCACCGCGCGATCAGGTGTTGGTCACCAGCATGTGGGATAACCTGTTCCTGCAAGCGCGCCAACAAACCGCGTAAATTCTCGGGGCGATCGCTCGCCCCGCAGATTAGCGTCCGGCTTTTTTACCCTTCAGCAATTTGCGCACCCAGTAACGATTTGGATTCATCGCCGCCAACGTGGCGGCATCCAATGGCTGCGGTTCACCGCTCATCTGTGCGGCCAACACTTCAGCCGCCAGCGGGGCACTGCACAAACCGCGCGATCCTAACGCACCCAACACAAACAAATTGCTATGCACCGGCGCGGCTTTCACTTCGGCTGCGGCGGCGCGCTGTTCCGGCAAGTCCGCATACTGCGTGAGTGTTGCGTCATAATCCGGCGCGCTCCCGCTCATCGGCAGATGATCGCGGGTGGCGCAGCGCACGCCATTGCGCGCCTGATTATCACTGATATCGACCTGCAGCGGCCACGCGCTGTCGGGCAAACAGTTGATCAGCCGCTGGCGATTTTCTTGCTGATCGTCGGCACGGAAAACGGTCGCCGTGTCACCGCGATGATAGCTGGCACCGATGCAATGTGTGGCAAAGTTCGGGCTTACCGGCGTGAGATAACCGTCATAACACAGCACGGTGCGCAATTGGCCGAGCGCGGAATTGGTCGGCGCATGGCTAACCTGGCCCGCTACGGCATACACTGGCAACGCCTGGCTTTGTTCGATATCTAACAACGCGTGGCCATTCGCCAGCACCACGTTTTGATGTTGCACAGCGGCTTGTTCGCTAAAGTGCAGCGTCCAGTTTTCTTCGTTACGTGCCAGTTGCGTAACGCGATGCAGCCAATGAATGCGTAAACCTTGCGTTTGTGCCAACTCCAGCAAGTTGCTGGTTAGTTGCGCAGGTGAGAGCCAACCGCCCTGCGGATAGAAAATCCCGCCGAAGCCGAGATCGACGCCGGCTAACTGCTCTGCCTGTTCTTTATTGACGCCGTAAGCGATCGCTTCGGGCAGCTGCATGCTGAGCATCTGCGCGATTTTCTCCGCGCTTTTGCTATCCCAACCCAGTTGCAGCACGCCGCTCCAGTCATGTTCGAATTCGACCGGCAATTGATCATACAGGCGACGCGCGAAACCAAACGCCGCCGGGAAGAAGGTGGCCAGCGCTGGATCGTGCTGATTAAGCAGCGGATAGAGCGCGCCCTGGCGATTGCCGGATGCGCCCAACGCTGGCGCTTCATCCGCACAATATAAGTTGACCTGCCAGCCACGCCGCAGCAGCGCCATCGCCAATACTGCGCTGGCCACGCCGCCGCCAATCAACGCCACTTCTTTGCTTGCGGCGTTTGGACGCGCATACCACGGTTGGCTGTGCGGCAACTCAGGCACTTGCTCCAACACACCAATCAGCATTTCACGCTTGTGACCAAATCCTTTGCGCTTCTGCATCGTAAATCCGGCGTCTTGCAGGCCACGTCGCACAAAGCCGGAAGCGGTGAACGTCGCCAGGGTGCCGCCGGGACGCGCCATGCGCGCCATGGCAGCAAACAGTTCTGGCGTCCACATCTCCGGATTTTTCGCCGGTGCGAAGCCATCAAGGAACCAGGCATCCACCTGACGATGAAGACTGTCATCAAAGGTGTGAATTAGCGCGTTAATATCACCAAGCCAGAGATCCAGCGTGACTTCGCCACCGTTAAACATCACGCGCTGGCAGCCCGGCAACGCGTGCGGCCACTGCTGTTGCAGCTGCTCTGCCCACGGTTGTAGTTCAGGCCAATGCGCGTGGGCGGCCACCAGATCGGCGTGCGTCAGCGGGAATTTTTCGCAGCTAATAAAGTGCAGTCGACGAAGTGGGGCGCTGGGATGTTCACTGCGGAAGCGATCAAACGCTTGCCACAAGGTGAGAAAGTTCAGACCAGTCCCAAAACCGCTCTCGGCGACGATAAATAAATCGCGCGGGTGATCGGTGAAACGTTGCGGAATGTGATTGCCATCGAGGAAGACATAGCGCGTTTCCTCCAGTCCATTATCGTTGGAGAAATAGACGTCACCGAACGCTCGGGAAACAGGTGTACCCTGTTCATTCCAGTTTAATTGCGCGTGTTCAACCGGGGTTATTTTCACGGGAAAGGCTCATATTTCAGGCAGTGGCGCGAGTTTAACGACTGACGTCACATGACGCAAATTTACAAAAGGAAATGGCTGATCGGACTTGTTCGGCTTACAACTGTACGCTAGAGTGCACCACATCCAAATATGTGGAACGAGGATTATTGAATGAAACGTGCAGTGATTACTGGCCTGGGTATTGTTTCCAGCATTGGTAATAACCAGCAAGAAGTGCTGGCTTCTCTGCGTGAAGGCCGTTCAGGTATCACTTTCTCTGAAGAGATGAGAGATGCCGGTATGCGCAGTCACGTATGGGGCAACGTCAAACTGGATACCAACGGGCTCATCGATCGCAAAATCGTGCGTTTCATGAGTGATGCCTCTATTTATGCTTACCTCTCCATGGCCGAAGCGATCAAAGATTCTGGCCTGACTGACGAGCAGTATCAGCAAAATCCTCGTGTTGGCCTGATTGCCGGTTCTGGCGGTGGTTCTCCGCGTTATCAGGTGTTTGGTGCTGACGCGATGCGTAGCCCACGCGGCCTGAAAGCGGTAGGTCCTTATGTCGTGACCAAAGCTATGGGTTCTGGCGTTTCAGCTTGTCTGGCAACACCATTCAAAATCCACGGTGTGAACTACTCAATCAGTTCAGCGTGCGCCACTTCTGCACACTGCATCGGTAACGCGGTTGAGCAGATCCAACTGGGCAAGCAGGACATCGTGTTTGCTGGCGGCGGCGAAGAGCTGAGCTGGGAAATGGCCTGTGAGTTCGATGCGATGGGCGCGCTGTCCACCAAATACAACGAAACGCCTGAAAAAGCCTCACGTACTTACGATGCTAACCGTGATGGTTTCGTCATCGCTGGCGGCGGCGGTATGGTGGTGGTCGAGGAGCTGGAACACGCTCTGGCACGTGGTGCACACATCTACGCTGAAATCGTCGGTTACGGCGCAACGTCAGACGGCGCAGACATGGTTGCTCCTTCAGGCGAAGGCGCAGTGCGCTGCATGAAGATGGCGATGCAAGGTCTCGACACCCCAATCGATTACCTCAACACTCACGGCACCTCTACGCCAGTGGGTGATGTGAAAGAACTGGGTGCGATTCGCGAAGTGTTTGGCGACAACTGCCCATCCATTTCCGCTACCAAAGCGATGACCGGTCACTCACTGGGTGCGGCAGGCGTGCAGGAAGCGATTTACACCTTGCTGATGCTGGAACACGGCTTTATCGCCCCAAGCATCAACGTGGAAGAGCTGGATGAAGCAGGTAAAGGTCTGAACATCGTGACCAAGCCGACTGAAAAAGCGCTGACCACTGTCATGTCAAACAGCTTCGGCTTCGGTGGTACTAACGCCACTCTTACAATGCGTAAGTTGCCAGCATAATCGCGTAGGGTCGCCATTTATGGTGACCAGGCAATTCTGATTCTCAAGGGCCGGTTAATCCGGCCCTTGTTGTTTTTGACAATTCCCCCTTCGCTTACCTACACTCATCCTCCTCGGCTACGAAATAAAATTATCAATTCCATCTTGATGTGAACCAAATATCCCGTTTCTGTGTTACCGCAGCAAGCGCGCGTGTCTGGTGATTACAAGGAGTTCGAACGATCATGACCACCACTGCTGATGCGCAGACGCCATCCGTTTTGCCGCTCGCCTGCACCTCTTTTGCGGTATTCCTGACCTATTTAACCGCAGGTCTGGCGCTGCCGGTGATCCCGCTGTATGTCCATCAGGAATTGGGCATGAGCAACGTGATGGTGGGCGTAGCGGTCGGCATTCAGTTCTTTGCCACGCTATTAACGCGCAGTTTCGCCGGGCGTCGTGCCGACCAACATGGCGCCAAACTCACCACACAGCACGGCATGATCGCCATTGCGCTGGTGGGCGTGGCTTATCTGGCTGCGGCATTGCTGCCTGTTTCACCGTGGGCCAAATTTGGTTTGCTGGCAGTCGGGCGATTATTGCTCGGTTTTGGCGAAAGCTTGCTGCTGACCGGCAATCTGACGTGGGGCATGGGATTGGTCGGCAGCAAACGTTCCGGCTTGGTGATGTCGTGGAACGGCATGGCGATATATGGATCGCTGGCCGCTGGTGCGCCATTGGGTTTGTTGATAAATCAGCACGGCGGATTTGCCGCACTCGGCGCGGTCGCCATGTTGCTGCCGTTGCTGGCACTGGCGCTCAATAGTTGGATCAGCAAAGTGCCGGTGGCAGGAGGCGAACGCCCATCTCTGTTCAGTGTAGTGAAAATCATCTTCCAGCCAGGATTAGCGCTGGCGCTGCAAGGTACCGGTTTCGCTGTTATCGGCACGTTTACGTCGCTCTATTTCGCCGCTGAAAACTGGGGCAATGCCGGTTTCGCACTCACCGCTTTTGGCTGTGCTTTTGTTATGGTGCGGGTGTTCTTTGGCGGTTTGCCGGATCGCCATGGTGGGGTTAAAGTTGCGATGGTTTCGCTGCTGGTGGAGAGCGCCGGTTTACTGACGCTGGCCTTTGCCAGTTCTGGCGGGATGGCGCTGGTTGGTGCGGCTTTGACCGGCTGTGGCTGTTCGCTGATATTCCCGGCGCTGGGCGTTGAGGTGATAAAGCGCGTCTCGCCACAGATTCGTGGCACCGCACTTGGCGGCTTCTCGGCGTTTCAGGATATCGCTTACGGTGCCAGCGGCCCGTTAACCGGTTTGCTGGCGACCGCGCTCGGTTACGGTTCAGTCTATTTGGCCGGAGCGTGCTGCGCCGCGCTGGGGATTTTGGTTACCTGGACGTTTGCACGTCACGCGACAGCAGCATAACCAGCTTGTCGCAGGCGCTGATGATTTCTCCGGGCGTCAGCGCGGCGAACCCCAACAACCATCCCGCTTGTCGCGGGTTATCCGCATACAGCGGCGACAGGCGCGGCAATAACAATCCCATTTCGCCAGCTTGCTGGGTTAATCGCGCCTCATCGCCTTGCAGCAGTTGCACCGATAACTGCAAACCACCTGCCGCAGGCAAGGGTTTGATCCATGCTGGCAAGCGCGTTTCGATCTGCTCCAGTAAGCAATCTCGCCGACTGCGATACAACTGGCGCATCAAGCGCAAATGACTGGCGAAATGACCTTGTTGCATGAATTCGGCGGTAATCGCTTGCGGCAGTAAGGCGCTATGACCATCCATTACGCTGCGCGCGCGACCCAGCGCATCGACTAATTGCGGCGGCACCACCATCCAGGCGAGGCGCAGCGACGGAAATAACGTTTTGGAGAAGGTACCGAGGCATATTACCCGCGCATCCGCTTCCAATCCTTGCAGCGCCGGAGCAGGGCGATCGTCGTAGTGAAATTCGCTGTCGTAATCGTCCTCGATCAGCCAGCTATCATGCTGTTTTGCCCATGCCAGCCATGGTAACCGTCGCGCTAAACTCATCGGCGTGCCGCTGGGATAGTGATGCGCCGGGGTTAAATACACCAGCTTTGCGCTGCCATCGAGCGGCACAGCACCTTCAGCATCCAGCGGCATGGCGCGACAGCGCGCCCCAGCGGCAAGAAACGCATTGCGCGCGCCGGGATAACCCGGTTCCTCCAGCCACACATCATCTTGCGCATCGAGAAACATCAGCGCCAGCAATTGCAGCGCCTGTTGCGAACTGGTCAACATCACAATTTGTTCAGCTGAACAGCGCACACCACGCGACAGCGCCAGATAATCCGCCACCGCCTGGCGCAAAGCGGGTAATCCCAGCGGATCGCCATAACCCATCACTTTACTGCCTTGCGTGCGCTGCACTTGCGCGCTGATGCGGCGCCACTGCGCATGAGGAAAAGCGCGCAATTCCGGCGAACCGGCAGCAAAAGCATGCGGAAAAGGCGGATCCTGGCAACCGCCGGTCGCCAGTACTTGTTGACCGCGCAGCGAAAAGCGCGGCGAGCGATCCACGCTCGCTTTTGGCGTAGAGAGTGACATCTGAATCGAAACAAAGGTACCACGCCCGCTGTGACGTTGCAGATAGCCTTCGCTCTCCAGTTGCGCATAAGCCGCTTCCACCGTCACGCGTGACAGTGACAAATCCGCCGCCAATTGGCGGCTGGAAGGTAACTTTTGCTGATGGCGCAGATGCCCTTTGGCAATGGCCTGGCGCAGGGTGGCGCAAAGACGATCGCGCAGGCCACCTTGGGTTTGATGACTAAACAGCGATAAAAACGAGGTGCGCATAATGGTCTTATCACCATGATAAAAGTGGTATCAGTAAGCAGACCACTTTGCCGTAAACTGGCGGAAAATCACAGCGGGAGAATACGATGTCAGCGGTATTAAAATTTGCGCCAGCGAGCGCCGAACAAAGCGTGGCTTATCTGCAACATAAACTGGCGTATTACACCGATGCGTGGGATTTGGCCGAAGATATGGCGCAGGGCATTGGCGGGATTGTGGTGATAGATGCGCGTTCCAGCGAGGTCTATCAAGCCGGGCACATTTGTGGTGCGCAGTCGTTCCCGCATCGCACCATGAATGCGGAATCCACCACGCACCTTGATCGCAGCAAAGTCTACATCACCTATTGCGACGGTATTGGTTGCAACGGCTCAACCAAAGCGGCGCTCAAGCTGGCAGAGTTGGGTTTTCAGGTAAAGGAATTGATTGGTGGCCTGGATTTCTGGAAACGCGACGGTCATCCGATGGCGTGGGGCACAGCAGCGGGTGAATGGCCCAATGCCACGCCCGCTGCCAACTGCGGCTGCTAGATAAACAGCCACAGCAGGAAGATGAACAGGAAAAGCCCGGCGATTAGCGTGAATGCCGGGCGTTGCGCCAGCGGCTCTGGCAGCATCTGGATGAACGGCGACCAAATCGGCTGCGGGCGAATTTCGCTATCCGCCAGCGGCTGTTCATGCAGTTTCTCAGCGCGACGGCTAAACAGCAGATTAAGCAAATCCTGCGTCTGGGTTGGCGTCAATACCGTTTGCGGCGTCGCCTGGAAACGCTGCTGGCTGTAATCCTCCAGCAAACGCTGCTCATCATGGGTCAGTGGCTGACGCAATGAGGTTTCCAGCATCTGCAAGGTGGGCGCGCTGTGCTGCGCTAGCGTCTGGCGCACCTGCAAATATTGCGTCAGCAACGGGAAGTGGCGGGAAGGAATCGGATCGCCACTTTTCAAATTCACCAGCTTCAAGGTATCAGCCAGCAATTTCACCGGCGATTCACCGGTTTTCGCCGCCAGTCGCGTAACCTGCTGATTCAGTGATTGCTGCTCGGCGGGTAACAACGAACGATCCGAGACGCGCGTTTGCTGCGGCTGCGGGATCGTCATCTGCCCGTTTTGCAACATCGTCAATACCTGACGCAGTTGATCCTGCGACAGCGCACTTAACACCGTTTGATTAAACTGCTGACGAATAAACTCGCTCACCGCCTGGCGATTGTTGCCCTGCGGCAATTTTTCCAGCAACTGTTGCAATAACTGACGCGTGGCAAGGCTGTTTTGTACCTGAGTCAAGCGACCATTCAGGTGCTGTTCTGCCGCCGGGAAATGACGTGATTGCAGCTCTGCTTCATTTTTCACGCCAACTTCATGACGCACGCCCGCCCACAGCTCGGGGGCTTTCAGCGTGCTCAACGACATGATGCGCACAATCAGGCGCTCCAGCGTGGTACGTTGGGCAGGAGATAGCGGCTGTTCACCGGCAGGACCGCCAGGACGAGCAGGGCCAGTCGCTGGCGTTAAAGAGGAACGATCGCCCGCGGGCACACCGGGACCGCTGATAGGTTGCATGGCGGAATCCTTGAAAAACGGGTCAGATCCGGGTGCGCCGGAAAAACGAGGCCATATGATAGCAAAAGCCCCCAGGAAATCCACGGGGGCTGCGGCCTTTCCGGATAATAAAATCAGGCGGCGGGATCCGCCAGGCTGGCGTTACGTGGCTTACGAAGCGGTGTTTTCAGACGTTGCGCCAGGATCACGCCCACTAATGTCATTCCGCCGCCAATCCAGTGATAAGCATGCAACTGCTCGTGCAGGAACATCACTGCGATAATTGCAGTAAAGGCCGGTACGAAGTTCATGAAAATACTGGTGGTGCTGGCGCCGAGTCGCTGCACACCGAGGATCCACAAGAATGGCGCAATAATTGAGGCAAACAATCCGGCATACAGCACCAACGGCAGGTTATGCGGATTGAGTGACACATCCGGCGCGCGCAGGAATCCGGGCAGCAGCAGCAGCACGCCAAAGAAAATCTGCACAAACAGGCTTTGCCAGGTCGGCAGTGGAATTGCCCAGCGCTTCGTCAACACGCCGTACAGCGCGTAAGAGGTTGATGCCGCCAACATCATCAATTCGCCATTGCCGAGACGTTGATTGAGCAACTGCGCAGGATTGCCTTCGCTGACCAGCCACACCAAACCGACAAACGATAAAATCCCGCCAATCAGGATGCCGCGTGTTGGCGCAAGGCGCAGCACCACGATGCTTAACAAAATGGTCAGCAGCGGAATGGTCGCGCCAAGAATGCCCATCATCACCGCCGACACGCTGTGCGCCGCGTAGTACGCCAGACTTTGATACAGCACCATGCCGAGCAGGCCAAGCGTCAATAAACGCCAGCCGTTGGCTTTAATGGTGTGACGATGACGCCATACGCCCGGCAGGCAAAATGGCGCTAACACCAGCAGCGCCAGCAACCAGCGATAAAAGGAGATCGCTGCCGGATCGATACTGCCGGCCGAGAGTTTGCTGACGATTGTGTTGATCGACCAGATCAGCACCGCGATCAGCGGAAACAGTAAATTCATGATACAGCTCCTCAGATAATCGCGAATAGTTTACGTTTGACCGGTTTAAACTAGATAGTTAAAATCGGACAATATTTGTTAGTGACCGGACAGAATGAATCTTCAAGTCGAATATCAACCGCCGATTGATGCGCCGTTATTACGCTTCTTCATGCGCTACGACGAGGTCAATGCCAAAACTGAATATCTGCCGCATGCGCACGATTGGGGGCAGGCGATATTCGTCACTAGCCATGTGCTGGAGATGGAAGTGGAAGGTGAACGTCTGCTGACGCCCGCCGATATGCCGATCTGGATCCCGCCCGGCCATCGCCACAGCAGCTACAACCACAATTACGCGCGTTTTTGCACCTTCAATCTTGCCGCCGATCTTTGCACTGATATGCCGGATAAAGCCTGCCTGCTGCATGTCGATGGCATTGTGCATGCTGTCATGAGCGAGTTTGCATCCCGTGAACTGGAGCAACCGCAAACGCAAGCCGATTGGCGTTTATGTGAAGTGCTGATTGATCGGCTGCGTGTAGCGCCGGTGCACAACAGCTATTTGCCGATGTCGGATGACAAATTTCTCGCGCCGATTTTGCGCGCGCTTGAAGCGCATCCCGGCGACAACACCACACTGGCACAATGGGCGAAGCGGGTGTTCACCACCGAGCGTACGCTGGCGCGACGTTGTCAGCAGCAGCTGAATATGTCGTTCAGCGAATGGCGGCAGCGTTTACGTTTTTTGCGCGCTATCGCTTTGCTGGAGCAGGGTTGCAGCGTGCAGGGCATCGCGCATGAACTGGGCTACAGTTCGGCGTCGGCGCTGATTGTGATGTTCCAGCAACAGGCCGGCACCACGCCCGATCGCTATCGCAGCCGGTTAGGTTAATCTCCGGCTTTATGGCAAAATACGCGCCTCAAAATTCTTCGCAGACAGGACCGCCGCAGTGAAAATTCTCGTCGATGAAAATATGCCTTATGCCCGTGAACTGTTCAGCCGCACTGGCGATGTTGTCGCCGTGCCGGGACGTCCGCTGCCAGAAGCCGAGCTGCAAGATGCCGACGGCCTGATGGTGCGCTCGGTCACCAAAGTCAACGCGGCGCTGTTAGCGGGAACGCCAGTGAAATTTGTTGGCACCGCGACGGCGGGCACCGATCACGTTGACGATGCATCGCTGGCGGCGGCCGGTATTAGCTTCTCGGCGGCGCCGGGTTGTAACGCGATTGCGGTGGTGGAATATGTGTTCTCTTCACTGCTGCTGCTGGCCGAGCGCGATGGCTTTGCGCTGCGCGAACGTACCGTTGGCATTGTTGGCGTCGGCAATGTCGGTGGCAGATTGCAGAAGCGGCTTGAAGCATGGGGCGTGAAAACCCTGCTGTGCGATCCACCGCGCGCCGATCGTGGCGATCAGGAAGCATTCCATTCACTGGATGAGCTGGTCGCGCAGGCCGATATCCTGACTTTCCACACGCCGCTGTTCAAAGATGGCCCGTATAAAAGCTGGCATCTGGCTGATGCGGCGCTGCTGATGGCGCTGAAACCCAATACCATTCTGATCAACGCCTGTCGCGGTGCGGTGGTGGATAACGCCGCGCTGCTGGAAGTGCTGAAAATGCGTCACGATCTCAGCGTAGTGCTGGATGTGTGGGAGCCGGAACCGGATCTGTCACTGGATCTGCTGGATAAAGTCGATATTGCTACCGCACACATCGCCGGTTACACGCTGGAGGGCAAAGCGCGCGGTACCACGCAAGTGTTTGAAGCCTGGTGTGAATTTATCGGTCAGCCGCAGCAGGTCTCGCTTGATAGCCTGTTGCCTGCGCCAGAATTTGGCTCTGTTACGTTACGCGGCAAACTCGATCAGCCAACGCTAAAACGCCTGGTGCATCTGGTGTATGATGTGCGCCGCGATGATGCGCCGCTGCGTAAAGTGGCTGCGCAGCCGGGCGAGTTTGATCGCCTGCGCAAACAATATGAAGAGCGTCGTGAATGGTCATCGTTGCAGGTAAATTGCGATGATGCCGAGACGGCGGCGATGCTCAATCAACTCGGCTTTCGCGCCAGTTTGTAAAGTTAATTCAATCACCTGCGATAATGTGCGGGAAAAATCCTAAATCTCGGGCGGTGTTTTCACCGCCTTCTGTTTTTGTGTCATTGTCTGGAGTAAACCAACATGTCTGACGGCTGGAATATCGCGCTTTTAGGCGCAACAGGCGCAGTAGGGAACGCTGTACTGGAACTGCTGGCTGAACGCCAGTTCCCGGTTGGTGAGTTGTAT
The DNA here is from genome assembly GCF_059412405.1 of Pantoea sp. CFCC18179. Classification (NCBI taxonomy): domain Bacteria; kingdom Pseudomonadati; phylum Pseudomonadota; class Gammaproteobacteria; order Enterobacterales; family Erwiniaceae; genus Pantoea; species Pantoea sp. CFCC18179. Next base: position 844,230 of record NZ_JBNBPM010000001.1, on the reverse strand, counting down.
TTGCTGGCAAGTGAAAACGGTGCTGGTGAAAACAAACGTTTTGAGGGACGTACCGTAATCGTGCAAGACGCGGCAGAATTTGACTGGACGCAGGTACAACTGGCGTTCTTTACTGCCGGACGTGAAGCGTCGGCGCGCTATGCCGAAGAAGCTGCCAGCCAGGGTTGTTTGGTGATCGACAGCAGCGATCTGTTCGCGCTGGAGCCGGATGTGCCGCTGGTGGTGCCAGACGTCAATCCGCAAGTGCTGGCTGATTATCGTAATCGCAACATCATCACCGTTGCGGATAGCCTGGTAAGCCAGCTGCTGTGCGCCATCAAACCGCTGGTGGATCTGGCCGGTTTGAGCCGTTTGCAGGTAACTAACCTGATCGCCGCTTCCAGCCACGGTAAAGCCGCGGTAGATGGTTTGGCGGGCGAAAGCGCGCGTTTACTCAATGGTGTTCCGGCGGAAACCCACTATTTTGGCCGCCAGTTGGCGTTCAACATGTTGCCGCTGTTAGCTGACAGCAACGGCAGCGTTGAGAGCGAGCGCCGCGTGGTTGAACAGGTGCGTAAAGTGTTGCAGGACGAAGGTTTGCCGATTGCTGTGACCAGCATTCAAGCGCCGGTGTTTTATGGCAATGCGCAGATCGTGCACGTTGAGAATCTGCGTCCACTGTCAGCGGAAGAAGCGCGTGATGAACTGGGCCGTGGCGGTGATATCAATCTGACTGAAGAGAGCGATTATCCAACGCAAGTGGGTGATGCTTCTGGTAGCGATGTGCTGAGCATCGGCTGCGTGCGCAACGATTATGGCATGCCAGAACAGCTGCAATTCTGGTCGGTATCCGACAACGTCCGCTTCGGCGGTGCACTGATGGCAGTGAAAACTGCCGAGAAGCTGGTGCAGGAGTATTTCTATTAATGTTACCTGAAGGTAAGACGCTTAAGCTGGCGTTGGGTATTGAATACGATGGCAGCCGTTATTACGGCTGGCAGCGGCAAAACGAAGTGCGTAGCGTGCAGGAAAAGCTGGAAAAAGCGCTGTCGAAAGTGGCGGATCATCCGGTGGTGGTGTTTTGTGCCGGCCGCACCGATGCCGGTGTGCATGGCACCGGACAAGTGGTGCATTTCGAAACCACTTCGCCACGCGCTGATGCCGCCTGGACGTTAGGCGTGAATGCCAATCTGCCGGCGGACATCGCGGTGCGTTGGGTGAAAGCGGTGCCGGAAGAGTTTCATGCGCGTTTTAGCGCCACCGCACGGCGTTATCGTTATGTGATTTACAACCATCGGCTGCGTCCGGCGATTCTGGCGCAAGGCATTACCCATTTTTACCATCCGCTGGATGTGGAAAAAATGCAGCGCGCCGGTCAAGTGTTGATTGGCGAGAACGACTTTACCTCGTTCCGCGCGGTGCAGTGCCAATCACGTACGCCGTGGCGCAACGTGATGCATCTGAATGTGACGCGTCATGGTCCGTATGTGGTGGTGGATATCAAAGCCAACGCCTTTGTACATCACATGGTGCGCAACATTGTTGGCAGCCTGATGGAAATAGGTTGCGGCAATCAGCCTGAAGAGTGGATGGCGACGCTGTTAGCCGCGAAAGATCGTACGTTGGCGGCGGCGACCGCCAAAGCCGAGGGGCTCTATTTGGTGGCGGTGGATTATCCATCCCACTTTGCATTACCTCAGCCTGCGTTGGGACCGTTGTTCCTTGCAGATTAACCGTTAATTAATGGACGTCGGGGAGACGTATGGAATTCATCCACTTTCTAATCGATTTTATTCTGCATATTGATGTGCATTTGGCGGAGTTGGTGGCGCAGTACGGCGTGTGGATCTACGCCATTCTGTTCTTGATTCTGTTCTGTGAAACCGGTTTGGTGGTTACCCCGTTCTTGCCGGGCGACTCGCTGCTGTTTGTGGCTGGCGCGCTAGCGGCGTTGCCTGGCAACGATCTCAACGTGCATGTGATGGTGACTTTGCTGGTGATCGCCGCCATCCTCGGTGATGCGGTGAACTACACTATTGGTCGTCTGTTCGGTGAGAAGCTGTTTAGCAATCCGAACTCGAAAATTTTCCGTCGCAGCTATCTGGATAAAACCCACGCGTTCTACGATCGCCACGGCGGCAAAACCATTATACTTGCGCGCTTTGTGCCAATCGTGCGAACCTTTGCCCCCTTTGTGGCAGGGATGGGGCACATGTCTTATCGCCACTTTGCGCTCTTTAACGTTACGGGCGCGCTGCTGTGGGTGCTGTTGTTCTCTTATGCCGGTTACCTGTTTGGTGATTTGCCGGTAGTACAAGAGAACCTCAAGTTGCTGATTGTTGGCATTATCGTGGTTTCGATACTGCCAGGCGTCATTGAAGTGTGGCGTCATCGTCGTCAGGCGCGTCAGCAGAAGTCACAGTAACGCCGTAACCAGATTTTTATCCACAGCGTGAACGGGTTGTGGTTTAATGAGCGACATTTACGGCCTGCTGAAGGTGATTTCAGCAGTAACGAGAAGACTGGACCAGGTCAGCATTAAATAGAAAGGTCATCAATGAGCTGGATTGAACGCATACTGAATAAAAGCACTACCACGCCAACGCGCAAAGCCAGCATCCCGGAAGGGGTGTGGACCAAGTGCGATAGCTGTGGTCAGGTGCTGTACCGCGCCGAACTGGAGCGTAACCTCGAGGTCTGCCCGAAGTGCGACCATCACATGCGCATGCACGCTCGTGAGCGTCTGCATAGCATGCTGGATGAGGGTTCGCTGGTTGAGCTGGGAAGCGAGCTGGAGCCAAAGGATCTGCTGAAGTTCCGCGACTCCAAGAAGTACAAAGATCGTCTGGTCGCTGCACAGAAAGATACCGGCGAGAAAGACGCACTGATCACCATGAAAGGTACGCTGCACGGCATGCCGGTTGTGGCAGTGGCGTTTGAGTTCTCCTTTATGGGCGGCTCAATGGGTTCTGTGGTTGGCGCGCGTTTTGTACGGGGTGTTGAGCAGGCGTTGGAAGACAACTGCCCGCTGATCTGCTTCTCCGCTTCTGGCGGTGCGCGTATGCAAGAAGCGCTGCAATCCCTGATGCAGATGGCGAAAACCAGTGCTGCACTGGCGAAAATGCAGGAGCGCGGCTTGCCGTACATCTCTGTATTGACCGACCCAACCATGGGTGGCGTCTCTGCGAGCTTCGCAATGTTGGGCGATCTCAACGTAGCGGAGCCGAAAGCTCTGATCGGCTTTGCCGGTCCACGCGTTATCGAGCAGACCGTGCGTGAAAAACTGCCGCCGGGCTTCCAGCGCAGTGAGTTCCTGATTGAAAAAGGCGCGATCGACATGATCATCCGTCGTCCGGAAATGCGCTTTAAGCTGGCAAGCCTGCTGGCGAAAATGATGAACCTGCCAGCGCCAGTGCTGGATGGTGATCAGCCTAACGCGGCTGAGCCGGAGAGCAACGAAGCCTGACAGGCAACGGAAAGGCGCAGCGATGCGCCTTTTTACCAATGCACCGTAAATCAGTAAACGGGACACATGGACAATTCTCTTCTCCCTCAAGCCACGTCGCCTTTGGCCACGTGGCTTCATTATCTTGAGCACCTGCATTCTCAGGCCATTGAACTCGGCCTGGACCGTATTCAACGCGTCGCTGAACGTCTCGACTTGCTCAAACCCGCTCCGTTTATCTTCACCGTCGCCGGTACCAACGGCAAAGGTACCACTTGCCGTACACTGGAAACGCTGCTGATGGCCGCGGGTTATCGCGTGGGCGTTTACAGTTCGCCTCATCTGATGCGCTATACCGAGCGGGTGCGCGTGCAGGGTACTGAACTGGATGAAGCGCTACACAGCGCCAGTTTCGCCAGCATTGAAGCGGGACGTGGTGAAATCTCACTCACCTATTTTGAGTTTGGCACCTTGTCGGCGCTAAATCTGTTCCGCGATGCCAATCTTGATGTCGTGATCCTCGAAGTTGGCCTTGGCGGTCGTCTAGATGCCACTAACATCGTCGATGCCGATGTGGCGGTAATCACCAGTATCGCACTCGATCACACCGATTGGCTGGGGCCGGATCGCGAAAGTATCGGCCGTGAAAAAGCCGGCGTGTTCCGTGCAGGTAAACCGGCGGTGGTGGGTGAAGCCGATATGCCGAGTACCATCGCCGATGTAGCAGCTGAGAAGGGCGCGCAACTGTTGCAGCGCAATCGTGATTGGCAGTGGCAGCAAACCGGTGATAGCTGGATGTTGCAGGATGCGCACGGTGAGCTGCGCGATCTGCCGCTACCGCAAGTGCCATTGCCGAATGCGGCAACGGCATTGACCGCGCTGCGTGCATCGGGTTTGCAGGTGAGTGAGGCGATCATTCGCCAGCATCTGCCGCTGGCGATTTTGCCGGGGCGTTTCCAGTCCGTGAGCGAATCGCCACGCGTGATTCTGGATGTGGCGCACAATCCGCATGCCGCTTATTATCTGGCTTCGCGTTTGGCTGAGTTGCCTCACAACGGCCAGGTGCATGCGGTGGTTGGCATGCTGCATGATAAAGACATCGCCGGAACGTTGGCGGCGCTGGCCCCGCAGGTGAATCATTGGTACTGCGCGCCGCTTGATGGCCCGCGCGGTGCTTCAGCGGATGAGCTGATAGCACATCTGGAAGGTGGCGTAGCATACCGCAATGTGGATGCTGCGTGGCAAGCGGCGCGCCAGCAGGCGCGTCCCGAAGATGTGATTCTGGTCTGTGGATCTTTCCACACCGTAGCGCAAGTTATGGAATCGATGACAGCGGAGAACGGCAGTGGCAAGTAAGTTTCAAAATCGCTTAGTCGGTACGGTCATTCTGGTGGCGATTGGCGTCATCGTGCTGCCGGGCCTGCTGGACGGTAAGAAAAAGCATTATAAAGAAGAGTTCGCCGCGATCCCGCTGGTGCCGAAACCGGACGATCAGCAGGATAGCGAAATGGTGCCACCGGTGACGCAACCTTTACCGTCGCAACCGCCAGAAGGTGCCAGCGCGGCGCAGAATCAGGAAGGTGGCAAAACGGCGACCACGGGCAGCACGCAACCGGCGCAGAATACCGAACCGAGTGTGGTGACGCCGCCGCCGGTACATCAGCAAGTTCAGCCGAAACCGGTAGAACAGCCGAAGCCAAAACCGGTCGAGCAGCCGAAACCGAAGCCGGTGGAACAACCGAAGCCAAAACCGGTAGAACAACCGAAACCGAAGCCGGTCGAACAACCGAAACCGGTTGAGCAGAGCAAGCCAACTGAAACGCCGAAGCAGAGTGAGCCAGAAGCGCCTGCGGGTCAGGCATTTGTGGTGCAGCTTGGTGCGCTGAAGAACGCGGCGAAAGTGAGTGAGATTGTGGCGCAGCTGCGACTCTCCGGTTATCGTGCCTTTACCGTTCCTTCCACGCCGGTGCAGGGATCGATTACCCGCATTTATGTCGGTCCGGATGCCTCTAAGGCCAAGTTGCAGAGTTCATTAAGTGAGCTGCAAAGCATTTCTGGTCTGGGCGGCGTAGTGAAGCCGTATAGCGCGAGATAATGCGTTGATAAGTCGCGCCGATAGCAGTAAAAGGCGCGACTAAATTGCACATGATTAGCGAAGCGTAATTGAAAAAGTATTTAATATCAGTCAATTAAAAGATTGATATCCCATCGGGCGAGGAAAGTTTTTTTCATCGCCCTTTTTACGGATGCAGAACCGGAAAACCCTACGCAAACGTTTTCTTTTTCTGTTAGAATGCGCCCCGAACTGGATGCAGGGGTGCAATAGCACTGGGCTGGAAGAGTTCATGATCTGGATTGATTACGTCATTATTGCGGTAGTTGGTTTTTCGGCTTTGGTCAGCCTGATTCGTGGGTTTGTCCGTGAAGCCTTATCTCTCGTTACCTGGGGATGCGCGTTCTTTGTCGCCAGTCATTATTACGCCTACCTTGCAGTCTGGTTTACCGGTTTCAGTGACGAACTGGTTCGCAACGGCATCGCCATCGCGGTGTTATTCGTTGCCACCCTTATTGTGGGTGCCATCGTCAACTATGTCATCGGCTCGCTGGTTGAGAAAACTGGCTTGTCGGGAACCGACAGGGTGTTGGGGGTCTGTTTCGGGGCGTTGCGTGGCGTACTGATCGTATCTGCTATGCTCTTTTTCCTCGATACATTCACCGGCTTCTCGAAAAGCCCCGACTGGCAACAGTCGCAACTTATCCCCGAATTCAGTTACATCATCAGGTGGTTCTTTGATTACCTGAAAAGTACGTCGAGTTTTTTACCCCGGTGACACCATCGGGCGTGCGGCTAATGAGGAAAAGACAATATGTGCGGTATTGTTGGTATCACCGGTTTTATGCCAGTAAACCAGTCAATCTATGACGCGTTAACGGTGCTTCAGCACCGCGGGCAGGATGCCGCCGGCATTTGTACCATCGATGCTATTAACTGCTTCCGTTTGCGTAAAGCCAATGGTTTGGTCAGTGATGTGTTCGAAGCGCGCCACATGCAGCGTTTGCAGGGTAACATCGGGATTGGTCACGTGCGTTATCCCACAGCAGGCAGCTCCAGCGCCTCTGAAGCGCAGCCTTTCTATGTGAATTCGCCTTACGGCATCACATTGGCGCACAACGGTAACCTGACCAACGCACACGAGCTGCGTAAGCAACTGTTCGAAACGGGTCGCCGTCACGTTAATACCACCTCAGACTCCGAAATCCTGCTGAACATCTTCGCGCAGGAACTGGATCGTTTTCAGCATTACCCGCTGGAAGCGGACAACATTTTTGCTGCGGTGGCGGCGGTGCATCAGCAGGTGCGCGGCGCTTACGCAGTGGTTTCGATGATCATCGGTCACGGCATGGTGGCGTTCCGCGATCCCAACGGCATTCGTCCGCTGGTGCTGGGCAAGCGCGTGATTGCAGATGGTCGCACTGAATACATGGTGGCCTCGGAAAGCGTGGCGCTGGATACCCTGGGCTTCGAGTTCATTCGTGACGTCGCGCCAGGCGAAGCGGTGTACATCACCGAACAAGGCCAGCTTTCTACCCGTCAATGTGCCGAGAACCCGAAAACCAATCCGTGCTTGTTCGAATACGTGTACTTTGCCCGTCCGGATTCCTTCCTCGACAAAATTTCGGTGTACAGCGCACGTGTGCGCATGGGCACCAAGTTGGGCAACAAAATTGCGCGTGAGTGGGAAGATTTGGATATCGACGTGGTGATTCCGATTCCGGAAACTTCCACCGATATCGCGCTGGAAATCGCCCGCATCCTCGACAAGCCGTATCGTCAAGGTTTCGTGAAAAACCGCTATGTTGGCCGCACCTTTATCATGCCGGGCCAGCAGCAGCGCCGCAGCGCGGTTCGCCGTAAGCTGAACGCCAACCGTGCTGAGTTCCGCGATAAAAACGTGTTGCTGGTGGATGATTCCATCGTGCGTGGTACCACCTCAGAGCAGATTATTGAGATGGCACGTGAAGCGGGCGCCAAGAAAGTGTATCTCGCCTCAGCGGCACCGGAAATTCGTTTCCCGAACGTCTATGGCATCGATATGCCAAGCGCCACTGAGCTTATTGCACACGGTCGTGAAGTTGACGAGATTTGCCAGCTGATCAAAGCGGATGCGCTGATTTTCCAGGATCTTAACGATCTGATTGAAGCGGTGCGCGAAGAGAATCCGGATATCGCCAACTTCGAGTGCTCGGTGTTCAACGGTATTTACGTCACCAAAGATGTCGATCAACAGTACCTTGAGTATTTGCAGTCGCTGCGTAATGACGATTCCAAAGCCATTGCACGTCAGACCGAAGTCGAAGGTTTGGAGCTGCATAACGAAGGTTAATTTCCACGTTGTGGCATAGCATCAACAGGGCGGGCGCAATCCCGCCCTGTTTGTTTTTGTATTTTTGTTCAGGGAGCCGCTATCATTGCCGCAATCTGAACGGGTAAGGCTGAATTATGAAACGACTGATCATTGGTATTTCCGGCGCCAGCGGCGCGATCTATGGCGTGCGCATGTTGCAAGTGCTGCAACCGCTCGCCGATGTGGAAACCCATTTGGTGATCAGTCCTGCGGCACGACAAACCCTGGCGCTGGAAACGGATTACAGCCTGCGCGATGTGCAAGCGATGGCTGATGTGGTGCATGACGTGCGCGATATTGCGGCCAGTATTTCGTCCGGCTCGTTCAAAACGCTCGGCATGGCGATTGCGCCCTGTTCGATGAAAACGCTGTCGGGCATTGTGCACAGCTACAGCGATAGCTTATTGACGCGCGCCGCCGATGTGGTGTTGAAAGAGCAGCGCAAGCTGGTGTTGTGCGTGCGCGAAACGCCACTGCATTTGGGCCACTTACGCATGATGACCACCGCTGCCGAGTTGGGCGCGCTGATTATGCCGCCGGTGCCCGCGTTCTATCATCGTCCACAATCGATTGGTGACCTGGTTGATCAAACCATCAATCGTGTGCTGGACCAGTTCGATATCGAGTTACCTGAAGATCTTTTCACTCGCTGGAATGGCGCATAACGGTGCATTAATGCACTGCTTGTGTGCAATTTCGCGTGCGCGATCACTCTTCGTGCATCTTGTGCACCAAAAGTTAACAATGTCGCTTTTTCTTCCTCACACCGCTGTTATATTTCCCTCACAAACTAAGTGCTTGCGCCGCTTATCGGTGCGGTATTTAGTGCGCTTGCGCATGCTTTAGCCGATTCGCATAACTGGCATGAAACGTGCACATCTTTCAGCGCAAACCAACAACACATCACGAACCACATAACAATAAGCACTTCACTTGAGGGTTACCTATGAAAAAGCGAGTTTTGGCTCTTTCTCTGATGCTGGCGATGGCAAGTAGCGCGAGTGTTTTCGCCGCCGTGCCGAAAAATGTGCGCATCGGAACTGACCCGACTTATCCGCCATTCGAATCCAAGAACGCGCAAGGCCAACTGGTTGGCTTTGATATCGATCTGGCAAACGAAATTTGTAAGCGTATCAAGACCCAATGTACTTATGTGGAAAGTGACTTCGATGCGCTGATCCCGTCGCTGAAAGCCAAGAAAATCGACGCCATCATTTCATCCCTGTCGATCACTGAAAAGCGTCAGGAAGAGATCGCCTTCTCCGAGAAGCTGTACGCCGCAAACGCGCGTTTAGTCGCGCCGAAAGGTTCTACGCTGCAACCGACCATTGAATCGCTGAAAGGCAAAAACATCGGCCTGCTGCAAGGCACCACGCAAGAAACCTATGCGAAGGAGAACTGGCAGCCAAAAGGTGTCACTGTGACGCCATACGCTAACCAGGATCTGGTGTATCAGGATCTGAATGCTGGCCGTATTGATGCCGCGTTCCAGGACGAAGTGCAGGCGAGCGAAGGCTTCCTGAAACAGCCAGTGGGCAAAAATTATGCATTTGCCGGTCCGGCAGTGAAAGACGACAAAATCTTCGGCGTCGGTACCGGTATGGGCCTGCGTAAAGATGATGCCGATCTGAAAGCCGCGATTGATAAAGCCTTTACCGACATGCGTAAAGACGGCACTTACGACAAGATTGCCAAGAAGTATTTTGATTTTAACGTGTACGGCGACTAACAGTTCTGTTCCTGATCGTGCTGTTTGAATTGCAGGAAGGTGGGTCATAAGTATTCACTCCGGGCGCTTACTTATGTAAACTGCCCGGCTTCATACGCTTGCCGCCATCCATCCTGCGATTCAAATCTCCTGGTTAGGACTGTCCGTCAGTTGGGCAGCGTTTGTTTTTTACCCTCACGACAGGATTGAACCCATGTTGTATGGCTATTCTGATGTAATCCTCAAGGGCACCCTTGTCACACTGGAGCTGGCGCTCAGCTCGGTGTTGCTGGCGGTGGTGCTCGGTTTAATTGGCGCTGGCGCCAAACTTTCCCGCAATCGCCTGCTGGCGATGATTTTTGAAGGTTACACCACGCTGATTCGCGGTGTACCCGATTTAGTACTCATGCTGCTGATCTTCTATGGTTTGCAGATCGCCCTGAATACCCTCACCGATGCACTTGGCCTGGCGCAGTTTGATATCGACCCGATGGTCGCCGGTATCATCACGCTCGGTTTCATCTACGGCGCTTACTTTACCGAAACCTTCCGCGGCGCGTTCCTGGCGGTGCCGAGAGGGCAGATCGAAGCGGCCACCGCCTTTGGATTCACCGGTTCGCAAACTTTCCGCCGTATCTTGTTCCCGGCGATGATGCGTTTTGCGCTGCCGGGCATCGGCAACAACTGGCAGGTAATTTTGAAAGCCACCGCGTTGGTATCGCTGCTTGGTCTGGAAGACGTGGTGAAAGCGACTCAACTGGCCGGGAAAAGTACCTGGCAGCCGTTCTACTTCGCGATTGTCGCGGGAGTGATTTATCTGGTGTTTACCACGCTATCGAATGGCGTGTTGTGGTGGCTTGAACGCCGCTACACCGTAGGTGTGAAAAGGGCAGAGCTATGATCGAGATTATTCAGGAATATTGGAAACAACTGCTCTGGACCGACGGTTATCGTTTCACCGGCATCGCGATTACGCTGTGGTTATTGATTCTTTCCGTAGTGATTGGTGGTTCGCTGGCGGTACTGCTGGCGATTGCACGCGTATCGTCAAATCGCTTTATCTCCACGCCGGTTTGGCTGTTCACCTACGTGTTTCGCGGCACGCCGCTGTATGTGCAGTTGCTGGTGTTTTACTCCGGCATGTACACGCTGGAAATCGTCAAAGGCACCGAACTGTTAAACGCCTTCTTCCGCAGCGGCCTGAATTGTACGCTGCTGGCGTTCACGCTTAACACCTGCGCCTACACCACTGAAATTTTTGCCGGTGCGATTCGTGCCGTGCCGCACGGAGAAATCGAGGCGGCGCGTGCTTATGGCTTCTCGCCGTTTAAGCTTTATCGCTGCATTATTTTGCCTTCGGCGCTGCGTACCGCGTTGCCGGCTTACAGTAACGAAGTCATTTTGATGCTGCACTCCACCGCGCTGGCGTTTACTGCCACGGTGCCGGATCTGCTGAAAATCGCACGCGATATCAACTCGGCGACTTATCAGCCGTTTACCGCTTTTGGCATCGCTGCGGTGCTGTATCTGATTATCTCTTACGTGTTGATTAGCCTGTTCCGTAAAGCCGAACGTCGCTTCCTTGCGCACGTAAAACCTTCTTCATCGCATTGAGTATCACTATGGCCGACAATAAATTAAGCGTTACCGAACTGCACAAGCGTTACGGTGAACATGAAGTTCTGAAAGGCGTGTCACTGCAGGCGAATGCCGGCGATGTGATCAGCATTATTGGCTCGTCCGGTTCCGGGAAAAGTACTTTTCTGCGCTGCATTAACTTCCTCGAAAAACCGAGTGAAGGCACGATTAACGTCAACAATCAGCCGATCAATCTGGTGCGCGACACCGATGGCCAGCTGAAAGTCGCTAACAAAGAGCAGCTGCGTATGCTGCGCACGCGTCTGACCATGGTGTTCCAGCACTTCAATTTGTGGAGCCACATGACGGTGCTGGATAACGTCACCGAAGCGCCGATTCAGGTACTGGGCTTGAGCAAAGCCGAAGCGCGTGAGCGTGCGATTAAGTATCTGGATAAAGTGGGTATCGACGAGCGTGCGCGCGCCAAATATCCGGTGCATCTGTCTGGTGGTCAGCAGCAGCGTGTGTCGATTGCACGTGCGTTGGCGATGGAACCCGAAGTGCTGCTGTTTGATGAACCCACCTCAGCGCTCGATCCTGAATTGGTCGGCGAAGTGCTGCGTATCATGCAGAAGCTGGCGGAAGAGGGGAAAACCATGGTGGTGGTAACGCACGAGATGGAGTTTGCTCGTCATGTCTCCAATCACGTGATTTTCCTGCATCAGGGTAAGATCGAGGAGCAAGGCACGCCGGATGAGCTGTTTGGCAATCCAAAAAGCCCGCGCTTGCAGCAGTTTCTTAAAGGTTCGTTAAAGTAATTGACCAGGTCGCCATTAATGGCGACCCTACGCCCGCGGTTGCGCATAGCTGCGCAGCCGCTTCAATCCCGCAGCAACTTCAGCGCCGTATCTTCATCAGTCACCAAACCCGCGACCCAACCGCCCTGTAGCGCAGCAAGAATTGCCGGGTATTTTCGTTCGCTACCGGCAAAACCAATAATCTGTCGCTGCGTCTGGCTTTCAAGCAATACGCTGGTCAGCAACTCATCGGTTTCACTCAACACACGCTCACCTTGCTGATTGAAAAAATGTCCAAGCATCTCACCGACGACACCGCGTGCGTTGAGATCGGCAACTTGTGCATCGGTAATAAAACCTTCGGCATGCAATGGACAGCCGGGCTGGACTTCGCCAATACCGACAAACGCCACATCGGCCTGCAATGCGCGCTGCGTCACGCGTTGATAAACCTGATGCTGAACCCACATCGCTTTATCAGCGGGCGTATCGGCATACAGCGGCGCGGGAATGAAGTAATACTTGCCCTGCATCTTCTCCGCCATTTTCAGCGGCACATCGTAGCGCGTACCTGAATCATCACGCGCAATCGCGCCAATCATCGAGACGCATTGATGCTGGGGACGTTCAACCCACGGCAGCGCATCGATCATTGATCGCAAAGTTTTACCGGAACCAATGCCGAATACCTGCGGCTGCTCTTCGTTGATGTATTGCGACATCACCGCCGCGCCTTCCACCGCCAGCATCTGCTGGATCGCCTCATCGTCGAGATTGGCCGATGGCACCACGCGGCACAGATTCAGACCAAACTTTTCTTCAATTTCGCGTGCCAGATGCAAGCAATGCGTAACTGGATGATCGATTTTGACGCTGACCATGCCCATTTCACGCGCGCTGGAAACCAAGCGCTGCGCTACCTGACGCGACAATCCCAATGCGCGCGCAATCTCTTGTTGCGTCACACCCGCCACGTAATACATCCAGGCCGCACGCGCTGCCAGTTCTTGTTTTTTCTCTTCTCTGCTCATCACGCTGTTCCGCCAAAACCGGTGCGCCATGTTAGCGCGAGAACGTCGTAAAGTGTTAATTGAGCAAAAGCCCCAAAAAAGAGCAAAAGTATTAATTGTGACGTTGCTCGCAGAATCATCGTCGCCGCACGCACTATGCTACACGCAATCGGGCAAATGCCCTTAATCGTGGCAAATGTTTATTTTGAGGCGGCTATGACAAATCAATCAGTGTGGATGCACATTGGCGCAGGATCTTTTCATCGTGCTCATCAGGCGTGGTATCTGCATAAGTTGCGTGAGCAAGGTGACGATAGCTGGAGCATTGCGCTCGGCAACATCCGCAACGATGCGGTGCCGTTGCTCAATCAACTACAAGCACAAAACGGTGAATACGTGTTGGAAACCGTGACGCCAGAAGGTGAGCGGGAATATGAAACCATCACTTCACTGCGCAAAATTCTGCCGTGGGATAACGAAATCAGTGCATTGGTGCAGCAGGGCGCGAAAGCTGAAACCCGAGTAATCGGCTTTACTGTGACCGAAGCGGGCTATTACTTGACGTCGGAACATCAACTCGACCTGACGCAACAAGACGTGCAGGCCGATATCAACGGCGATATCCGCACCCTTTATGGCACCTTAGCGCGTATCCTGGCGCAACGTGTGGCAAAGGGCGGCGCGCCTGTGACGTTGCTGAACTGCGACAATCTGCGTCATAACGGCGAACGTTTTCGCGACGGTTTTCTGGCGTTTCTCGCTGCTAAAGGCGATCGCGCGTTAGCGGATTGGGTGCGTGATCACACCACATCACCTAACACCATGGTCGATCGCATTACGCCACGCCCAACGCCAGATGTGGCTGATCGGGTGAAGGCGGCTACCGGTAAAGATGATGGCGCGGCGGTGATGGCGGAATCCTTCATTCAATGGGTGATTGAGGATGACTTTATTGCTGGCCGTCCGGCGCTGGAGAAGGTGGGTGTTGAGCTGGTTGATTCGGTGCTGCCGTGGGAAGAGGCGAAAATCCGCATCCTCAACGCTACACATGCAGCGATTGCCTGGGCCGGCACGCTGATTGGTCTCAATTACATTGACGACAGCACGCGCCAACCGGCGATTTATCAGCTGGCGTATGACTACGTGACGCAGGATGTGATGCCATCGCTGTCGCCGAGCCCGCTCGATTTGGCCGACTATCGTGACGTGGTACTGGCGCGCTTCAGTAATCCTTACATCAAAGACACCAACCAGCGCGTCGGCGCGGATGGTCTGTCGAAAATTCCCGGCATGGTGACGCCAACGCTGCGCGAATGCTATCAACGCGGTGCAGAACCGCATGCAACGGCGGTGCTGCCTGCGCTGTTCTTCCTGTTCCTGCAACGCTGGGCCAATGACCAATTGCCGTATCAATATCAGGATGGCGCGCTGCAAGCCGATGCCTTGCGCCAGCAGTTTGCCCGCGCCGATGCGTTGGAAGCGTTTCTTAGCGATAGCGCGCTGTTTGGTGAACTGGCGCAGGACAAAGCCTTCCATGCGCTGGTGACGCGCAGCGTGGCCGATTTGCAGCAATGGCTGAAGCAGCCCGAACGCACGCTGGCTGCGGTGTAAGGAGCGCATCATGTATCTCGGCATTGATATCGGCACCTCAGAACTGAAAGCACTGATCATTAACGCGCAGGGCGAAATTGTCGCCTCAAATCACGCCACGCTCACGGTCCAGCGTCCGCACGCCCATTGGGCGGAGCAAGATCCTGAGCGCTGGTGGCAAGCCTGCGGCGAGGTGATTTCTGCGCTACGTCAACAAGCGGCGTCCGCCTGGAGCGAAATTCGCGCCATCGGTTTGTCGGGGCAGATGCATGGTGCGGTGCTGCTGGATAAGCAAGGCAAGGTGCTGCGTCCGTGCATTCTGTGGAATGACACGCGCAGCGCGCCGCAGTGTGAAGCGTTGAGTCAGCAACATCCGCAGATGATGCAGATCAGCGGCAACATGATCATGCCGGGTTTCACCGCACCAAAACTGCGCTGGGTGGCGGAGCAGGAGCCAGAGATTTTCCAGCAAATCGACAAAGTGTTGCTGCCGAAAGATTATCTGCGCTGGCGCTTAACCGGGCATTTTGTCAGTGAACGGTCGGATGCGGCGGGGACGCTGTGGCTTGATGTGGCAAAGCGCGATTGGTCTGACGAACTGCTGGCGATCACCGGGCTGACGCGCGATCAGATGCCGGAACTGGTGGAGGGCAGTGCGATCAGTGCCACGCTGCACGCCGATCTCGCCAGCGAGTGGGGCTTATCGGCATCGGTGTGTGTCGCGGGCGGCGGTGGCGACAATGCCGCTTCGGCGGTGGGTGTCGGCGCGGTGAATCCCGGCGACGCGTTTATTTCGCTCGGCACCTCTGGCGTGATTTTCGTGGTTAACGACCGCTTGCTGGCCGATCCGCAATCTGGCGTGCATGCGTTTTGCCACGCGTTGCCGGGCCGCTGGCACCAGATGAGCGTGATGCTCAGCGCCGCCAGTTGCCTGCGCTGGTTGTGCAATTTGCTGTCGGTGACGGAAAGCCAACTGATGGAAGAGATGGCGCAACTCAGCGATGAACAACGCCGTCGCGCACCGGTTTTCCTGCCTTATCTTTCTGGCGAACGCACGCCGCATAACGATCCTGATGCCTCCGGTTCCTTCTTCAACCTGCGCCACGAAACGCCGCGCGCGCTGTTGGGTTACGCGGTGATTGAAGGCGTGGCGTTTGGTCTTGCCGATGGCTTCGCGGTGCTGGGCGATGCGCAGCGCCAAATTCAGCAATGCAGTCTGACCGGCGGCGGGGCGCGCAGCACCTTGTGGGCGCAATTGATCGCCGATGTGCTGCAACTGCCGATCGTCACCCATCCCGCCAGCGCTTCGGGCGCATTGGGCGCCGCACGTCTGGCGTGGCTGGCCGCTGGCGGCTTGGAGAGCGAAGTGTGCCTGAAACCGCCGGTGCAGGCGCGCTATTTGCCCGATGCCGCGCGTGGCAAAGTGCTGCAACAGCGGTTGCATCTGTTCCGCACGCTCTATGCACAACAACAGCAAGCGCGTGCGCTGCTGCCTGAATAATTCCAAACAGAGGATGAATGAGATGCAATCGAATGATTACTGGTTTGGCTTGCCGAAAAAAATGTTCTGGGGCTTTCTCGCCATCGCCATTTTCATGGCCGGTGATGGCTTCGAAATGGCGTTCCTGTCGCGCCACATCACCGATATGGGTTTCACTCCGGCACAGTCGGCGGTGGTGTTTACCTTTTATGGCTTAGCGGCGGCATTAGCGGCGTGGGCATCGGGTGTGGTGGCGGAACTGATTACGCCGCAGCGCGCGATGATGATTGGTTTCGTGCTGTGGATAGTAATGCACACGCTGTTTATGTCGCTGGGCTTGGGCATGCGCAACTATCCGCTGATGGTGCTGTTCTACGGCATTCGCGGGTTGGCGTATCCGCTGTTTATCTACTCGTTCATGATGATGCTGGTGCAAGTGCTGCCGCGTGAAAAACTGGCTGCTGCGACCGGTTGGTTCTGGGCGATGTATTCCGTCGGTATCGGCGTGGTCGGCAGCTATTTGCCAAGTCTGACCATCCCAATGCTCGGCGAAACCGGTACTTTGTGGCTGGCGATCATTTGGGTGGCATGCGGCGGCGTGTTGGCGTATTTCAGCTTGCGCAATGTGCCGGTGGATCGTTCTCGCGTCAATTTGCCGCTGCGCGATAAAATGACCGAGATGTCGCGTGCCGTCACCATTCTGTTTACCAATCAACACGTGTTCTACGCCTGCCTGATTCGCATCATCAATACGCTGTCGCTGTTTGGCTTTGCCATCATCATGCCGCTGCTGTTCGTTGATCGCCTGGGCTTTAGCATTTCCGAATGGCTGCAAATTTGGGCGGTGTTCTTCTTCGTCACCATTTTCACCAATATTTTCTGGGGTATCACCGGCGAAAAATTGGGTTGGATCCGTCAGGTGCGTTGGTTTGGTTGCCTTGGTATGGCGATCTCCAGCCTGGCGTTTTACTACCTGCCGCTGTATGCCGGACATAATTTCTGGGTGGCGCTGATTCCGGCGGTCATGTTGGGGATTTTTGTCGCGGCGTTCGTGCCAATGACCGCGGTATTCCCAACCTTGGAGCCGCATCACAAAGGCGCAGCGGTATCGATTTATAATCTGTCGGCCGGGTTAAGTAACTTTGTCGCACCGGCGATTGCTTCTGTACTGTTGCCGTTCTTCGATATCGTCGGTGTGGTGTGGGCGTATACCGCGCTGTATGTGTTTGCCGGCGTGTTGACCTTTATCATTCGCGTGCCGCAGCCGGGACATACGCGCGAACCGGCGACGCTTAAATCACAGGTTGCGCAGCAGCGCAGTTAATCGGTCGCCATGAATGGCAATCCTACGAAGGTTCGGTGCACAATCATGTGCACCGAACGATTAACTGGCGACATCCTGCAACGCTTCCTGCAAATCGTACCAACGAAATCCAAAGCCTGACTCTTCTAAGCGTTTCGGCAATACATGTTGTCCACCCAACACCAACACCGCTGATTCACCCATCATCAATTTAATCGCGCTAGCAGGCGTGCGCATAAAGGCCGGGCGATGCATCACGTGGCCCAATGTGGCGGCAAACTGCTCGTTGCGTACCGCATAAGGCGCGACCATATTGAACGGCCCACGCAGTTCTGAGTGATCTATCAGCCACAAAATGGCGTTAACCAGATCATCGACATGAATCCACGGCAAATACTGTTTGCCGCTGCCAATGGGCCCGCCCACGCCGAGTTTGAACGGCAGCTTAATTTTCGCCAGCGCGCCACCTTCTTTGGCTAACACCACGCCGGTGCGCAGCAAGCAGACGCGCGTACGATCGCTCTGTGCGGTTAACGCCAGCTGCTCCCAGCGCGCGCACAGTTCATGGGTAAACTCATCGTGACCCGGATCGTCTTCGGTTAATACCAAATCGCCGGTATCGCCATAAAAGCCAGTGGCTGAACCGGAGATTAAAAATTGCGGTGGTTGCGAGCTGGCATGAATCAGCGATACCAGCTGTTCGGTGATTTGCCAGCGGCTTTCACACAGCCGCTGCTTTTGCTGTTCGGTCCAGCGTTTGTCGGCAATCGGTTCGCCCGCTAAATTGATCACGCCATCAATGCCATTCAAATCGGTCTGCTGATTAATGCCAGACCACAGCGCCACGCTGGCGTCGAGTTTGTCGCGTGCGGCGGCGACATCGCGCGTCACCACGCTGATTTTATGTCCCAGCAGCAATAAGCGTGGGATCAGATGGCGACCAATCAGGCCGGTGCCGCCGGTGATAAGCAAGTGCATGTTGAGCCTCCTTGTAATTTTTTATCCGCTCAGATTCAGCATAGAAGAGAAGCGTGCGCGCAGCGTGATTGGCCTTACGCTTATGAATAAAAAGGTGCAGTCAGCGTTGGACTTAGTGATCAAAGATCCGACCAGCGCACCATTGCCTTAATAATTAAAAATCGGTAAACATGATGCACACCTGACGTTTACCCGAGGCGCCAATGAATTATCCAACCATTACCTTGTGGTCCGATGCTTCCTTCTTCAGTCCTTACGCCATGTCGGTGTATGTTGCGCTGACCGAAAAGGGCATTCCCTTTACCCTCAAGCGCGTGGATTTATCGCAGAATGCGCAGTGGGAAGAAGAGTATCGTGCGCTGTCTCTCACCTGCCGCGTGCCAACGCTGCAAATTGATGAGGTGGTCTTGACGGAATCTTCCGCTATTGCCGAATATTTGGAAGAGCGTTTTCCCGCGCCTGAGTTTGAGCGACTCTATCCGCGCGATCGGGAAAAGCGCGCCCACGCGCGTGAAGTGCAGGCGTGGCTGCGCAGTGACTTGATGGCGCTGCGATCGGAACGTCCTACCGAAGTGCTGTTTGCCGGTGAACGCTTTGCTCCTTTGACGGCGGCAGGTGAACAAGCGGCCAGCAAACTGATTGCTGCTGTGCAGCGTATGTTGCCGGATGGGCAGCAAAATCTGTTTGGCGAATGGTCGATTGCCGATACCGATTTGGCGGTGATGATTAATCGTTTAGCGCTGCACGGCGATACGTTACCGGTGAAATTGCAGCACTATGCTGAGTTCCAGTGGCAGCGTGCATCGGTGCAATTGTGGTTAGCTGAATCGGGCAAAACACGCTAAGCACGATGCGCCTTGCGATGGCGAAAAGAACGCTTTACCTTACCGCTCATTCTAATAAAGCATGGCAAACAGGCGCGTGCTGGGCACGCCGAAAACAGAAAAGGGTTACGGATGGTGGATCAAACGGCAGGTGACGGTATCGAGTGGGTTGATATCGTTAACGAAGAGAACGAAGTCATTGCGCAGGCCAGCCGTGCGCAGATGCGTGCGCAATGTCTGCGTCATCGCGCCACATATATTGTGGTGCACGATGGCATGGGCAAAATTCTGGTGCAGCGTCGTACTGAAATTAAAGACTTCATGCCGGGCATGCTTGATGCCACAGCCGGTGGCGTGGTGCAGAGCGGTGAAGACCTGCTGGAATCCGCACGTCGTGAAGCGGAAGAGGAACTTGGTATCGCTGCCGTTCCGTTCGCTGAACACGGCCAATTCTACTTCGAAGATCAGCATTGCCGCGTGTGGGGCGGGCTGTTCAGCTGCGTATCACATGGCCCGTTTGCGATGCAGGAAGAAGAAGTGGATGAGATTTTCTGGATGACGCCGGAAGAGATTACCGCGCGTTGTGATGAGTTCACCGATGATTCATTGAAAGCGTTGTCACTGTGGCTGAGCCGCAATAGCGATGCGGCACGCCGTAAACAGAGCAACGAAGCGTAATCTCGCTGTTGCGCATGAATGCGCGCCCTATGAATTTGTAGGGGCGCCATTCATGGCGACCAAACTCTCGCTACCGTTAATGCTCGCGCAGGATGCGCGTTAGTAAATCCAAAGCCACATCAAACTGCGCATCAGGAATGGTCAGCGGATAGAGGAATCGGATTACATTGCCGTACACGCCGCAGGTCAGCAGAATCAATCCTTGTTCCAGCGCCTGCTGTTGAATGACCTTGGCAATCTCCGCCGACGGTTTTCCTGCTGCATCATTAAATTCTGCCGCAATCATCGAACCATAGCCGCGCACTTCGACCAACGATTGGCAATCTGCACGCTGCAACGCCGCTTTTAATCTGCCGCCCAACTGATTTGCGCGCTCGCATAACGATTCTTCTTCGATGATATCCAGCACCGCCAACGCCGCAGCAATCGCCGGTGGACTGCCTGCATACGTGCCGCCAAGCCCGCCAGATTCTGGCGCATCCATCACTTCCGCACGTCCAGAAACCGCCGAGAGCGGGAAGCCGCCCGCCAGACTCTTCGCCATGGTGATCAGATCGGGCTGCACTGCATAGTATTCGCTGGCGAACAGTTTTCCGGTGCGCGCAAAGCCGGTTTGGATTTCATCGGCAATCAGTAATATGCCGTGGCGATCGCACAACTCACGCAACGCAACGACAAATTCCGGCGGCGCGCTATAAAAGCCGCCTTCGCCTTGAACCGGTTCGAAGATAATCGCCGCAACCTGCTGTGGGCTGATATCGCTGCGGAAAATGGCTTCCAGACTTTCCAGCGCAGCAGCCACGTTCACGCCATGCAAGGTGTTGGGATAGCGAGCATGGAATACCGGGCTGGCAAACGGCCCGAAACCGGTTTTGTATGGCACCACTTTGCCGGTAAGCGACATCGTCATGTTGGTGCGACCATGAAATGCGCCGGTGAAAGCGATAATGCCGGGACGACCGGTTGCGGCACGCGCGATTTTCACCGCGTTTTCTACCGCTTCTGCGCCACTAGAGAAAAAGGTGGTTTTCACGGCACCAGCAATCGGCACCAACGCATTCAGGCGCTCGGCGAGTTGGATGTAGTTTTCATAAGGAATGATTTGAAACGCGGTGTGGGTGAAGCATTCGAGTTGTTGCTGCACCGCCGCCATCACATTGGGATGACGATGGCCGGTATTCAGCACCGCAATTCCTGCGGCAAAATCGGTGTAAGCGCGACCCGTTTGATCCCACACCGTGGCATTTTCGGCTTTGACGGCATAGAAATCACACATCACACCGACGCCGCGCGGCGTGGCCTGCAAACGGCGGCTGTGTACATCACTGTTCATAATATTCCTCGCAATTGGCCGATAACATTTGCTGGTTAGCGTTTCGGTCACCATGAATGGCGACCCTACGATGGAACGAGCAGACATCAATCAGTGTTAGCGCAGCAACAGGTTTATGCCAGTGAAATAGTGGGCAAAAAAAAGCATGCACCGAAGTGCATGCTTTTTTATCAGCCGGGGGAAGGTTAGCCTTCAGCCTGCTGTGACTGAATCGCCGTCAATGCGATGGTGTAGACAATGTCATCCACCAATGCGCCACGTGACAAATCGTTCACCGGCTTACGCATGCCTTGCAGCATCGGTCCGATGGAAATCAGGTCAGCAGAGCGCTGTACCGCTTTGTACGTGGTATTACCGGTGTTGAGATCCGGGAAGATGAACACGGTAGCGCGACCAGCAACCGCCGAGTTTGGCGCTTTGGACTTAGCCACATCTTCCATAATCGCCGCGTCGTATTGCAGTGGGCCATCGATCACCAAATCAGGACGTTTTTCCTGCGCGATGCGCGTGGCTTCACGTACTTTCTCGACGTCGCTACCGGCACCGGAATTACCGGTTGAGTAGGAGATCATCGCAACGCGTGGATCGATACCGAATGCTTTCGCTGAATCTGCCGACTGAATAGCGATCTCGGCCAACTGCTCTGGATTTGGATCTGGGTTGATGGCGCAGTCGCCGTAGACCAGCACTTGCTCAGGCAGCAGCATGAAGAATACCGATGAAACCAGCGAACTGTTTGGCGCGGTTTTGATCAGCTGCAACGGTGGACGAATGGTGTTGGCGGTGGTGTGAACCGCACCTGAAACCAGGCCATCCACTTCGCCGCTTTCCAGCATCATGGTGCCGAGCACCACGTTATCTTCCAGTTGCTCCTGCGCGACCACTTCGGTCATGCCTTTGCTCTTACGCAGTTCGACTAAACGCGGCACGTAGTTTTCACGCACCACTTCTGGATCGACAATCACAATGCCTTTGCCCAGCTCAACACCTTGCGCTGCGGCGACGCGTTGAATCTCTTCTGGATTACCCAACAGCACACAAGTCGCGATGCCGCGTTCGGCACAAATCGCTGCCGCTTTCACGGTACGCGGCTCGTCGCCTTCTGGCAGCACGATGCGTTTGCCCGCTTTGCGTGCCAGCTCGGTCAACTGATAACGGAATGCTGGCGGTGACAGACGACGGCTGCGTTCCGACGTGGCGGTAAGCGATTCAACCCAATCTTCATTAATGAAGCTGGCAACGTATTCCTGCACTTTCTCAATACGCTGGGTATCATCAGTTGGGACTTCGAGGTTGAAGCTTTGCAGGCTGAGCGAAGTCTGCCAGGTGTTGGTTTTCACCATGAACACCGGCAAGCCAGTTTGGAAGGCACGTTCACACAGACGGGCGATTGGCGCTTCAATCTGATAGCCGCCGGTCAACAATACCGCACCAATTTCAACGCCGTTCATCGCCGCCAGACAAGCAGCAACTAACACATCAGGGCGATCCGCCGAGGTGACCAGCAGTGAACCCGGACGGAAATGCTCCAGCATGTGCGGAATGCTACGCGCACAGAAGGTGACGGATTTCACGCGGCGCGTCTGGATTTCGCCTTCGTTGATAATCTCCGCATTCAGGTGGCGGCACATATCGATGGCGCGCGTGGCGATCAGGTCAAAACTCCACGGCACGCAACCCAACACCGGCAGCGGGCTGTTAGCAAACAGCTGCTTAGGATCGATGTTAGCGATGCTGGCTTTGGTGGAGTCATCGAAAATCTCTGACAGATCCGGACGCGTACGGCCTTGCTCATCCACCGGCGCATTCAATTTGTTGATGATCACGCCAGTGATGTTTTTGTTCTTGCTGCCACCGAAGCTGCTTTGCGTCAGTTCGATACGCTCTTTCAGCTGCGCTGGGGAATCGTTACCCAGCGACATGACAAACACGATTTCCGCGTTCAGGGTTTTCGCGATTTCGTAGTTCAGCGCAGAGGCGAACTGGTGTTTACGCGTCGGCACTAAGCCTTCTACCAGCACCACTTCGGCATCTTGCGTATTGGCGTGGTAATTGGCGATGATCTCTTCCATCAGCACATCTTGCTGATTTGAACCCAGCAAGGATTCAACGCGCGTCATTTGCAGCGGTTCAGCGGCAGGGATCGCCGAGCTTTTACGGATGATGCTGGTGGTTTGGTCTGGTGCATCGCCGCCCGCACGTGGCTGGGCAATCGGCTTGAATACGCTCAGACGCACGCCTTTGCGCTCCATGGCACGGATCACGCCGAGGCTGACGCTGGTCAAGCCGACGCTGGTACCGGTAGGAATGAGCATAATTGTACGTGACACGATAGAAACCTCTCAGGTGTTGCAGACTGTCTAAAACAACTCCGTCAGCCTAAGCTGACGGAGAGAAGTGTGTTTTATGCGGTGAGACGCGCGGCGTCTTGAGCAATCACCAACTCTTCGTTGGTTGGGATTACTACGGCCGGGCGAGTGCCTTCTTTGTTGATGAAGCCCGCTTTGCCGAAGCGTGCTGCCAGGTTGCGCTCGTGATCGACATCGAAGCCTAGCAGGCCCAGTTTCGCCAATGCCAGTTCACGTACCATCGCGGCATTTTCACCAATACCGCCGGTGAACACTACGGCATCCAGACGACCTTCCATCAGCGCAGTGTAGCTGCCGATGTACTTCGCCAGACGATGGCAGAACACATCCATCGCGCGTTTCGCATCTTCTTTGGTGGCGTAGTTGTCTTCAACATAGCGGCAGTCGCTGGTGACTTCGGTCAGACCCAACAAGCCAGACTCTTTGGTCAGCAGCTTGTTAATCGCATCAACGCTCATGCCTAAGGTGTCATGCAGGAAGAAGATAATAGCAGGATCGATATCACCGCTGCGCGTACCCATCACCAAACCTTCCAGCGGCGTCAGACCCATTGAGGTGTCAACACATTGGCCGTTACGGATAGCCGAAACTGAACCACCGTTGCCGAGGTGGCAAGTAATGATGTTCAGTTCATTAACCGGCTTGTTGAGCATTTTGGCGGCTTCTTGCGTCACGTAGTAGTGACTAGTGCCGTGTGCGCCGTAGCGACGAACGCCGTGCTCTTTGTACAGTTTGTACGGCAGCGCATAAAGATACGACTCTTCCGGCATTGTCTGATGGAATGCCGTATCAAAAACAGCCACATTTTTATCGGAAAGGTGTGGGAAGTTTTTCAGCGCTTCATCAATACCGATCAAATGCGCCGGATTGTGCAGCGGTGCAAAGGAGGAAGCATCTTTAATGCCCTGAATGACAGATTCGTCGATAACCACTGATTTTGTCAGCTGCTCGCCACCGTGAACGATGCGATGACCAATTGCAGCGATTTGTGCCGAAAGCTCTGGTTTTTGTGCCAGAATAGTTTTAACCATGAAGTTCAGTGCTTCGCTATGTGCGGCACCCGCGCCAAGCTGAGCTTCTTGTTTGCTGCCGTCCAGTTTCCACTTAATGCGAGCTTCCGGTAAATGGAAGCATTCAGCCAAACCGGACAGGTATTCATCGCCGGTAACAGGGTTAAGGATGGCAAACTTAAGTGAAGAACTGCCGCAGTTCAGAACCAGAACTAACTTCGTCGACATGGAAGTACCTATTGTTAAATAGTGGCTAAAAATAACGCAATCAGACTAACAGCGTAGCCCATGAAAGCTGGTAGGTTAATGACAAACATCATGCGCTAGTCAAAAATTCCGTGACGCGCAAAAAATTTTGGTAATTTTACGCTTATTTTTGATAAGCGCTTAGCGAAACATGGCTCTAACCGCTCTTTTATTGAGCTGAAGCTTCCGGTAATGTTGCTAAAACGGCGTCAGAATACTCATTGTCACCCGCAAAGACAAAAAGTTTTGAAGGATGTCACGTAAAGTTGTGTAGTTATCGGTTTATTTTAAATATTGCAGATTTAGTTGAGGTCTATCATGGCGAATGACACAGACAATCCCGGCTGGTTCGGTTTATTCCAGCGCGGACAGCGGTACATGAAGACCTGGCCTGCGGATAAACGCCTGGCGCCGGTGTTTCCGGAAAATCGCGTGGTGAACGCGACCCGATTCGCCATTCGTTTTATGCCCCCGCTGGCGATTTTCACCTTAACGTGGCAGATCGCTATGGGTGGACAACTCGGCCCGGCGATTGCAACAGCGCTGTTTGCCTGCAGCTTGCCGATGCAAGGTTTGTGGTGGTTGGGGAAACGCTCTGTAACTCCTTTGCCGCCGACGCTGCTGCAATGGTTCCATGAAGTGCGCACCAAGTTGGAAGAAGCGGGGCAGGCCATTGCACCGGTTAATGGTAAGCCAACGTATCAGGCGCTGGCCGATGTGCTAAAGCGTGCCTTTAAGCAGCTTGATCGCACCTTCCTCGACGATCTTTGATCCGCTGACGCTTTTACCTGCCAGAGAATTTGCGCCAAATCCCGGTTCAAATCAAAGAAAAGTGGTGCGGACGTACACGCATCACTTTCCTTGTGTAATCATTTCCTCATTGTTTAAATCTTAAGCGGCCTTGCTGGCCCGGGAGCAAACCATGGAAATGACCCACGCA
This sequence comes from Pantoea sp. CFCC18179, assembly GCF_059412405.1. Classification (NCBI taxonomy): domain Bacteria; kingdom Pseudomonadati; phylum Pseudomonadota; class Gammaproteobacteria; order Enterobacterales; family Erwiniaceae; genus Pantoea; species Pantoea sp. CFCC18179. The sequence continues at coordinate 818,556 of NZ_JBNBPM010000001.1, read as the reverse complement.
CAACGACTGATCCTCTCTAATCAATACAAAATGATGGCGATGCTGGAGCCTGATAACGCCGAACGTTATCGCCGTTATCAAACCATTATTGAACGGGGTTATGGCTTACAGTTGCGCGAACTGGACAAAGAGTTTGGTGAGCTGTCTGAAGCCACCTGCCGCCAGCTGATCGACATTATGGAGATGCATCATGCATTGCATGTTTCCTGGTCGAATCTGAAAGATTCAAGCGCGATTGATGAGCGCCGTTTGGCTTTTCTCGGCTTTGATGCGGCAACCGAAGCGCGTTATCTCGGCTATGTGCGCTTTATGGTGAATATTGAAGGGCGCTATACCCATTTCGATTCCGGCACACACGGCTTTAATGCGCAAACGCCAATGTGGGAAAAATACCAACGTATGCTAACGGTGTGGCAAACTTGTCCGCGTCAGTATCATCTCAGCGCAAATGAGATTGCGCAGATTATTAATGCCTGAATAAGGAGCGACGTGTGAAGTACAGGGGTTTTCTGTTTGATTTAGATGGCACACTGGTTGATTCATTGCCGGTAGTGATTCGTTCATGGTCACTGTGGGGCGAGCGTCACGGTTTGTCGGCGGAAGAGGTCCTGCACTATATCCACGGAAAGCCAGCGATTAATTCGTTACGTCACTTTATGGCTGGCCAATCGGAAGAGGCTATTCAGGCAGAGTTTCTGTGGCTGGAAAAATTAGAAGCGGAAGATACCGAGGGCGTACAGGCGATTCCCGGTGCGTTAGCTTTGTTGAACACGTTGAATGAACTGCAAATTCCATGGGGAATTGTGACGTCAGGTTCGATTCCAGTGGCACATGCACGCCATAAAGCGGCTAATCTGCCGATGCCGAAAGTGTTTATCACCGCGGAAAACATCCAACACGGCAAACCGAATCCAGAACCTTACTTACTTGGCGCTGAGCGTTTGGGTTTAGACGCAACACAATGCGTGGTGGTTGAAGATGCGCCAGCGGGAATCATCGCCGGTTTAGACGCTGGCAGCGCAGTAGTGGCGATTAATGCGCCGGATGATGCCGCGCGTTTGGGTGAAGTCACATTCCGCGTCTCAACGCTTGAGCCGTTGAAGGTAATAAAAGAGGCAAGTGGCGAATTTACGCTGTCGCTCAATGCATAAAAACGGCGGGCCTATGTGGCCCGTTTTTTACAAAGGCGTATCTTGCGAGATCTCATCCAGCGACAGGCTGAAGCTCGGAATAAACACCTCAACAAAATAATCCATCTCTGGCGATCGACGTTGTGCCAGCGTTTTCTCCAGACGCGCTTTAGCCAGCAAAAACTCGTTGTTTCCCGCGGATAACTCTTCCAGACATTTAACGTACGCACACAGCGCATCAGCCTGTTTCACTACCGCTTGTTCACTTTCGCTATGCAAATGCTCATCGATTAATGGGCGGTAAGCGTCCTGCAATTCTGGCGGCAGCATATCAATCAGCTTCTGCTGCGCAATCTTCTCGATCTTCTTATATTCGTGCGCAATCTGTGCGTTGTAATACTTCACCGGCGTGGGCAAATCGCCGGTCAATACTTCGCTGGCATCGTGATACAGCGCTAGCATGGCGATGCGTTCAGCGTTCAGATTGCCGTTAAACTTTTTGTTTTTGATGATAGCGAGGGCATGCGCGACCATCGCCACCTGCAAGCTATGTTCAGAGACGTTTTCGGTGCGCACATTGCGCATCAGCGGCCAGCGGTTGATCAGTTTGAGGCGAGAGAGATGGGCGAAAAAATGGCTACGAGTCATGGATGATTCCTGTTCGCATAACGGGGATGCTTCCCCGAAATGCGAACAGTATACTCATTGAGGTTTACTGGCGGTACCCTTGCAGGAAACGACCAAACTTGCTGACGGCCATTTCCAAATCGTCCACACGCGGTAAGGTCACGATGCGCACGTGATCCGGCCAAGGCCAGTTAAATGCGGTGCCTTGAACCAGCAGGACTTTTTCCTGCAACAGGAAATCCAACACCATTTTCTGGTCATCAAAGATATTGAATTTCTTGGCATCAATACGCGGGAACATGTAAAGCGCGCCTTGCGGCTTCACGCAGCTCACACCGGGAATGTCGTTAATCAATTCCCATGCACGCTGACGTTGCTCATACAAACGCCCGCCAGGCGCGATGAATTCGCTGATGCTTTGATAACCGCCGAGCGCAGTTTGGATCGCATGCTGAGCCGGAACGTTGGCGCACAGGCGCATCGACGCCAGCATCTCCAAGCCTTCGATATAGCCTTTGGCGTGCTTTTTCGGGCCGTTCAAAACCATCCAGCCTTGACGGAAGCCCGCCACGCGATAGGTTTTGGACAAACCGTTAAAGGTCACTGTTAGCAAATCGGGTGCCAACGCGGCGATGGAATGATGCTGCGCTTCGTCATACAAAATCTTGTCGTAGATTTCATCGGCGAAAATAATCAGGTTGTGCTGGCGTGCAATTTCAACAACTTCTAACAGCAACTCTTTGCTGTAAACCGCACCCGTAGGGTTGTTAGGGTTGATGATCACGATGCCGCGCGTGCGCGGGGTGATTTTGCTGCGAATATCATCCAGGTCTGGGAACCAACCAGCTTCTTCATCGCAAAGATAATGCACGGCTTTACCGCTCGACAGTGATACCGCCGCTGTCCACAGTGGGTAATCCGGCGCGGGCACCAACATTTCGTCGCCACTGTTCAGTAAGGCTTGCATCGCCTGCACGATCAGTTCCGAAACACCGTTGCCTATATAGATGTCTTCGACTGTAACATCGCGCATGTCACGCGCTTGATAGTGCTGCATGATCGCTTTACGCGCAGAATACAGTCCTTTTGAATCACAATATCCCTGCGAGCTTGGCAAGTTACGAATCACATCAACCAGGATTTCGTCAGGCGCTTCAAATCCAAACGGGGCTGGGTTGCCAATGTTGAGTTTGAGAACTTTATTGCCTTCTTCTTCGAGACGTTTTGCTTCTTTCAGTACCGGGCCGCGGATGTCATAACAGACATTTTCCAGCTTGCCGGATTTATCAATTTGAAAATTCATCATTACCGCCTTAATGGGCAGAGTCCTTTAACCTGCCTCGAAAATCAAACTTGCCCAATTTACTCTTCTCACCTCAACAAAAGAAGGGCAGCGCTGCGTTTTGGCGCGTTCAGCAATGTTTCAATCTTCAGGTAGCGTAAAACTGATTAAACATGAAAGAGTCTGGTTCATTAATCCAGTAAACTGATAAACTTCGGTATTAATAACTGATGCGTTGCGTTTGGGGTGTAAATTGCTGCTTGCGCGGGTCTAAGTCATTATTCAGCAATTATTCAGTCATAATTGGCCTAAAAAGAGATTAGCGACCTAACGAAACAGTTAAAGAAAATTTGTCGAATGGGTGAAAATCGCAGTGCAATGGTTAAGCAGTGGTTGGTGTCATCAAATAGAGTTCATTCTCATTCGATTTTCAATCGCAGGATTAAGCACCATTAACGGCGCTAACTCAGTGTAAAACGCAGGTTAAATAGCATTTAGGCTGTAACTTTAACGCAAGTACTCAAGTTTCAGAACCTAGAGGGCTTAAAAATCGGGCGGCATTATGGCAGGATGACGTTGAAAAGGTTTTTGGTCAAAAATTGCGATGTTTTGAACAAAAACATTTCCATTTAAAGCGTAAAAATGATTAAGTATAATTTATTATTTGATGCACTTTATCGCTTCGCATCTGCATAACATGATGTTATCTCTTTTTGACCCGCAGGGATTTTACGCGGGACACATAGACAACTACGCAGCTTCCAGCACCTGTACGACATACGTCTTCGGCCCAGAAGTTCTGCTGTCTATAATGACGCCGCTGCTCTGATCTCAGAGTGGTGCGATCGTCGGCATCCGCCTGACACAATTTTTTTCATGGCAGCCTTTACACCGGGCTGTCATTAAGCACCATTACCTCTTATCTCATTGATAAGTCAGGTAATACACCAGGGTAGTAGTTTTAAAAAATCTTATAAGTGAAGAAAAAACATGACTAATGCAAATCGTCCGATACTGAATCTCGACCTCGATCTGCTGCGTACCTTTGTTGCCGTTGCCGATCTGAATACCTTTGCAGCCGCTGCTGCTGCGGTGTGCAGGACGCAATCAGCAGTGAGCCAGCAGATGCAACGTCTGGAACAATTGGTAGGTAAAGAGCTGTTTGCCAGACATGGACGTAATAAATTGCTGACGGAGCATGGCATTCAACTGCTGGGTTACGCCAGGAAGATCCTTCGTTTTAACGACGAAGCTTGCACTTCTTTAATGTACAGCAACATTCAGGGCGTTCTAACCATCGGCGCTTCTGATGATACCTCCGATACCATTCTGCCGTTCCTGCTTAATCGCGTGACGTCAGTTTATCCGAAGCTGGCCATTGATGTTCGTGTTAAGCGCAACCCGTTCATGATGGAAATGCTGAATCAAGGTGAAGTTGATCTGGTTGTGACCACGTCCAGCCCGGGCAATTTCACGCATCAGGTACTGCGTACTTCTCCAACGTTATGGTATTGCGCGGCGGATTATATCTTCCAACGCGGTGAAGCCATTCCATTGGTGCTGTTGGATGAACCAAGCCCATATCGCGATATGGCGATTGATCACCTCAACGAAGCAGGCATTCCGTGGCGCATCTCGTATGTGGCTTCGACGCTGGCTGCGGTTCGTGCTGCGGTTAAAGCTGGACTGGGCGTTACTGCGCGTCCTGTTGAGATGATGAGTCCAGAATTACGCGTGATGGGAGCGGCTGAAGGTTTGCCGGTGCTGCCGGACACGCAGTATCTGTTGTGCCGTAATCCAGACAGTGACAATGAGTTAGCGCTGGCAATCTTCAATGCCATGCAGTCAACCAACGATCCTTACAATCTGAGTGCTAATCCAGACGGCACATTGCTGCTGGACGACGAAGAGTAAGCAGAACATTAGCCGGTAATTCCTCGCAAATGGAATGCCGGTGAATTGTTAAAATTGATAGAAATGAGCCTTAGCGTGGTTATTACCGGCTAAGGCTTTTTTTATGCTCTTTTTCTGACGCTTTTTGGCGTGATTTGCACAAAATGATTTTCCTATCTTTTTGAAAAATGAAATGTGTTCCATTTTTATTCAGGATGGAATGATTTTATCAATTCGTGCCATCTTTTCACGCGCATTCTTCCATCACTATCGCCGTTTTTTGCAGCATAAAACCCAGTTATGTGCTCTAGATCAAAAAAATACCCCTGATAAGGGGGGGGAATCTCGGTTGAGACCTGTCAAAATATGATTGTTAAATGCACGATCCATGCATGTGAATACCCGCTACACTAAAATTAACCTCACAAACTGAAGCGATTTAGCTGGCGCTGCGGGGCTTGAATGTTAATAATATGATGCAGGTGTAAAATAATGTTTGGATACTTTTGTCAAAGTTGACAAAAGGTTATAGAAAGGAGTAAAAACCCCTATAAAATTGCTGCTTTAATGCTAATGACAGCAAAGTTTATAAGGTTTTTTATCCTTCCCTTGAATCGATGTGGTGAGTTTGCTGCAACAGTGCAGGATGCCATTACCACTTTTGATGAGTAAGCAAAGAGTATGTCGACAACTACAGAAGTGATCGCTCATCACTGGGCATTTATTGTTTTTATCGTTATCGCATTTGGCCTGTGTGCCTTTATGTTGACCGGTGGCTGGTTGTTAGGTGGTCGTGCACGAGCGCGACACAAAGACACTCCGTTCGAATCGGGTATTGAGTCTGTTGGTGACACTCATATTCGCCTCTCTGCAAAATTCTATCTGGTTGCGATGTTCTTCGTCATTTTCGACGTCGAAGCCCTCTATTTATACGCATGGTCGACATCTATCCGCGAAAGCGGCTGGGTCGGCTTTGTCGAAGCCGCAATTTTCATTTTGGTGCTCTTGGCAGGCCTGGTTTATCTGGTGCGCATTGGTGCGCTGGATTGGGCTCCTGCGCGTCGTCGCGTAGTAGTTAAATCCGCTCCGGTCAGTCACAGCCACACCAACCCTCATAAGCAGTAAAAGCGAGGCAATAAGATGGACTACACGCTGACACGCGTAGACCCGAACGGAGGCGGCGATAACGATCGTTATCCTCTGCAAAAACAGGAAATTGTTACCGATCCGTTAGAGCAGCACGTTCACCGCAGCGTCTACATGGGCAAGCTCGAGCATGCCCTGCATGACATGGTGAACTGGGGGCGTAAAAACTCGCTCTGGCCGTATAACTTCGGCCTTTCCTGCTGTTACGTGGAAATGACCACATCGTTCACCGCGGTACATGACGTTGCGCGTTTTGGTGCGGAAGTTATGCGCGCCTCGCCACGCCAGGCCGACTTCATGGTGATTGCCGGTACGCCATTTACCAAAATGGCGCCGGTTATTCAGCGTTTGTACGATCAAATGCTGGAGCCGAAGTGGGTGATTTCGATGGGCGCGTGCGCTAACTCGGGTGGCATGTACGACATCTACTCAGTAGTGCAGGGCGTCGATAAATTCCTGCCGGTTGACGTTTACATTCCAGGCTGCCCGCCACGTCCAGAAGCGTATATGCAAGCTTTGCTGCTGCTGCGCGAATCGATTGGTAAAGAGCGTCGCCCATTGTCTTGGGTGGTTGGCGATCAAGGTGTTTACCGCGCCAACATGCAGCCAGAGCGTGAAAGAAAACGTGGTGAGCGTATTGCCGTCACGAACTTGAGAACGCCAGACGAAGTGTAAGCTTCCCGTTCACGGATGGAGCCACGGCCGCAGCAGAACATCACAATTTAATGTGCGCCGCCATCCTGACGCCTTCTTTTGAGTGCCTGATTACAGGCCGGAATGGTGAGTAACGTATGACTGATTTAACCACGCAAGATCTCGCACAGCCTTCATGGCAAACCCGTGATCACCTGGATGATCCAGTGGTCGGCGAGCTGCGTAACCGTTTTGGGCCGGATGCCTTTACCGTTCAGGCCACCCGCACCGGGATTCCGGTTGTATGGGTGAAGCGTGAACAGTTATTGGAAATCGTTGAGTTCCTGCGCAAGCTGCCAAAACCGTATGTCATGTTGTATGACTTACACGGTTTTGATGAGCGTTTACGCACTAACCGCGCCGGTTTACCCGCCGCGGATTTTTCCGTTTTCTACCACCTGCTTTCCATTGAACGCAACCGCGACATCATGTTGAAAGTCGCGCTGTCTGAAAACGATCTGAATGTTCCAACCATCACCAAAATTTTCGCCAATGCCAACTGGTATGAGCGCGAAACTTGGGAGATGTTTGGCATCACCTTTAATGGTCACCCGCACCTGACACGCATCATGATGCCGCAGACGTGGGAAGGCCATCCGCTGCGTAAAGATTATCCTGCGCGTGCGACCGAATTCGATCCGTTCGAGCTGACCAAGCAGAAAGAAGATCTGGAAATGGAGGCGCTGACCTTTAAGCCTGAAGATTGGGGCATGAAGCGCAGCACCACTAACGAAGATTTCATGTTCCTCAACCTCGGTCCAAACCACCCGTCTGCGCACGGTGCTTTCCGCATCATTTTGCAGCTGGATGGTGAAGAGATCGTCGATTGCGTTCCCGATGTGGGTTATCACCATCGTGGCGCGGAGAAGATGGGCGAGCGTCAATCCTGGCACAGCTACATTCCGTACACTGACCGCATCGAGTACCTCGGCGGCTGCGTTAACGAAATGCCTTATGTGCTGGCGGTAGAAAAACTGGCGGGCATCACCGTGCCGGATCGCGTCAACGTGATTCGCGTTATGCTCTCCGAGTTGTTCCGCATCAACAGCCATCTGCTCTACATCTCAACGTTCATTCAGGACGTGGGTGCCATGACGCCAGTGTTCTTCGCCTTTACCGATCGTCAGAAAATTTATGACGTGGTTGAAGCGATCACTGGTTTCCGTATGCACCCGGCGTGGTTCCGCATTGGCGGCGTCGCACATGACCTGCCAAAAGGCTGGGAACGTTTGCTGCGTGATTTCCTCGATTGGATGCCTAAGCGTCTGAAAGAGTATGACAAAGCTGCGCTGCGCAATACCGTGTTGATGGGCCGTTCGCAAGGCGTTGCGGCATACAACATGGATGAAGCGCTGGCGTGGGGCACCACCGGCGCAGGTCTGCGTGCCACCGGTTTAGATTTTGACGTGCGTAAATGGCGTCCGTATTCAGGCTACGAAAACTTCGATTTCGAAATCCCGGTTGGCGCAGGCATCAGCGATGCGTACACCCGTGTGCAACTGAAAATGGAAGAGATGTGGCAGTCACTGCGCATTTTGGAACAGTGCCTGAACAACATGCCTGAAGGCCCGTTCAAAGCGGATCACCCGCTGACAACGCCGCCGCCGAAAGAGCGCACGCTGCAACATATTGAAACCCTGATCACCCACTTCTTGCAGGTTTCGTGGGGCCCGGTCATGCCGGCTAACGAATCTTTCCAGATGATTGAGGCGACCAAAGGGATCAACAGTTACTACCTGACCAGCGATGGCAGCACCATGAGCTACCGCACCCGCGTGCGTACGCCGAGCTTCCCGCATCTGCAGCAGATTCCTTCGGTAATCCGCGGCAGCCTGGTATCCGACTTGATCGTTTACCTCGGTAGTATCGATTTTGTTATGTCAGACGTGGACCGCTAATTATGCACGATCAAAAAATTGCTATTCACACCATCGACCCAACTGAGGTCTTTGTGCTGAGCGAGGCCGAGCACCACGCTATCGAACACGAAAAGCACCACTATGAAGATGCGCGCGCCGCTTCGATTGAAGCGTTGAAGATCGTGCAGAAACAGCGTGGTTGGGTGCCGGATGGCGCGATCAACGCCATTGCCGATGTGCTTGGTATTCCTGCCAGCGATGTTGAAGGTGTGGCGACTTTCTATAGTCAGATCTACCGCACGCCGGTTGGCCGTCACGTAATTCGTTACTGTGACAGCGTGGTGTGTCACATCACCGGTTATCAGGGCATCCAGGATGCGCTGGAGCAGAAGCTCAACATCAAACCGGGTCAAACCACTGCCGATGGCCGTTTTACCTTGCTACCAACCTGCTGTTTAGGTAACTGCGATAAAGGCCCAACCATGATGGTGGATGAAGATACCCACGTTCATCTGACGCCAGAGGGCATCGCCAACTTGCTGGAGCAGTATCAATGACCATTAAACAGATCATTCGTGCTGCCGAAACCCATCCACTGACCTGGCGTCTGCGCGACGACAAGCAGCCGGTGTGGATTGATGAATATCGCAGCAAAAACGGCTACGTCGGTGCGCAAAAAGCATTGAAAGAGTTCAGCCAGGACGAGATCGTCGCGGCGGTCAAAGACTCCGGTCTGAAAGGACGCGGTGGTGCAGGCTTTAACACCGGCCTGAAATGGAGCCTGATGCCGAAAGACGAATCCATGAACATCCGTTACCTGCTGTGTAACGCCGATGAAATGGAGCCGGGTACTTACAAAGACCGCTTGTTGATGGAGCAATTGCCGCACCAGTTAGTGGAAGGCATGCTGATCAGTGCATTCGCATTGAAAGCCTATCGTGGTTACATCTTCCTGCGTGGGGAGTACATCGAAGCGGCAGTTAATCTGCGTCGCGCGATTGCTGAAGCCACCGAAGCCGGTTTCCTCGGCAAAAATATTCTCGGCACCGGTTTTGATTTTGAACTGATCGTTCACACCGGTGCGGGCCGCTACATCTGCGGTGAGGAAACCGCACTGATTAACTCACTGGAAGGTCGTCGCGCCAACCCACGTTCCAAGCCGCCTTTCCCGGCGAGCGCAGGCGTATGGGGCAAGCCAACCTGCGTCAACAACGTGGAAACGCTGTCGAACGTACCGGCTATCTTCCTGAACGGTGTTGATTGGTACAAAAACATCTCTACCAGCGAAGACACTGGCACCAAGATGATGGGCTTTTCCGGCCGCGTGAAAAATCCTGGTGTGTGGGAGTTGCCGTTTGGTACTACCGCACGTGAAATCCTTGAGGATTATGCCGGTGGCATGCGCGATGGCTTGAAATTCAAAGCCTGGCAGCCAGGTGGTGCAGGAACTGACTTCCTGACCGATCAGCACCTCGATCTGCCGATGGAATTTGCCAGTATTGGTAAAGCCGGTAGCCGTTTAGGTACGGCGTTAGCAATGGCGGTCGATCACGAGATCAACATGGTTTCGCTGGTGCGTAATCTGGAAGAGTTCTTTGCGCGTGAATCCTGCGGTTGGTGTACGCCATGTCGTGATGGCTTGCCGTGGAGCGTGAAGATCTTGCGTGCGCTGGAGCAGAAGAAAGGTCAGCCGGGTGATATCGAAACCTTGCAGCAACTTTGCCGTCAGCTCGGTCCAGGCAAAACCTTCTGTGCCCATGCACCGGGCGCCGTTGAGCCATTGCAGAGCGCGATTAAATATTTCCGTGAAGAGTTTGAAGCTGGCATTGCGCCGCAGGTATTTGGCAATACCCGAGCCATCGGCGGTATTCAGCCGAACCTGCTGAAAGCGCGCTGGTAATCAGCCGCCGTACACGGAACTCACCCTGAGCCGTAAGGGCTTGGGGGAAAGAATTAGATGTTTAACGCTCGTCTTAGGGCGAGCCTTACGGAAGCATGTTCACTATGGCTACAATCCATGTAGACGGTAAAGAATATGATGTGAACGGAGCGGACAACCTGCTACAGGCGTGTCTTTCTCTGGGCCTTGATATTCCTTATTTTTGCTGGCATCCGGCGCTGGGAAGCGTAGGGGCCTGCCGCCAGTGTGCGGTGAAGCAATTCCAGAATGCCGAAGATACGCGCGGTCGCCTTGTCATGTCCTGCATGACGCCAGCGTCAGACGGCACCTTTATTTCCATCGACGATGGCGAAGCGAAAGAGTTTCGTGAAAGCGTGGTGGAATGGCTGATGACCAACCACCCGCATGACTGTCCAGTATGCGAAGAGGGCGGTAACTGCCATCTGCAAGATATGACGGTAATGACCGGACACAGTTTCCGTCGCTACCGCTTCACCAAACGCACCCACCAGAACCAGGATCTCGGCCCGTTCATCTCCCACGAAATGAACCGCTGCATCGCCTGTTATCGCTGCGTGCGTTACTACAAAGATTATGCCGACGGCACAGATTTGGGCGTTTATGGCGCGCATGACAACGTTTACTTCGGTCGTACGGAAGACGGCACGCTGGAAAGCGAGTTCTCCGGTAACCTGGTTGAAATTTGCCCGACTGGCGTATTCACTGATAAAACGCACTCCGAACGTTATAATCGTAAATGGGATATGCAGTTCGCGCCGAGCATTTGCCAGCAGTGCAGCGTGGGTTGTAACACCAGCCCAGGCGAACGTTATGGCGAATTGCGTCGCATCGAAAACCGTTACAACGGCAGCGTAAACCACTACTTCCTTTGCGATCGCGGCCGTTTTGGTTACGGCTACGTCAATCGCAAAGACCGTCCTCGTCACCCAGTCCAACTGCGCGGCAATGATTGGATCAGCTTGAATGCTGAACAAGCGGTCAACGCGGCGGCTGATGTGCTGCGTAGTGCAAAAAAAGTCATCGGTATCGGTTCACCGCGCGCCAGCATTGAAAGCAACTTCGCGCTGCGTGAGTTGGTTGGCGCTGAAAACTTCTCAACCGGCATGCCAGCCGGTGAGCAAGCTCGCGTTGAACTGATGCTGCAAGTGCTGCAAGACGGCGGTATCTACACGCCATCGCTGCGCGAGATTGAAAGCTACGATGCGGTGCTGGTGTTGGGTGAAGATCTGACTCAAGTCGGCGCGCGCGTCGCGTTGTCTGTGCGCCAGGCGGTAAAAGGTAAAGCACGTGAGATGGCCGCAGCGCAAAAAGTCGCTGACTGGCAAATCGCGGCGATCCTGAATATCGGCCAGCATGCTAAACATCCGCTGTTCGTGACCAACGTTGATGAAACCCGTTTGGATGACATCGCAGCGTGGAGCTATCGCGCACCGGTTGAAGATCAGGCGCGTCTTGGCTTTGCGATTGCCAATGCGCTGGATGAAAGCGCGCCAGCGGTAAGCGGTTTCGACAGCAAACTGAACGGCAAATTGGATGTGGTTGTTCAGGCGCTGGCAGGTGCGAAAAAACCGTTGATCATCTCCGGTACGCATTCTGGTAGCACCGCCATGATTGAAGCCGCCGCTAACGTGGCGAAAGCATTGAAAGCGCGTGGCGCGGACGTCGGCATTACCTTGCTGGCGGGCGCTGCAAACAGCTTTGGTCTGGGCTTGATGGGCGGTCAAACGCTGGATAGCGTGCTGGATCAGCTGGATAAAGGCGAAGCTGATGCGCTGGTGGTGTTAGAGAACGATCTCTATCGTCACGCGCCAAAAGCCACGATTGATGCGGCGTTGCACAACACCGCACATGTGATTGTGGTTGATCATCAGCGCACCGCCACGCTGGAGAAAGCCGGTTTAGTGCTTTCAACCGCGAGTTTTGCGGAGAGTGATGGTACTTCAATTAACCATGAAGGTCGTGCACAGCGCTTCTTCCAAGTTTACGATCCATCTTATTACGATGACAGCGTTGTGATGCTGGAAAGCTGGCGCTGGCTGCATTCGCTGCACAGCGCGGTGGAAAGTCGTCAAATTGACTGGACGCTGCTGGATCACGTTATCGATGCCACGGTTGCGGCGCTGCCACAACTGAAAGGCATTAAAGATGCTGCGCCAGATGCCAGCTTCCGTATTCGTGGGCAAAAACTGTCGCGTTCACCGCATCGCAACAGTGGCCGTACTGCGATGCGTGCCAACATTAGCGTGCACGAACCGCGTCAGCCGCAAGATAACGACACCATGTTTGCCTTCTCGATGGAAGGTAACAACCAGCCAAACGCACCACGTTCGCAGATTCCATTTGCCTGGGCGCCAGGTTGGAACTCACCGCAAGCATGGAACAAATTCCAGGCGGAAGTCGGTGGCAAACTGCGTCATGGCGATCCAGGTGTACGTCTGTTTGAAGCCAGCGATCGCTCTCTGCCTTGGTTCACCGCGATTCCAGAAAGCTTCGTGGAAGGCAGCCAGTGGCGTGTTGCACCTTACTACCAATTGTTTGGTAGCGAGGAGATGACGCAGCGTTCTCCAACCTTCCAGCAGCGTATGTCACCGGCGACCTTGGTGATTAACCCGGCTGATGCGGAGAAATTGGGCGTGAACAATGGCGCGTCAGTTGAGCTGTTGTGTGCTGGTGAAACGCTGCACTTGCCGGTGCGTTTCTCGGCTTCTCTGCAAGCAGGGCAGGTCGGATTACCGCTCGGTATGCCAGGCGTTCCTCCGTTCCTCTCAGGCGCGCAAATTGACAAACTGCAGGAGGCTGCGCAATGAGTTGGCTGACACCGGACGTTATCGACATCATCCTCCAGGTGGTTAAGGCAATTGTTATCCTGCTGGTGGTAGTGGCTTGTGGTGCCTTCATGAGTTTCGCCGAGCGTCGTCTGCTCGGCTTGTGGCAGAACCGTTATGGGCCGAACCGCGTAGGTTGGGGCGGCTCGCTGCAATTAGCAGCAGACATGATCAAAATGTTCTTTAAAGAGGACTGGGTTCCGCCATTTACCGACCGCTTCATCTTTACACTGGCGCCAGTTATCGCCTTTGTATCGCTGCTGCTGGCGTTTGCCATTGTCCCGGTTTCTCCAACTTGGATGGTCACAGACCTGAACATCGGTCTGTTGTTCTTCCTGATGATGGCGGGTTTGGCAGTTTACGCGGTGCTGTTTGCCGGTTGGTCCAGTAACAACAAATACTCGCTGTTAGGTGCGATGCGTGCTTCCGCGCAGACGCTGAGCTACGAAGTGTTCCTCGGTCTGTCATTGATGGGTGTGGTAGCGCAAGCGGGTTCGTTTAACCTCAACGCCATCGTCGAAAGCCAGGCGCATCTGTGGAACATCATTCCTCAGTTCTTCGGCTTCGTAACCTTCTGCATCGCCGGTGTCGCGGTTTGTCACCGTCACCCATTTGACCAACCAGAAGCCGAGCAGGAACTGGCCGACGGTTACCACATCGAATATGCCGGTATGAAATTCGGCCTGTTCTTCGTTGGTGAATACGTGGCAATCACCACCGTTTCAGCGTTGATTGTGACGCTGTTCTTCGGTGGCTGGCACGGTCCGTTCTTGCCGCCATTCATCTGGTTCGCCCTGAAAACGGCGTTCTTTATGGTGATGTTTATCCTGATTCGTGCTGCGTTGCCGCGTCCACGCTATGACCAGGTGCTGTCGTTCGGCTGGAAAGTGTGTCTGCCGTTGACGCTGTTGAACCTGCTGGCGACCGCCGCAGTGATTCTGTCCACCGCGCAGTAAGGGACATTGAGATGACTTTAAAAGATATTGTCGTAGGCTTCGGCACGACAGTGCGCAGTATCTGGATGATAGGCATGCATGCCTTCGCCAAGCGCGAAACCCAAATGTATCCGGAAGAGCCGGTTTATCTGCCGCCGCGTTACCGTGGTCGTATTGTGCTGACGCGCGATCCAGACGGTGCAGAGCGTTGCGTTGCCTGTAACTTATGTGCAGTAGCATGCCCAGTGGGCTGTATCTCGCTGCAAAAAGCAGAGACGCAGGATGGACGTTGGTATCCGGAATTCTTCCGCATCAACTTCTCGCGCTGCATCTTCTGCGGATTGTGTGAAGAGGCTTGCCCGACTACCGCGATTCAGTTGACTCCCGATTTCGAACTGGGTGAGTTCAAGCGTCAGGATCTGGTGTACGAGAAGCAGGACCTGCTGATTTCTGGTCCGGGTAAATATCCGGAATACAACTTCTATCGTATGGCTGGTATGGCGATCGACGGAAAAGAGAAGGGCGAAGCGGAAAACGAAGCCAAGCCAATCGACGTCAAAGGGTTGTTACCTTAAGGAGCCAGGTATGGAATTTGCGTTTTATCTTTGCGGACTGGTGGCGGTGCTGACGACATTGCGCGTCATCACGCACACCAATCCGGTACATGCGCTGCTGTACCTGATTGTTTCGCTACTGTCGATTGCTGGCGTGTTCTTCTCCATGGGCGCTTATTTTGCCGGTGCGCTGGAAATCATCGTCTACGCGGGTGCCATTATGGTGCTGTTCGTGTTCGTGGTGATGATGCTGAACCTGGGCAAAACCCAGCAGGATCAAGAGCGTGAGTGGCTGAAACCGTCATTGTGGGTCGGACCGGGTATTGTCTCGTTGCTGTTGCTGGCAGTGATGATTTATGCCATCAGCACTGCAACCGATCAGGGTATCGATGGCACCGTTATCGATGCGAAAGCGGTGGGCATTAGCTTGTTTGGTCCTTACGTTCTGGCGGTTGAGCTGGCTTCAATGCTGCTGCTCGCGGGCCTGGTTGTGGCCTTCCATATTGGACGTGAAGAGCGTCACGGCGAAGTGCTGAGTAATCGCGCCGCTGATGCGCAAGCGAATAAGGAGGATCACGCATGATCCCGTTACAACACGGCTTGATTCTGGCCGCTGTGCTGTTTGTTCTCGGCCTCACCTCCGTGGTACTGCGTCGTAACATCCTGTTTATGCTGATTGGCCTCGAAATCATGATCAATGCCTCAGCGTTAGCGCTGGTGGTGGCGGGCAGTTATTGGGGACAAGCGGATGGTCAGGTGATGTACATCCTGGCAATCAGCCTTGCGGCGGCGGAAGCGAGTATTGGTCTGGCGCTGTTGCTCCAGCTCTATCGTCGTCGTCAGACGCTGAACATTGACACAGTGAGCGAGATGCGCGGATGAATCTTCTCTATTTAACCGTATTATTTCCGCTGATTGGCTTCTTGCTATTGGCGTTTTCACGCGGTCGCTGGTCGGAGAACCTGTCGGCAGCCGTTGGTATGGGTTCGGTCGGTTTAGCCGCACTCACCACCATCTTTGTTGGTGTTGACTTCTTCAGCCAGGGCCAGCAGCCGTTTACGCAAGCATTGTGGACGTGGATTCACGTTGGCACCTTCAACATCAAAGTTAATTTGGTGTTGGATGGCTTGTCGCTGACCATGCTGTCTGTGGTCACTGGCGTCGGCTTCTTCATCCACATGTTCGCTTCATGGTACATGCGTGGTGAAGAGGGTTATTCGCGCTTCTTCGCTTACACCAACCTGTTCATCGCGAGCATGGTAGTGTTGGTGCTGGCCGATAACCTGATGCTGATGTATCTCGGCTGGGAAGGCGTGGGCTTGTGCTCATATCTGCTGATTGGCTTCTACTACAGCAATCCAGAGAACGGTAAAGCCGCAATGAAAGCGTTCATCATCACCCGTGTGGGTGATGTGTTCCTCGCATTTGCATTGTTCATCCTCTACAACGAGCTGGGCACGCTGAACTTCCGTGAACTGGTCGAGCTGGCACCGGCGCACTTTGCTGCCGACAACCACATGTTGCAGTGGGCAACCCTGATGCTGTTGGGCGGTGCGGTGGGTAAATCAGCGCAACTGCCGTTGCAAACCTGGTTGGCAGATGCGATGGCGGGTCCAACGCCGGTTTCTGCACTGATCCACGCCGCAACCATGGTAACCGCGGGTGTGTATCTGATTGCGCGCACACATGGTCTGTTCCTGCTGACGCCAGAAGTGCTGCATTTGGTGGGTATCGTCGGCGCGGTAACCTTGGTGCTGGCCGGTTTTGCTGCACTGGTGCAAACCGACATCAAACGCGTGCTGGCTTACTCAACCATGAGTCAGATCGGCTACATGTTCCTCGCACTCGGCGTGCAGGCATGGGACGCGGCGATTTTCCACCTGATGACGCATGCGTTCTTTAAAGCACTGCTGTTCCTCTCTTCAGGCTCGGTCATTCTTGCCTGCCATCACGAGCAGAACATCTTCAAAATGGGTGGTCTGCGTAAAAGCATTCCGCTGGTGTACGTCTGCTTCCTCGTGGGTGGCGCGGCGCTGGCAGCACTGCCAATCATCACCGCTGGTTTCTACAGTAAAGATGAGATCTTGTTCGGTGCGCTGGCGAATGGCCATATCAATCTGATGGTTGCGGGTCTGGTGGGTGCATTCCTCACCTCGATCTACACCTTCCGCATGATCTTCATTGTGTTCCACGGTGAAGAGAAAATTCATGCGCATGCCGGTAAAGGCATCACTCACCATCTGCCACTGATTGTGCTGCTGGTGCTCTCAACCTTCATTGGTGCGTTGATTACTCCGCCGCTGGCGGGCGTGTTGCCGCAAAATGAATTTGGTGAAGAGGGCAAAGTGGCGCTGGAAATCACTTCTGGCGTGGTCGCTATCGTCGGTATTCTGATTGCCGCAGCGCTGTGGCTGGGCAAACGCCAACTGGTTACCAGCATTGCCAACAGTGCGCCGGGTCGTTTCTTCGGCACATGGTGGTTTGCAGCTTGGGGCTTCGACTGGCTGTATGACAAGGTGTTTGTAAAACCTTATCTCGGCATTGCCTGGCTGCTGAAAAGCGATCCGCTGAATTCACTGATGAACTTGCCAGCGCTGATCTCGCGCATTGGTAACAAAGGTTTGATCGTCAGCGAAAACGGCTATCTGCGCTGGTATGTGGCTTCAATGAGTGTTGGTGCGGTAGTGGTGCTGGCACTGTTGCTGGTGATTTAAAGATTGATGAGCGGGGCGGGTTCGCTCGCCCAATTAGAATGTCAAAAATTGCCTGAAGTAAGGCAATAAAAAGGGAAGTTCGCCGTGTTATTACCTTGGCTCATAATTATCCCCTTCGTCGGGGGCTTGCTCTGCTGGTTAGCAGAACGCCTCGGTGCGAAAGTGCCACGCTGGATCGCCATGATTACCATGGGTCTGACTTTGGCGTTGGGCCTGCAATTGTGGTTGCAGGGAGGCTACTCATTGACTCAGGCTGCGGGCATTCCGCAGTGGCAGTCCACCTTCTCTGTACCGTGGATTCCACGTTTCGGCATTAACTTCCATCTGGCGATTGACGGTTTGTCACTGCTGATGGTGGTGCTGACGGGTCTGCTTGGCCTGATGGCGGTGCTGTGTTCCTGGAACGAAATTGAGAAGTATCAGGGCTTCTTCCACCTCAACCTGATGTGGATCCTCGGTGGTGTGATTGGCGTGTTCCTCTCCATCGACATGTTCCTGTTCTTCTTCTTCTGGGAAATGATGCTGGTGCCGATGTACTTCCTCATCGCACTGTGGGGTCACAAAGCCTCAGACGGTAAAACCCGTATCTCAGCGGCCACCAAGTTCTTCATCTATACCCAGGCGTCTGGTCTGATCATGTTGATCGCCATCCTGGCGCTGGTGTTCGTGCACTACAACGCCACTGGCGTGTGGACTTTCAGCTACGAAGAGCTGCTGAAAACGCCAATGTCGCATAACGTTGAATACCTGCTGATGTTGGGCTTCTTCATCGCCTTCGCGGTGAAAATGCCAGTGGTGCCGTTGCACGGTTGGTTGCCCGATGCACATAGCCAGGCGCCAACCGCCGGTTCGGTTGACCTCGCAGGGATTTTGCTGAAAACCGCGGCTTACGGCTTGTTGCGCTTTAGCTTGCCGCTGTTCCCGAACGCGTCAGCTGAGTTTGCACCGATTGCAATGGGCCTTGGCCTGATCGGCATCTTCTACGGCGCATGGATGGCGTTCTCGCAGTTCGATATCAAACGCCTGATTGCTTACACCTCGATTTCGCACATGGGCTTCGTGCTGATTGCCATCTACACCGGCAGCCAACTGGCATTCCAGGGCGCGGTGATTCAGATGATTGCGCACGGTCTGTCTGCGGCGGCACTGTTCATCTTATGTGGTCAGCTGTATGAGCGTCTGCATACGCGTGATTTGCGTCAGATGGGCGGCTTGTGGTCGCGCATTAAGTGGATTCCGGGCCTGTCGCTGTTCTTCGCGGTTGCCAACCTCGGTATGCCGGGCACCGGTAACTTTGTCGGCGAATTCATGATTCTGACCGGAAGCTTCCAGGTTGTTCCTGTCACTATCGTGATTGCCACCTTCGGTCTGGTGTTTGCTTCGGTTTACTCCTTGATCATGATGCAGCGCGCCTATTACGGCGAAGCGAAATCGAAAGATCCGCTGCCAGGCATGTCACCGCGTGAGTTCCTGACTATCGGCGTATTGGTGGTGTTGTTGGTGCTGCTGGGGATTTATCCGCAGCCAATCCTCGACACATCCCATGCTGCGATGAGCAATATTCAGCAGTGGTTTACCGCTTCAATTTCAACTACAAGGCCGTAATTCGCCATGACAATAACTCCTCAACATCTGATCGCGTTACTGCCGCTGTTGATCGTCGGATTGACGGTGGTGGTGGTGATGCTGTCCATTGCGTGGCGACGCAATCACTTTGTTAATGCCACGCTGACGGTGATCGGACTTAACCTTGCGCTGTTTTCTCTGTGGTTTGTTGGCCAGGCCGGAGCAATGGATGTCACGCCGTTGCTGCGCGTTGATGCCTATTCGATGTTCTATACCGCGCTGGTGGTGCTAGCGAGCCTCGCAACCTGTACCTTTGCTTATCCGTGGTTGGCTGGCTTCCCAGACAACAAAGATGAGTTCTACTTGCTGGTGCTGATTGCGGCACTCGGCGGCATTGTGCTGGCGAGCGCGAATCATCTGGCAGCGTTGTTCATTGGTATCGAATTGCTGTCGCTGCCGCTGTTTGGCTTGATTGGTTACGCCTTCCGCCAGAAACGTTCTCTGGAAGCGTCACTGAAATACACCATCCTGTCGGCTGCAGCCTCTTCGTTCCTGTTGTTCGGTATTGCGCTGATTTATGCGGATTCCGGTAGCTTGAGCTTTGTGCAGTTGGGCAAAAGCCTGAGCGACAGCATGATCCAACAGCCGTTGTTGCTGCTGGGTCTCGGCATGATGATTATCGGCCTCGGCTTCAAGCTGTCGCTGGTGCCGTTCCATCTGTGGACGCCAGACGTGTACCAAGGTGCGCCAGCGCCAGTTTCAACCTTCCTGGCGACCGCGAGTAAAATTGCCATCTTCGGCGTAATCATGCGTTTGTTCATGTACGCGCCAGTGACCGACAGCGAAGCGGTGCGCACCGTATTGGGTGTGATTGCCTTTGCCTCGATTCTGTTCGGTAACCTGATGGCAATCTCGCAGAGCAACATCAAACGTCTGCTGGGTTACTCGTCTATCGCGCACTTGGGTTATCTGCTGGTGGCGTTGATTGCGGTGAAAACCCATCAGCTGTCGCTGGAAACCGCCGGTGTCTATCTGGCAGGTTACCTGTTCAGCAGCTTGGGTGCCTTCGGTGTGGTTAGCCTGATGTCGAGCCCGTACCGTGGTCCAGATGCGGATACGCTGTATTCGTACCGTGGCCTGTTCTGGCATCGTCCGATTCTGTCAGCGGTAATGACTGTGATGATGCTGTCGCTGGCGGGTATCCCGATGACGCTCGGCTTCATTGGTAAGTTCTACGTGATTGCTTCCGGTGTGAACGCGCATCTGTGGTGGTTGACTGGCGCGGTGGTGGCCGGAAGTGCGATTGGTCTTTACTACTATCTGCGCGTTACCGTCAGCCTGTACCTCAGCCCGCCAGAACTGCACAACCGCGATACGCCAGCCAACTGGGCGTTTACCGCCGGTGGTGTGGTGGTGCTGATTTCCGCGATTCTGGTGCTGCTGCTTGGTGTCTATCCGCAGCCGCTGATCTCGCTGGTGCAGATGGCTCAACCGCTGATGTAATTCACAAACGCTTCACCAACAAAATCAGGCCTCCGTGCCTGATTTTTTTTGCCTAAAATCGGGCAAATCACAGTTGCGTTTTGGCACTGTGGTATTCTCACGGGATCTTTTTTTCGCTCACACCGGGAATCATCATGGAAATGATTTGGCTAGATTGCCATCACAGTCAATTGACCGCACAGCAGCTTTATACTTTGCTGGCATTGCGTAATCAGGTGTTCATCGTGGAACAGAATTGCCCGTATCAAGACATTGATGGGCAGGATTTAGCGGCGGATAACCGCCACATTCTGGGCTTTCTCGATGGCAAACTGTTGGCCTATGCGCGTGTACTGACGCCAGTGCATGAGGATTCGCCGGTGTTGATTGGCCGAGTGATTGTTTCTGAAGAAGCACGCGGCTTGAAGTTAGGCTATCGCCTAATGGAACAGGCGTTAGAGAGTTGCGAACAGCATTGGCCAGATCAAGCCATCTATCTTTCCGCGCAGGCACATCTGGAAGGATTCTATGGTCGGTTGGGATTCAAAGCGGTCACCGACGTGTATCTCGAAGACGAGATTCCGCATATCGGCATGCAGAAACAATAACGGCGAGGATCGCTCCTCGCCGTTAGGCTTAGCCCGGCGTCATCTGCCGGTCATCAACGTATTTACGCTGATCTGGCGGTGGCGGGAAGTACTGATACAACCAGGTTTCACTCAGCGTCTCGTCCTTGGTACGCAAGAACAGACGCATATCGACTGGCTTAGTCGAGTCGCTGTTTGGATACCAGTCAAACAGGATGCGATAACCGTTTAGCGGCTCGACGTAGAGAATCTCAACCTGCTTAAAGGTACCGCTAGAAACGGTGATCACCGGCTCAATGCCTTTCGGTGCAGCGGCTTTCAAATCGCCCCCCACGAAATCAATGGCAAAGCGACGGCACCACGTATCCGGGAAGTGTTCGCCTGGCGCCCAACCTTCCGGGAAGCCGCCAATACCGGTGCGAGTAGCATCGACGCGTGCCAAGCCGCTGCGCACTGGCGGCAACTGGCTCCAATACAGTTTGTACTGGAAGTTGAATTCGCTGCCGGCTTTCACCGGTTCTGATGGCTGCCAGAAGCACACCACGTTATCCAGCGTTTCACCGGTGGTGGGAATCTCCATCACATTGATGGCGCCTTTGCCCCATTTACCAATCGGCTCAACCCAAAGACTTGGACGTTTGTCGTACCAACCAATCACATCCTGGTAATTCTTGAAGTCGTGATCCAACTGCAACAGGCCGAAACCACGTGGGTTCTCGTCCTGATAGGCGTTGAACTGCAAACGCTGTGGATTATTTAGCGGGCGCGCAATCCACTCGCCTTCACCGGTCCACATCGCCAGACGATCGGAATCGTGAATTTGCGGATGGTAGGTGTTGCACATGCGGCGCTCGTTGGTGCCGCAGCTGAACATGCTGGTCATTGGCGCGATGCCAAGCTGGCGAATTTCATTACGGGCAAACAGATGGTTTTCCACTTCCATCACCACGCGTTTTTCTTCGCAGTGAATGGTGAATTTGTACGCGCCGGTGATGCTCGCGCCATCCAGCAAGGCGTAAACCACAAAAGTGGTGTCGTCGGCTTTCGGCGTTTCAAACCAGAAGGCGGTGAAGTCTGGGAACTCTTCTTTGCCGTTGCTAAAGGTGTTTACCGCCACGCCACGCGCGGACAAGCCATATTGGAAGGTCTCGTCCACCGCGCGGAAGTAGCTCGCGCCGAGGAAGGAGACGATATCGCGACGCGCCAGTTCCGGCTTTTTGAACGCGCGGAAACCGGCAAAGCCAAGATCGGTTTTACCGATTAATTGCTTGGTATCAACGTTGGCGTTGTTGTAGTTAAACAGCTCAGGGCGGAAGTGAATCTCACGCGCTTCACGACTATCTGCATCAACGGAGAACATGCGAATACGGCGTTTGAAGCCCATTCCCACGTGGAAGAACTGCACATCAAGCTGGCGATCGGCGATGTTATTCCACAGCGAGTGATTGGCATCGTACTGAATTTCGTTGTAGGCCTGCGGGGTCAGATTGGCCAACGTGTCGGGCAGGGCGCCGGGTGCGCCGCCCCAGGGCTGTTTTGCCAACGCAGACGCTTTCTTTTTCAGTGAGTCGAAATCGAAGCGCACCGCGGCTCCGTCGGCGATACCATCATCGGCCCAGGCGGACTGTGCAAACAGCGTGGAGAGACCCGTCATGCCGCTTACTGCGGAGAGGGCCATGGACGCTTTCATAAATTTTCTACGATTCATGCCGGAAATCTAATCCTTAGCTGCTCGGGTGTATTTTGACTCTCGTAAGACGAGAAACGTCTGACTACAGGGGGTTACGACAGTCGTGGAAATAAAAAATTCAGTCTGCGGAAAATTTATCAGATTAATCAAATAAGCGAAGCAGATTTCGCGTTGCTGGTGTGCGGATAACATAACTTTGCATTGAGAGCCGTGAAACTCGGTGAATTCCTGGTTAACGCCCGCCAGCAAAACTGGAATTAATGACTATAGTTAAACCACAACGCGTTACGAACATGGAGGAACTACATAGTGTCATCTTCAGATCAATTTGAATCACGCCTTGATGACGACCTGGCGCTGCTGACGGAAACGCTGGAAGAAGTGCTTCGCGCTTCAGGCGATCCCGCCGATCAGAAATATATCGAACTGAAACTCAAAGCTGAGCAAGCGCTGGAAGACGTAAAATCTCGCGTGAGCCAGGCATCGGACAGCTATTACTATCGCGCCAAAAACGCCGCGTATCGCGCCGATGATTACGTGCATGAAAAACCGTGGCAGGGGATTGGCATTGGTGCCGCCGCTGGCTTGTTTGTCGGTTTACTGCTGGCTCGACGCTAAGTTGCAACGGGCGCGATATTCCGCGCCCGAATCCTCGCTCATCCCCCTTTCGCTGTTTCAATTCCCACCAATTCCTTGTTTCGCATCATCCGCGATTGTGTTTCGCCTGGGCACTTCCTACAGTAAAGCGACAGGGACTCAAGGAGAACGCAACGTGATACGTGTAGAAATGCTCTCAACGGGCGATGAAGTGTTACATGGGCAGATTGTTGATACCAACGCCGCATGGCTAGCTGATGTGCTGTTCCAGAACGGTTTACCCATGACCAGCCGCAGCACGGTCGGTGATGCGATGTCATCGCTGGTGGAGGCTTTGCAAAGTCGCAGTCAGGTTGCTGATGTGCTGATCGTCAATGGCGGCCTGGGGCCAACCAGCGACGATCTCAGTGCTCAAGCCGCCGCAAACGCCTGTGGCACTGAATTGGTGATTCAACAGGCGTGGCTGGAAAAAATGGAAGCCTGGTTTGCCAGCCGGGGACGCATCATGGCGCCGAGCAACCGCAAACAAGCTGAAATCCCGGCGAATGCCGAAATGCTGGATAATCCGGTCGGCACCGCCTGCGGCTTTGCGCTGCAACTCAATCGCTGCTGGATTTTCTTCACGCCGGGCGTGCCGTCGGAATTTAAAGTGATGGTCGAGCAGGAGATCATTCCACGCCTTAAGGCGCGTTTTGAACTGCCTGAACCGCCGCTGTGTTTGCGCTTGACCACCTTTGGTCGCGGTGAAAGCGATATCGCCGCCGAGTTGGAGCCGCTCGCGTTGCCAGAAGGCGCAGTGATGGGCTATCGCTCATCAATGCCGATTATCGAGATCAAACTCACCGGACCGGCAAGCCAACGTGTGGCGATGGAACAAGCCTGGCAGCAGGTGAAACTGTTGTTGGCAGAATGCACCATCTTCCAAGGCACCGAAGGTTTACCGGCGTTGCTGGCAGGTGAGTTACAGCAACGCGGTTTCCGTTTGGCCATCAGTGAGCAGTTCACTGCGGGTTTGCTTAACTGGCAACTAGCGTCTGCTGAAGTGCCGTTGAGCGGCGCAGAAATATTACCTGCACACGATGAAGCGTTAGAAGCCCAAGTAACGCGCACGCGCGATCTGGCAGCCCATCACGGCACTGTTTTGGCGCTATCGGTCGGGAATTTAGTCGATGGTGAAGTAGCGATTGCTTTGCACACGCCGGAAGCGAGTTGGGGTCAGCGCGTGAAGTTCGTGCATGGACGTCATAACGTCGAGACGCGGCAGAAAGTAGTGGCGATGATGGCGATGAATATGCTGCGCCGCTGGCTGCATGGCAGCGAAGTCAGTACCGGGCACGGTTGGATTGAAATACTGGAAACGGTGAAAAGCTAACAGAATGGCAGGTTGCCGCGTCAGGCAACCTGCAACTTACAGCTCGATCTCAATCTCCCCTTTGGCGCGACAGCAGCACGGCAAAATCTCGCCTTGCTGCACAAACGCCAACGGGGTTTCTGCATAAGCCACTTCGCCTTTCAGCAGACGCATGCGGCAAGAACCGCAATAACCTTCACGGCATTGAAACTCAACACAGACATTGTTGGCTTCTAAGGTGGTCAGCAGATTGGGATGATCTTCTGCGCACTCCAGCCTCGAGCCAGAGCTACGCAGAATAACAACAGAACGATTCATGATTACAGCTGGAAGCCGTCGAAATCGTCTTCACCTACTTCAGAATCAATCTGACCAACCAGATATGAACTGACTTCAACTTCCTGCGGTGCAACCTGCACGTTATCGGAAACCAGCCATGAATTGATCCATGGAATAGGGTTTGAACGCGTCTGGAATGGCAGATCAAGGCCAACCGCTTGCATGCGGATGTTAGTGATGTACTCGATGTACTGGCACAGAATGTCTTTGTTCAGGCCAATCATCGAGCCGCCGCTGAACAGATAATCCGCCCACTCTTTTTCCTGCTCGGCGGCTTTCTTAAACAGCTCGAAGCACTCATCACGGCATTCTGCGGCGATCTCTTTCATCTCTGGATCGTCTTCACCGGTGCGCAGCAGGTTCAGCATATGCTGGGTGCCGGTCAGGTGCAGCGCTTCATCGCGTGCGATCAGTTTGATGATTTTGGCGTTACCTTCCATCAGCTCGCGCTCGGCAAAAGCAAATGAACAGGCGAAGCTGACGTAGAAACGAATCGCTTCCAGCGCATTGACGCTCATCAAGCAGATGTACAACTGCTTCTTCAGCGCGCGCAGGTTAACGGTGACGGTTTTGCCGTTGACTTGATGCGTACCTTCGCCCAGCAGATGCCAGTAGCTGGTCATCTCGATCAGGTCATCGTAGTACTTAGAGATGTCTTCCGCGCGCGCCAGAATCTGCTCGTTGGTAACGATATCGTCAAACACCACCGCCGGATCGTTGACGATATTACGAATAATATGCGTGTAAGAGCGTGAATGGATGGTCTCAGAGAACGCCCAGGTTTCAATCCAGGTTTCCAGTTCCGGGATAGAAATCAGCGGCAGCAGCGCCACATTCGGGCTGCGTCCCTGAATTGAATCCAGCAGCGTCTGATACTTCAGGTTGCTGATGAAGATGTGTTTCTCGTGATCCGGCAGCGCCTGGTAATCGATACGATCGCGTGAAACGTCAACTTCTTCTGGACGCCAGAAGAAGGACAGCTGCTTTTCAATCAGCTTTTCAAAGATGTCATATTTCTGCTGATCGAAACGGGCAACGTTGACTGACTGGCCGAAGAACATCGGTTCTAACAGCTGGTTATTCTTGTTCTGCGAGAATGTGGAGTAAGCCATTTTGAGTCCAAAAGTGAAGAGGGCCGGCCAATGCCGGCCCTGACAAGATGAGATTAGATCTTACATGCGCCGCTTTCGCAGCCATCATCCTGAATGGAAGGGGCCATATCGTCCTGCGCATCTTCCGCACCATCACGGGTGTTTTGATAATACAGGGTCTTTACGCCAAATTTGTACGCGGTCAACAGGTCTTTCAGCAACTGTTTCATCGGCACTTTGCCATTGGCGAAGCGGCTTGGATCGTAGTTGGTGTTCGACGAAATCGCCTGGTCGATGAATTTCTGCATCACGCCAACCAGCTGTAAGTAACCATCGTTAGACGGCATTTCCCACAGCAGTTCGTACTGATCTTTCAAGCGTTCATACTCTGGCACCACCTGACGTAGAATGCCGTCTTTTGAGGCCTTAATGCTGATGTGTCCACGCGGAGGCTCAATGCCGTTGGTGGCGTTTGAAATCTGCGACGAGGTTTCAGACGGCATCAGCGCAGACAGCGTTGAGTTGCGCAGACCGTGCGTGGTGATTGACTCACGCAGACCTTCCCAATCCAGATGCAGCGGCTCGCTGCACACCGCATCGAGATCCTTTTTATAGGTATCGATCGGCAGGATGCCTTGCGAATAGGTGGTCTCTTTGAACCACGGGCAAGCACCTTGCTCTTTCGCCAACTCGTTCGAGGCTTTCAACAGATAGAACTGAATCGCTTCGAAGGTTTTGTGCGTCAGGTTGTTAGCGCTGCCGTCAGAATAACGTACGCCGTTTTTCGCCAGGTAGTACGCATAGTTGATCACGCCGATACCCAGGGTACGACGACCCATAGCACCACGTTGTGCTGCCGGGATTGGGTAATCCTGATAATCCAGCAACGCATCCAGCGCACGTACCGCCAGAGTGGCCAACTCTTCCAAATCATCAAGGCTGTTGATCGCACCGAGGTTGAACGCAGACAGCGTACAGAGCGCGATTTCGCCACTCTCGTCGTTAACATCGTTCAGCGGTTTGGTCGGCAGCGCGATTTCCAGGCACAGGTTGGACTGGCGCACTGGCGCAATGCTTGGATCAAACGGGCTGTGGGTGTTGCAGTGATCGACGTTCTGAATGTAGATACGGCCAGTTGAAGCACGTTCCTGCATCATCAGTGAGAACAGTTCAACGGCTTTCACGCGCTGTTTGCGGATGCTGTCGTCTTTCTCGTATTTGGTGTACAGACGTTCGAATTCGTCTTGATCGGCGAAGAACGCGTCGTACAGGCCCGGCACATCGGAAGGGCTGAACAGCGTGATGTCTTCGCCTTTCAGCAAGCGGGTATACATCAGTTTGTTGATCTGTACGCCGTAATCCATATGGCGCACGCGGTTGCCTTCTACGCCGCGGTTGTTTTTCAGCACCAGCAGGCTTTCAACTTCCAGATGCCACATCGGGTAGAACAGCGTTGCTGCACCACCACGCACGCCGCCTTGTGAACACGATTTAACCGCGGTCTGGAAGTGTTTGTAGAACGGAATGCAACCGGTGTGGAACGCTTCACCGCCACGAATCGGGCTGCCCAGCGCACGAATACGACCGGCGTTGATACCGATACCAGCGCGCTGCGAAACGTATTTCACGATAGCGCTTGAAGTCGCGTTGATAGAGTCGAGGCTGTCGCCGCACTCAATCAGTACGCAAGAACTGAACTGACGCGTTGGCGTACGCACGCCGGACATGATTGGCGTTGGCAATGAGATCTTAAAGGTGGAGATCGCATCGTAGAAACGCTTCACGTAGTCCATGCGGGTTTCGCGCGGATAGCCTGAGAACAGGCAAGCGGCGACCAGAATATAGAGGAACTGCGCGCTTTCGTAGATTTCACCGCTGACGCGGTTCTGCACCAGATATTTCCCTTCCAGCTGCTTAACTGCGGCGTAAGAGAAATTCATGTCGCGCCAATGGTCGATGAAGCCGTCCATCTGCTCGAACTCTTCAGTGCTGTAATCTTCCAGCAGATGGCGATCGTATTTGCCCATCTCAACCATCTTCACCACCTGATCGTACAGCTTCGGCGGCTCAAACTGGCCGTAAGCTTTTTTACGCAGGTGGAAGATCGCCAGGCGTGCAGCCAGGTATTGGTAATCCGGCGCATCACGGGAAATCAGGTCTGCGGCAGCCTTGATAATGGTCTCATGAATATCAGAGGTTCTGATGCCATCGTAAAACTGAATGTGTGAGCGCAGTTCAACCTGGGAAACTGAAACGTTGTTCAGTCCTTCGGCAGCCCAATCCAGTACACGATGGATTTTGTCGAGATCAATGCGCTCCTGGCGGCCATCGCGTTTAGTAACGAGCAGACTTTGGTTCATGTCGCGTTTTTACCTGTCCATGCATGAATGACGTATTTATCCCCCATCTATGCACAAGGTCTATGCACAAGCCGCTCGTTGTGAGTAAGCCTGTGGATAAACACTATATATAGGGGGTGCGGGAAGTTTGAACAACAATATGGTGAGTATTTTAGTCAGCTATCTGTTCTTAACAAGAGTTGATTTTCACTAAAAAATCGTCCTCAGGGGGTGGCTAAAATCCTGGATCCCCATGCCGCAAGGCCTGCACTTAGTGTCAACCGCTCCACACTTTTTTTTCACTTTATGATCAGACGCGTGTTTC
Organism: Pantoea sp. CFCC18179; assembly: GCF_059412405.1. NCBI lineage: Bacteria > Pseudomonadati > Pseudomonadota > Gammaproteobacteria > Enterobacterales > Erwiniaceae > Pantoea > Pantoea sp. CFCC18179. The sequence goes on along the minus strand of NZ_JBNBPM010000001.1, from coordinate 789,610 downwards.
TTGCTCAACTCACAGGTTTCAGGATTTTTCTTAGACGAAAAAAGGTCTGACAAGGCCGCCAGTAGCGAACTTATCTAAAATTGCTTATGAATTTTTTGTGACCTGTTTACGGTATAAAAAATGGCGGGAGGCGTCTAAAAGGAAATTGATCTGGATAGAGCCAAATGTTGTTGGATGGAGGTCACCATAAATGGCGACCTTACGAAAACGCACCGATTATCTGTAGGGTCGCCATTTATGGTGACCGAAGTTTTATCGTGTGCAGGTTACTCCTGACGATGGGTATGAACCATATAGTTCACATCAACACCGCGACCTAAACGGAACTGGTTAGTGAGCGGATTGTAGTGCAGGCCGATCATCCCCATTTCGCGCAGTGGCGTTTCATCGACCCAGTTCAGCAGTTCGGCAGGGCGGATGAATTTCTTCACGTCATGCGTGCCGCGCGGCACCATACGCATCACATATTCCGCGCCAAATACCGCCAGCAGCCAAGCTTTAGGATTGCGGTTGATGGTAGAAAAGAACACTTCGCCGCCCGGCTTGACCAATTGCGCGCAAGCTAATACCACTGAACGTGGATCGGGCACGTGCTCCAGCATCTCCATGCAGGTCACCACATCGTAAGTTCCCGCATGGCTGGCGGCGTGGTCTTCCACGGTTTGCTGCACGTAATCGACGCTGATGCCGCTTTCCAATGCATGCAAACGCGCCACTTCTAATGGTTCAGCACCCATATCGAGGCCGGTAACGTTGGCACCTTCACGCGCCATGCTTTCGGCGAGGATGCCGCCGCCGCAACCGACATCCAGCACTTTCTTGCCAAACAAACCGTTGCTGTGTTGCGCAATCCAGCCCAGGCGCAGGGGATTGATTCGGTGTAACGGCTTAAATTCACCTTCTAAATCCCACCAACGCGAAGCCACGGCCTCAAACTTGGCAATCTCGGCGTGGTCAACGTTCTGGCGGCTTTCCTGCGGTTGTTCAATCATTGAATCATCACTCCAGACAAAATATTCCCTCAGTATAAACGCTTAAGTCGCGTGAACGCATCTCTCAAGGCGAAGGAAAAGCGGGATTAAACCCTGGTTAACGTTCACCGTAGGGAAGCTATGTGATATACTTTCGCACCTTTAAATCCGGGATTATGTAGAGGGATAGCGGCTCCATGAGCGACCTTGCGAGAGAAATTACACCGGTCAATATCGAAGAAGAGTTAAAGAACTCTTACCTCGATTACGCCATGTCGGTCATTGTTGGCCGAGCCTTACCCGATGTACGTGATGGTCTGAAGCCGGTTCACCGCCGTGTGCTTTTTGCCATGAGCGAACTGGGCAACGACTGGAATAAAGCCTATAAAAAATCTGCCCGTGTGGTCGGTGACGTTATCGGTAAATATCACCCGCACGGCGATTCCGCAGTGTACGAAAGTATCGTACGTATGGCTCAACCGTTCTCCCTGCGCTACATGCTGGTTGACGGTCAGGGTAACTTCGGTTCGGTCGATGGCGACTCTGCGGCAGCGATGCGTTATACCGAAGTACGTATGGCGAAGATCTCTTCGGAGCTGCTGGCGGACCTCGAAAAAGAAACCGTCGATTTCGTGCCAAACTACGATGGCACCGAGCAGATCCCTGAAGTCCTGCCGACTAAAATTCCTAACCTGCTGGTAAACGGTTCGTCCGGTATTGCCGTAGGTATGGCGACCAACATTCCACCGCACAACCTAACGGAAGTGATCAACGGCTGTCTGGCATTTATCGATGACGAAGACATCACCGTTGAAGGCTTGATGGAACACATCACCGGGCCAGATTTCCCGACCGCTGCGTTCATCAACGGCCGTCGTGGTATTGAAGAAGCTTATCGTACCGGTCGCGGCAAGATTTACATCCGCGCGCGTGGCGAAGTGGAAACCGACGCTAAAACCGGTCGCGAAACTATCATCGTCAATGAAATTCCTTATCAGGTGAACAAAGCACGCCTGATCGAGAAAATCGCTGAGCTGGTGAAAGAGAAGCGCGTGGAAGGCATCAGCGCCTTGCGTGACGAATCCGACAAAGACGGTATGCGTATCGTTATCGAGATCAAACGTGACGCAGTCGGCGAAGTGGTGCTCAACAACCTCTACTCGCTGACCCAGCTGCAAGTGTCATTCGGCATCAACATGGTGGCGCTGCATCAGGGCCAGCCGAAAATCATGACGCTGAAAGGCATCATTGAAGCCTTCGTGCGCCACCGTCGTGAAGTTGTGACACGTCGTACCATTTTCGAACTGCGTAAAGCGCGCGATCGTGCGCACATCCTTGAAGGCCTGGCGATTGCGCTGGCTAACATTGATGAAATCATTGAGCTGATTCGCCGCGCACCAACGCCAGCCGAAGCCAAAACCGGCTTACTGGCGCAGTCGTGGGATCTGGGCAATGTTGCTGCGATGCTGGAGCGTGCAGGTAACGACGCTGCGCGTCCAGAGTGGCTGGAAGCCGAGTTCGGTATTCGCGATGGTCAATATTATCTGACCGAGCAGCAAGCACAGGCGATTCTGGATCTGCGTCTGCAGAAACTGACTGGCCTTGAGCATGAAAAACTGCTGGATGAATACAAAGAGCTGCTGGATCAAATTGCTGAGTTGATGCACATCCTGCAAAGCGCTGAGCGTTTGATGGAAGTGATTCGTGAAGAACTGGAAGCAATGCGCGATCAGTTCGGCGACGAACGTCGTACCGAGATCACCGCCAACAGAGCGGATATCAACATCGAAGACCTGATTAATCAGGAAGACGTAGTGGTCACGCTGTCGCATCAGGGGTATGTCAAATATCAACCTCTGACCGATTATGAAGCGCAGCGTCGTGGTGGTAAGGGCAAATCCGCGGCACGTATTAAAGAAGAAGACTTCATTGATCGTCTGCTGGTCGCTAACACCCACGACACCATTCTGTGCTTCTCCAGCCGTGGTCGTCTCTACTGGATGAAGGTTTATCAGCTGCCAGAAGCCAGCCGTGGCGCGCGTGGACGTCCAATCGTCAACTTGCTGCCACTGGAAGCTAACGAACGTATCACCGCCATTCTGCCAGTGCGTGAATACACTGAAGGCTTCAATATCTTCATGGCGACCGCTGACGGTACGGTGAAGAAAACCGCTCTGCAAGAGTTCAGTCGTCCGCGTAGTGCGGGCATTATCGCCATCAACCTGCGTGAAGATGATGAGCTGATTGGTGTGGCGCTGACCAACGGCAGTGACGAAGCGATGCTGTTCTCTGCTGCCGGTAAAGTGGTGCGCTTCTCAGAAACTGCGGTACGTGCCATGGGCCGTTCAGCTTCGGGCGTACGCGGTATCAAGCTGGCTGAGAAAGACAAAGTGGTGTCGCTGATTGTTCCTCGTGAAGAGGGCGCAATCCTCACCGTGACGCAGAACGGCTACGGCAAACGTACCGCCAACACCGAGTATCCAACCAAGTCGCGTGCGACGCAGGGTGTGATCTCGATTAAAGTCACCGATCGTAACGGTCCGGTCATCGGCGCGGTACAGGTGGTGGATGGCGATCAGATCATGATGATCACCGATGCCGGTACGCTGGTGCGTACTCGCGTGTCGGAAGTCAGCGTGGTTGGCCGTAACACCCAAGGCGTGATTCTGATCCGCACCGCGGAAGATGAAAACGTAGTGGGTCTGCAACGTGTGGCTGAACCGGTGGAAGAAGAAGAACTCGACGCCATCGACGGCAGCGTAGCCGAAGGCGAAGACGACATCGCGCCGGAAGTTGACACTGAAGACGACGCGCCTGAAGCGGATGACGAAGAGTAATTCGTAACGGCGTTTAAAAACGGCAGGTCAGTAAATTGACCTGCCGTTTTTTTATCTGAGTTTTACGCTAACGGCGCACGCCAACTGGCTTTTTTCAACCGATAAAGCTAGTGTATGGAAGCTTTTCAACATCCTGATAACCTCTTACCGCCAGTGAGCCTCTTTTGAAATATCTCGTCTCCTTTCGCACCACGCTTCGTATTTCGCGCTATCTGTTTCGTGCGCTGGCGTTGCTGCTCTGGGCGCTGGGCGCGCTGCTGACCACTTTTTACATCATCAATGTGCTGCACGAGAAAGAGAACGCGGTTCGTCAGGAGTTTGCCACTAACTATGGTCAAGCGGTTTGGTATGTGCGCCACTCTGCGGATGTGATGCGCGAGCTGAAGTACATCACCGAAAATCGCCTCAGCGCCAACGCGAACGGTCTGGATGTGCTCAACGGGATGCCGCCGGGCAAAGGCACGCTACCGCAATTTACCCCACTGTTTTCCGATGGCGATTGCACCTCAATGAGCAACACCTGGCGCAACTCGCTGGATTCGCTCAGCTACTACATCAATTACTGGAAAAGTAATTTCGCCTCCGCTTACGAGTTGAACCGCGTGTTCTTTATCGGCGGAGAAAATCAGTGCCTCGCCGATTTCACCATCGGTAATAACAACTCGGTCGATCGTGAACGCAGCCTGAAAGCGCTGCGCGAGCGCGTGCTGCATTATCGCAATGGCAATGAAGAAGAGCGGCGCCAACCGATGTACTGGATCACCAGCAGCGCGCAGCCAGGCGTCGGCAATTTCTATATGGTGGTGCCGGTGTATGTGGCGAATAAGCTGCAAGCGCTACTTGGTGTAGAACAGAACATTCGCTTTGACGAATTCATCCAGCCGGGCGGTTTGCCGCTGGTGGCGACGATTACTGATGAGAATTATCGTCCGCTGCTCAGTTCACGTCGCGGTGGTCCAGGTTATTCGCTCGACGATTTACCGGATAGCAGCACCTGGTTTGGCTATCTCGACAACTATCGCCAGCTGGTGCTGAAAAAGCCGCTGCCGCCCTCGAATCTCAATGTGGTGTGGTCGCTCTCCACCGATGTGCTGGTCGATCAGCTAAAATTAATGCTGATCAATGCGCTGTTGCTCAATATTTTCAGTGCGGTGATTTTGTTCACGCTGGCGTGGGTATTCGAACGTCGTATGTTCCTGCCGGCTGAAGAAAACGCGCACCGACTGGAGGAACACGAGCAGTTCAACCGTAAGATTGTCGCCTCCGCGCCGGTGGGTATCTGCATTCTGCGTACCAGCGATGGCACCAACATCCTGAGTAATGAACTGGCGCATAACTATCTGACGCTGTTAACCCAGGAAGATCGCCAGCGTTTGAATGAAATTATCGGCGGTCAGCAGGTCAATTTTGTTGATGTACTGACCGGCAGCAATACCAACCTGCAAATCAGCTTCGTGCATTCGCGCTATCGCAATGAAAACGTGGCGATTTGCGTGCTGGTCGATGTTTCCGCACGTGTGCGCATGGAGCAATCATTGCAGGAAATGGCGCATTCGGCAGAACAAGCCAGCCAGTCGAAATCGATGTTCCTGGCGACCGTCAGCCACGAACTGCGCACGCCGCTGTACGGGATTATCGGTAACCTCGATCTGCTGCAAACCAAAGTGCTGCCGAAAGGTGTTGATTCGTTGGTGACGGCGATGAATAACTCATCCAGCCTGTTGCTAAAGATCATCAGCGATATTCTCGACTTCTCGAAAATCGAATCGGAGCAGCTCAAAATCGAGCCACATCCATTCTCGCCGCGCGAAGTGGTCAATCACATCGCCAGTAACTATTTGTCGCTGGTGGTACGCAAGCGCCTGACTTTGTATGTGTTGATCGAAAACGATGTGCCGCTGACGCTGGATGGCGATGCCATGCGTCTGCAACAGGTGATTTCTAACCTGCTGAATAACGCCATCAAGTTCACACATACCGGCTGCATTATCCTTCATGCCTACGTGAAAGAAGGTTATCTGGCATTCCGCGTGCGCGATACCGGCGTGGGGATTCCGGCCAAGGAAGTCACGCGCTTGTTCGATCCGTTCTTCCAGGTCGGTTCGGGTGTGCAGCGTAATTTCCAGGGAACCGGTTTGGGCCTGGCGATCTGTGAAAAGCTGATCAACATGATGGACGGCGATATCGAGGTGGATTCCGAACCGGGCATGGGCAGCCAGTTTGTGGTGCGCATTCCGATTTATGCTGGGCAGCAACCAACGCCGCCGTTGCTGGATGGTTTGCAGGAAAAAGCCATCTGGCTGGATATGCGTAATGATTATCTCGCCAGTTTCCTGTTGCGTCTGCTGCAACAGCAAGGGATTCAGGTGGCACATTATCAAGGCCTCGCGGCCAGTGACGATGTGATCATCAGCGATCATGATGATGCGCCAGCGCAAAGCGTGCGTGCGCACATTCATATTTGCGGCCGACACATTGATACCGCGCAGGAAACCGCGCCAGGCCAATGGATTCAGAGCAGTGCCATGCTGCATGATTTGCCGCAGTTGCTTGGCCGCATCTACCGCATCAACATCAATAGCGACACCACCACGCAGCTGCAATTGCCGGCACCACAGGCGGCGACGTATGAAGACATCATTGTGCTGATCGTTGATGACCATCCGATAAACCGCATGTTGCTGTCTGAGCAGCTTGGCACTGTTGGCTATCAAACCAAAACGGCACAAGATGGCGTGGATGCGTTGAACGTGTTGAGCCGCAATCACATCGATATCGTGCTGAGTGACGTCAACATGCCGAATATGGATGGATATCGCCTGACGCAGCGCTTGCGCCAGTTGGGACATACTTTCCCGGTAATCGGCGTTACGGCTAATGCGTTGGCAGAAGAGAAGCAGCGTTGTATGGATGCAGGCATGGATAACTGTCTGTCGAAGCCAGTAACGTTAGATGTGCTGAAAAGTACCTTGGCGGTTTACGCGGAACGCGTGAGGAAAAGCCGGGAAGGGTGATTGCAGGATGGGTTTAGATTGAGCGAAAAAAATGGCGGCCTAAATAGGCCGCCATTTTTATGATTACTCTTTGTCGACTTGCGTCGCGCTGACAGAAGAGAGGTAGTTCAGCAGCGCAATATCGTTTTCCACGCCCAGTTTCATCATCGCTGATTTCTTCTGGCTACTGATGGTTTTGATACTGCGGTTCAGCTTCTTAGCAATCTCGGTCACCAGGAAACCTTCGGCGAACAGACGCAACACTTCACTCTCTTTCGGCGACAGACGTTTGTCACCGTAACCACCGGCGCTGATGCGCTCCAGCAGTTTTGCCACGCTTTCCGGCGTATACTTTTTGCCTTTCTGCAACGCAGCCAGCGCTTTTGGTAAATCGGTTGGCGCGCCTTGCTTCAGGACAATCCCTTCAATATCCAGATCCAACACCGCGCTCAGGATCGCTGGGTTATTGTTCATGGTAAGAACGATAATTGAGAGATCCGGATAGTGACGTTTGATGTATTTAATCAGGGTAATGCCGTCACCGTATTTCTCACCTGGCATGGAGAGGTCGGTGATCAGGACATTCGCATCCAGCTTGGGTAAGCTGTTTACCAGTGCTGTTGAGTCTTCAAACTCACCTACAACGTTAACCCATTCAATCTGTTCCAGTGACTTACGGATACCGAACAGAACGATCGGATGGTCATCGGCAATAATTACGTTCAAGTTATTCATCTTATTGGTTACCTTGCTGCAGCAGTTTACTGACGTAAGCGTCAATTTCACTGGTGGTATTTTTAATGGTTAAATCGTCACATACTTTAATGTGTTGTTCTAACGCTTCACAAAGCAGTTTACCTGACCCCAGATTGAGCATGGCAAACACGCCTTTCAGGCGATGTGCTGTCTGAGCAAGCGAAGGGTAATCCTTTTCCGCCGCCTCAGTATACAGTCTCTTCACATCTGGCGGTACTGTCTCGGTAAACAGCTGGAAATAGCCTCCGCTCATTAGCGGCGTGGCTTCTTCATCTTCGTTGCTCTCTTCTAACAAATCATGGGAAAGTTGCTTTTCAATCAGGGCCAGCAGTGCATCGAGCAGCGCATTGCTGAGATTGAAATTGACCCGGAATTGCTGATCGTTCAACGCGTGGTGACCCATTTCGTCACCGGCCAATAACAGCGCCCAGCCCGTAAGGCGAGCCGGATCATCTGTTACCAACACATCATGATCCTGACCGGTCAAACGTTCGTCTGAGGTCAGGCATTTCGCTCCCCAATTTTCGAGGTGGCGACAAACAATTTTGTGCACATCTTCCACCGCGATATCCACTAATGCGGTGACGCCTTCCAGCAACTTCTCTTCCTGCTCGCCTTGCTGTTCTAACGCCAGCGGCAGTTGAATGTTGTAGCGCGTGCCAATATCGGGCTTGGCAATGATCTCTAACTGGCCGCCCATCTGCTTACACAACTGCTTGCACAGGAAGAACGCCATGCCAGAAGCCTGCCCGAAGCGATCCTGAGTGGTTTCGCCGAGATAAGGGAAATCGACATTCGCCAGTTCATCCACGCTTAAGCCTGAGCCGGTGTCGACCAATTGCAGCAGCACTTGATTCGGCTTATCTTCGCTGGTTTTGATCTCCAGCGTGATCTTGCCCCAGCGCGTGGTGGTGAGGGAATAATGCATCAAAGTGGTCAGCACTTTACGCAGTGCACGACGATCGCCAAAGCGCATTTCGTCGTTAGCTAAGTGATTGTTCACCACCAACGCCAGGCCTTTACGACGCATCAGCGGCAGGCTTTCCAATGCGATTTCATCCAGCATATCTTGCAAATTAAATACGCTGGCATCCGGCGACCAATCATGTGCTTCAAGGCGATTAAGTAGCACGATGTCATCCACCAAACGCGCCAAGCCCTGGCTCTCGTCCAGCAGGTCGAGCACGCTTTCGTCATCATCACGCTGACTCAGTTGCACCAACTGCGTCACCATACTTTGCAAAGGACGATTCAAGGCGTGGCCGAGGTTGTGCATTAGCTGCTGACGCATTTGGTGGTTGCGATCCAGCACTTGCTGCGCTTTTTGCAACTTCTTATTCACCAATAATTCGCGGTCCTGATCGCGCATCATAAACAGCTGCGTATGCGGCGATAACACGCTGCGCGCGTGGCGAATTTCGTACACTTCGTTATTGATCGTCGCCTGCAATACGCCCTGATGCTGATCGGACATATTGATGATTTTCTGTAAATTCAGGTGCGGCAACAGATGTTCAGCAATCTTGTTGCTCAGCAAAGTACGGTTGGTAGCGAAGTCGTACACCAGCAAACCGACCGGCAGGCTGGCGACAATCTCTTCATTCAGCATGCGCAGCGAATCGAGTTCGGCGCTCTGGTTCTCGTTAGGACGCAGCGATTGCTGACGCAGCAGCGTGATGCCGGCAATCGATAACAATAAAAGAACCAGATTGATCAGCAAAGGCCACATCAGGTTATGCAGCGTGTCCAGCGCCAGACTGGTCAGCGGCACGCGATAAACCAGTTGCAGTGAGGTGCTTGGCAGTGACGCGGCAATTTCCAGATTAGGATTCACCAGCGATACATGCGTGCTCTCGCTGCTGGCATCGTCGGTGTTGGTGGTGGTTGCGGAACTGGCGGTTTGGGTGACGTCCTGACGCAACTGGAAGTTTTCCAGCGGCATGTTGCGCGGAATCAAGTCATTAACCGGCAGATCAAACGCTACCACGGTGGCTAAATGGCCCGGCTGATTAAAGGTGGTGCGCAGCGTAAAATAGTGATCGTTCTGCCAGGCAAAATGGCGCAGCGGCGAGAAACTTTCACGTTCATCCAGCGCATTGGCCTGCTGCAACATCTCGGCGCGGCGACTATCAACCAGCGTGTTAATCGCGCTCTCTTTAAAGCGTGTCGCCATGTCTTTCAGCGGCAGGGTAGAGATCATGATCAGGCTGTTGTCCTGACCATTCAGAAAGTACATCGACCAGGTTGGATTTTCCGCGCCCCACAACGTATCGAGATAGTTCGACATGCGCATGGTCATATCCAGCGTGCTGCTGTCATGTGAACCAAAGATCAGTGCTTCGGTTTTGCGGCGGGTTTTTTCCAGATAATAGACATCCGGGCGCAGGCGGGTTTCCTGAAGATTGCTATTTGGCGTCGATCCCGCCGCGCTGGTGGCGAGGTTTTCATAAATCTGCCAGGTAGCGAAACGCGATGCGTCGATACGCTTTTGCATCGCGCGCGCCAAATCGGTCATCGCATAGCGCTTCTCGGTGAGCCACGCATTGACGCTGTTATGCACCATCGCGCCCAGCGCCAGAAACAGTACGAGGCTAAACACCACGAAAAAGCGCGTTACGTTGCCGGATGTCAGCGGAAATTTATAAGGCAGCATAGAGTCTCAGGATCATGGAATTAGCGCGCAACCCGTCGGGCGCTGGCAGCAACGACCAGCAGCAGCAGAGCGATCAGTAAAAATGCGCCACTCAGGCTGATCCATTGGGAAATTAATCCGATTAAAGCCGGACCTGAAAGAATACCTGCATAGCCCAATGTTGTCATGGCCGAAATCGCCAGATTTGATGGCATATCGTGTTGATTCCCGGCAGCATTGAACAACATCGGCACCGTATTCGCGAGACCAAAACCGACCAGCAGGAATGCCAGTAACGCCACTTGCGGCCACGGCAGCAGAACCGCCAATGTCATGCCCGTTGCGGCGGCTAGCGCGCCGGTTAACATCACCGGATAACGGCCAAAACGCTGAATCACTTTATCGCCGGTTAAACGACCGATAGTCATCGCCACTGAGAACACCGCATAGCCTAAACCGGCATGGGCTGCACTCATTGATGGGCTTTGCAGTAATAGCAGCGCGCCCCAATCGAGCACCGCGCCTTCAGCGAGAAACAGGATAAAACACAGCAGACCAAGAAAGGCTACCCAACCGCGTGGAATCACTAACCACGGCTGATCGGGTTGATGCAGGCGCTCCGTCATTAAGGTTGGCAAGCTCCACAACAGCAGCAGCACAATCAACACCATCACCACCGCAACCGCCTGCAACGGCGTCAATCCGCTGCCCAATAACAAGCTGACTGAACCGGCACCAATAATCCCGCCGAGGCTAAAGAAGCCATGAAAACCTGACATCATCGGCTTACGCGCGGCTTTTTCTACTTCTACAGCTTGCACGTTCATTGCCACGTCCAACGTGCCGAGGCCAGCGCCGAAAATCATTAAGCTGGCCGCCATCAGCCACATCACATCAAGCGTTGCCAGTAACGGCAATACGGCCAGCACAATTAAGGTGGAGCACAACATCACATTGCGGCCACCAAAACGGGCGATCAAACCGCCGGTTACCGGCATCGCCGCCAGCGATCCAATACCCAAGCACAGCAGCAGGCCGCCGAGCGACGCGCCGCTGAGCGCTAAACGTTGACTGGCAAACGGCACCAGCGGTGCCCATGCGGACATGCCTAAACCGGCGATGAGGAAAACGATGCGGGTCCCAAGATTGACTCGATGGTGCAATTTATTGTGCTGTGCGGCGTCCAGTGCTGTCATAAACGTTATTTTTCATTATCTAGTAAAGCGTCGAAGTTTAGCATCAAAGCGGCTTACACACTGCGTCTCAGACGATAATCATCCCGCATAGTGCTCACTCAACCACGGCATCTTACCGATTTTTTAATAGGCGCTGAATTTTTCCAGAACTTTCCTGGTATTTTGCGCATAAGTGAAATTAAAAGCGGTCAGGAATTCAGCATGAGGCATCGGCATAATTGGCTGAATAATGGAAAATAATTTCGGGAGAGAATTAAATAAAATGATCCGTGCAATATTCCAGCAATCTTTGTTGCAGGCAGAAATTAACATTATCGTATTACGGCTAACGATTGAACAAAATGTGCGAAAAGCGGCAAATAATGCGCTACTCATTTTGAGTTAATTTAACCCATGCAATTAACTTTACGGAATATAGATTGGCTTAGCGGAATAGCAGGCAAAAAAATGCCGGACAATCATGTCCGGCGGGAATTAGGGTAAAACAACTCATTCGGGGTGAATGAAGGTAATAATGAAATAAATGATGATAGCGGGAGTAATTGTATGCTCAGGGCGTCAAGAGGTTTTGTCATTCAGTGCGAAAAAGAAAATAATGTAGTGGGTTGTTTTTAAATGAATTATTTTTATGTTGTCAATAAGTGCGATATTTTTTATCGATCTGTGCTGGTTATTAGTTCCCCGAAATTTACATCCTGAAATAACTATTAAATACAATGAAACAGTTTTGGAAATTTAGTAGCATTTTCGTGATAGATTATTGCCCAACATAAAACAACAATGGCTTGCCGGCTGAATTTTTAATCGTTCAGTTTGCAGTGGCATAAATAAAGGCACATTAAAGAGGGTAATAAAATGAATCGTCGCGTTCTCTCCCTGATGATCCCTGCATTGCTGGTAGCAGGATCAGCAAGCGCAGCAGAAATTTATAACAAAGATGGCAACAAATTAGACCTCTACGGTAAAGTCGATGGTCTGCACTATTTCTCAGATAATTCTGGCTCAGACGGTGACCAGTCTTACCTGCGATTCGGTTTCAAAGGTGAAACTCAGATCGCTGACCAACTGACCGGTTACGGCCAGTGGGAATATCAGGCCGCACTGAACACTGCTGAAAGTGAAGGCACTGCCAACAGCTTTACCCGTGTTGGTTTTGCTGGTCTGAAATTTGGCGATGCTGGCTCATTCGATTACGGCCGTAACTACGGCGTACTGTACGACATCGGCGCATGGACTGACGTCCTGCCTGAGTTCGGCGGCGATACCTACGGTGCGGACAACTTCATGTTCCAGCGTAGCAATGGCCTGGCGACCTACCGTAACACCAACTTCTTCGGCCTGGTCGATGGTTGGAACTTCGCGGTGCAGTATCAAGGTAAAAACGACAACCCAACCGAATCTTCCTCCGGTCGTGATGTACTGGGCGAGAACGGTGACGGTTACGGCCTGAGCACTACCTATGATCTGGGTTCAGGTTTCGGTATCGGTGCAGCGATGTTCCAGTCTGACCGTACCAACAACCAGAACGGCAACGCGCCGGGCATCCTCGGTCGCGGTGACAAAGCAGAAGCCTACACCGGTGGTCTGAAATATGACGCCAACAACGTGTACCTGGCTGCGATGTACACCCGTTCTTACAACGCCACGCGCTTCGGTTCTAGCAGCGCAACCGCTTACGGTTATGCGAACACCGCAGATAACTGGGAATTGGTGGCACAGTATCAGTTCGACTTCGGCCTGCGTCCGTCTCTGGCCTTCGTTTCTTCTCGCGGCTCCGATATCGAAGGTTACGGCAGCCAGAACCTGAAGAAATATGTTGATGTGGGTGCGACCTACTACTTCAACAAAAACATGTCTACCTATGTTGATTACCAAATCAACCTGCTGGATGACAACAACTTCACCGACGCAGCCGGTATCAACACCGATGACGTCGTAGCGCTGGGCTTGGTTTACCAGTTCTAATTGTGATGATGGAGCGTGGCTTGCCAGCCGCGCTCCCGTTTTATCCCAAGCCATAAAAACGCAAAAAGCGCGATAGATCGCGCTTGCTTAGACGTTGCGTGGTGAATTAACGATTCATTTCACTGCACAGAACGCCATTTTTTTGCTTTTGGCGCGGGTTGCGTCATTGGCGCATTCGCATTGTTAAACAAAGCCCCCTCCATCGCCACACCCGCCAGCGTAAACGCCGAGAAACTCAACCAGTGCTGCCATTTATTGTTTTGGGTTTTACTCTTTTCCATTCTGCACCTCGCTGAAGTTCAACTCCCCCTCAACGATGCAGAATTCATGCCACAACACCGCTCTCAGCGCCACGCGACCTTGTGTGATTTTGCTACACTGCGCCAGCGCTGAAGCGGTGCAGGATGATGTTCTTCTGGTGCAAAAAATTAACGTCGACGTGCAGGGTACTGTTGTATCGGACGGTGGCGATAGTTCTGCCAGCATTTGATGCCGCCATAGATAAACAGTCCAGCGCTTACGACAAGAATGACATAATCCATCTTTTGCTCCTGTAGTTATGACTTGCTATGACGTTGCAGGAACGTTCTATGCTGTGTCAGTGCTTAACCAACTTCAAGCAGCTTTAGACGCTTTTACAAGCGAGTTATGCTTTGTCATCGGCTGAAGCACTAGGTTACATATGAGGAAGTGATGCGTTTTCAGAATATTCTGCTGATTGGCTTAATGGCTTTGGGTTTGAGTGGCTGCGACAAAAATGATGTTAAGCAAGCGCTGGTGCTGGAAGGTAAAACCATGGGCACCGTGTGGCGCGTGAGTCTGGCGGGTGTTGATCCGCAGCACAAAGCCGAATTGCAGCAGCTGATTCAGCAGCAATTAGATCGTGATGACGGCGAACTATCGACATGGAAAAATGATTCGGTATTGTCGCATTTCAATCAATATCAGGGCAGTGCGCCGCAGCCGGTCAGCGCTGATATGGCAGATATTGTCACCATGGCGCTACGTATCGGTAAGAAAACAGATGGTGCGATGGATATCACCGTCGGTCCGTTAGTCAATTTGTGGGGCTTTGGCCCAACCAAGCAGCCAGCGCACACGCCAACAGATTCTGAGATCGCCACTGCCAAAGCCTTGACCGGTTTACAGCATCTGCGTGTGATGCAGGGCGTTGATGGTCAATGGCTGCAAAAAGATTTACCCGGTTTATACGTTGATCTCTCGACCATGGGTGAAGGCTACGCCACCGATCATCTGGCACGCTTGATGGAGCAGCAAGGCATCACCAATTATCTGGTTTCAGTGGGCGGCGCGGTGCTCAGTCGTGGCCTGAATGCCAGCCAACAACCGTGGCGCGTAGCGATCCAGAAACCCACCGATCGTGAAAATGCGGTTGAAGCGCGCGTTGATTTGCAAGGTCACGGCATCAGTACGTCCGGCAGTTATCGCAACTATTATGAACTGGACGGCAAACGCATTTCGCACGTGATCGATCCGGCAACCGGCAGGCCAATCGAACACAAGTTGGTTTCCGCCACCGTGATTGCCACCACTGCATTGGAAGCCGACGGCTGGGATACCGGCTTGATGGTGCTCGGCAGCGAACGTGCCCAAGCGCTGGCGCTGAAGGAGCATCTGGCGGTCTATTTGATCAGTAAACAGGGCGATGGCTTCACGCACTGGATGTCACCGCAGTTCAAATCCTTCCTGATCGATCCGCAATCACAGTAAAGGAGGCGCAGATGTTGGATTTATTTAGCGACGAAGCACCGTGGCAGGAACCACTGGCGGATGGCGCGGTGATCTTGCGACGTCGCGCACGCGATCAGGGCGATGCGCTGCTGGCGGCGATTCACGAAATCTCTGGCTTGAATCCCTTTGCTCATCGCATCACGCCTGGCGGGCATCGCATGTCGGTGGCGATGACCAACTGCGGCGATTTTGGTTGGTCAACCGATTCGCGCGGTTATCAATATACTGAACAGGATGCGAGCAGCGGACATCACTGGCCGCCGATGCCCGCGCTGTTTCGTGAGCTGGCGCAGAGCTGCGCGCGTGAGACGGGATTTGCGGGTTTCAATCCCGATGCTTGTTTGATTAACCGCTACGAACCCGGCGCTAAACTGACTTTGCATCAGGACAAAGATGAGAAAGATCTGCGCCAGCCAATAGTTTCGGTGTCATTGGGATTACCCGCGGTGTTTCAGTTTGGTGGTTTCGAACGCGGCGATGCAACACAACGCGTGTTACTGGAACACGGCGATATCGTGGTGTGGGGCGGACCTTCGCGCCTGCGTTATCACGGCATTCTGCCGCTCAAAGCGGGTATTCATCCGCAGGCTGGCGCATTTCGTTATAACCTGACTTTCCGCCGCGCATTTTAGCCATAATGGATTTCCAAAGTGCACAATTTCGTAGTGGCGCGATTCATCGCGCAATAATTTGCGCCGCTACGAAACCGTGCGGTGATAAACGTTAATGTCAGATGAGAATTATTCTTGCTATCAACCGCGGCGACATTAAACTGCAGGCTGCTTTCTTGACCGCTGGAATTTTTTGATGGCTTTGCTGCATGTCGTTTACCGCCAGTACCGCTGGCCTTTTATTGGTGTCATTCTTCTCACCTTGTTAAGCGCGGTGCTCGGCATCGGCCTGATTGCCTATATCAATAATGAGCTGATCGTCGCGGTCAACACCTCGATTTCCGTGCTGCCGAACTTCCTCGGCCAGTTATTCCTGCTGATGGCGGTGACGCTCGGTTCACAGCTGGCGCTGACCATGCTCGGCCATCATTTTGTCTGGCGTCTGCGCGGCGAATTTATCAAACGCATCCTCGACACCCGCGTCGAACGCATCGAACAAATCGGCAATGCGCAGTTGTTGGCCGGTCTCACCAGCGATGTGCGTGCCATCACCATCGCCTTCGTGCGTTTGCCCGAGCTGATTCAAGGCATCATTATCACCGTCGGATCGGCACTATATCTGGCCTGGCTGTCACCGAAAATGCTGCTGATCACCAGTTTGTGGCTGGTGGTAACCTTAGTCGGCGGCTGGCTGCTGGTGTCTCGCGTTTATCAACACATGGCAAAGTTGCGCGAGGTTGAAGACGATCTCTATCGCGACTTCCAGACCATTATTGAAGGGCGCAAAGAGCTGCAATTGAACCGCGAGCGTGCGCAGCTGATTTACGACAGCGTGTACCAGGAAAATGCCAAAAGTTATCGCCATCACATTGTGCGCGCCGATACCTTCCACCTCAGCGCGGTAAACTGGTCGAATATCATGATGTTGGGCGCGATTGGCATCGTGTTCTTTATGGCGAATGCTCTCGGCTGGGCGAATACCGCGGTGGCGGCGACCTATTCACTGACGCTGCTGTTCCTGCGTACACCACTGCTGGCGGCGGTCGGCGCGTTGCCTACCTTGCTAAGTGCGCAAGTGGCATTCCGCAAACTCAACACCTTTGAATTAGCGCCGTATGAGCAGGAATTTAAAGCGTTGCCGAAAGTCAGCGACTGGCAAACGCTGGAGTTGCGTGATGTCTGTTTCCACTATGGCGAACACGGATTCCAGGTCGGACCGATCAATTTCACCCTGCGGCGCGGCGAATTGGTGTTCCTGATTGGCGGCAACGGCAGCGGTAAATCAACCTTAGCGATGTTGCTCACTGGTCTGTATCAACCGCAGTCTGGCAGCTTACTGCTGGATGGCAACGTGGTGGATTGGCACAATCTCGATGCCTATCGCAAACATTTCTCGGCGGTATTTACCGACGTTCATCTGTTTGATCGCTTGATTAGCGATCAAGGCAAACCGGCCAATCCGGCGCTGGTGCAGCAATGGCTGGAGCGCCTGAAAATGCAGGATAAACTCAAGCTGGAAGGCAACAAAGTGCTGAATCTGCAACTGTCGAAAGGGCAGAGCAAGCGCCTCGCGCTGTTGCTGGCGGCGGCGGAAGAGCGCGATATTTTGCTCCTTGATGAATGGGCCGCCGATCAGGATCCACATTTCCGCCGTATCTTCTATCGCGAACTGCTGCCGTGGTTGCAGCAATCGGGTAAAACCGTGTTCGCCATCAGCCACGACGATCACTACTTTATTCACGCCGATCGTTTGTTGGAGATGCGCGAAGGCCAACTGAGTGAACTGACCGGCAACGAGCGTGAAATGGCGACGCTGGATGCAGTGCAACGCACCGATACCGGCCATTGATGTTAGCTGGCAAAGCTTAGCAAAAAGCCTTATTGGGCAAGAGGTTGGATAGCCGCTAAAGTCGCTGTTAGCAGGAATCCTCGTTTCTGCGTCCCTGGAACACTATGTCGTCTATTATTGTCTCCGGCTCAGGTTAGTTTCTGGGCCGGTTTTTTATTGTCCAGGCAAAGGATGCGTTAGCAATGTCACCACGCACGTCTCAGTCAGCCAAAACTGCGCCTGTAACAGCGTTTGCTGATCAAAATTTTTACCAAAATCCTGCTTTAACCGCAGTTGCGCGCGGCCTTGATTGAGATCCACATCCACTATTTCCGCCTGAACAAAATCCATCGGCTGATGCAGTTGCGGCCACAGCGCTTTGTACACACTCTCTTTCAAGGAAAACAGCAAGGTAGCTGCATGCGCGAAGGGCAATGGCTGGTGATGCAGGCGCTGCTTTTCAGCAGTGTTCATCAACAGTTCGGCGGTTTCTAGCGCAGTTTCCTCGCTCATCATCTGTTCAACATCCACGCCGACACACAGCGATTCGGTTGTCGCAACCAACACCACGCAATCGCGTGAATGCGAAAGCGAACCCTGAATGCCAGCGGGCCACAAAGGTGAACGATCGGGGGCGTTGCGCAGCACGAAATCAGGTAAACCGAGTTGCGCCATCCTTTGCTGCGCCAACCAGCGGCTCGCCAGATGTTCGGCTTTGCGTTTGGTCACTGCGCTTTGCAGGGCTAGCGGCAACGGCATTTGCCAATGTTGATGCAATTCAGCGTGCCATTGATTTTGATCGAACTGACACCAGGCGATCGGCAACGTGTCCTGCGTAATGCCAGCAGCACGGATGAAGGGGGAAGAGGGCAGAGTAAGTGGTGTTTGGCAGGGAAACATAAAAAATCACGGCTGACGGAAAACGTTGTTTTACCAGTCAGCCGGATGGAGAGCAAGCCAAAGGGGCTCACTCACTTTTAGCGGTTCGGGGGAATCGACATACCTTTAATCTGCACCACGAAGTGCTGATTGCCTTTGGTGATGCGAGCGCCCCGATCGCACCAGCGTGTGGCCAGACGGAAGAAGTCGTCACTGCCGATATCGTAAGCCAGTTCCACTTTGTTGATACCCGAGTGCAGCAGTTCTTCCGCGTCCTGCAGGTTTTTTGCTTTGATGACCATAACGGTTTCCATCGTAAAAGGAAAAAACGGAGAAGATAGAGTAAGAGAATTCTGTGACAATTTTGTTTCAGTTTGATGAATGGATGTCATTTTTATCTGAAAATGTGATCGTGGTGGATTTGAATTGCTTTCGGTAAGTTACTGATTTTAAGCCAGGAATTGGAGTGGGGTTGGCAATAATCTGAATGTAATTATTGGCTGAGTATAGGGATAAGGCGTTTGGCGGTGGGATGATAGGCAAAAAAAAACAGCCATAAAGGCTGCTTCTTCGTAGGATTTTGGTCGGCACGAGAGGATTTGAATAAGTGATTTAAATTTTTGTTATGTACGAGTTTAGTAAATAAATTCCTACTTAATATGCCTTAATATTCTTTATAATCTCGTTATCGATAATATGCAAAGCATGTATTAAATGTTGGTCATAAGGCCAGCATGAAATAATCGATTAACATAAGGAAAATAAAAAGAATTTATAAATGGAAGATAGGGTAAAAAAAGATTGTTGTGTTAAGATTGTAACTAATTGAAATTAATGAATATAAAGTAAAGTTTCACTTTGGCGTGGTTGTCGAAAATTTCTTGCCTTGTTATTGCATCTGATATTGATAAAATCCTAATCTGTAAAGTAATTCTTATGCATTTACAAACAAGCATATAGTTTATTAAGGGAAGCAAACATGGATAACATGTTGAAATTAAGGACAAAAAACCAGATTTTCAAGTATGAAATCCCTCTCAAAGGTTGCGGTGTTCTCGATAGTGCATTCACTTTAGACTTTGAAGAGGGAGTCTATAGGCAAAATGATCTAGTTGGTCTCATAAGAGATGTCGTACCTTACTTTTCATTAACACAAAGTGAACTGGAAGAATTAGAAATATCAGAGTTGCATCGAAGGAGTTTCACTCGTATCTCTGATGCAAGAAAGCAGTCAAAAGGAGATTATGGTGAGCTTCTTTTATATCTAATTCTGAGTATCTTTTATGATGTCCCTAAATTTGTTACAAAAGCACGTTTAAGGTCAACTACAAGAGAACAAATTAAAGGGTTTGACTGCGCTCATTTTTCATTAGATGAAGAAAAAGTTACTTTATGGTTAGGGGAAGCAAAGTTTCATAAAACGCTTAGTAATGCAATATCTTCAGCATTTGAATCACTCACAGAGCATATAGGTGATAAAAATAGAATTAAGAGTGAGTTGAGGTTGCTTGGCGGAGAGATTGAAATCAATAAATCATTAGATGAAAATGCGTATTACAAGTTAAAAAGTTATGTGGATGGTGGAAAATCACTTGACTCAATCGATATAGCCGTTCCGGTATTGCTTACTTACGATAGCCAATATATATCTTCACGCAATGGAGATAAAAATACATCTATTAAAAGTGAACCATTTCTTTCCGAGGTGAAAAAGGAACTGCAATCTCATTTTGATGCTATTTATAAAAAGACATGGCCTGAAGATAACAATATTAGGTTGGTGTTTTTTCTTTTCCCTTTCGAAAGCGTAACCGAATTAAAAGAAAAAATAGAAATGGTAGAAATGGCGATGAGGTTCTGAGAGGAATATTATGGAAAATATTTACGATGTCGAAATTGATCTCTATGAATTATTTAAAAATAAAGACCATCCTGATTTTGAGAGAATAGAGAATGCTCTCATTCGTATTTATAAAGAACTGGATAACTCTGAGAGTTATAACTTGTGTGTGAAGTTAATATGCTTTATAGCGGATAAAAAGATCAAGGATAGAATGATTCAGCAGTTACTTCACGATTGCATCGTCAAATCCAGAATATTTATGTATGATGATATGCTTTCAAGTAATGAAATAAATTACAATCCAGATATGTCGCCACAGGATATCTTTTTAAGAGGGTTTTATACAAGTTCAAAATCAGAAACAACCTTAACGAAGCCTCAAAAGGAAATATTTAACTCCTTTCAAAAGAACAAACGTTTAATAGTTAGCGCTCCTACTTCTTTTGGTAAAACAAGAATTATCAGAGAGATTATATCACATAATAGCTACAAAGTTATTGTGATAATAATGCCAACTATATCGTTGTTATCTGAAGCATACCATGACTTCAAAAATGAATTCAACTCTGAATATCTTGTATCAAAGTCATCTAGAATAAAAGTAAGTAGTGAGAATAAATATATTCTTGTTTTAACCCCTGAACGTATGAGCGTGCTTATTCAGGATAACCCTAAGCTGGAAATAGATTTTTTTGTAATGGATGAAGTTTACAAGGCAGACTACAAACTTAATGATGAAAGATTCAGAGTTTTTGCGGATGTTTTATATAGATTAACAAAAAGTGGTGCTGATTTATATCTTATAGGTCCTTACATAAATGACTTCAGTAAGAAGTTTCGCGAAAAATTCAATATTACAATGTTGAAATATGACCTTGAGATAGTTCAAAAGGATTACTATGAATTTGACTGTATAAATTCACGTGGAACAAAGGACGTTGAAGGTGTCGCTTTAAAAATAATAGGCGATAAATACCAAAACTTGTTAAGAGTTACACGAAAAAGCAATGTCGACGGTAAGTTTTTAATTTATCGCTATCAGAAAAGATATGTAGAACAGTTAGCCGAAAAGTTTTTAGAAGATTTACCGTTAGTTCCGTTCAACCAAGAGTTGATAAATTATCTGGAGCAAAACATTTCTAAAACATGGTCTCTAAACGAATGTTTAAAAAGAGGTGTTGCATTCCATCATGGAGCAATGCCAAGACATATTCAAGATTTAATTATAGATGAATTTAACTCATCAGAAGGAAATTTGGAGTATCTTTTTTGCACCACGTCTTTGACGGAAGGTGTAAATTCAACGGCAAAAAATGTTATTTTATATGACTTAAAAATTGGAAATGGTGAGCCATTAGCTAACTTAGATAGAAGAAATATTGAGGGGCGAGCAGGAAGGTTTATGCGTCACTTTCTTGGAAGGGTATTCTATTTTGAAAAAGTAGAGAAAGAATTAGATGAAGCCACCAATGTTGAAATAGAATTTGTAGATAGTTCAACGCCCAACATGGAAACTTTAGTACAGTTAGAAGAACGAGATATTACAGATGAACAAAAGGCGGGTTTTGTTAAATTTGTACAGTTATTGAATGAGCAAAAAATTCCTCTTGCATTATTGAAAGAAAATAAGTTCGTAAGCATAACGGGTCAGATAGCACTGATCAATCATTTGAGAAGCATCAGCAATTTTGAACTTTATCACTACACCTCACAGAGACCTACATTAGACAAAACGGAAGCGATCTTAAGTGTGATTTATGATTACTTATTCACTGAAAATAATAAGGGACAAAGGTTCAATAATGATAATAGTGAGTATGGTAAAAAAATCCTCTTAGATTTAACTAAATACTATATATATCAACAACCATCTTTCCATGCATTACTAAACTCAAGCACGATGAAATATTTAAGCCCTAATGAAAATGCAAGGATTAGACTTACATTTGATACAATAACAAAATACTTTGAGTTTATATGGCCTCGTTATTTCAAAGCTTTCGAGGTGATATTTAATTTTGTTGCAATTGAAAAAAATAAAAAACCACTAAATTTAGATTATATAGTTGCATTGCTCGAATATGGAACTAATGAGAATCACGAAATAATCTTGAGAGATGCTGGGATACCTAGGGAGATGATTGGTAAACTTTCGGAGTTTTTTATTTCTTGTGAAAGTTTTCAAGAAGTCCAAGAGGTGTTTAATAAATTCAGAGGGCAGGTTAAGTCCAGACTGAGCGAAATTGAGTATAAAATATTTTGTAAATATGTCTAATGGATTTAAAAATTTAAAATAATGGGGTATGGGGCCTGAAACTTGACCACAGAACACATCAAAGCCGTAAAGACATGGCTGGACATTAAGAACTACAAAATATTTGAATAAATCACTCTAAACGGTTTGCTCAATGAACTCTGGGCAATATTACTCCTTTTTGAGCCAAGGCCTACCCAAGAGGAAAGCTCGGGCTTAGCGGATACATGAGAAAGATTTTCAGTGGAAATCGTGCCTTGTTTAAGGCTGAGTGGGTCGACAGCATTGAAGATGACTTAACGTTACAATAATCCCCTCGCGTCTTTATTACCGATATCTGTAGTCTTGCCCAGCTAAGCGCCACAGGACTCAGATTCAATCTTTTTTCTTGGGAACAGGGCTGCGATGAGAACTGGGTCAATCTTCCTAACCATGAGGCATACGTAACGACAGTTATGTCAGCGATATGGGAGAAGACAATTTGTAGTCACACCCGTTTTAGTTCCACACACTTTTTGAGATTTTAGGTTTTCAGCCATCTTACTTACTCTCATGGGGAGGGATATAGACAAAGGAGTGTGTGCAGTAGGGGATTGCACATGTGCAAAAAAAGGACATAGAGTAAAGGGGCTAACCTTTCGATTAACCCCTTGACCTATTAGAGTATTTTGGTCGGCACGAGAGGATTTGAACCTCCGACCCCGGACACCCCATGACCGTGCGCTACCAGGCTGCGCTACGTGCCGAACGTGCAAAGAATATTACTGTTTCCGCGTACGATTGCAATATAAGCAGCGGCTAACTGCATCATTATTAATCAGTTAGCGATAAAACGCTTCTCTTCGGTCAGCACTTGTAACAACAGCGCCAACTGTGGTTTATGATCTTTCAGCTTATTGCCGCGCGCATCGTAGGCGCTATAACTGCCATTGTTATTCAGCACCAGCGTTACGGTTGGCGTGGTCACCACCAGCTTACTGTCTTCGCTGCTCGCCACCCAATCATGACTTCGTTGCGCGGCAAACAGATCTTCACCCTGCGAGTAGTTCGCCGCGTTGGTACGCACATGCAACAGGCGCTGCATCAGCGTGGTCATTACGTCTTGCTGGTCGGTGAGACGATCGATAGTTTGCGCTGGCGTATTCGGCCAATGCACCACCAACGGCACTTGCAGCGTGGCGCGATTGCCTGGATTGTCATCATTGCCATCCAGATTAATCGCGCGCTGAGCAGTAATCACCACCACGGTATTTTTCAGCAAATCGCGTTGTTGCAGCGTTTGCAGCACCGCACTGATCTGCTCATCCACGCTGCCGGCCTGGCGCAGGTAACTGCGCTGGCGTGTTTTCACATTATCGCCATTCACCGTGACACCGTTCAGAGATACCCATGAGAACCACGGTGCGCTATTGCCTTTCTGGCCGTTTAGCCAGTTTTGCCATTGCGTGACGGTGGTGCTATTCGGTTGCGTATCCGCCTGCGGCAGCGAGTAATCGGCTAACAGTGCCTGACGATACAGCGGTTCGCTGAAGCCATTCGACGAGAATAAGCCAAATTGATAGCCCTGCGCATTCAAGGCATTCAGCAGTGCTGACGGCGTGCGTGAGGCCAATACGCCATCCATATAGCTGGACGAGATGCCGTAGAACAGGCCAAACAAGCCTTTTTCCGGCTGCAATCCGGCGCTGTAGTGCTGGGTGAAGCGTACGTTTTCGCTGGCGAATTGATTGAGCGCGGGCAGGGCTTTATCCACCGTGGCGTTGTTCAGACCATCGACGGTCAGCACCAGCAGATTGTGACGCGTACCGGCATCACGGAACGTAATGTCGCTCAGCGGATATTGCACCGACAAGGCTTCTGGATCGCCTTGCTGCACCAGGCGGCGCTGATACTCTTGCGCATCCAGCAAACCGTGGCGCTCAAGGAAGCGGCGTGCGGTCATTGGATAGGAGAGCGGCAGATTGGCGCGCTGCATGGTAATCGGGCGATAGAAATTAGCATCGGCCCAGATGTACAGCAGATGGCTGGCGAAGAAGGCGCAGATAAACAGTGCGGCCAGCGGCTTGCCAAACGAGCGTCGATTAAGGCTGCGCAGCTTCTGCCAACTCCATGTCGCGAACAGCATTTCGACAAGGAAAATCAGCGGCACGCTGATAAACATCAGCTGCCAATCGCGCGCCATCTCACTTTGATCGGGGTTGATTACCAGCTCCCATACCACCGGATTCAGGTGTAAATGGAAGCGGCTGAACACCGCGCTATCAACCATGATCAACGTCAGCCCGGCGGTGGCGATAATCGCCGATAGCACCCTCAGCAAGCGCTGAGACATCACCACAAAGGTAAGCGGGAAGATGATCAACAGATAAGCAGCGAAGACGATAAAGCTGAAATGACCAATCCAACTGGTGAATGCATAAATGCGACCCGCAAGCGAAGCAGGCCAGTCAGCGACCAACAGATAGCGGCTGCCTAAAATAAAGGCAAAGATAATATTAAACAGGGCAAACCAATGCCCCCAGCCGATCATCTGGGAGACTTTTTCGCGGTAGCGCTGTCGGTTGGTTACCATATTATGAGGTCAAATCTGCCAATTAATGAGCGTTATCGTCGCGTACGGAAGACTGCAACGCATCCGCGAAAGATCGTGCCAGGCTGCGGCGCTGGGCCGGCGAAACGCTGGTATTGATCAAATTAGTTACCATGTTACCCAACACCATAAGGGAAAGGTCGGTTGGCGCTTTGTCTTTTTCAAGAATCTGCGCCATCTCTGCGAGGAGCTTTTCCACGCGTTCGTCACTGTAGCGGGATGATTGTGGCATATCGTCGTCTAATCAAGGGTGAAAAGGCGGTATATTACCGTAACAACGCACTTTTTTCCGCAATTTTATCGCAAGCAGAGCGATCAGTTTGTGCTGGGAGTTGAAAGCGGCTGCGGGCGGTGTTTGAATACGCGCCTGAGCTTAAAGGAGAGTCTACCATGAGTCTGGATATCGACCAGATTGCCCTGCATCAGTTAGTTAAACGTGATGAAAACCAGCTGGAACTGGTCCTGCGCGACACCTTGCTGCCGGCAACCCGCGCGGTTGAAGAGATGGCGGAAGAGTTGCATCGGGTTTACAGCGCGAAAAGCAAAGCGTACGGCTTGTTTAATGAAGAGAGCGAACTGGCCGATGCGCTGCGTAACTGCCGCAAAGGGGAAGATGACTTTCTGGCCTTTAGCCGCGCGGCGACCGGACGTTTACGCGACGAGTTAGGTAAATATCCGTTTGCCGACGGTGGCGTGGTGCTGTTCCTGCACTATCGCTATTTGGCGGTCGAGTATTTATTGATTGCGGTGCTGAACAGCCAATCCAGTATGCGCGTCAACGAACAGCTTGATATCAGCAGCACCCATTATCTCGATATTAATCATGCCGATATCGTAGCGCGTATTGATCTCACCGAGTGGGAAACCAATCCGGAATCGACCCGTTATCTAACCTTCCTGCGCGGTCGTGTTGGTCGTAAAGTGGCTGATTTCTTCATGGACTTCCTTGGCGCCAGCGTCGGTCTCGACACCAAAGCGCAGAACCGTGGCTTGCTGCAAGCGGTTGATGATTATTGTGCGGAGTCTGAGCTCGATAAAAATGAGCGTCAGAACTACCGTCAGCAGGTTTACAGCTACTGCAATGAACAGCTGCAAGCGGGCGAAGAGATCGCCTTGGAAGATCTTTCTAGCGAACTGCCACCGCTGGGTGAAAAAACCTTCCAGGCCTTTACTCAGGAACAGGGTTACGAGCTGGAAGAGACTTTCCCGGCGGATCGTAGCACCTTGCGCCAGTTAACCAAGTTTGCCGGCAGCGGCGGTGGATTGACCTTAAACTTTGATGCCATGCTGTTGGGCGAGCGCATCTTCTGGGATCCGACCACGGATACTTTGACGATTAAGGGCACGCCGCCGAATCTGCGCGATCAGTTGCAGCGCCGCACCAGCGGGAAATAAGTGAAAGCCGGGTAACGTGAGTTCCCGGCTTTTTCGTTAGAACGCGTAATTAAGTGAGCTTTGCAAGGTTGCATCCGGGCGGAACTGTCCGCCGCTGCTGTGTTTTGCACCAACGTGCAGAGACCAGTTATCGCTGAGCGCGCCTTCCATCCCAATGTGAAGGCGATAGCGATTATCGTTCCAGGCGTTGTAAACGCGGCGACTATGACGATCCTCCAGCGTTAGTGTCGAATGGCTGCTGCCCGGCGCATACTGTTTTGCTATTCCCGCGCGCAATGAAATGCCCGGTAACGCCGCACCCAATCCCTGCTTTTTAATCTCAATGCCAGGAGACACTGACCACGGCATTGCGGCACTTATCGCAATCCCCGCATCCTCGCCTTGCAGGCTGTAACGCGGCAAGTAACCCACACTGGCTTCAAGATAGGGTGAAAGCGTCAACGACGGTGTAACAACATCAAATGTATGGCCTAACTTAATGCTGCCAGCGACCATATCGCTGCGCTGTTTGTCATTTTTAATCCCCAATACGGGGTCAAGATGCAGCTCCTGATGTAAACGCATATAGCGTGCTGCGGCATCGACAAACCAACCTGTTTGGTTTAGCCAACTGGTGTAAACACCCAGGGTGGTGAGAGTATGTTTGGCTTGACCATCGTTGTTTGTCTTGCCCATTCCATAGCTTGCAACAATGCCATACCGCGATGCACCGCGATGTTGGTCAATGCCTAATTCTAACGTTTGTTGGTTTATATTGTCCTGAAGCTGGCTGAGCGTTACCCAGGAACCGTGCAGTTCAGCATCGTCATGCAGTATTTGTGCGCGATCATTAAATGAACTTACTGCTTCATTAAAGAGATACTGACGTGAAGAGAGCAGTGTGCGAGTGTTTTTTACTAACCGTTGATCATCACTTACGTTAAACCAATCTTCCGGCTTGCCCGCGCCTGGTTTACTTTCAGGATCGGGTTTAATTTCAGGTTCGGGATCGGGTTGTTTGCCTGGCTCTGGGACGGGATCAATCACCGGTTCCGGTGGCGTGATGACATCGGGTGTTTTAGCGATCACCCATTTAACTCGGCCTTGATCTTCAACCACTTGATAGTCAGGCGTATAAAGTGAAAAACCACGTCTTAAGGCGGGTAGAGTGAAGAAGTTATGCGCTGTTCCGCCAGGAGCATCAAGCAGGATGAGGTTTCGAGGAATTCGTTCAGGGAAGCTTTCATCCAGCATAAAACCAAGGTCGATGGTGTTGCCGCTGCCTTGTGTGGTTTGATCAATGTAAAGGCTGTCATTTAGGCCTGATTGCGGGGCAATGCCCAAGCCAATTTGCAGATTATTAGCTGTCAGATGTTCAACGCGCAGTTGCTTTGGGCTCCACACTTCATCCGCCGCAGGTAAGAAAGAAATAATACCCCCTTTTTGCGCACTCAGACGATGTATGCGGCTGCTTGCGTTGAGGTTCCAAAACGCCAAATCACTCATGACTACATGCGACGATTGACGATCGGTGATTGCACCGCGGAAATCGATCTTACCCAAATAGAGTTCAGCCTGATCACCCAACGTAATGTCGCCATGGAGCAAACTGGCTGGAAGATTGTGGAGTTGTTGCGCATTACGCTGAGCTGAATTGCATGAGCCCACACTACTGTAAATGGGCGCAGTGCAACGCAGAATTTGTTGTTCAGCGCTGCCATCCGGCTGGAAACCTAAAAGCAGTTGGCTATGATCGCCCGCCTGAATGTCGGCTTGTACTTGAGCATATTCGCCAATCTGGAAGCGTGCGTTATTCGTGATGACCACATTGCTGGCTGCAAACCGTGAAACAAACCAATCATCTTCAATCTCCACGCCGCCCGCATGTGGCACCGGTTGACCCGAAAGTAGCAGCGTGCCGCTATTGACGTTGATATTACCGTTGAGGTTGATTCCGCCAGTTAACGCCAGCCGAGTATCATTCAATGTCGGTGAAAAATTTATCTCGAAGCCACCA
Source organism: Pantoea sp. CFCC18179 (assembly GCF_059412405.1). Classification (NCBI taxonomy): domain Bacteria; kingdom Pseudomonadati; phylum Pseudomonadota; class Gammaproteobacteria; order Enterobacterales; family Erwiniaceae; genus Pantoea; species Pantoea sp. CFCC18179. Next base: position 761,112 of record NZ_JBNBPM010000001.1, on the reverse strand, counting down.
TTCACTACGTCAGGATGGTTGGCACCAATGTAACCGCGATAGACCAGTTGATTGAGTTGTGACGCGCGATAGGCTTGTGCTGCCTGCGCATCAAAACCGATGTATTTCCAATAGCTATTATCTTTTTGATTAGTTGGAAACCAGCTGTAGGTTGGCGTTTTTAATTGAAAATATTCGATGCGTTTCGAGTTGGAATTGTAATCCTCATAAATATCGCCAATAACGCCAGCCGCATTGTTACCTTGCCACTCTTTAATGGCGACATCATTAGCGGTGAACCCGGTTAACGTAAGGTTAGTGTTGCGCTCTTTATTCTGGTTTAGCAGGATCGCGCCGGCATCGGTATGATTAATGGTACGCATGGTCAATGCGTTGCCGTTTAAGTCGAGTTTGCCACCTCGATAACCAAAGAAGATATTGTCACCAACAACCTGGTCAGCACCATTCAGGATCACCGTCGGGCGGCCGCTAACAATATACAACTGTGAAAAAGCCTGGCGCTTGCCCTTGTCATCCGCTTGTTGATCGAGGATCACGGTGCCATCGCCGACATTCAAGCCACCGGCATTAATGCCCGTCGCGTTGATATGCAAGATTCCGGCACCGATTTTATGCAGGTTGTCATCCGCTAATCCGTTGATCTGCCACAACACGCGCTGATTGGCATCAACCTCAACGCCGCCGCCAACCCAAGTGGCGTTGGCACCGTCAGCAGATTTTACTGTGTAGTTGTTAGAGAATTGCAGCTTACCCGCGCCCAAATTCACTGCATCGGTTAACACAATGTCGCCACCGGCGCCGTTGAAACGTAAATCCTTGCTGGCATCCAACTCGCTTAGGCTGGCTTTCGCCGGTGCCAGATGACGGAAGTTCTCTGCCAAACCTTGCCAGCCCCAGGATTTATGGCCTTGATTAATCGCGCCACTGTTCCAGTAAATGGGGCGACTAGCATCTTCGTCTGTTACATCGGGAGAAACATGTGCCGCCACGATGCTATCGAAATAGCCATCCGGTATCAGCGTTGCGCGGGTTTCCGTACCGTAATTATCTTTTACAACGGTGCGCCCTTGATTTGCAGCGACCAGCTTCCACTTTTTATCAATTGCGTCATAAGCATAAACCGGGCTACCGCTGTCACCGGATTGGGAAGCGTTAGAAAGAGGTGATGCACGCGGGTCGTCGGGACTGTACTGAATCCAATAAAGATAATTAGGTTTTGTGGTGATGATATCGGGATTGATTGTACCGCCGGAAAGCCATGCATAAGCGCCGGCTAGAGCGTTGAGACCATCCAGCTGATCGTTAACCTGGCGTTGATACCCTGCACCGACGCGGACAAATGCCGTATAGCGTGTCCCTATACCTGCTCGAAGTTCGCCACTCTCAACCCGTTCAACCGGTGCAATCTCTGTCACCACTTTATTCAGACGCGGCAGCATATAGTCCTGATCGATGACTGCATCAACTTCATTACGGTTTATAAAGATATAGCGTGGGGAAAATGCTGATTGCCCACCAAAAAACACGCTGCCCAGTGAGGTAACATGACGGACGCTTGAAACATACGAAGGGGCGATCAACCCAGCAAACCCTCGACGAGATACGCTGCCCATATCGGGCATAGAAAATGGAAGCACGGCGTCAAGTTCACCGTTTTTCTTATACACCGGAATATTGCTGACACCGATGCGATATTTCCCAAGATTCTCGGCGAAATCGCGATAATCCTGCACTTGAGTGTCATGGCGTAAAATGCCTGACGACGAAGAGAAGCTGACAAACAGCGTAGCGAAGCACGCGAGGTGAGTAAGGTTCACAAGATTTCCTTTGACACTGAGTCCCTGAATTAAGGGCGGCATGATTTCAGTTCGTCAATTAGGCTGCCAGGTGAACGGTCTTAAATGATTTAAGACAAAAACAGGCGAGGGTTAAATAGTAGGCAAAATAAAAGGGCCGGTTTCGCAACCGGCCCTTTTATCATCAACTCATTCAGCGATTAAGCGCGAACGAAGTCGATGTGGTGCAGTTTTGGCTTGAACGGATGACGCTGTACCGCCTGAGCTTTAACTTTGATTTCTTTACCATCAACAGCGATGGTCAGCACTTCGCTGTAGAACTCAGGTTTAACCTGCACGTTCATTACGGCGTCGTGGTCCAGTTCGATAGCGACTGGTGCTTCATTTCCGCCATAGATGATGGCTGGGAATTTGTTTGCTGCACGCAGGCGGCGGCTCGCACCCTTACCCTGGTCTTTACGTACTTCAGCGTTAATAGTGAACATTTGATATCTCTTTCAATAGTTCCTGCTACAGGCGACCCAGCAACAGGACGGTTATTCAAACGCTTTTACGAATGCAAAAGCGAGCGGCATTATAGCCCCAATGGGGTGACAGGGGCAAATGATTCCGCCGCTTATCGCAGCTCATTAGCGCGGCGATAGCGGCCTTGATAATCAAACATTTTTTCACGAATCTGCCAAAAATGCCCTTTGGCGCGTGCCACCACGAAGTCTGGATGACGCAATAACGGTTGCAGGGCGATGACATCCGCGGCGGTTTGCCAACCGAGTTCCACGCCAGGCGCTCGTTGGTGTGGACGCATAAACAGCTGCTCAAAGGCTTTGCGCTGCGCAGGCGTTTGCAGGCGAAAACGCTCGTTCACGCTGGTGCCATCCTCATCAAAATAGGTGGCTTTCAGCCATTCACCTTTGTCGTCGCGCCCCTGTTCCAGCGTCATGCCGGCACAGCGCAACACGCGCGCATCTTTCAGTTTCAGCGCGGCTTTCAGCATGTCATCCGGATCGACCAGTATCTTGTCGCACTCGCGGCAGCGGCGGGCGGCGATATCATTCTCGGCGTTGCAATCGGGGCAGTTTTTGAAGCGGAAGCGATAATCACACTGTTCGCGCTCGCCATCATCATCCTCCAACACGCCCTGACAGCGACGGCCAAAATGTTCGATGATGTGGCCGTCTTCGGTAGTTTTGCCCCAAAAGGTATTGGCGAAACCGCAGGCAGGACAGAAAACCTGCACCGGTTGATTGTCGCTGGCACCTTTCGGCGTGCCGACTTCCGGCGTGAAAAGATCGTGCGGATTTCCGGCGTAATCCAATACCAGACAATCAGTTTTGCCTGGTGCTAGACGTAAACCACGACCCACGATTTGCTGATACAAACTCACGGATTCCGTCGGCCGCAAAATGGCGATCAAATCCACGTGTGGCGCATCAAAACCGGTGGTTAATACCGCCACGTTGACCAGAAACTTCAGTTGCTGCGCTTTGAATTCAGCAATCAAACGATCGCGATCTTTCACCGCTGTTTCAGCCGACACTAAGGCGCTATTTTCCGGCAGCAAGGTGAGAATTTCGCGCGCGTGTTCAACCGTGGAAGCAAACACCATCACGCCGCGGCGATCTTCCGCGAACTCAACAATCTGGCGGATGATGTGCGGCGTCACGCGATGTTGTTGTTTCAGTTCACGGTTGAGATCGGCTTCGCTAAATAAGCCGTTATTTTGCGGGATCAAACGGCTGAAATCGTATTGCACCACCGGCATATCCAGCCGTTCAGGCGGCACTAAAAAGCCGTGTTTGATCATATAGCGCAGCGGCAATTCATAGATGCAGTCACGAAATAGCGCCTGCTCATCGCCGCGCACCATGCCGTGATAATGAAACTGGTAAATCCAGCCTTTGCCGAGACGGAAGGGCGTGGCGGTCAATCCCAACAGGCGCAACTGCGGATTGTGCTGACGCAGGTGGGCAAACAGTTGCTGATATTGGCTCTCTTCGTTATCGCTGATGCGATGGCACTCATCGACGATCACTAATGAAAAGGCGCTGTCGAAGCGATCCAGATTACGCGCCACCGACTGCACGCTGCCAAACACCACTTTGCCTTCGCTGTGCTTGCGCTGCAAACCGGCGGCAAAAATGTCGGCGTCTAATCCATAAGCCTGATATTTACTGTGATTTTGCTCAACCAGCTCTTTAACGTGCGCCAAAACCAACACACGACCACGCGCCAGGCGTGCTAGCTCAGCAATCACCAAACTTTTCCCCGCGCCGGTTGGCAGCACAATAACGGCTGGCGTGGCGTGGCGACGAAAGTGGTTGAGCGTGGCGTCAACGGCTTCTTGTTGATAGGGTCGCAGGGTGAAAGACATTGAGACAAACTTTTTTCTGGAACGGACGCGCATTATGGCATGAAAGCCAGTGAAACGCAGGTTGGCTACTGTTAGCAGGCGAAGGATCAAGCTATACTCCCGTCACATTCTTAACGGACAAAAACACCGTTTCAGTTTCCCCCGCAGTAACAGGCAAAACGAATTCATGCGACTCGAAAAATTCATATCTCAGCAACTGGAAGTCAGCCGTGCTATCGCTGGACGCGAAATCCGCGCCAAAAAAGTCACCATTAACGGCGAAGTCGTGCGCGATGCGGCATACAAAGTGCTGCCGGACGATGAAGTTGAATACGATGGCAATCCGCTGGTGGTGCAGCAAGGCCCGCGCTATTTCATGCTGAACAAGCCGCAAGGTTATGTCTGCTCGACCGACGATCCCGATCATCCAACCGTGCTGTTCTTCATTGAAGAGCCAGCAGCGTTCAAGCTGCACGCCGCTGGACGTCTGGATATCGATACCACCGGTTTGGTGCTGTTGACCGATGATGGTCAGTGGTCGCACCGCATTACTTCGCCGAAGCACCACCTCGAAAAAACCTATTTGGTGGAAGTGGAAGAGCCGATTGATCCATCGCTGGTGGAGAAATTCGCCGCTGGCGTGCAGCTGCACAATGAAAAAGATCTCACTAAACCGGCGCAGCTGGAAATTCTGGATGAGAAAGCCGCGCGCTTGACCATCAGTGAAGGACGCTACCATCAGGTTAAGCGTATGTTTGCCGCGATGGGCAACCACGTTGCTGCGCTGCACCGCGAACGTATTGGTGACATTGAACTGGATGAGGATCTCGGTGAAGGTGAATACCGTGAACTGACTCAGCAAGAGATCGACAGCATCGGATTACCTGAAGAACTTAAAAAACGCAAATAGCGGGAGAAAGCGGTGCGCAAGGAAAAGAATTCGCCGGTTGGTTTAGTGGTCATCCTCGGTTTACTGGCGATGTTGATGCCGCTTTCCATCGATATGTACTTGCCTGCCATGCCACAAATCGCGCGGGAATTTGCGGTTTCGGCAGGTAGCGTGCAGATGACGCTCAACCTCTACATCCTCGGCTTTGCCATTGGTCAGTTAGTGTATGGCCCGTTGGCGGATAGCTACGGTCGTAAACCGGTGATTGTGTTAGGCACGCTGATTTTTGCCTGTGCCGCCGCCGCTTGCGCACTGTCTCAAACCATCGATCAGTTGATCATCATGCGCTTCCTGCATGGACTATCGGCCGCTGCCGCTAGCGTGGTGATCAATGCCTTGATGCGCGATACCTACTCGAAAGAGGACTTCTCGCGCATGATGTCGTTTGTCATGCTGGTGACGACTATCGCGCCGCTGCTGGCCCCGATCATTGGCGGCTGGTTGTTGCTGTTGTGGAACTGGCATGCGATTTTCTGGACGTTGGCAGGTGCCGCGTTGATCACCACGGTTTTGGTGGTGACGCAAATCCGTGAAACATTGAAGCCGGAGCAGCGGCAACGTTTCCATTTACGTACCACGATCAGCAATTTCGTGACTTTATTTCGCCACAAGCGCGCCTTTAGTTACATGCTGGCAAGCGGCTTCTCCTTCGCCGGGTTGTTTACTTTCCTTAATGCTGGCCCGTTTGTGTACATCGAAATTAACCATGTCTCGCCGCAGAACTTCGGTTACTACTTTGGCTTGAACGTGGTGTTCCTGTTTGTGATGACCTTGATTAACAGCCGCGCAGTGCGTCGTTTTGGCCCGCTGAAAATGTTCCGTATCGGATTGGTGATTCAATTCGCGATGGGGATTTGGTTATTAGTCTCCAGCGCGCTGGATCTGGGTTTCCTGTCATTGGTGTTTGGCGTAGCAATGTTTATCGGCTGCGTATCGACAGTTTCGTCGAATGCGATGGCGGTAATTCTCGATGAATTCCCTCATATGGCGGGGACCGCATCTTCCCTGGCAGGCACGCTGCGTTTTGGCGTCGGGGCATTGGTCGGGGCGTTGATGTCATTAGTGAGCATTAACAGTGCCTGGCCGATGGTCGCGACCATTGCATTGTGTGCCACCATCTCGGTGGTGTTGTTTAGCTACGCTTCACGTCCGCGCCACGCTGTTTAATTCAGGGAGGTCGTCAAAAATGACGACCCTACGTGCATGAAATTCCACGTTTTTCCGTAGGGTCGCCATTTATGGTGACCACCATTCTTTTCGTCCCCACGCTTAAAATTCGCGAATCTCCATTCATTCGTTATGCTTAATGTTTCCATAATGTGAAATTTTATGGATAAAAAAGTAACCGAATTGCACCTAAAATGATTGTTAACTGCCGCCGAACACGGTAAACATAGGCCTAAATGCGAGAAGCCTCGCAAATAATAATTTTGTATCACGCTTTATATTGAAAACGAGAAGGCAAACCTTGACGTCCGTATTCTTAGCTGACCGGGTTGGGATTCACCACGTTATGCCGTCGTTGTGAATGAAATTACGTCTCTGGGGGGCCGTATAACTATGCTGCAACTTTCTGTTGTGCATCGCTTGCCACAACACTATCGCTGGTCGGTGGATCATGTGGGTGAAATTGAACGTCTGGAAAGCGCCAATGGCGTTCATGCTGAGGATTTAGTGGTGTTACGCCTGATTAGCCACGATGGTCATCTGGCGTTGGAGATTCTGCACCAGCTACAGGACACGCTGGCGCAGATTCAAGTGGAATGCAAAATTGCGGAGTGTGAAGGGCAACCGTGTTTGTTGATTCAACGCGAAGATGAAAGCGCCACTAATTGTTGCCTGAAAAATCAAGGCGTCGCGATCGCCGAGACCTTCGATGGTCACTGAGTCAAATCTTTTCCCTGTGCGGAAGCCAGCAGTTGACGCGTGTAGTCGGCTGTTGGTGCGTTAAACAACTTATCGCAGTCACCTTGCTCCACCACTTCTCCCTGGCGCAACACAATCAGCTGATGGCATAACGCGCGTACCACCTGCAAATCATGGCTGATAAACAAATAGGCTAACTGATGTTGTTGCTGTAAACGTCGCAACAAGGTCAGGATTTGCTTCTGCACCGAGCGGTCCAGCGATGACGTTGGCTCGTCTAACACAATCAACTGCGGTTCAAGAATTAACGCACGGGCAATCGCAATGCGCTGGCGCTGGCCGCCGGAAAATTCAGCCGGATAACGCGAACGGCTCTCGACATCCAATCCCACTTCCTGCATGACCGCAATCACTTTAGCTTCCTGCTCGGCAGCGCTCAGTTCTGGCCGATGTACCGCTAATCCTTCGGCAATCACCTGATGTACCGTCATACGTGGATTAAGTGAAGAATTGGGATCCTGGAACACCACCTGAATGCGTTGGCGCAGCGGCAGTAGCTGCTTTGGCGATAATTGGTGCAAAGGTTGATCGTCAAACCAGATTTCACCGCGCGCGGCAATCAAGCGCAACAACGCCAGACCTGTAGTGCTTTTACCTGAACCCGATTCGCCGACTAATCCGAGGCTTTCACCACGACGCAAGGTGAAACTGAGATCGTTTAGCGCCATCTTTTCCGCCACGGTACGTCTGAGTATTCCACGACGGATGGGGAATGCCACCTGCAAGTTTTTTACCAGCAATAGCGGTTTGTCATCCAGCAACGGCACGGGGTTGCCATCCGGTTCAGCGGCGAGCAGCTCACGGGTATACGCCTGCTGCGGTTGGCTAAACAGTAAATCGCAGCGGTTATGTTCCACGCCGCGACCATTGCGCATTACCGTTACGCTGTGCGCCAGTTGACGCACAATATTCAGGTTGTGGGTGATGAACAGCATGCCCATATTCAGCTCGCGTTGCAGTTCGCGCAGCAGTTGCAGAATTTGCGCCTGAACGGTGACGTCGAGCGCGGTGGTCGGTTCATCGGCAATCAACAGTTTCGGTTGAGTCAGCAACGCCATAGCGATCATTACACGTTGACGCTCACCGCCAGAAAGCTGATGCGGGAAATCCTGTAATCGCGATGCAGCATTGCGTATGCCAACCCGATCAAGACAGCTGAGCATTTCGCCGCGCGCGGCTTCACGTCGCATACCGCAATGCACCGATAAAACCTCATACAGCTGTTTTTCCACCGTATGTAGCGGATTGAGCGATACCATCGGCTCCTGGAAAATCATCGCCATTTGGTTGCCGCGCAGTCCACGCATCTCACGTTCGCTGGCCTGCAAAATATCCTGCCCGTTAAACAGGATTTCACCTTGCGGATAATTGACTGGCGGCTGTGGCAACAAGCGCATGATCGACAACGCGGTAACGCTTTTGCCGGAACCGGATTCACCCACCAATGCCAAGGTTTCACCCGCATCGATGTTCAATGAAATATCTTCCACCACGCGGCGATCCTGAAAGGCCACCGCCAGATGATTTACCGTTAACAGGCTCATTAGCGTCCTCGGCTCGGGTCAAAGGCATCGCGTACTGCTTCGCCGATAAAGATCAGTAACGACAGCAGCAGGGTGAGCGAGAAGAAGCCCGCCAATCCCAGCCAGGGTGCCTGTAAATTATTTTTTCCCTGCAACAGCAATTCACCGAGCGACGGCGATCCCACCGGCAAGCCAAAGCCGAGGAAATCCAGCGAAGTCAACGTAGTAATCGAACCGCAGAGAATAAACGGCAGAAAAGTCAGCGTGGCGACCATGGCATTTGGCAACATATGGCGCAGCATAATGCGGCTGTCGCTGACACCAAGCGCCCGCGCGGCTCGGATATAATCGTAATTACGCGTACGCAGGAATTCGGCGCGCACCACGCTGACCAAACTCATCCAGCCAAACACCACCGTGAGCAGCAGCAGCCACCAGAAACCGGGTTGAATCACACTCGAAAGCAGAATCAGCATGAACAGCGTCGGCATGCCGGACCACACTTCAATCAGGCGTTGGCCGACCAAATCGATCAACCCACCAAAATAGCCTTGCAGCGCGCCGACCACGATACCAATCACGCTGGAGAACAGCGTCAGCAAGATACCAAACAGCAGCGAAATGCGCGTGCCGTACAGCAAACGTGCGAGCACGTCGCCGCCATTGGCGTCAGTGCCAAGCCAGTTTTGCGCGGAAGGGGGTGAAGGGAAGGGCACATCGGTGGCGAAATTGATGGTGCTGTCACTAAAACGAATCGGTGCCCAAATCGCCCAGCCTTGCTGATCGATGCGCTGTTTTAACCACGGATCCTGATAATCCGCTGGCGTAGAGAAATCGCCGCCGAAATCACTTTCGCTGTAGTTGAAAAGCAGCGGCATGTACCAGCGTTGTTGGTAATGCACCAGCAACGGTTTGTCATTGGCCAGCAACTCTGCACCCAGCGACAGGACAAAAATCAGCAGGAAAATCCACAGCGACCAATAGCCGCGACGATTGTGGCGAAAGCGCTGCCAGCGCTGCTGGTTAATTGGAGATAACCGCATCAGCGTCCCTCAAAATCAATGCGTGGATCGACCAAGGTGTAGGTCAAATCGCTGAGAATGTTCATCAGTAGGCCGATCAAGGTGAAGATATACAGCGTGCCAAACATCACCGGATAGTCGCGTTGAATGGTGGCGTCGTAGCCGAGCAGGCCCAATCCATTTAACGAGAACATCACTTCAATCAGCACTGAGCTGGTGAAAAACATACTGATAAAGGTGGCGGGAAAACCGGCTATCACCAACAGCATGGCGTTACGGAAAACGTGTCCATACAACACGCGTTTTTCATCCAGCCCTTTGGCGCGCGCGGTGACGACATATTGTTTACGCACCTCATCGAGAAACGAGTTTTTGGTCAACATGGTTAGCGTGGCAAAACCGCCAATCACCGTTGCCAGCACCGGTAGCGTGATGTGCCACAGGTAATCGGAGATCTTGCTGTACCACGGCAGCGTATCGAATTGCGGTGATGTCAGGCCGCGCAGCGGGAACCAGTCGAAATAGCTGCCGCCAGAGAACAACACAATCAGCATGATACCGAACAGAAACGCTGGTACCGAGTTACCGATGACGATGACCATGCTGCTCCAGAAATCGAAAGTGCTGCCATTGCGCACCGCTTTTTTGATGCCGAGCGGAATCGACACTAAATAGATGATCAGCGTGCTCCACAATCCGAGGCTAATCGAAACCGGCAAACTCTCTTTGATCAGTTGCAACACCGATGCACTGCGGAACAGGCTGTCGCCAAAATCGAAGCGAATGTAGTTCCACAGCATTTCTCCATAACGTTGCAATAGCGGTTTATCGAAGCCATAGCGATGCTTAATTTCCGCAATCACTTCAGGATCGAGACCCCGCGCGCCGCGATATTGGCTGTCGCCGGGATTGTCTCGCTGCAAAGCACCGCGTGCGCCAACGTCAGCGCCGCCAGAGCCAGGAAGTCCGGTGCTGTGACCAAATTGCACATTGGCTAAGGCCTGATCCACCGGGCCGCCTGGTGCAATCTGCACAATGAAAAAGTTTAAGGTGATGATTGCCCACAGCGTGGGAATAATCAGCAGCAGTCGGCGGAGAAAATAAGCGGGCAAACGGCACTCCTCAACGACGATCGGCCGGTAAACGCGCGGCCTTATTCACGTCGTACCACCAGTTATCCAGACCAGTAGCAAACGCGGGTTTAATCTCAGGATGGGAAAACTTATCCCAGTACGCCATACGATCTTCAGCGCTGTACCACATCGGGATCATATAGGCATTCCACAGCAGAATACGGTCTAATGCCTGACCCAGCGGCAGGAGGGCTTTTTCATCACCTTGATGTTCGACGATCTGCTGCACAAAGTGATCGACAATCGGATCTTTCACCCGCGGCGTGTTCCACGATGAAGTAATAAATTCAGACTGCCAAATGGTGCGTAAGCTGGTAGAAGGCCACGGCATCGCGTAATAGAGTGACGGAATCATGTCGTAATCACCTTCACGCAAGCGCCGCAAATATTGCGAGCTGTCAATTTGCCGCAGTGAGACCTGAATGCCGAGTCGTTCAAGGCTGTGCTGGAATGGCAGCGCCCAGTCATTTTGCGTGCCGCTGCGCATTAACAGTTCGAAACGGAACGGTTGACCAGTTTTAACATTCACCAATTGCTGATTTTTAATTTCCCAACCCGCCGCTTTCAGCAGGTTCATGGCTTTCAGCAAATTGGCGCGATCAAAACCACTGCCGTCGGATCGCGGCGGAGCATATTCATTGTTGAACACTTCCGCTGGAAGTTGCGCCTTATACGGTGCCAGTAAAATCAGTTGTTCGGCTTTGGGATAGCCTTGCGCGGCGTAAGCGGTATTTTGGAAATAGCTGTTAGTTCGCTTGTAAGCCCCGTAAAACAGCGCTTTGTTCATCCACTCAAAATCAAACGCCAGCGTGATGGCTTCGCGTACGCGGCGGTCGGCAAACAACGGTTTTTCATTGTTAAAGGCCAGCCATTGGGTGTTGGTCGAGACGGTATTAGGGATGGTTGATTTCACAATCGCGTGGTTATCAAAGTTACGGCCGCGATATTGCGTCGCCCATTTTTTGGCCGAACTTTCCTGGCGCAGATCGAAAGCGCCCGCCTTAAAGGCTTCGAACGCCACGTTGTCATCAAGATAATAGTCGTAGCGCAGGGTATCGAAATTAAAACGCCCACGATTGACCGGCAAATTGGCGGCCCAATAATCCTTCACCCGGCTGTACTGAATAAACTGGCCAGGTTTATACGAGGTCACACGGTAAGGCCCGCTGGAGAGCGGCGGATAACCAATCGGCTCGTTAAACTTTTTGTTTTGCCAGAATTTCTCCGGCAGCACCGGCAGCGTCAGCCAGCCCATAATCAAATCTTTATCCGACTTCGGCACATCAATGCGTACGGTGAGGCGGTTCAGCGCGGTCACTTTGACGCCGCGATAGGCAACGCGAAATTGTGGAACGCCTTCGGTCATGAATTTCTGAAAAGTAAACGCGGCATCCTGCGCGGTGATGGGCGTGCCGTCCTGAAACTGCGCATGCGGATTGATGGCGACTTCCATCCAGTGATAATCGCTGGGATAACGCGCCGATTCGGCAATCAGCGGATAATAGCTACCGGGTTCATCATCAGAGTTGGTAAATAGACTGTCGTACAGCGTATCGGTGCCAAGACCGGGATTGCCGCGCGAAGCATAGCGATTGAAGTTGTCATAGGTGCCGACCACCGACAGGGTAATCTTGCCGCCTTTGGGCGCGGCGGGATTTGCGTAATCATAATGATTGAAATTGACCGCGTATTTCGGTTCGCCCAACTGAGCAAAGGCGTAGCTTTCGTTGATGGTTTCGGCCTGAAGCGGCGTAATGGCGCTACAGAGCAACAACGCTGTGACAAGACGCAGCAGCATAAGTGGGGCGATCTCCTGTGGTGTTCCGCACTTTATGGTAGCAGTTTCATGGGGTTCGCGTGATGTTAACTCAGGATACGTTGACGTTGGAAAAAACTGGCGAGTTTTTCCGGACGCAATGGACGGCTGAACAGATAACCTTGCAAATGCGTGACGCCACGATTCACCAACCACGCGGCCTGATCGCCGGTTTCAACCCCTTCGGCTACGGTTTTCAGATTGAGCTTCTTCGCCAGCAGCAATACCGCATCCAATACCGGTGAAGTGACGGTTTCGGTGCCAATGCTTTGCACAAATCCACGATCAATTTTCAAATAATCGAACGGATATTTTTCCAGATAGATCAGTGCGCTGTGGCCGGTACCAAAGTCATCGATGGCAATTTTGAAGTTGTGTTCATGCAGCCACGCGAAAATTTCTCCGGCATTCTTTTCGCCCACCATCGTCCGCTCGGTGATTTCAAACACGTAGTTGAAATGGTCGGCGGGCATAGCGTTAATCCACGTTTGCACATCATGACGGAAACCTTCAGAGGCCAGATGCAGCGGTGAAAGGTTGAGGCTCATCTGTGTGCCGCGCGGCAGTTGCTGGCAGAGGAACTGCGCGTCACGCGCCACTAAAGTGAACAGATGCTGCGTCAGCGGAATGATCAGGTTCTGCGCTTCGGCGTAGCTAATGAACGCATCCGGCGGGATCATGCCTTCAATCGGATGTGTCCAGCGCAACAACGCTTCAACGCCATACGGCTGACCATCATGCGCGGTAACCAGCGGTTGATACTCAACGTGAAACTGGCCGCGTTTCATCCCCTGCATGATCTCTTTGCCCGGGCGCTGATGGCGCGTTAGCAAAAGCCAGCTTGCGGCGGTGACCAATAATGAGAACAGCAAACCGGTCAACAACGCGAGCGAGTAATCGCGCGGCGCTAAGGTGCTGCCAAACAACATAAAATGCAGCGCGCTATTCTTGAAAGCTATTTCATGCAGCGGCAATGGCAAATCACTGACCTTCACCACTTTGTTGGTGCCGCTCAGCAGCGCTTTGTTGCCGATCACTAACGCCAATCCGGTGATTTCAGGATGATAAGAAGCCAGCAGCTGATAAGGCGTCAGATTAATGTTCATGGTGGCGAGAATGCCGGTTTCTTTGGTTCCCGGGCTTTTCATCCATAACGCCAGCGCCGGTTTGGTTGGCAGCAGCGGCGTACCTTCCATCAAGCGAATATCGCGATCGCGTTCCAGTTCTGATTCAGGAGAAATATCGTTCGCAGGTAGCAGAAACGCGCCGGTGGCGGAGGAACAATAGGCATTGCCGTCGCGCACCAGCAAAATGGCGCGGATATTACCCGCGAAGGCGGCGCGTGAGGTCAACTCGCGGCTGACATTGTTACAAGTTAATTGGGTGTATTGCTGCAGTGGATAAAGTGTATCCACTAAGGTTGTGATGACTTGTTGTAAATCGTCGCGGCTATTAGCCAGTAGCTGTTCGTGTTGCTGTATGCGTTTTTGCCAGGTCAGCGTTAAGAGAACGGTGACAAAAAGCAGAAAAAATACAGCGCCGATGATCGCGCTACTCCAGGCGATGCGGCGTGAATAGCTTGCATGACGTTTCAGCGTCCCCGACAGTGGCATGGAGTTCATTCCCCTTGTCTTGCCATTTTTTATTATGTTTATCGTTTTTGGTGACGACCCATTTTTGGGGCTGACGACAAGCGTTATAACGCTGTCTATAGCACGTGTTTTGGGTATCAGGAAGTCAACGAGAATATAACGAGAGCGCGAACAAAGTCTCGTTATATTTTTGATTCTCAATTACTTTTTATCATTCGAATTTGAGTTAAAAACCGACGGGCGAAAAAAAACGCTGCCGTGGCAGCGTTTTCTTATTCTCTGGCTGAGAGGATCTTCAAAGCAATACGTTAGCTTGGGTTTTTAGCTAAAACCCGACGCGCTTCGCGGTAACGATTTTTCCAATAACTGTCGTTCAAATTGGAAATCATTACGCCACTGCTGGTGGACGCGTGAACAAAATTATCGTTGCCGAGATAGATGCCAACATGTCGACCGGTAGAACCGGCGCGGAACAACACTAAGTCACCGGCGCGCAATTTGTTGCGTGAAATCTCTTTGCCTGTGTCTTGCTGTTCTGACGTTGAACGTGGCAAATCTAAACCGAACTGCTCGCGAAAGGTGCGCTGAACAAAAGCAGAACAATCAATGCCGCGTTTGGTGTCGCCGCCTAAGCGATAACGCACACCTTTCCAGTCACTGTACTGTTCCATGATGCGGGACTTAACGTCCACGTTCTGCACCATTTGTTCAAATTCGTCCTGAGACGCTTGAAGTAAAAAACCATTCTGGTTGTTAACTTCATGATTCTCGTTATTCGCGTTCTGACCGTTATGGGTACTGCTACATGCCGATAAGAGTGTTGCTAATGCTACTGCGGGAAGGATCCGCCTGAGGTATCTCAGTATTGGTTGAGACTTGACCATTGTACGTGTGTTCCTTTGAGTTCCTTACGACATAATGTCGTCAGCCAGATGACAAAACGGGTTGAGATTAATAAGTACAGCCGGTTAAGACAAATCCTTAATTACTAAAATGTGTTAATGAACACATTTTTGTCGCATTAAGCACCGCATTTTATGCTGTTGCTTACTAATCGGATTTGAGGTTAACCGATTACAGACCGCGTGGCGAGTGCTTTTATATAAATTTTTATAGGTTTTTTCGATGTGAAATCAATCTGTAACACAATGGCTAGTTTATCAACAATTGGCAGCGATTTAATAGCCAAATAGCGGTGCAATCAGGGGGTAATTCTGGCGCTAAGGCCGATTTTAAGAGGGTTCGGGCTGGACAGCTTCGGAAAAAGGCTATTGTTACGCGTTTTGCATCATAATGTTTTCTTTTATCAGAAAAACATTAGCCTGCTAATAATCTATTTGAGGTTCCAATAAGCGCGAGCGATCAACTTTAACTATTCAGATCACTCGCGCTTAACAATTACCGGCGCGGCTTATGTTTGCCTGGCAACGCGCAATTTAGCCAATTAACCAGTTTGTCACTGAATGGCGTTAATAAGCACCAACTCAATCCCACCAGAATCACCGACATTGAACCGACGGCAATATCAGTAAACCAATGTGCGCCGGCCATTACGCGTGGCAGAGCAAACACCACGGCAATTAATGCGCCCATAAGGAACGCGCGAAAGCCGAAATAACGCCACATAAAGCAGGCGAAAATAATCAGCATCATGCCGTGATCGCCAGGGAAACTATCTTTGGAAGCATCTTTAGCCGGAATGCCGGTTAATTCACTGACGCGATGCACATTGTCAAAGAACAGCGTCGGGCTGGAGTGTTGCACCGGCAGTAAATGGCCAAGCTGATTCAGCACCACCGCGCTTAACAGCATGGTGATACCAATCGCGATCATGCGGCGGCGGCCTTGTGGCGTTTCGCGACGCCAGAACCACAAATACAGCAAGCCCATGGCCAGCAGCGAAATCGCATCAAAGCCACGGAAGTTGGTGATCGCCACCAACATGGCGAACGCGTGATGATCAACCATTTGATCGTTGAAGCTATAGAAGATGGTTTTATCGATACCAAACCAGAAGCCGTGATCGGGTGGCAGGTACCAGGAAAGAAATAGCATTACTCCCAGCGCATTAAGCAGCAGGATGGTGATGATTCGACAGGTGCGCATAAAAAAGTGACTCAAAGTGAAAACAACGTGGCAACCTAACGCATCTAATTTAAACGAATCTTCAACAAGGCGGCCTGTAAAAGGTTCCAGTCTGCAGGCTGATAATGGATCAATTCGATGCGGCTATCCGGCGGTGTAGTGGGGCGCGTTTCGATAAACAGGTCTTCACCCTGACGGTTAATGTTAACTAAACCATCGGGAGTTCTCAGCACGCCTTTCACCCGATCTACCGGCGCAAGCCTTGCCCACTCTAGCGCTTTGATGGTGTCGAATACCGTTTCGCCATCAAAAATCCAGCCACAAGAGGCGTGTCCCTGACCTTCATTTAGCGCACGACGCCAGCGCGCCTGGCCGTCCAATTTGAGCGCCGCCAATCCTTGCGGACGTGATGAATGGTGATGATGCGCCGCATCGGGAACCGCACGATCCGCCAAGGCCGGCTGTTTGAGGAGTTCGGGATCGATGTTGCCCCAAGCCGCTTCGACTAATTGGCGATCGCCCAAAAACTGCTGCTGCCACACTTGCAGGCGTTGACGATCTTCATCACTCCAGCGATCGCTTTTGTTGGCAATCACAATATCTGCCGCCACTAACTGATCGCGGAAGTTTTCATTTTCTACTACGCGTTGTTCAGCCAACTGGCGCGGATCGAGCAAGGTTAACGTTGCATCAACGACGATCCACGGTTGGTACACCGCAGCGCGCAGCATATTCAGCAGTTGTTTGGGATGTCCAAGGCCGGCGGGTTCGATGATCAGACGATCGGGTTTCGCCTGCTTCAGCAGCATGTTGAGACCCACTTGCAGCGGCAAGCCGTTAACGCAGCACATGCAGCCACCGGGAATCTCTTTCAGCGTGGCACCGCGATCGGCCAGTAATGCGCCGTCGATGCCAATCTCGCCAAATTCATTGACCAGAATCGCCCAATTTTCGTCGGCGGGCTTGTTGGCTAAGAGATGCAACAGAGTGGTGGTTTTTCCGCTGCCGAGAAATCCGGTAATGAGGTTTACGCGCGTCACAAAAGGGCTCCCAGAAAAGAGGATAAATCACGCGCGGGAGGTGACATCCGGCGCGCATGGCGTTGTTATACTATAACAACCACCAGCGCCCGGACGGAAGTCTGTTGTTAGTCAGCGCGGCTCATGTAGCGGCGTTCAGCAATATGAATGCGGATGCGATCGCCATTGCTGAGATATTCTGGCACCTGAATGTACAACCCAGTGCTCATGCCCGCAGGTTTGCTGCGTGCGCTGGCGGATGCGCCTTTGATGCCCGGCGAGGTATCAACAATTTCCATATCGACAGTTTGTGGCAGCTCAAGCGCCAGCACTTGTCCATCCATAGTCAGTACCTGAATGCCCGGAATGCCGCCTTCAGGAATAAAAAGCAGTTCTTCTTCAATCTGATCTTTTTTGAAGTTGTACGGCGTGTAATCTTCGTCGTCCATAAACACATATTCATCACCATCTATATAAGAGAAAGTGACTGCGCGACGGCTAAGGGAAATGGCATCAATAATATCGTCACCCTTGAAGCGCTCTTCCACTTTCAACCCGGTGCGCACGTCGGTAAAACGCATCTTGTAAAGCGTGGCGGCACCGCGTGCGCTGGGGCTTTGCACGTCAATGTCTTTTACCAGCAACAGTTTTCCGTTCCAGGTGACGGCCATTCCTTTTTTGATTTCATTTGCCTTTGGCATAGTGGCGTTACTCGCTAAGAGAAGGATAATGCGCGTCACGTTACTCGCGCGGTGAAAAACAGGCAAGTGAGGCGAGGTAAAATTGTCGCCGATGCATGGTATTCGCTGCCTCAGGCTGTTATTGTCGCGGCGAATTCTCTCAGGAGCGCATGATGTTTTGTCGCGACCAATGCGGAGCTTGCTGCACCGCGCCCTCAATCTCGTCCCCGATCCCTGGCATGCCGCACGGCAAGCCGGCCAACACCCGCTGCGTGCAACTCGACGACCAGCAACGCTGCAAAATTTTTGGTTCTCCGCTGCGTCCGGCAGTATGCGCAGGATTACAACCAAGCAAGGAAATGTGCGGTGACAGCCGCGCTAGTGCCATGACTTTTCTACTAAAACTCGAAGCAGATACTGCGCCATAATCGTAATGCTTACGCGTTGCTGAAAAATTTGGCTTAATGCCGCATTTCGTTACAGCAAAAGCATCAGCTTCCCGCCGGTAAAAATCCTAAATCCAACATGAAGTGTGCGGAACGTCAAAAATCTGCTACTCCGATCGCGCAATTTCTTGCCTGCTGAAGCTGGCTGTACCATATTCCCTGAAACGTTTCAGCGTTGTCATTCCGGCTAACCCCATGGTGCACCGCTTATTTTTTCGACCTTTAGCTGAAACGATTCAATACAGCAAGCGAGGAGAGATATGTTCCAGCTCGAAGTTCAGGCCATTCATACCGGTGCAAATGCACAGAATAAAGAAGAGGCCATTCGTCAGGTTGCTGCCGCGTTAACCGCTGCGGGCAATGTGGCAGAAGGCTACGTTAACGGCATGCTGGCACGCGAACAGCAAACCACCACCTTCCTGGGTAACGGTATTGCCATTCCACACGGCACCACCGACACCCGCGATCTGGTGCTGAAAACCGGTGTGCAGGTTTACCAGTTCCCGCAGGGCGTGGATTGGGGCGACGGACAAACGGCGTATGTGGCAATCGGTATTGCCGCTAAATCTGATGAACACCTCGCGCTGCTGCGTCAACTTACCCACGTATTGAGTGACGACAGCATTGCTGAACAGCTAAAAACCGCGTCGGCAGAAGAGCTACGTGCGCTGCTGATGGGCGAAAATCAGGCGGCGGAATTCAAATTCGACACCTCGCTGATTACGGTTGATGTCGCCGCCAGCGATTTAATCACCTTACAAGCACTGAACGCCGGACGTCTGCAAGCGGCTGGCGCGGTGGATGCGTCATTTGTGGCGGATGTGATTTCGCGCGCGCCATTGAGCCTCGGCCAGGGCATCTGGTTGAGCGACAGCACCAGCGGCAACCTCGGCAGCGCGGTAGCGGTAAGCCGTGCGGCTACGCCATTCGTACATCAAGGCGAAAATGTTGCGCTGCTGCTGACCGTCGCGGCCAACGATCAACGTCCGCTGGAAGTGCTGGGTTATCTAAGCAACTTGCTGCTGAACAACAAAGCTGAACGTCTGCTGAAAGCGGATGCCGCCGGTATTCTGGCGCTGCTGACCAGCGAAGTCGATGAAGCAGCTGAACAGTTGACCGCCGAATTCACCATTCGCAACGAACACGGCTTGCATGCGCGTCCGGGCACCGCATTGGTCAGCGTAATCAAACAATTCAACAGCGATATCACCGTCACCAACCTGGATGGCAGCGGCAAGCCAGCGAATGGTCGCAGCCTGATGAAAGTGGTGGCGCTCGGTGTGAAAAAAGGCCATCGCCTGCGCTTTACCGCCAGCGGTGATGACGCACAGCAAGCGCTGAATGCGATTGAAGAAGCCATCAATGCCGGTTTAGGCGAGGGGGCAGCATGAGTCGTCGCGTCGCAACCATCACCTTGAATCCTGCCTACGATTTGGTGGGTTACACGCCAGAAATCGAGCGTGGCGAAGTGAACCTGGTGAAAACCACCGGCCTGCACGCGGCGGGTAAAGGCATCAACGTTGCTAAAGTGCTGAAGGATCTCGGCATTGATGTCACTGTCGGCGGTTTCCTCGGTAAGGAGAATCAGGACGGTTTCCAGCAACTGTTCAGCGAACTGGGCATTGCCAACCGTTTCCAGGTGGTGCAGGGCCGTACGCGTATCAACGTAAAGCTGACAGAAAAAGACGGTGATGTTACTGACCTGAATTTCTCCGGCTTTGAGGTCACTGGGCAGGATTGGGATCGTTTTACCGCGGATTCACTGACCTGGCTTGGCCAATTCGACATGGTGTGCGTCAGCGGCAGCTTGCCAGCAGGCGTCGCACCAGAAGCGTTCACCAAATGGATGAGCGATCTGCGTGCCCTTTGCCCATGCATCATCTTCGACAGCAGCCGTGAAGCGTTGGTGGCGGGCTTGAAAGCCGCGCCGTGGTTGGTCAAACCCAATCGCCGCGAACTGGAGATTTGGGCCGGTCGCAAACTGCCCGATCTGCAAGACGTGATTGGTGCCGCGCACGAACTACGCGAGCAGGGCATCGCCCACGTGGTGATTTCTCTCGGCGCGGAAGGTGCGCTGTGGGTGAATGCCTCTGGCGAATGGATCGCCAAACCGCCAGCCTGTGAAGTGGTCAGCACCGTCGGTGCCGGCGACTCGATGGTCGGTGGCTTGATTTACGGTTTGCTGATGCGTGAATCCAGCGAACACACGCTGCGTCTGGCGACGGCAGTGGCGGCAATGGCCGTCAGCCAAAGCAATGTTGGCGTTAAAGATCGTACCCAGTTGGCCGCAATGATGGCGCGCGTCGACTTACAACCCGTTAACTAACAGCAGGAGAGCGATAATGAAAACGCTGCTGATAAAAGATTCTTCACTGGGACTGGCATCAGGTCATCTGGCGCTGGAACGCTTACGTGCAGCCGCAGCGCAAGCTGGTCTGACGTTAACTGAAAATGCTGCCGACGCTGAACTGGTGCTGGTGGCGGGCGAGCATGTGCCGAATGACGCGCAGCTAGCCGGTAAATCTGTCGCGCTGGTCGATGTGCAGCAAGTGCTGCGCGATCCGCTGGCGGCGATTAACCACGCCAAAGCGAACGCCAAAACCTGGCAAGCTGCGGCTGCAACGGCGGCTGCGCCAGTCGCTGCGGCAAGTTCTGCGCAGAAACGTATTGTTGCGGTCACCGCGTGCCCAACCGGTGTAGCGCATACCTTTATGGCCGCCGAAGCCATTCAGGCCGAAGCCACTAAACGTGGTTGGTGGGTGAAAGTTGAAACGCGCGGCTCTGTCGGCGCGGGCAACGCTATCACGCCAGAAGAAGTGGCTGCGGCCGATCTGGTGATCGTGGCGGCGGATATCGATGTGGATCTGGCGAAGTTTGCTGGTAAGCCGATGTATCGCACCTCAACCAGCCTGGCGCTGAAGAAAACCGCGCAGGAATTGGATAAAGCGCAGGTTGAAGCGAAAACCTATCAGCCAAGCGGCAGTCAAACCGCCAACGCGCAGAGCGACAGCAAAGAGAAAGCCGGTGCTTACCGTCACTTGTTGACCGGCGTGTCGTACATGCTGCCGATGGTGGTGGCGGGCGGTCTGAGTATCGCATTGTCATTCGCTTTTGGTATTACCGCATTTAAAGAGCAGGGCACCTTAGCCGCTGCGCTGATGCAAATCGGTGGCGGCAGCGCCTTTGCCTTGATGGTTCCGGTATTGGCTGGCTTCATTGCCTTCTCGATTGCTGACCGTCCGGGTCTGACGCCAGGTTTGATTGGCGGTATGATCGCTACCAGCATTAACGCCGGTTTCCTTGGCGGTATCATCGCCGGTTTCATTGCCGGTTACGCCGCGAAATTCCTCAGCAGCAAAGTGAAGCTGCCGCAGAGTATGGAAGCGCTGAAGCCGATTCTGATCATTCCGCTAGTTGCGAGTTTGATTACCGGTTTGCTGATGATCTACGTGGTCGGTAAACCTGTTGCGGGCATCATGAGCGGCTTGACGCATTGGCTGGCGAACATGGGTACTGCGAATGCAGTTCTGCTGGGTGCGATCCTCGGCGGCATGATGTGTACCGACATGGGCGGCCCGGTGAACAAAGTGGCCTACGCATTCGGTGTTGGCTTGCTGAGTTCGCAAACCTACGCGCCGATGGCGGCGATTATGGCGGCCGGTATGGTGCCACCGCTGGCGATGGGACTAGCAACCATCGTGGCGCGTCGTAAGTTCAACAAAGGTCAGCAAGAAGGCGGCAAAGCAGCACTGGTTCTCGGCTTGTGCTTCATCTCCGAAGGTGCGATTCCGTTTGCCGCACGTGACCCAATGCGTGTACTGCCATGCTGCATCATCGGCGGCGCGGTAACCGGCGCCATTTCCATGGCGATTGGCGCAAAACTGATGGCACCGCACGGCGGTCTGTTTGTACTGCTGATTCCTGGCGCAATCACGCCGGTGCTGGGATATCTGATGGCGATTGTGATTGGTACTGCGGTTGCGGGCCTCGGCTACGCGATTCTGAAACGTCCGGAAGAAGAGCTGGCGAAAGCGGCGTAATCTTCTACAGACGTGAAAAAGGGAGCCTCGGCTCCCTTTTTTTATTCGATGGTGATTAACCCTGCTGTTCCGACTTCAACCACGCAATCTCGTCTTTCCAGATATCCGGGTTAATGGTTTCCAGAATCATCGGAATGCCGTCAAAACGTTTATCCTTCATCAGCCAGCTAAAGGCGGTTTTGCCGATGTTGCCTTCACCCAAACTGTGGTGACGATCGACGCGGCTGCCCAGGGTGCTTTTAGCATCATTCAAATGCATCCCACGCAGATACTGGAAACCGACGATACGCTCAAAATCGCTGAACGTTTCCGCGCAGGCTTCTTCGGTACGCAAATCGTAGCCGCCGGCAAAGGCGTGGCAAGTATCAATACACACGCCGACGCGCGACTTATCTTCCACGTGCTCAATAATGGTGGCGAGATGTTCGAAGCGAAAACCGAGGTTGCTGCCTTGACCGGCAGTATTTTCAATCACCGCCACCACGCTGCTGGTTTTATCCAGCGCGATGTTAATCGATTCGGCGATACGTTTCAGGCACGCGTCTTCTTCTATTTGTTTGAGGTGGCTGCCGGGATGGAAATTCAGCAAGGTTAAACCCAACTGCTCGGCGCGCTGCATCTCATCCAGGAAGGCTTCGCGCGATTTTTCCAGCGCATCCATCACCGGATGACCCAAATTAATAAGATAGCTGTCGTGCGGCAGGATCTGCGCGGAAGTGAAGTTGTAGCGATCGCAGGCGGTTTTAAAGGCATCGATAACCTCGCCAGACAGCGGTGCAGCTTTCCACTGGCGCTGATTTTTGGTGAACAGCGCAAAGGCTGTGGCTTCGAGTTCGTGGGCACGGATCACTGCCTGGTCCACGCCGCCTGATGCACTGACGTGTGCGCCGATATATTTCATGCCGCTCTCCTGGTTTGGGCGATTGCTGGTGCAAGGCGCTCACTATAGCGGATGCGATTACGCCATAAAAGGCTCAGCCGCCCGCAGCGACATGAACGCGCACTCAACTGGCTTAAAAGTGAAAGAGATAATATATTTATAATCAACCAGAATAAACGATAGGTAAAACGCATGCACATTACGCTGCGACAGATTGAAGTGTTTACCGAAGTGCTGAAAAGTGGCTCAACCACCCAGGCTTCGCAGGTGCTGGCGTTGTCGCAATCGGCGGTAAGTGCGGCGTTAGCCGATTTGGAAAATCAACTCGGCGTGCAGTTGTTTGATCGCGTAGGTAAACGTTTAGTTGTGAATGAGCACGGTCGCTTGTTGTATCCACGCGCGGTGGGCTTGCTGGAGCAGGCGGGCGAAATTGAGCAGTTGTTTAGTGAAGATAACGGCGCGATTCGTCTGTTTGCCAGCAGCACCATCGGCAACTATTTATTGCCGGGAATGATTGCCGCCTATCGCCGTGATTTTCCCACGCTGCCGCTCGAGCTCAGCGTCGGCAATAGTCAGGATGCAATCAATGCGGTGGCGGATTTTCGCGTCGATATCGGTTTGATTGAAGGCCCGTGCCACGAATTAGACATTATCAGTGAGCCATGGCTGGAAGATGAGTTAGTTGTGTTTGCGGCGCCGGACGCGGCCATCCTGCAACAGCCGATCACCCTTGAAACGCTGGCTGCCGCACCGTGGATCTTGCGCGAGCGCGGTTCAGGTACGCGGGAAATTGTCGATTACCTCTTGCTGTCGCATCTGCCGCAGTTTCAGCTCGGTATGGAGTTGGGCAACTCTGAAGCGATCAAACACGCGGTGCGGCACGGCATGGGCATCAGCTGTTTGTCGCGCCGGGTAATTGAGGATTTACTCGAGGCGGGGACACTGGTCGAAGTGGCGGTTCCGTTGCCACGCCTGACGCGCACGCTGTATCGCATCCATCATCGTCAGAAACATGTATCCAAAGCGTTGAGCCGTTTCTTGTCGTATTGCCGCGAATAATCTGGGTTGCGATTGCGCTGTGGCTAATAATTCTGAGCCGATCATGAAGGTAACTAATAACCCGACGTGAATGCTATACAGCTGGGGGTTAGCTGCTACAATCTCGCCTCATTTTTATCCAGCATAGCGTTTACACATGCATAATGACTCAAAAACAATACAACAACCTGGATTGCGCCGTGAATTAAAAGCGCGTCATCTCACCATGATCGCCATTGGCGGTTCAATCGGTACCGGCCTGTTTGTCGCCTCGGGTGCTACCATTTCTCAAGCCGGTCCCGGCGGCGCGTTACTCTCTTATGCGCTGATTGGCCTGATGGTTTATTTCCTGATGACCAGCCTGGGCGAACTCGCCGCATTTATGCCGGTCTCCGGCTCCTTCGCCACTTACGGCGCCAAATATGTAGAAGAGGGTTTCGGCTTCGCGCTGGGCTGGAACTATTGGTACAACTGGGCGGTGACTATCGCCGTTGACCTCGTCGCCTCGCAATTAGTGATGAACTACTGGTTCCCGGACACGCCCGGCTGGATCTGGAGCGCGCTGTTCCTTGGCCTGATGTTCTTGCTGAACTACATCTCAGTAAAAGGTTTCGGTGAAGCGGAATACTGGTTCTCACTGATCAAAGTCACCACGGTGATCATCTTTATCGTGGTCGGCGTCTTGATGATTACCGGCATCATGCGCGGCGCGGAAAGCGCTGGCTGGCATAACTGGACGGTCGGCGATGCGCCATTTGCCGGTGGTTTTGCGGCAATGATTGGTGTGGCGATGATCGTCGGCTTCTCGTTCCAGGGAACCGAACTGATCGGTATCGCCGCTGGTGAATCTCAGGATCCGGGCAAGAATATCCCGCGCGCAGTGCGTCAGGTTTTCTGGCGCATCCTGCTGTTCTATATCTTCGCGATTCTGATTATCAGCCTGATCCTGCCGTACACCGATCCGAAGCTGTTGCATAACGATGTAACCGATATCGCCATCAGCCCGTTCACGCTGGTGTTCCAGAATGCCGGTTTGCTGTCGGCGGCGGCGGTGATGAATGCAGTTATCCTGACGGCGGTACTGTCAGCGGGTAACTCCGGCATGTACGCTTCCACGCGTATGCTGTTCAACCTGGCGCGTGAAGGCAAAGCGCCGCGCATCTTCGGCAAATTGTCGAAGGGTGGCGTACCACGCAATGCGCTGGTAGCAACCACCGTCGTCGCGGGTTTGTGCTTCCTCAGTTCGAAATTTGGTAATCAGGAAGTCTATTTGTGGCTGCTGAATACCTCGGGTATGACCGGCTTTATCGCCTGGTTGGGCATCGCGATCAGCCATTATCGTTTCCGTCGTGGTTATATGAAGCAGGGCCACGATCTTGCCGATTTGCCTTACCGTTCAGGTTTCTTCCCGCTGGGACCGATTTTCGCCTTTGTGCTGTGCCTGATCATCACGCTGGGACAGAACTACCAAGCCTTCCTTGCCGATCGCATTGATTGGTATGGCGTAGCGGCAACCTATATTGGTATTCCGCTGTTCCTGATTATTTGGTTGGGTTACAAGCTGGCGCGCGGCTCACGCTTCGTGAAATACAGCGAGATGGAATTCCCCAAGTTTAAGGAATAATCCATTGCTAGCGGTCACCCTAAATGGTGACCCTACAAAAAGAATAAGGCGCACAAAACAGTGCGCCTTTTTTAATGGCTGTAACACAGATTGGATTGATAATTATTATCACCTGCACTATTGTGGCTGCCGTTATGATTTCGACAAGCAATGGGTAGAACAATGCGTATCACGGACGCCACGCTGGTGGCGGAAAACGGCCTCGAAACCGAGACCATGACACGTTATCGTCAAGTACTGCGTCAGCGACTGATGTTGATTGGCGTGCTGGTGCTGGCGATCTTAGCGTCGGTCATTCTGGATTTCACTCTCGGCCCGGCTGGGCTCTCCCTCGACACTTTGTGGCAAACGCTGACGCATCCCGATGCAGTTGATGCGGGCACGCGCGTGATTGTCTGGGATATCCGTTTACCTTACGCATTGATGGCGGTGGTGGTGGGCTTCTCGCTGGGGCTTGCCGGCGCAGAGATGCAAACCATCCTGAATAACCCGCTTGCCAGCCCGTTCACGCTGGGCGTTTCCTCTGCGGCCGCCTTTGGCGCGGCATTGGCGATCATCCTTGGCATCGGCATTCCTGGCGTACCCGATCAGTGGTTTATCTCCGCCAATGCCTTTGTGTTTGCGCTGTTTGCCGCATTAATGCTGGATGGCGTCACGCGTTGGACCAAAGTCTCAACTTCAGGCGTGGTGCTGTTTGGTATCGCGCTGGTGTTTACCTTCAACGCGCTGGTCTCGATGATGCAGTTCATCGCCAGCGAAGATACGCTGCAAGGCCTGGTGTTCTGGACCATGGGCAGCCTGGCGCGCGCTTCGTGGGAAAAGCTCGGCGTATTAAGCGCGGCGTTTGCCATCCTGGTTCCGTTCTCGATGCTCAGCAGTTGGAAACTGACCGCGTTGCGCCTTGGCGAAGATCGTGCGGTGAGTTTTGGCATCGACGTACGTCGTTTGCGTCTGGCCACGCTGCTGCGCATCAGTATTCTTTCGGCGTTGGCGGTGGCATTCGTTGGCCCGATTGGCTTTATCGGTCTGGTCGCACCGCATATCGCGCGCATGATGTTTGGTGAAGATCACCGCTATTATTTGCCAGCCAGTGCACTGGTCGGCGCGCTGGTGCTGTCGTTGGCATCTGTCGCCTCGAAAAACCTGATTCCCGGCGTGATCATTCCGGTCGGCATCGTGACATCGCTGGTTGGCGTGCCGTTCTTCCTCAGCATCATTCTGCGTCATCGGGGGACTGTGTGATGGACAAGGGATTACGTCTTAGCCATTTCTACGCTGGATATCCGAAGCGCAAAGTCATTGAAGATCTCAACGTGCCGGAACTGCCGCGCGGCAAAATCACCGTGCTGCTCGGGCCGAACGGCTGCGGCAAATCAACGCTATTACGTGCGCTGGCGGGCTTGAGCAAAGGGCAGGGCGAACTGTGGCTAAATGGCGAAGAGTTAATGAGCCAGCCGTTTGCTCGTCGGGCCCAGCGCGTGGTCTATTTGCCACAAAGTTTGCCTGCGGGCGTGCATCTGCATGTGCTGGAATCGATCATTGTGGCGCAGCGTGCGTCCGGTGGCTTGCATAGCGCGTCGAGCGAAGCGGAGATCATGCATCTGCTGGAGCAACTCGGTATTGCGCATCTTGCCATGCGTTATCTCGATCAGCTTTCGGGTGGACAGAAACAATTGGTTGGGTTGGCGCAGTCGCTGATTCGTCGTCCAGAACTGCTGTTGCTCGATGAGCCGCTCAGTGCGCTGGATCTCAACTATCAATTCCACGTGATGGATTTGGTGCGCCGTGAAACTCGCCTGCGTAACATTGTGACGGTGGTGGTGGTGCACGACATCAACATCGCGCTGCGTCATGCCGATCATGCGTTGATGTTAAAAGACGGCAGTTTGCTGGCAGACGGTGAACCCTCGCAGGTGATTACCCCGGAAACGCTGGCGCAGGTGTATGGCGTGCGCGGCCGTATCGAGCATTGTTCACGCGGCATGCCGCAAGTGATGATCGATGGGCTGGCTGAAACGCTGATTTAGACAATTTGCACATATCCGTAGCGGCGCGATTTATCGCGCCGCTACGGATTGTGCGTGATGATGCTTTAACTCATCACACCAACAAATGCTTCGCGTGGAAACGCAGATGATCCTCAACGAAGCTGGCAATAAAGTAGTAGCTGTGGTCATAACCCGGCTGAATACGTAACTCCAGCGGGAAACCTTGCTCACGCGCTACCGTTTCCAATCGCTCGGGACGCAGCTGATCGGCAAGGAACTGATCGCTATCGCCTTGGTCGATCAAAATCGGCAATCGCTGCTCCACGTCTTGCATCAACAAGCAACTGTCCCATTCACGCCATGTCTGGCGATCTTCACCCAAGTAGGCGGCAAAGGCTTTCTGGCCCCACGGCACTTCTGTTGGATTGACGATTGGTGCAAACGCCGATGCCGAAGCAAAACGCCCGCCAAGACGCAGCGCCAATACCAGCGCGCCGTGTCCGCCCATTGAATGGCCCATCACCGATTGGCGATCGCTCAATTTAAAGTTATCCGCTACCAATGCCGGCAACTCGCTGCTGAGGTAATCGAACATGCGGAAATTCGCCGCCCAAGGTTGTTGTGTGGCATTGAGGTAAAAACCTGCGCCCTGACCGAGATCGTAGCCGCTGTCATTCGCCACCTCATCACCGCGCGGGCTGGTATCCGGCATAATCAGCACCAAACCCAACTCCGCGGCCACGCGCTGTGCGCCTGCTTTGGTGGTGAAGTTCTCATCATTGCAGGTTAAGCCCGCCAGAAACCACACCACCGGCGGCGGCGCATCGCTCTGCGGCGGCGGCAGAAAGATGCTAAAGGTCATTGGACAGTTCAGCACCGACGATTGATGGCGCCAGCGCTGCTGCCAGCCACCAAAAATACGATGCTCTTCTAACAGCTCCAAAGTGGATGCCATAACGTCTCCTGATTACTTGTTAAAGTGCACCACCGTACGAATCGATTTCCCTTCGTGCATCAGATCAAAGGCGTCATTAATCTCTTCCAGCGGCAGGTTGTGGGTGATGAAATCGTTCAGGGCGAATTTCCCGTCGAGATAATCCTGCACGATGCCCGGCAACTGCGAGCGACCTTTCACGCCACCAAACGCGGAACCACGCCATACGCGGCCGGTAACCAACTGGAATGGACGGGTAGAGATTTCCTGACCGGCACCGGCAACGCCGATAATCACCGATTCGCCCCAACCTTTGTGGCAGCACTCCAACGCTGAACGCATCACGTTGACGTTACCGATACATTCGAAGGAGAAATCGACGCCGCCATCGGTCAGTTCAACGATCACGTCCTGAATGGGCTTATCGTGATCTTTCGGGTTAATCAGATCGGTAGCACCCAATTTGCGCGCCAGATCGAACTTACTGGTATTCAGATCGATACCGATGATGCGTCCGGCTTTCGCCATTTTCGCGCCAATAATCGCTGACAAACCAATGCCGCCGAGGCCGAAGATCGCCACGGTGTCGCCTTCTTTCACTTTGGCGGTGTTCATCACCGCGCCCATGCCAGTGGTGACGCCGCAGCCCAGCAGGCATACTTCTTCCAGTGGCGCTTCTTTGCTGATCACCGCCAGTGAAATTTCCGGTACCACGGTGTACTCAGAGAAGGTCGAGGTGCCCATATAGTGGAAAATCGGCTTGCCGTCTTTGAAGAAGCGGGTAGTGCCGTCCGGCATCAAACCTTTGCCTTGGGTGGCGCGAATCGCCTGACACAAGTTGGTTTTGCCCGACAAACAGAATTTACATTTACCGCACTCTGGCGTGTAGAGTGGAATCACGTGATCGCCGACCGCCACGCTGGTGACGCCTTCGCCAACCGCTTCCACCACGCCGCCGCCTTCATGACCGAGGATTGCCGGGAACACGCCTTCCGGATCCTGCCCAGACAAGGTGTAAGCATCGGTGTGGCACACGCCAGTGGCGACGATACGTACCAACACTTCGCCTTTCTGCGGTGGCATCAAATCCACTTCTTCGATTTTCAGCGGTTCGCCAGCTGCCCAGGCAACGGCGGCGCGGGTTTTAATCATGTTCATGCAATCCCTCTTCCTGTAGATGCGGGCCAATGGCCCCGATGGTCGTGATATCGATAAAAAGAAATTTACTCGGCAACGTGCAGCGGATGCCGCAATTCATCGTTAACCGGGCGGTCGTCAAACAATTCAATAATTAAATACTTCAGCGCTTCCACGTTGGGGGTAAACGCATCGCGCCGCCACATCAGCCAGGTCGCGGTATCGCGATAGGCCGGTGGCAACGCATGTTCTTGCACTCGGGCGCGCGCCGGCATTTGTGCCAGCACCGAGGCGGGAATCATCGCCACGCCCGCACCGCCAGCGACGCAGGCCACCATGGCGTGATACGACTGAATCTCCATCACGCTGCTCGGCGCGGTTTGGCTTTCGCGATACCAGGCTTCCAGTTTGGTGCGGTAAGAACAGCTGTTACGGAAGGCAAATAATGTGTCGGCTTGCACATCACGTGCGCTGGCAATTGGTGCATGTTCCGGGCTGGTGATCAGGACCATTTGCTCGTTAAAGGCGATGCAACCATTGAGATCGTCATGCGCTACCGGACCATCTACCAATGCAGCGGCCAGTGTGCCTTCACGGACTTTGTCGATGATCTCGCCGGAGGTATTGGTGATCAGTGAAAGCTCGACCGCGGGAAAACGTTGATGGTAGGCGGCCAATAAGGCAGGCAAGCGCGTCGCCGCGGTGCTTTCCATCGAGCCCAAGGCGAAATTGCCACCAGGTTCACCGGCGCGCGCCATATTCAATGCTTCGTCGCTCAGCGCCAGAATACGCTGCGCATAATTAAGAAAATTGTGGCCCATCGGCGATAAACGAATGCGTTGCTTCTCACGAATAAACAAATCCACGCCAATCTCTTCTTCTAACTGGCGCAGTCGCGTGGTGAGATTGGACGGTACGCGATGGAGTTGCTCGGCTGCACGAGCCAACGAACCGGATTCGGCCACGGAGCAAAACATGCGGAGCTGTACTAGATCCATATTCTCTTCTCGTAAACAACTTGGTTAGTATTATTCACTTTTCGTGAGTCTAAACGTCATACATGCTAGTGACAAGTGTTAATCCATCTTGAGGTCAGAATGGCGTTTCGTGTCGCGCTCAGCGCGTTCTTAAGTTTAGTGGTTGCGATGGGGATTGGGCGGTTTGCTTTCACGCCACAGGTTCCTTTAATGATTCAGGACCACCAACTGACGCTCACCAGCGCCAGTTTAGTGGCGGCACTCAACTATCTCGGCTATCTGTGCGGTTCTTTTGATGCGATGCGCGCGCACAAACGGGTGGAGTGGCGTTTACAAGCAGGCGTGTGGGGTGCGGTGATCTTAACGCTGCTGTCGGCAGTGGTGAGT
Organism: Pantoea sp. CFCC18179; assembly: GCF_059412405.1. NCBI lineage: Bacteria > Pseudomonadati > Pseudomonadota > Gammaproteobacteria > Enterobacterales > Erwiniaceae > Pantoea > Pantoea sp. CFCC18179. The sequence continues at coordinate 729,770 of NZ_JBNBPM010000001.1, read as the reverse complement.
GGCCCGTGGCTGCACGGTTTGATTCGTTTTCTGATTGGTTGTGCCAGCGGCTGGGGATTAGTGCTTATCGCCGCGTGGAGCAACGAACAACTGCATCATTACGGTCGTCCCGGCTTATCGGCAGCGGTGTTTGCCGGTCCGGGTACCGGGATTTTCCTCAGCGGTATTTTAGCGGTGATGCTGCATGCCAGCGGCGTCAGTGCGGCGTTTGCGTGGGCGGCTTATGGTTTGCTGGCGCTATTGCTGGTGGCGGGAATTGCCCGCTTTCTGCCGCGTACCGGCCAATTGCATCGTCCCGATCAAGCGCCTGCGCCGTTGGTGCTGAATGGCGATCTTAAACGCTTGGTGCTGTGTTACACGCTAGCGGGATTCGGCTATATCCTGCCCGCCACCTTTATGTCGCAAATGGCGGCGGCGCGTTTTCCCGATAGCGCCTTTGCTCAATTTGTCTGGCCGGTATTTGGCGGCGCTTCGGTGATTGGCATTGTGCTCGGCATCCTGACGCGGCGTTGGGGCAGCAGCCATCTACGGCTGGCGATTGTGTTGTGGATGCAGGCATTGGGCGTGATTGCGGCGATTGTCATGCCAGGCCTAAATGGTTTGATGATGGGTGCCGTGCTGATCGGCGGCGGTTTCCTGTGCGTGGTGCAACTGGCGTTGCAGTATGGCCGGGAGCTGGCACCGCATCATGCGCGTTATTTAGCCGGTTTACTCACGACCGGTTATGCAGTGGGTCAGTTGGGCGGCCCGCTGCTGTCGTGGATTTCCAGCCTGTTGTGGCATCGACTGGAACCGGCCTTGTGGGTGGCAGGCGCGGGCTTAATCCTTGCTGGTATGCTGGTTTTACGCCGCCGCAGCGCATGAAAAGCTTTCATGCTCTATCGGATTGATTACTGGATTAAGGGCGCGGAGTGTTTCACAATACGCGCTCAGAATTTCCCCCGCAGGCCACGACCTGCGGGCGCATCACCTGCCGGAGAAGAGTAAGATGAGCACCTTAAGTCAGGAAGCCGCCCTGGTTCACGAAGCGCTGTTAGCGCGTGGTCTGGAAACGCCGCTACGCGCCCCGGTGCGTGAAATGGATGACGCCGCGCGCAAGCGCGAAATCGCCGGTCATATGACCCAAATTATGCAGTTGCTGAATCTGGATCTGGAAGATGACAGCCTGATGGAAACGCCGCATCGCATTGCCAAAATGTATGTCGATGAGATTTTCTCAGGGCTTGATTACGCCAACTTCCCAAAAATCACCGTCATCGAAAACAAGATGAAGGTGGATGAGATGGTCACGGTGCGCGATATCACGCTGACCAGCACCTGCGAACACCACTTTGTGATTATCGACGGCAAAGCCACCGTGGCTTACATCCCGAAAGAGAAGGTGATTGGCCTGTCGAAAATCAACCGTATCGTGCAGTTCTTTGCCCAGCGTCCGCAGGTGCAAGAACGTTTGACCCAGCAAGTGCTGGTGGCGCTGCAAACGCTGCTCGGCACCAACAATGTTGCGGTCTCGATTGATGCGGTGCATTACTGCGTGAAAGCGCGCGGCGTGAAAGATGCTACCAGCGCGACCACCACTACTTCGCTGGGGGGATTGTTCAAATCCAGCCAGAATACGCGTCAGGAGTTTCTGCGCGCGGTTCGTCACAGTTAATCTGTTCGGGCGACAGCTTGTCGCCCATTTTCCCCCATTTGTCAGGGCACTCGATGCAACGCTATCTCGCGCTGGATTTCATTCGTGGTTGCGCCATTCTCGGCATTTTGCTGCTGAACATTGTCGGCTTTGGCTTGCCGTCGGCGGCCTATCTTAATCCGGCGTGGCAAGGGCAGGCTTCACTCTCTGATGCGTGGACGTGGGCGATCATGGATGGCCTGGCGCAGCTCAAATTCCTCACGCTATTTGCTTTGTTGTTTGGTGCCGGTCTTTACATGCAAGCGCCGCGCGGCAGTCGCTGGATGTCGGCGCGCCTGACGTTATTAGTGCTTTTTGGCTTCATCCACACGCTGTTTTTCTGGGAAGGCGACATCTTGCTGGATTACGGCCTGATCGGGCTGATTATCTGGCGCATGCTGCGCGATGTGCCTTCCGACCGTGCGTTGTTACAAACCGGCGCATTGCTCTATTTAGTCGGCTGCGGTGTGTTGCTGGTGTTCGGCATGATTTCTAACGCCGAACCCAGTCGTTCATGGTTGCCAGGCGCGGCGGATTTGGAATACGAAAGCTACTGGAAACTGCTCGGCGGCTGGGAAGCGGTGCAGAATCGGCTTGATCACTTGTCATCCGGTTTGATGGCTCTGGCTTCGCAATATGGCTGGCAGCTGGCCGGTTTAATGCTGATTGGTGCTGCCTTGATGCGCAGCGGCTGGCTGAGCGGGCAATTCAGCGTGCAGCATTATCGCCGTTCCGCCGCGCTGTTACTGACCATTGGTTGGTGTATCGCCATTCCCGGCATTGTCGCGCAGTGGATGATTGGCTGGGAATTCCGCTGGACCGGCTTCTTCCTGCAACTGCCGCGCGATCTCGCCAGTCCGTTTATCAGCCTCGGTTATGCAGCATTGTGTTTGGGATTCTGGCCGCAAATTGCGGCAACGCGTTTCAGTTACGCCATTCAATGCGTTGGTCGCATGGCATTGAGCAACTACTTGTTACAGACGCTGATCTGCACCACCTTGTTCTACCGTTTCGACCTGTTCCTCAAGTTTGATCGCCTGCATCTGTTGGCGTTTGTTCCAGCTATCTGGTTGGTTAATATCCTGTTTTCCGTACTGTGGCTACGTTTCTTCCCACAAGGCCCAATGGAGTGGATATGGCGTAAATTGACGCGCTTAGCAGCTGGACAACCCAACTCTTCCTCTCACATCAGATAATGATGTTCATCACAAAGGTTACAGATTTGTATGTAACCGTTTTCATCCGTGTGACGTAATTCACGTAGTGGGTCCACATGCCCTGACAGAATAGCGCCGTTACGCGCCTGTCGCGCATTTTTAGCCTCTGTGGAACCGCTGCATGATAACGATTCGTGATGTTGCCCGTCAGGCCGGTGTGTCTGTTGCCACCGTGTCACGTGTGCTCAATAACAGCAGTGCAGTCACCGCCGATACCCGCGAAGCCGTGCTGGCCGCGGTTGATACGCTGGGTTATCGCCCCAACGCCAACGCGCAGGCATTGGCAACGCAAGTCAGTGACACCATCGGCGTGGTGGTCATGGACGTTTCCGATCCCTTCTTTGGCGCGCTGGTAAAAGCGGTGGATACCGTGGCGCAGCGCGTGCACAAACACGTCTTAATCAGCAATTCCTGGCATCAAGAAGAGAAAGAACGTCACGCCATTGAGGTGTTGATACGTCAACGTTGCAACGCATTAGTGGTACACGCGAAAACGCTTTCAGACGCTGAGTTGACGCAATTTATGGATCACGTTCCCGGTATGGTATTGATTAACCGTACAATTCCGGGTTATGAGCACCGCTGCGTCTGCCTTGATAATGTAACGGGTGCACAGGTGGCAACGCGCATGTTGTTACAACAGGGCCATCAACGCATTGGTTTTCTCAGTTCATGCCACCCGATTGAAGATGTCACGCAACGACGTGAAGGTTGGCTGCAAGCCTTGTCAGAGCAAGGGATTCGCCCGCAAGAGTCATGGATTGCCCATGCCGAACCGGACATGCAAGGCGGTGAAGCCGCGATGGTGGAACTGCTCGGTCGTAACTTACATTTAACAGCGGTGTTTTCCTACAATGACGGCATGGCAGCGGGCGCATTGACCGCGTTGAAGGACAATGGCATTCAGGTTCCGCAGCATTTCTCTGTCATCGGCTTTGATGATATTCCCATTTCACGTTACACCGATCCGCAGCTGACCACGGTGCGCTATCCCATTGTTTCTATGGCTAAACTCGCAACTGAACTGGCATTAAAAGGCGCAGCAGGTGAGTTGGATCTGCACGCTTCACACTGCTTTATGCCAACACTGGTGCGTCGTCATTCGGTGGCTCAGCGGCAAATTGTGGAGTCGGTCACTAATTCAGGCGATAGCCCTGTGTAACCGTTTCCAATCTGTGATTGTATTCACAGTTAATTAACATGCTGCTCACTATGATGGCAGCGTCTTACCGGACTGAAACATCATGTAACGCCGGGTAATCCTTCTCCCAGCAGGTTTCAGTAGCCGATTGAAATAGTTCACAACACTCTTCAGGAAGCGTTTACCTACAGGGAAGTCAGGATTGCGATGGTGGCCCGGCTTTGCGTTTACGCGTCCGCCCCATTATTGAATTAAACCGACGGCGCTGGTTGCCCGCAGGCAATACGGCGCAATGAAATGCCCTACATAAAAAACCGGAGATACCATGAATAAGAAGGTTTTCACGCTCACAGCACTGGTTGCCAGCATGATGTTTGGTGCAACTGCGCACGCCGCCGATACCCGCATTGGCGTGACCATTTATAAATACGACGACAACTTCATGTCGATGGTACGTAAGGACATTGAGAAAGAAGCTAAAGCCTTGGGCGGCATCGATCTGCTGCTGAATGACTCTCAGAACGACCAGTCAAAGCAGAACGATCAGATTGACGTGCTGATGGCGAAAGGCGTGAAAGCGCTGGCAATCAACCTGGTTGACCCAGCTGCTGCGGCAGTGGTGATCGACAAAGCAAAAGCTAACGATGTTCCAGTAGTGTTCTTTAACAAAGAGCCAAACGCCAAAGTGCTGGCCAGCTATCCGAAAGCCTACTATGTCGGTACTGACTCTAAAGAGTCTGGCATTATTCAAGGAAAGTTGATCGAGAAACACTGGAAAGCTACACCAGCCTGGGATCTGAACAAAGATGGCACCATTCAGTTCGTGCTGCTGAAAGGCGAACCAGGTCATCCAGATGCTGAAGCACGTACCAAATACGTGATCGACACCCTAAACAAGGATGGCATGAAAACACAGCAACTGGCGATGGATACCGCAATGTGGGATACCGCGCAGGCTAAAGACAAAGTGGATGCGTGGCTGTCTGGCCCGAACGCCAACAAAATAGAAGTGATCATTGCCAACAACGATGCCATGGCAATGGGCGCGGTTGAAGCGCTGAAAGCACACAACAAAACCAGCATTCCAGTATTCGGTGTGGATGCCTTGCCAGAAGCGCTGGCGCTGGTGAAATCCGGTGCGATGGCCGGTACCGTGCTGAACGATGCGGAAAACCAGGCTAAAGCCACACTGGATATCGCCAACAATCTGGCCAATGGCAAAGAGCCAACTGCCGGTACTAACTTCAAGATGGAAAACAAAATCGTACGTGTTCCTTACGTACCAGTAGATAAAGAAAACCTGTCTCAGTTCGTGAAGTAATTCATCCTGGGCGCGGCACTTCGCCGCGCCTTATTGCATCTGACCAACGCTTTTATTTAGCCAGGTAAATTATGGCCAGTGAGAATCCGACCACACAGCGTGAATATCTGCTGGAGATGACGAATGTCTCGAAATCATTTCCAGGGGTTAAAGCCTTAGATAATGTGAATTTAAAAGTGCGTCCGCACTCCGTTCATGCATTAATGGGAGAAAACGGCGCCGGTAAATCGACATTATTAAAGTGCCTGTTTGGGATTTATAAAAAGGATACGGGGAGCATCCTGTTTCAGGGTGAAGAGATTGATTATAAGAGCTCCAAAGAAGCGCTGGAAAATGGCGTCTCAATGGTGCATCAGGAATTAAACCTGGTTCTGCAACGCAACGTAATGGATAACATGTGGCTGGGTCGTTATCCACGTAAAGGCGTGTTTGTTGATCAGGATAAAATGTATCGTGATACCAAAGCGATCTTTGATGAATTAGATATTGATATCGATCCGCGCGACAAAGTGGCGAATCTATCGGTATCGCAGATGCAGATGATTGAAATTGCCAAGGCTTTCTCCTATGACGCCAAAATTGTCATTATGGATGAGCCAACGTCATCGCTAACAGAAAAAGAAGTTAACCACCTGTTTACTATTATCCGTAAGCTGAAAGATCGCGGCTGCGGCATTGTTTATATCTCGCATAAGATGGAAGAGATTTTCCAGTTGTGCGATGAGATCACCATTTTGCGTGATGGACAATGGATTGCCACTCAGCCGCTGGAAGGGCTGGATATGGACAAGATCATCTCGATGATGGTCGGACGTTCATTGAACCAACGCTTCCCGGACAAGACCAACGTGCCGGGTGAAGTGATTCTTGAGGTGCGTCATTTAACCTCGCTGCGCCAGCCGTCGATTCGAGATATCTCTTTCGATCTGCACAAAGGCGAAATTCTCGGCATTGCTGGCTTGGTGGGAGCTAAACGTACTGACATCGTCGAAACCCTGTTTGGTATTCGCGAGAAGTCGGGCGGCACGATTAAATTGCACGGCAAGAGCATTAATAATCACAGCGCGAATGAAGCAATTAACCATGGCTTTGCGCTGGTGACGGAAGAGCGTCGTTCTACCGGGATTTATGCTTATCTGGATATTGGTTTTAACTCGCTTATCTCCAATATTAAAAAGTATAAGTCCAGCATGGGACTGCTGGATAATAAGCGCATGAAAAGCGATACCCAATGGGTAATTGATTCGATGCGCGTTAAAACGCCAGGTCATCATACCCAAATTGGTTCGCTTTCCGGTGGTAACCAACAGAAAGTGATTATTGGTCGCTGGCTGTTAACCCAGCCGGAAATATTGATGCTAGATGAACCGACGCGCGGGATTGATGTCGGGGCTAAATTCGAAATCTACCAATTGATTGCCGAATTAGCCAAGAAAGAGAAGGGCATCATTATTATCTCTTCTGAAATGCCAGAGCTGTTGGGAATTACCGATCGTATTTTAGTGATGAGTAATGGCCAGGTAGCGGGCATTGTTGATACCAAAACGACCTCGCAGAATGAAATCCTGCGTTTAGCGTCATTACACCTTTAATGAAGCAAGGGCTTTAACATGAAAGCGACTACTAAAAAGAATGCGCTAACCTGGTTAAAAGAGGGCGGCATTTACGTTGTCCTGTTTGTACTGCTGGCAATTATTATTTTCCAGGATCCAACGTTCTTAAGTTTAATGAACCTGAGTAACATTCTGACCCAATCTTCAGTGCGTATTATTATCGCGCTGGGTGTGGCAGGTTTGATTGTGACGCAGGGTACTGACCTTTCCGCCGGACGCCAGGTGGGCTTAGCTGCGGTGGTGGCCGCCACGCTGTTACAGGCAATGGATAACGCCAACAAGGTGTTCCCACACCTCGATACGGTGCCAATCCCATTGGTGATCCTGACCGTATGCATCATCGGTGGCGTGATTGGTTTACTGAACGGTGTGATCATCGCTTACCTCAAAGTGACGCCATTTATCACCACTTTGGGCACCATGATCATCGTTTACGGCATCAACTCACTCTATTACGACTACGTCGGTGCTTCGCCGATTGCCGGTTTCGATGCCGGTTTCTCGAAGTTTGCCCAAGGCTTCTTGCGCTTCGGTGATTTCAAACTCTCCTTCATCACCTTCTACGCGATCATTGCGATCATCTTCGTGTGGGTGCTGTGGAACAAAACGCGTTTTGGCCGCAACATCTTTGCGATTGGTGGCAACCCAGAAGCAGCCAAAGTTTCTGGCGTAAACGTACCCTTGAACCTGATTCTGGTGTACGCCTTGTCAGGTGTGTTCTATGCCTTCGGCGGTTTGCTGGAAGCGGGCCGTATCGGCAGCGCCACCAACAACCTCGGCTTTATGTATGAGCTGGATGCGATTGCGGCGTGCGTGGTCGGAGGCGTGTCGTTTGCTGGTGGCGTCGGTTCGGTTGCTGGCGTGGTCACTGGTGTAATCATCTTCACCGTCATCAACTACGGTTTGACCTATATCGGCGTGAACCCTTACTGGCAGTACATCATTAAGGGCGGCATCATTATCTTCGCGGTAGCGCTGGATTCACTGAAGTACGCACGTAAAAAATAAGACACATCACACAGCAAACAAAGGGCCGCACAGAGCGGCCCTTTTTAGTTGGCGGTCACCATAAATGGCGACCCTACGAATGCTGGTTGTAGGATTTATGGTGACCAACTCATTTCTGCAATTTCTCTTCCAACTCTAACAACTGCTCTGGCGTTACTGCTGGATAACTCTGCGCATCTTCCGGCACTTCATGTACCGCTGGAATTGGAATCAACGGTCCAAGAAAACGTGGCTCGCGCTTCATTAAATACAAATCCGCCAATGCACCCAAGCGCGCACCCACTTCACGTAAGCGCACCGACAGCATGTTTTTCGGCGATGGCACGGCATAACATTGCGCCTGAATGCCTAAATGCTGGGCAATATACAGCGCGCGTTCACAATGGAAACGTTGCGTTATGATGATGAAATCGTTGGTATCGAATACTTTGCGGGTACGCACAATCGAATCCAGCGTACGGAAACCGGCGTAATCCAGCACGATGTCGGCGGGTGCTACACCGGCTTTAATCAAATCGCGGCGCATCGTCATCGGTTCGTTGTAGCTTTGCTGGGCGTTATCCCCGCTCAGCAGCAGATAATTGACCTTGCCGCTGTTGTAAGCATTCAACGCGCCCTGAATGCGATACAGGTAATACTGGTTGATCACGCCAGTGCGATAATATTTGGCGGTGCCCAAGACCACGCCGACCTGACGATGTGGCAATGACGTCACATCTTCGTAAATAAACGGTGCGGTTTTCCAGCTAATCCAGCGATCCAGGCCGAGCGCGGTCGCCACCATCAGTAAGATGATGAAAAACAGACCAAACAAAACGCGTTTAATCATGCGCGTAAGCACTCGGTTGGCAGAATTCAGAATGGATAAAGGCTACTTGAGGCAGGTCGGGGAAGCAAGCTAACGCCGGTTGGCTGATGTTTTTTTAAGCATTGCCGGACCTGAAAGCTTACCCGTCATAATTCAAACTGCAGGTGCGTTGGCTGCGTGTGTTCACCCCAGTCACTTACTTTTGTAAGCTCCTGGGGATTCGCCCACTTGCCGCCTTCCTGCAGTTCGAATTATTTAGGGTAAAACTAAATTGAAGTACGACGGTAATGACGATACTGCGGCAGCCAGAAGTTATTGCTAACCGCTTTCGACAGCACATCTTCCGAAGTGACCACTGCAACTCCCGCCAACTGCGCCGCTTTGCCCACTTCAATGGCGATCAGTTTAGATACGCCCTGGATGTCTTTGATTTCTGGCAGCACTGGGCCTTCACCATCATTCACCAGCGGTGAACAGTCAGCCAACGCGCGGCTGGCGGTCATCAGCATCGAATCAGTGACGCGCGTTGCACCCGCTGCAATCACGCCCAAACCAATGCCTGGGAAGATATAGGAGTTGTTGCACTGGGCGATAGGATAGGTTTTTCCCTTCCATGTAACAGGCGAGAACGGGCTGCCGGTGGCAACCAGCGCCGCGCCGTCGGTCCAGGCAATGATGTCGGCTGGCGTCGCTTCGACACGTGAAGTCGGGTTCGACAGCGGCATCACGATTGGACGTTTGGTGTGCTTGTGCATCTCACGAATGATCTCTTCGGTGAACAGGCCCGGCTGGCCCGACACGCCGATGAGGATATCGGGCTTCGCGTTACGCACCACGTCCAGCAGCGAAATGGAATCGCTGTCTGTGTCCCAATCCTTCAGATTTTCGCTTTTCTGCACCAGCTTGCTCTGGAAGTTGAGCAGATTGGGCAGTTTGTCCGTCAGCAGGCCAAAACGATCGACCATCATCACGCGGCCGCGTGCTTCATCATCGCTTAAACCTTCCGATTTCATCTGCGCAATGATCTGCTCGGCGATACCACAACCGGCGGAACCCGCACCAAGGAACACCACTTTCTGTTCGCACAGACGGCTACCGGCAGCACGGCTGGCGGCGATCAAGGTGCCAACGGTGACGGCGGCGGTGCCTTGAATGTCGTCATTGAAGCAGCAAATCTCATCACGATAGCGCTCAAGCAGCGGCATAGCGTTTTTCTGCGCGAAATCTTCGAACTGCAACAGCACGTTTGGCCAGCGACGTTTCACTGCCTGAATGAATTCGTTAACAAACGATTCGTACTCTTCACCGGTGATACGCGGATGGCGCCAGCCCATGTACAGCGGATCGTTAAGCAACTGCTGGTTATTGGTACCGACATCCAGTACCACCGGCAAGGTGTAAGCCGGGCTGATGCCACCACATGCGGTGTACAGCGACAGCTTACCAATCGGAATCCCCATGCCGCCGATGCCGAGGTCGCCGAGGCCGAGAATACGCTCGCCATCGGTTACCACGATCACTTTTACATTCTGCTTGGTAGCGTTTTGCAGCATGTCTTCGATGCGGTCGCGGTTGTTATAAGAGATGAACACGCCGCGCGCGCGACGGTAAATTTCGGAGAAGTGTTCACAAGCCGCGCCGACCGTTGGGGTATAAATAATCGGCATCATCTCTTCCAGATGATTGTCCAGCAGGCGGTAGAACAGCGTTTCGTTGGTGTCCTGGATGTTACGCAGATAGACGTGCTTGTCGTTATTGTTTTTGAAATCCAGGAACTGACGCCAGGCGCGTTCGACCTGCTCATCAATGGTTTCTACCGCTTCGGGTAGCAAACCGTTGAGGTTAAATTCGTTACGTTCTTCGAGGGTGAAGGCGCTGCCTTTATTCAACAGCGGAAATTCCAGCAGGATCGGACCCGCATAAGGAATATACAGCGGGCGTTTACTTTCGTAGTCGAGTTCCATGCAGTGCTTGCTCCGGTTGCAGTGTTTTCTGACGTATCGCCGGGAAAAGGTAACGCCAGTCTATCTTGAAGTGAAGAGGTTCTGGCGCCCGATCCTATGAAAATTCCTGCAGATGTACAGCTTTTGTTAATAGAAGGTCACAAAAGCGGTAAAAGGATCACTAAACTGATGTTTTCGAAACTAAAGTAAGTGAAAAATCTTCACATCCTAATGCGGCAAGCGTGGCGCGTGTGGCATCCAGCTGACTTAGCGTACTGTCCTGACACTCAGCCAAAACCGCTTGCTGAATAGTATCTAGCGCTTCGTTGCTCATATTCATCAAAATCAGCGCCGCCTGTAACGGTGGCAAACTTGGGTTAAAGGCGGCATTTTCCGCGTAACGTCCGGTAAACGTCTTGCCGCTCGCCGTAAGCAATGACACGCCGCTGTAACTTTTGCTGTAAGGCGCGTGGCTGTGATTCGCTGCCTCAATGGCTGCTTGCTGCAATGCGTCGCCTTGCAAGACAAAACCGTGATCAACCGGCGTCAGTAAACGCTCGGTGATATTCAAATCCGCCGGGCCAAACGCATCGGGCAGATAATCACCCAGCGTGCTCACTGCGCGTCCCGGCAGGCTGATGCGAATAGCGGTGCCGCTGTTCAGTTCGTTCATAAACTGGCGACAATGCCCGCACGGCGTGTAGTTGACCGTTATCGCCGCCAGTTTCTTTTCACCTCGCAACCAGGCATGGGTAATCGCGCTTTGCTCTGCATGGACGGTTTGTTGCAGCGGCGCGTGCAAAAATTCCATATTGGCACCGAAATACCAATGTCCGCTGACACCGCGAGAAATCGCGCCAACGTTGAAATTCGAAACGGTCGCCACCGCACAACTGGCTGCCAGCGGCAACAAGGCCAGCGCCAGCGCATCATCATCCAACGCAGTGAGTTGTTTTAATTGCTCCACATCTTGCGGACGCAGCACGCCATGAAAATCATCCGCATCCAGCAATGGCTGAATGGCCGATTGCAACGCAGCGGGCAGGGCGGAGAAGGCGGGTGTAAATCGTGGATGCATGATGTGATGGCCTCAGTTGCACGTTAGCGGCAATGCGCCGCCTCACGGTTTATATGTGATCCAAGTCGCTATGACAATGCAAGCTGATTGGCTTGTTTCAACTTTGCGAGATCTCTCGCAAGTTTTAGCCCAGCCAATGCATTAGCAGCGGGAAAAGAAACGGAGCCAGCAGCGAAGTGATGATGCCGCAAATCACCAGCGCCAGAGAGCTAAATGCGCCTTCCTGATAATCAATTTCAGCAGCACGCGCGGTGCCTAGCGCATGCGAAGCATTGCCAATCGCCAATCCGCGCGATGATTTGTTTTTCACTTTAAACAGATTTAGCAACATATGGCCGAACACCGCACCCAATACGCCCGCGATGAGCACGCAAATGGCGCTGATGGCGGGAATACCGTGCAGCGATCCGGAAACCGCCATGGCAATCGGTGTCGTCACCGACTTTGGCATGATGGTCGCGGCAATTTCAGGCGTCGCGCCCATCCACAGCGCAATGGCGGTGCCCGAAACCATCGCGGTGATGCTGCCAATGAAACACACGCTGATGATGGTTTTCCAGCGGGCGCGGATCTGATGCATCTGTTCATACAGCGGCAGCGCCAGTGCCACTACTGCGGGTTGCAGTAGCTGATTTAAAAAACTGCTGCCAGCGAAATAGCGCGCGTAGGGCATATGGGTAAGCAACAAAAGTGGAATGACAATTGCCATCGCCACCAATAACGGATTAACGATGGAGATGTTGATTTTCGCTGCCAGCTTGCGTGCCGCGAAGTAGGCGATAATTGTCAGCGGCAGTGACCACCATGCATCAGTCATGTGGCTTCTCCTGCGGGCGCTGCAAGCGTTCGGCGCTGAGGCCGACAATCAATAACACCATAAAAGTACTGACAATGCAGGAGACGACAATCGGTCCAAACTGCGCGGTGAGGATGTCGGTATAGCTCATTACGCCGACGCTGATGGGCACAAATAGCAGCGCCATATAGCGAATCAACAGATGGCAACCGGGTTTTACCCACTCAACCGGCATAATTTGCAGCGCCAGCAACAGGAACAGCAGCAACATGCCAATGATGCTGCCAGGAATGGTAATCGGAAGCAGGGCGGAAATGCCCATTCCGGCGTACAGCGCCGCATAAATTATCACGAAGGCGCGCACATAGCGCCAGCAAGCAGAGAGAACGGCAGGCATGTCAGGCTCCTGTTTTCGTAGCGCTTTATCATACGCATTAAGCGATTAGCGTGCTAGCGATCACAGTACTGTCTGAGCTGGTCGCCATAAATGGCGACCCTACGAAAAACGCGCCAATCCTTTGTAGGATCAACAGGTACAAAAAAGCCGCCCTGAGGCGGCTTGTTAGCTTACTTAACCGGCATACCCGGCACTGCACCGCTATCAACCGACAGCACAAACAGATCCTTACCGCCTGGACCCGCAGAAAGCACCATGCCTTCAGAAATACCGAAGCGCATTTTACGCGGCGCGAGGTTAGCGACGATAATCGTCATCTTGCCAACCAGCACCGACGGATCCGGATACGCCGCGCGAATGCCAGAGAAGATCTGACGCTTCTCGCCACCCAGATCCAGCTCGAGGCGCAGCAGTTTGTCGGAACCGTCAACCAGTTCGGCTTTCTCGATCAGCGCTACGCGCATATCGACTTTGGCAAAATCATCGATGGTGATGGTGTCGCCAATCGGCGCATCGGCCAGCGGACCGGTTGCCGCTGGTTTGTTAGCGGCTGCGGCGTCCTCTTTTGAAGCCTCAATCAGCGCCTCAACTTTGGTCATTTCAATGCGGCCATACAATGCTTTAAACGGTGCCACGTCGTGATCCAGCAGCGGTTGTGCAATCGCATCCCAGCTCAGTTCGCTTTGCAGGAAGGCTTCGGCACGCGCGCTCAATGAAGGCAACACCGGCTTCAGCCAGGTCATCAACACGCGGAACAGGTTGATGCCCATTGAGCAGATCGCTTGCAGGTCGGCATCGCGGCCTTCTTGCTTCGCCACCACCCAAGGTGCCTGCTCGTCAACGTAGCGGTTGGCCAAATCAGCCAGCGCCATGATTTCGCGGATCGCACGGTTATATTCGCGGCTTGCCCAAGCTTCACCAATCTTCTCAGACGCATCCACAAAGGTCTGATACAGCGCCGGATCGGCCAGTTCGCTCGCCAGTTTGCCGCCAAAGCGTTTGGTCAGGAAGCCAGCGTTACGCGAAGCCAGGTTCACCACTTTGTTGACCACATCGGCATTCACGCGCTGCACGAAATCTTCCAGATTCAGGTCGATATCGTCGATGCGTGAAGAGAGTTTAGCCGCGTAGTAATAACGCAGGCTATCGGCATCCAGATGCTGCAACCAGGTGCTGGCTTTAATAAAGGTGCCGCGCGATTTTGACATCTTCGCGCCGTTCACCGTCACATAACCATGCACGAACAAGTTGGTCGGCTTACGGAAGTTGCTGCCTTCCAGCATGGCTGGCCAGAACAGGCTGTGGAAATAGACGATGTCTTTACCGATGAAGTGGTAAAGCTCGGTGGTTGAGTCTTTTTTCCAGAACTCATCGAAATCGAGATCGCCACGTTTGTCGCACAGGTTTTTGAATGAACCCATGTAACCAATTGGCGCGTCCAGCCACACGTAGAAGTATTTACCTGGCGCACCTGGAATTTCGAAGCCGAAGTACGGCGCATCACGGGAGATATCCCACTGTTGCAGGCCAGATTCGAACCACTCTTGCATCTTGTTAGCAACTTGCTCTTGCAGCGCGCCTGAGCGCGTCCACGCCTGTAACATCGCGCTGAACGACGGCAGATCAAAGAAGAAATGTTCAGAATCACGCAGCACTGGCGTCGCGCCAGACACCACTGATTTAGGATCGATCAGCTCGGTTGGGCTGTAAGTGGCGCTGCACACTTCGCAGTTATCGCCATATTGATCCGGCGACTTACATTTCGGGCAGGTGCCTTTGACAAAACGATCCGGCAGGAACATGCCTTTCTCAGGATCGTACAACTGCGAAATGGTGCGATTCTTAATGAAACCGTTCTCTTTCAGACGACCATAGATCAGCTCAGACATCTGGCGATTCTCTTCGCTGTGTGTCGAGTGATAGTTGTCGTAGCTGATGTCGAAGCCAGCAAAATCGGTTTCGTGTTCCTGCTTCATCTCAGCGATCATCTGCTCTGGCGCGATGCCCAACTGCTGCGCTTTCAGCATGATTGGCGTGCCGTGCGCATCATCTGCACAGATGAAGTGAACCTGGTTGCCACGCATTCGCTGGTAACGGACCCAAATGTCAGCCTGAATGTGTTCAAGCATGTGACCGAGATGGATTGAACCGTTTGCGTACGGCAAAGCGCACGTTACCAGAATTTTTTTAGCGACTTTAGTCATGATTGCGTAGCGTTCCATTGATGAAAAAATGCGAGCTAGATGGTAACCGAAGCACCCTCTGGCGTAAACACAACTGCGGCGACACGTCACTTTTAACGCCTATCTGATATTATTGAACAGATATCGCCGCAATCTGGCGTGATGAAAATAACAAGGAGTAGGGATGACTTCTCAATCCCAGCAACATCATTCACCTGAAGCGCTGCGTGCCGTGGTTATCGGCGTGCTCAGTGAATTTGAACATCCGACGCTACAACATAATCTGACCACCCTGAAAGCCTTGCGCCATGTCGCGCTGCTGGATGACAAGCTGCACATTGAATTGGTGATGCCGTTTGCGTGGGCCAGCGCGTTTGAAGAGTTGAAAGCGCAAACCAGCGCCGAGCTGCTGCGTTTAACCCAAGCCAGCGCGATTGATTGGCGGTTGCGTCACGACATTGCCACCTTGAAGCGGGTGAAAAATCATCCCGGTGCCAACGGCGTGAAAAACATTATCGCGGTGAGTTCCGGTAAAGGCGGCGTGGGCAAATCCAGCACCGCAGTGAATATGGCGCTGGCGCTGATCGCTGAAGGCGCACGCGTTGGCATTCTCGATGCTGATATTTACGGCCCGTCGATTCCCAACATGCTCGGCACAGAAAGCCAGCGCCCGACTTCGCCGGACGGCACGCACATGGCGCCGATTATGGCGCACGGTCTGGCAACCAACTCGATTGGTTATCTGGTGACCGATGACAACGCCATGGTGTGGCGCGGCCCGATGGCCAGCAAGGCCTTGATGCAGTTGCTGAACGAAACCATGTGGCCGGATCTCGATTATTTGATTCTGGATATGCCGCCGGGCACCGGTGACATTCAATTGACGCTGGCACAAAACGTACCAGTGACTGGCGCATTGGTGGTGACCACGCCGCAGGATATTGCGCTGATTGATGCGCGTAAAGGCATGGTGATGTTTGAGAAAGTGAGCGTACCGGTGCTGGGCGTAATCGAAAACATGAGCATGCACATCTGTAGCGAATGCGGCCATCACGAACCGATTTTCGGCACCGGTGGCGCACAGAAACTGGTGGAGGATTACCACACCCGCTTGCTGGCGCAGTTGCCGCTGCACATTATGCTGCGTGAAGATCTGGATGATGGCGAGCCGACGGTGGTGCGTCGTCCTGACAATGAATTTACCGCGCTGTACCGCCAGTTAGCTGGACGCGTGGCGGCGCAGTTGTATTGGCAGGGCGACGTTATTCCTGCTGATATCGCTTTCCGCGCGGTTTAATTTTAGCGATTTCCGCTGGCGCGTCTGGCCAGCGGAAAATGCATCAACACGTATTTTCCCTGTTCGCTCTCGCCAGTCGCTTCCCGTCGCCAACCGTGTTTAAGATAAAAATCCTGCGCCGCCTGATTTTCTTGCAGGCATTTCAACGCGCCGGTCGAACTGAAGCGTGATTGCACATGCGCGAGTAACGCGCTGCCCACGCCTTGCCCCTGCGCCGCAGGATCGACATACAAACTGTGCAGAAAGTTGTCATTATCCAGCACGGCGGCAAATCCCATGCGATGACCGTCACTTTCGGCGACGAAAACCGTTTCACCCAAAATCACCGCATCAAAATCTTCCAATTGCCAATGTTCGCCATCCAGCCACGTCCAGTTATTGCGCCGCGCCGCCAGATATAGCGTGCGCAAAAACGGGCGATCGGTTTCCTCAAATAAACGTATATCCACTCAGGCACTCCATTCACAGGATTGATTGACGCTTTGCCAGGTCACCATAAATGGCGACCCTACGAAAACGGCTCAGCTCTCTGTAGGGTCGCCATTTATGGTGACCGTCCGCATTCCTAAAAAATAGCAGCAGCGGGACGAAAAGATAAAGCCTGTTAAATCAGCGCTTGTTCTGTGTAGAATGCCCGCGCGAGCCGCATGAAATCAGGTGTCGGCGCTTTGATAGCTTTTAGTTATCTGATTGATAACGTCTGCGTATTAGAAGTTGGCCCGAAAATTCTGTAGCCTGCATCACATCTTTTAACGGAGGTCACCATGTCCATCATTAATACCAAAATCAAACCATTTAAAAATGCAGCGTTCAAAAACGGCGAATTCATCGAAGTCACCGAGAAAGACGTTGAAGGTAAATGGAGTGTTTTCTTCTTCTACCCGGCTGACTTCACCTTCGTATGCCCAACCGAACTGGGCGACGTGGCCGATCACCACGAAGAATTCCAGAAACTGGGCGTAGACATCTACTCCGTTTCTACTGACACGCACTTTACCCACAAAGCCTGGCACGGTTCTTCTGACACCATCGCGAAAATCAAATACGCGATGATCGGTGACCCAACTGGCGCACTGACCCGTAACTTCGAAATCATGCGTGAAGACGAAGGCCTGGCAGACCGTGGTACCTTCATCGTTGATCCAGAAGGCATCATCCAGGCTATCGAAATCACTGCTGAAGGCATTGGCCGTGACGCATCTGACCTGATCCGTAAAGTGAAAGCAGCCCAGTACGTGGCTTCTCACCCAGGTGAAGTTTGCCCGGCTAAATGGAAAGAAGGCGAAGCAACTCTGGCTCCATCACTGGACCTGGTTGGCAAAATCTAAGTCAACACCACGCCATTCGATCTTTCTCAATCGGGTGCTACGGCACCCGATTTTCATGACAGGAACTCACTATGCTCGACACCAATTTAAAAACCCAACTCAAGGCCTATCTTGAGAAACTAACTAAACCGGTTGAGTTGATTGCCACATTGGATGATGGCGCCAAATCTGCGGAGATTCGCTCTCTGTTGGCCGATATCGCGAGCCTGTCTGAAAAAGTCAGCTTCCGTGAAGAGAACGATCGTCCGGTGCGTAAACCTTCTTTCTTGATTACTAACCCAGGCAGCAACAGCGGCCCGCGTTTTGCCGGTTCGCCAATGGGTCACGAATTTACCTCGCTGGTTTTAGCCTTGCTGCAAACCGGTGGACACCCTTCGAAAGAAGCGCAAAGCCTGCTGGATCAAGTGGCGGCGCTGGAAGGTGATTTCCATTTCGAAACCTATTACTCGCTGTCGTGCCACAACTGTCCTGATGTGGTGCAGGCGCTGAACCTGATGGCGATCCTCAATCCGAGTATTAGCCACACCGCGATTGACGGCGGCATGTTCCAGAACGAAATCACCGATCGCAACGTGATGGGCGTACCGGCGGTATTCCTCAACGGCAAAGAGTTCGGTCAAGGCCGTCTGAGCCTGGCGGAAATCGTCGGTAAAGTGGACACCAACGCTGATAAGCGTGCGGCAGAAGAGCTAAACAAACGTGATGCCTATGAAGTGCTGATCGTCGGCAGCGGCCCAGCGGGCGCAGCTGCAGCTATCTATTCGGCACGTAAAGGCATTCGCACCGGTTTGATGGGCGAACGTTTTGGTGGACAGGTACTGGATACCGTGGATATCGAAAACTACATCTCAGTACCAAAAACCGAAGGTGCGAAGTTGGCCGGTTCATTGCGTGCGCACGTTGATGATTACGATGTCGATGTTATCGACACGCAAAGCGCCATCAAGCTAATCCCCGCGGCGAAAGAGGGCGGTCTGCACGCGATTGAAACCGCTTCTGGCGCGGTGTTGAAATCACGCAGCATCATCATTGCTACCGGCGCACGCTGGCGCAACATGGGCGTGCCGGGCGAAGAACAGTATCGCACCAAAGGCGTGACTTATTGCCCACACTGCGATGGTCCGTTGTTTAAAGGCAAACGGACTGCGGTAATTGGCGGCGGTAACTCTGGCGTGGAAGCGGCTATTGACTTGGCTGGCTTGGTTGAGCACGTGACGCTGCTGGAATTCGCCGGTGAAATGCGCGCCGATAAAGTGTTACAGGATAAACTGCGCAGCCTGAAAAACGTCGATGTAATCCTTAACGCGCAGACGACTGAAGTCAAAGGCGACGGCAGCAAAGTCACCGGTTTGTCTTACATCGATCGCAACACGCAAACCAGCCACGACATCGCACTGAGCGGTATCTTCGTGCAAATCGGTTTGCTGCCAAGTACCACTTGGCTGGAAGGCGCAGTTGAACGCACTAAAATGGGCGAAATCATTATCGACGCCAAGTGCGAAACCAGCCTGAAAGGCGTATTCGCCGCGGGCGATTGCACCACCGTGCCGTACAAGCAGATCATCATCGCCAGCGGTGAAGGCGCCAAAGCCTCACTGAGCGCGTTTGATTATTTGATTCGTACGCAGCCGACTGAATAATTTTCAGCACTCGCTTCACGAAAGCCCTGCAACAGATGTTGCGGGGCTTTTTTTCGCCTGAATTCAGCTGATTAATCCCGCTGCCGATTTTTTCTCATTGCGGCTAAACTGCCAATATTACAAGCGGTGCGCAAAAGGAAAGCGAATGAAGTGGCTGATATTGATATTGCTGGTCGTACTGCAAGTGGCGAAGGCTGAACCTATTGCCTTAACACCAGCACAACAAGCATGGATAAAGGCGCATCCGGATATTACTTATACGGTTGCCGATCGCTGGCCGCAGGACTACCGTGAAAATGGTCAGCCTATTGGGCTAAGCCGCACCATTCTTGATGAAATTAGCCAACGGACTGGCCTGCATTTCAAATATGTCCCTCCCGAAGAAGCGCTACTTAATCCACCAATGCTCAATGCTGCGGTAAGCGCAGATCTTCTCTCCACGCAGGAAAAACAGCGATGGTTGTTTACGCGATCCTGGATGCAAACCATGCCGATGTTGGTCGGACGTAAGGAAACAGTGGATATTCGAAGTATCGATCGGTTAAGCGGCAAGCGACTGGGTATCGCGCAGTCGTCAGAATATGAGCCGTGGATTCGTCAGCATTATCCTGCAATTGATTTGGAGGATTTCACCAACGTTAGCGATGCATTGCGTGCGGTGGAAGAGGGCAAGATTGATGTCGTGATAGGTTCTGGTTTGATTATCCTGCCGATTTTGCAGCGGTTTTATGCGGGGGATTTGGCCGTTACCGGTCAAGTGCCGGAAATGGCAAGTGGCATCAGCATGGCCATTAATCCTGCCAATCCAGAGTTACGGGATATTATCAACACGGCATTTACCACCATAAATGGCGTTGATGCGCAAAATATTTTCAAACGTTGGGTGGGGATCGTTGATTTAGGCACACCGTCAATTGGTGTGATTATTGAACATTATCGATACCAGTTACTGATTTTTGCCACCTTACTCATCTTGTTATTGTTGGCATTGCGCAGCGCCGTTGTCGCGCGTCGCCGAGCGCAGGCCAGTGAAAAAAGTAAATCTGAATTTCTCGCCGTGATGAGCCATGAAATTCGCACACCAATGAATGCCATCATCGCTTCACTGGAATTGCTGCAACAACCGGCACCGGCCAAAAAACATCAGGAATATCAGGCGCTGGCGCTTTCGTCGTCGCAGGACTTACTGGAACTGCTGAACAGTGTCCTCGATCATACAAAACTCACCCAGCAGCAAATCCCCCTCAATATTGCGCCTTGTGATATCAGCACGCTGTTAACCGCAGTCTGTGATAGCCAACGTCCATCAGCCGAACGTAAAGACGTGCAGCTAATATTGGTGCTACAACCAAAACTGGAACATCTTTGGGTGGAAGTTGATGCGCATCGTTTGCGGCAAATTATCAATAATTTGCTGTCAAATGCGGTCAAATTCACTGATAGCGGCAGCATCACGTTGAAAGCAGATTGGCAGAGCGAGCCAGGTTTACCTGATGCGTTAACGATCGCGGTTGAAGATTCAGGCATTGGTATTGCGCTTGCTGACCAACAACGGATGTTCCAGGCATGGCAGCAAGCTGAAAGCCGTGGTGGCCGCATTCGCAGTGGCAGCGGACTAGGACTTTATTTATGCCGCACGCTGACCAAACGTATGGGAGGAGATTTAACACTTAGAAGTGAATTAGGAATTGGCAGCACCTTTACTTGCATTCTGCCGCTAAAACAAACGCATAGTGACCTGCAAATTGAAGAACAGCGGCCTCTTAATGCACTACCGAACGGGCTGTCTGTTTTGGTGGTTGAGGATCACCCTGCCAACCAGCAAGTCGTGGCTGCGCAGCTCACACAGCTAAATTGTCATTATGAAATGGTGGCAACGGCTGAAGAGGCGCTACAACTGCTGGAGGAAGAGAATTACTACGATGCCATGCTGCTGGATTGCAACTTGCCGGGCAAAGACGGTTACTGGCTGGCCGAACAAATCCGTCGGTTTGAAATGGAGCAACAACGCGATCGCACGCCGTTAGTGGCGATTTCGGCCATCAGCAGTCTGGAGCATCGCCAGCGTTGCCTCAGCAGTGGCATGGATGATGTGTTGGTAAAACCGATACGTTTGGCTGAGTTGGCGGAAAAGTTGGGGCAATACCATGCGATAAATGAACCTCAAGCGCCAATGCTGCTCAATGATGAGGTCAAACTCTGGTTGCAGCAGGACCGGGATAATTTTGCAGGTGCCTGCGAGCAACGTGATACCAAACACATGATTCATTTTATCCATCGCATTTACGGTGTCGCGCAGATGTACCAGCTTGATGAGTTGGCAGTTTGCGCTGGTAAAATCGAAACGCATTTACGCCACGCTGCGCTGCCCGAAAAACCGATGCTGACAAGCTGGCAATCACAATTATCCCTGCTTATTCCTTAAGACTCGTCGCAAATTCGAGAGTGCTCTCGTAGAGAGTGTGCTGAAATTTGCATCAAATATCCGGCTTAATCTGCTGCGCCGGAACAAATTTTGCGCGGCGTTTGGTTTCTCTAGCCGAGTTAATACGTTATGCGCACATTGCTCTCAGGTTTGCTGTTGCTGGCAAGCCTGCTGCTCCCTTCATCTTCAGTTGCTGCTCAGATATTTTTAACGCCGGACGAACAGCGTTGGATCGCTACGCACTCTACTGTTCCTTATCATTTTATTGCCAGTTGGCCGCTTGATTACCTGGATCAAGGGGAACACATCGGTCTGAGCCGCGATTATCTGGATAAAATCAGCCGAATCACCGGGTTGCACTTCGTGCAAGCACAACAAACTGGGCAGCAACCGCTGCTGGTTTCGGCGGTAGCGCCCGAATTTCTCTCTGCGAAGCATCTCCGCAACTGGTCTTTTAGTGAGCGCTGGCTTTCCACTAGCGCGTCGGTCATTACTCATAACGATGGCGCAACGATTAATTCACTCGATCAACTGCAAGGGAAACGCGTTGCCGTGCGCAGTGGCACGCTCTATGAAAGCTGGCTACGAGAAAACCGCCCCGATATTGTTTTAATTCCAGTTGATCACATGCGCGAGGTTTTTCAGGCGGTATTCGAAAATCGCGCGGATGTCGGATTAGGCTCCAGTTTAGTGATGCGGCCGTTATTGTGGCGTTATTACTCGCACAAGCTGGCGCTGGCGGGACAAATTCCAGAACTTTTTGCCAGCATGACGATGGCGGTAAGCGCACAACATCCTGAATTACTGAGTATTATCAATAAAGCATTAGCCGCGCTGCCTGCTGAAGATGCCAATGCGATGTTTGATCGTTGGGTCGGTGATTTGCGCTTAGGTTATCCATCAATGGGGGTGATTTTTTCGCTGTACCAGTGGGAAATCATCACCTTTTGCCTGCTGGTATTGTTGCTCGGTTGGTTGTTACAACGCGCAGTGGTACATCGTCGGCGCGCTATGGCCAGTGACGCGCGTAAAACCCAATTTCTTGCCATGATGAGCCATGAGATTCGCACGCCGATGAATGCGATGATTGCCTCTTTGGAGTTGATGAAACGCACTGATAATGCGCATCAGCAAGAGCAATATTTAGCCTTAGCTTCCTCTTCCGCACGCAGTTTATTGGATCTGCTCAACGATATTCTTGATCACAGCAAATTGTCAGCGGATTGCATCACCATTGATAGTCAACCCTTCGACCTCAGCGAACTGATCAATACCATCTGCGATAGTTATCGCCCCATCATGGCGGAGAAAGGGTTGAATTTGGTGATCTCTATTGAAGAGCCGCTCAACAAACAGTGGATGCTCGGCGATCCGCATCGTCTAAGGCAAATTATCAATAACTTGCTGTCTAATGCGATTAAGTTCACTGAAAATGGCGCCATCTCCATCACGCTTGATGGAGAATATTTTGCCGACAATACTTGCATGATTTCTTTAGCAGTGGCAGATACTGGCATTGGCA
The DNA here is from genome assembly GCF_059412405.1 of Pantoea sp. CFCC18179. Taxonomy (NCBI): domain Bacteria; kingdom Pseudomonadati; phylum Pseudomonadota; class Gammaproteobacteria; order Enterobacterales; family Erwiniaceae; genus Pantoea; species Pantoea sp. CFCC18179. Next base: position 706,381 of record NZ_JBNBPM010000001.1, on the reverse strand, counting down.
TTCCGGCAGAGGCACAAAACACCCTGTTTGATGCCTGGACGCAAGTCGATGATGGCGCAGAGCGACGTTATGGCGGCAGCGGACTCGGTTTATGGATTTCACAGCAGTTAGTCACGTTGATGCGAGGCGCACTGAGTTGTTATAGCCAGCCTGGAGAAGGCAGCACCTTTATTCTGAAATTACCGCTCCGTCCCTGTGCAGCGAAGGCAAAAGTGGTCGAAGCCGCATTACCGCGTTTTGTCACAGAAACCATGATTCTGCTGGTTGAAGATCATCCAGCCGCACAGCGAACCTTGCAGGCGCAACTCGCAGAATTGGGCTGTCAGGTTGAATTAGCCGAAAATGGACAACAAGCGCTGACTTTGCTGGAAGAAGAGAATTACTACGATGTCATTTTACTGGATGCCAACTTACCGGATATCAGTGGTTACGACATTGCCAGGCGTCTGCGCGAACTTGAACGTGAGCGCGGTAATGAAGCGACGCCAGTGGTGGCCATTTCAGCGATGAGTGATGATGCGCATTATGAGCAATGTGAAGAGAGTGGCTTTGATGTGGTATTAAGTAAGCCGATATTGCTTAATACATTAGCCCAATGTCTGCGCCGTTGGTGCCACCTGGCATCGGCTAATGAGGTGCGTGAAATCAGGCTGGAATCGAATCAACAGGAATTACAAGTATGGCTGGAAGCGGATGTGCGCGGGTTTAATAACGCCAGTCTGAACGTAGATATACGGCTAATGCAGCATCATATTCATCGTCTACGCGGTACTGCGCAAATTTATCAAATGAATGAGCTGGCGCAGTTGGCTGCCACGATTGAAGGCCAACTGCGCACAGGAATTACGGTCAGTGAAGAGTTGGCTCATCAGTGGAGCGACACGCTTAAAAATGCAGTGATTTAAGCAATTCTTCCTTGATGATGAACAGCTCGTGATCTGCTTTTAGCCCGAGTTTTCGCATAGCGCTTTGCTTTTGGCCGCTGATGGTTTTCAAACTACGGTTAAATTTCTCGGCAATATCCGTTACCGTCATGCCGGTGAGGAAACAGCGAATCACCTCCTGCTCTTTGGGGGAAAGCGCTGACAAACTCACGGCCTGGCGCACGTTTTCTTCACTAAAATTTCCATTCATCAGCGCTTCACCATGCCGCTGTTGATTAGCCAATTCTTGTGCCATTTGTGGTTCGATAAAGGTACGACCACGGCTCACTTCCAATGCTGCATTGCGAATCTCTTCAAACGGTCGATTTTTACCAATAAAACCTTTAGCACCTCCACGGAATGCCAAGGCAACGGTGGCAGGATTGTAATGGGCCGAAACGACCAGTATCGCAATATTGGGATGCAGTCGAGATATTGTTTTAATTAAATTAAGGCCATCAACATCTGTAGGGGCGAGTTCATAATCAGCTATAACCACATCGACCGACGTTTTTTTAATACAATCAAGCAATTCCTTGCTGCTGGTAAAGGTTCCCACCACTTCAAAGTCAGGGTTTTCTTTCAGTACATCACTTAGCCCGCGTAATACCAAAAAATGATCATCTAACAAAGCAATAGAGACGTTTTTACGACGGAATGTTTTCATCCACAAACACTCTTATTTATCAATAGGGGGTTAGAATCAGTGTACTGTACTTTTGGCAACTGTATGGCATGACTGACGCTTATTAAGCGCATTACATCCATGTTGCCGCGGCCGAAAATTACCGCGCTTGTCGGGTGATGTCATCTTTTTTTGCTATCTAATTGACGCTTCTCACCAAAAAAAATCTAATCAGATGAAATTAACGCCGCAATGATGAATCACATAGAGTCTATATCGGTTGAAAAATGAATTTATAAAAAATTAATTTATTGATTTGAGAGTGCTCTCGTTTCACTTTTTAATGGGAAGCTTTACTCTTGAGCTCGAACATTACGCCTCTCCCGTAAAATAATATTCTTGTTCTTTGATTGTTAATGAAAAATCGCCACGCCTTTAAACACTTGGATGGCATGCTATTGCCTTCGTTTTCATGAGGCTTGAAATAGTAATGTCTACGCGAATAATGGCGATGAGTTGTTATGAAGCCATGCAAAAAATAAAAGCATCAGCAGAATTACGCGAGAGGCCTAATTAGCCCCCAATCGACTGGAACTCTTATTGTTATGCAATTGTCCGGATATTTAAAACTCAGCTTGGTTATCGGCAGTATTGCGATGATAACTGGCTGCATTTCTCGGCATGAAGCCATGGCTTCTCACCACACCACTGCGTTACAAAATGCGTCGCTGCCAAGTCTTAACCGCTGTCAGTCTGAATTATCGGCGTTGGCGCATTACGATCTGGCGCGTTATCAAACACAAAATAGTGCGCTTAATGTTTTGCTGGATCGCAGCGCCAAATATCTCTTAACACGCGCGCAACTCAACACGGATATGCAAGCCACGCTCGACAGCGTATATCAGGCCGAGTTAGCCAAACGCTGCCAAAACATTCACAGCGTATTGTTCAGCGCCATGCTGGCGCAGGCTGATGGGGAGTGATGTAAACATGAAAATCGTGTTCCCATTATTAGCTGTTAGCGTGCTGTTGAACGGTTGTGTTGCACACCATTTACCACATTCGCAATCGAACCAGCCAATCGCCCCGCAATTCGCTGAACCTCTTTTACTGCGCGACTTCAGCCAGCAAATGGATAGCATGCGTCAACAAGCCGCTGCCGGCGCGCGTAGTGCTCAGCAACAATATGGTGGCTGGTTAGCTTCTGCTGGTCAGCGTGATAACGCGCAACCGTTGCTGACAGCAGCGGCCGAAAGTGGCCAAGTGCAGGCGCAATATCAGCTCGGCATGTTGCTGCTGCAGAGTCAGCCACGTGAGGGCAAGCAGTGGCTGCAACGCGCGGCTGAGCAAGGTAACAGCGCCGCAGCCCAGCAGCTTGCTCGTTACCATCGCAGCGGTAATCCGCTGATACAGAATCCCCAGCAAGCATTTAATTGGTTGTTGCATGCTGCGCAGCAGGGCGATGCACAAGCACAAAACGATGTTGGCGCGGCCTACAGTCGGGGTATTGGCGTGAAGAGAGATACCGCGATGGCCGCAGGCTGGTATCGCAAAGCGGCCGAACAAGGCAATGCGCTGGCGCAGTTCAATTTGGCCGGCGCTTATCAAGCCGGTGAAGGCATTAAAAAACAACCGCTGCACGCTTACGCCTGGTACAACGCGGCGGTACAAAACAGCCGCGATCCGCATCTGACTGACATTGCTGAGCAGATGAAGTTGCGCATGTATGCCGCAGCCACGCGCAATGGTCAGACAGCGCAGGCGCGCCAGCTGGCGCAGCAGTTCACACAGCAATATGTCAAACCCCATGAGGATGTACTGCCATGAAACCTTTATTTGCTCAATCGCTGCTCGGTGTAGCCGTTGCGGCAGCCTTACTATCATCAGCCAGCTATGCGTTACCGGCGTTGACGGGGTACGATTCAGATCAAACGATTCCCTATGCGTTATTTGATGAAACTGATGAGCCAAAGCCCTGGATCAAACCTTATAGCACCTCAAAAAAAACGTTGAAACCTGCCACGGCTAACGACGGGAAGCAAATGCAACAACTGCAGCAGTTACAGCATTCACTCACTGAACAGCAGCGAATTAACAAAGAAGTGCTGGCAGGACATGAAATTGAGAAGGAAACATTACGGCAACAACTGCAAGCATTAGCGACTGACCAAGAGGTAGTTGAAACATTGCGTCTTAAGGTCGCCAGTTTGCAGCAGGAATTGACGCACCGAGAAAATCAGCAGAATGGTGCGCAAGAAGAACTAAGTGACTTGCGTACTCAATTGGCAGCACATCAGTTGATGCTGGATACCCACGAGCTGAATCAATCCTCCCTTGCCAAGAAGCTAAAAGAAGCTGAAGAAGTGGTGATTGCGCAGAGTAACCAGTTAGAGGCTGCTCGCACAGAAAAGCAATTGTTGCAAGATCAATATCAACAAACCGACGTGCAACGATTGGCCGAGTTAAAACAACATCAAGAAAATATCACTCAACTGCAAACGACCTTGAGTGCCGCCGAGCAGCAAAAGTCAGAACTGCAAAAGCAGTTTGATGATCATAAGAAGCAACAGCAGCAGCGAGTGGTACCCGAAAATCACGAACAGAAGCTTTCTTATGCTAATGGCGTGGCGTTCGCCAATAATATTGTGCAGAGCTTGCAGAAACAGCAAAACCTGGGAGTCAAACCTGATCGTCCTATGGTATTGGCGGGGATCAAAGATGCTTTTGAACAACGTATTTCATTAGATCCTCAAGATATCCGAAAACTTGTTGATGAGCTGGGCGTGACGCTCAACGATAAGTTGCAAGTACAACAGCAGCAAAATAATGATGTACAGCAAAAGCAGAAAAAACTTGGTGAACAACTGATTGCCAAAACAAAACAGCGTAAAGGCGTCCAATCGTTAGACGGCATTTATTACGTTGTGACAAAGCAGGGTAAAGGCGAAAAAATTGATAACAAGAGCACCGTTGACATTCTTATTACCGGTAAGTTAGCGGACGGTTCTGTCTTTGATTCAAGTGGGTTGGATAATGTTACCCAGCAAGTTCAGCTCGATAACATTTTGCCGGCGTTAGCGGATGTACTCAGTCAGTTGAAAAAAGGAAGTCAGGTTGAAGTCATCATACCGCCAGAAAAAGCATTTGGTGATGAAGGTGTTGAAAATCTCATTCCCCCATCGGCAACTCTGTGGTTCGAGGTGAAGATAAAAAAATAACGCATCTAAATATTTTTAAGAGTACTCTCGATTACATTTTAGATGGCTTTTCTATTATTTAATATGCTTTGATGACTAATAAATAATAAGATTTTGGTGCTGATGGCATTTAGGATTTAGAACAATTCATTCATTATGCATAATGAATGAATTGTTCCGGTCTAAGGAGGGTGAATTAAGTAGTAGAAATGTCCCATTAAAAGATGATTGAAAGCGTTAAAAGAAAAAAGAAATTGCTAACTTCACTGTTGAGATGTTATGCACCCACGCTCATGGCTGCACCCGCCATAAATGTGGGTGCAATGCAGGAGTATATTGATAGCGATAAAATAACATTGGCAAAGCGCATCAATAGTAATCGTACCAGCACGGTATTTATCCGCGTAACGGTAGATGAGATTAATTAGAAAATAGTGTTAGTACGGAGCACTCACTGGGTGCCGATGCCCTAATTGCGGGGAAAAGCACTGGTTTAGTCGCTAGACCGGCCCGGCTGATTTGTCCAGCAATCCATGATGAGAGCACACTAGAGATACTGATGACGGGTTCATTACCCAATGGCACTTTATTCGACCAAAGTGGCAAAGAAAATAAGGTTCAAAAGGTAGCATTGAAACGTTGCTACCATCACTAGCTGCTGTGATTAAAACGCTACCAGTAGGCTGCGAAATGGAAGTGGTTCTGCCGCCAGGATTAGCTTTCGCTGAAAAAAGCGTGGCGGGTTTAATCCCTTGAGATGCCACTATCATCATGAAAATAAGTTTGTTGAAAGCTCATTAATTTGTTCCCGTAAGTATTTAATGCGTTATGAATTTTTTTAATTTTAAATAGGATTCATTAGTTATAATAAAAGTGTCAAATATCTGATGTCGACAGGGGGCTGTCGTCCTTACTGAGAGAAGTGTCTTTTATCTCTCGCCACACTCTTTAGTGTGGTTTTTTTTACTTAAGTGATTATGGATTGAGAGTGCTCTGGTGTTTGATTTTAATTAATAATCGCATAATGACTTGGTGGAATCATGGGTTTATAAAGAATTCCTCTTGTTGCTAGCAGGTTATTATTTTGAATGGACGAAAATAAAATGAGCGAGAATAATATTGTCATCCTCGATGATCATCCGCTGTATTTGATTGGCCTCAAAAGAATTATTAATGATGAATCCGATTTTAGAGTGACCGATTGTTGTAAAAATAGCAGTGAGTTATTCTTGTCTCTCAGTTTAGCGCCTGCAAACATTGCTATAATTGACTGTTCACTTCCCAATGGGGACTTAGATGTTAAAGCAGTGATTGATAAACTCCATCGACATTATCCTAAAATGGCAATTGTGACGATGGGGGATTGTCGTCATCATCAAATGCAAAGCGATGCACTGCAACCGTTGGTAAAATCTTACTTTTGCAAGTCGCTGTCTCCTGAAAATGTCATTACTGGCTTACGCCACATTTGGCTCAATCATCGCTATGATGAAAAAGGCATTTCAGCTGATGGGGAAAAAGACAAAATTGGCACCCGATTATCTGCTAAAGAAAAAATAGTGATGGAATATTTGCATGCAGGACTCAGCGTATCGAAAACGGCATTGCGATTATCACGCAGCGTTAAAACCATTAGTTCGCAAAAAAGAGCGGCGATGCGTAAGCTCGGATTACATCGCGATAGCGATATCTTTCGCTTAGATATAAATGATGTTTAAATAATCATGCTGCGAGGATGTTATCCCAGCCAGCGGCGGGCTTCCGCATCACTAATATCGCGGTAATACACTTTATTGATCTGAATATCGCAGCTTTTACATTGGGCGCTGACATGCGTGGAATAATAGTTGCGGCCAGAGGGTGAAATTGCGCCGCATCGTGTAATGGTAATGTTTTTCCAGCGGTGCATATGAGGAGTAAAGCTGAATAATTTCATTGTGATTCCCGGTTCTAAAACAGGTAAGTGACAACTTAAAGCGTTACGCTGTGGAGCCGGAGGCTTATTAGGCCGATTTTATTACTGTCATAATTTGATTTTAATCAACAGGAAGCCATAGTTTACCTATGAATCGGTATTAGCGGTGTTCAATTATTTCAACTCTAAGAATATCGGCGCGCTATTAACGCTTAGCGCGCCTTTTGTTTGACATAAACCGGTTAAAGCATTAATGCCATAAATAGCAATTTATCATTGAAACAGCTTACTTCCTGTTCCATTGTGGCGATAACCTCAAAGCCTTTCTTGCTATAGATCAAAACAGCCGGGCTGGATTGCCAGACGCAAAGCGTGATGCGACGCATTTTTTGCTGTTTGGCTTGTTGAGTCATCCGCGACAAAACTTGATTGAAATAGCCTTTACCTTGTTCTTCGGCATGCAGCGCTACACTGCAAATAAAGTAATCGTCTGGCCGGCTGTGATATGCAACAAAGCTGTCGTAAGCATCATCCAGCGGTTTTACTTCTGATCGATAGCTATAGCCGACCTTAATTGAATCGTAATCTTTCATCGGTGCAGCATTGATGAAACCAACCATTTTTCCCGTTGTGTTATACAGCATGGATATTTGGGTCAGAAATGGTTGAATATTTTGTTGCTGCTGTAAGCTTATAATATCCAGCGAGTGAAGGTTATTAACCGAGCAATATTCCAGATAACTGGTGCGGAGAATCAATTGCGCCATACAGCGTAGTTCGGCACAATTGGCTAAGGTTCCCGGTTTAAACCACAATGTTTTTTCAATCGTAGCGAAAATTGGCTGCCAAAAATGACCCGCATCAAGCGTCTGTTGGTTATTAGCAATGAGGAAATCACTAAATAACGCGTTAACTTTATCGAGTTGTTTATCCTGAGATAGCACGCCGTAATAGTGATAATAAGGAATCTCAGCGCGCAATTGCGGCGCGTAAGCTATCTGTAAAATATCGTATTCAATAAAGAGTGGCGCAAAGTCGGCAAGTGATAATGGATTTGCTAATTGCCAGCCACGCTGATTAAGTTGCGTTACCGTGTGCTGATAATGCAAACGTTCTTCATCACTTAGTGCGCGCTGTTCACCGCTTAAAATATCTTCCTGCAAGCGCATGCCTTTAATGCCGCTGATGCGCTGTTGTGGTACGTCAAAACCGCAGATTGCGTACTCACGACTGAAATCCTGGTGACTCAGTTGGCTAACACTTAATTGTTCGCACCATAGCTGATAAAACGGCTCGAAAATCGCCCGTTCGCTTTCGGGCGTTTTATCGATTAGCGGTTGCGGCCAGTGACGATAAATATCGCTGAGTTGCTGCTGCATCTTTAGCAATGCGGGATTTTGCTGGTGGCAGATGATCATGCCAGTTTCATCGGTAAACAAATTCAGCCAGTTGATTTGCTGTTGTGCGCCGCGATAATTCGGCAGCTCTGGCTGACATAGAAACAGCGTTGCGGGCTGCGCGGGAAGAGTATCCGCATCCATATAGACGCCGCCAAGTTGGGTTAATATTGCCAGGCGGAAAAAGTCGGAAAGCGTGGCGTAATAACGTTTGTCATGCAGTTGCTGCAACATCTGCGTTAAAGCAGGATCGAACTCTTGCATTAACGCGCGCAAACTGTTCACGTTAACCAACGCATCCGTTAGAAACAGGATACCAAGTTGCTGTTCATCATCGGCTTGCTGAGCGACAAAGCGCACATCGCCCGCCAGTTGCTGCGCATCCCACACCCACAATGTTTGCTGAAATTCACTTTGGCTGGCTTCGATAGCGCGCTGCCATTGGGCGATGGTTTGTACCACGTTCGCTGGCGGTGGACCGCCAAGCCATACGCGATGCAGCGTGCATTCTTTGCCGCTTAAGCGACTGGTCGGCACCGCAAACATGGATGAGAAATCGGCAACGTTGATTTCATCAGGCTGAAATTGCTGGCACCACAATTTGAATTGGCGAAGTTCATGCTTCCAGCGCGCCGTGGTAGGAGTGGTAAATCGCTGTTTTAACGCAGCAAGTTGCTGTTCGAACTGGAGCAAAAAGCGTTCACGGTTCAGTTTCATTACACTTCACTCCCTGCTTTCTGCGTTTCATAACCCTGAGGATTTTGCACGTGCCAGCGCCACGCATCGCGCAGCATCTCTTTGAGTCCATGAGTGGCTTGCCAGTTCAGCTCCTTTCTGGCTGAGCCGGGATCAGATAGACAAATAGCGACATTGCCGGGACGGCGTGGACGCATATCTAGCGGCACGCGTTTGCCGCTCACCTGTTCAAACATGTGCACGATTTCCAGCACCGAGTAGCCTTGGCCGGTGCCGAGATTGTAATGATGGTAACCGGCTTGCAGATGATTGAGCGCTTGAATATGACCTGCGGCGAGATCCATCACGTGAATATAGTCGCGCACGCCGGTGCCGTCTGGCGTCTCATAGTCATTGCCAAACACGGGTAATGCCTTACGCAAGCCGTTAGCCACCTGAAAAAGGTAGGGCAATAAGTTGTTGGGAATGCCGGCTGGATGTTCGCCTATTTGACCAGAAGCATGTGCGCCAGCCGGATTGAAATAGCGTAAGGCGGTGATGGCTAATTCTGGTTGCGCATCCACCACTTCTCGCAGGATCTTCTCCACCATATATTTCGATGCACCGTACGGATTAGTGGTGTTACCCGCATCGCACTCTTCGCACAGCGGTATTTTCACCGGAATGCCGTATACCGTGGCGGACGAACTGAAGATCAGCTTATTGACCTGATGCTGCTTCATGGTTTCCAGCAGCGTTAGCGTGCCAGCAATATTATTTTGATAATACTTCACCGGTTTTAGCAGTGATTCGTTGACTGATTTAAATCCAGCCATATGGATCACGGCATCAATAGATTCGCTATTGAATACGCGATTGAGGTCGGCGCGGCGACGGATGTCACCTTGATGAAAAGCCAGCTTCTGCCGCTTAATGCTTCCACGCGCTGTAACGCGAGCGGCGAACTGTTGCACAAATTATCCAGCACTATTACATGATGATTTTGTTGTAGCAGGCTAAGGGCAATGTGCGAACCAATATAACCGGCGCCGCCAGTGATTAAGACGTTCATTTACGTACACTCCATGTGTTTTGATGCGCGCAGCGATGCGCGACGAATGAGGTTTTTTAGACATTGTCGACCTTTGTTATCAGTAGTAATGAGATCACCAACAGCCCACAGGCCGCGGGCCAAATCGCCAGCGGTGATACTGCGGTGAGAATTCCCTGTAATACGCCAGCGATCAGCACGCCGATGGATACTGCATTGGTATATAGCGTTGCCGCCATTCCCTGCTGCTTTTGCAGTAAGTCTTGAAACCAGAACAATCCAACGGTGGCGATGATGGCGATAAAAGTGGCATTGAAAATTTGTAGCAACATCAGCGTGATAAAATTCTGGCTGAAAAATATTCCCGCATAAAAAATGATGCCGCACAGCATGGCGAATTGGATCTGCGTGCGCTTGCCCCAGCGCGTCAGCATTTTAGCGCTGAGCAGCATGATGGGGATCTCCAGCGCGGCGGCGAGGCCGTAAAGTACTCCGGTCCAATCACTGGAAAGCGAGGATTGCTGCTCTAAATGCAACGGAAATCCAATTAAATAGAGTGAACTGCAACTCCAAACCAGCAAAGTAGCGAGCATCAAAAAGATTAGGTTGCGGCCTGGCGGCTGTGGTTCGGCTGGAAGGCTAGCAGCCGTGCTAATCAGCTTTTCACCGTTCGGTAAGCGCAGCGCCAGCAAAGTGACGCCAACTAATAGCATCAGCATCCCGCTATAAAGCCAGGCGAAGCCGAACGAGTGGATTAACCAGAATGCCAGCGGCGGACCAAAAATCCACGCCAGAGAAAATTGTGCGCGCAAGATAGCGCTGAATCCATTGTCACTGCGCGCTTGGCGGGCCAAGGCAAACAGTTGCGGCACGGCGGCGCTGCCGCAGGCGCTGAGCAGTGATCCCAGGGTAATCAGCAGCAGATAGTCGCGGCAGAAGATAAACAGCAGCGCGTTGAGAGCCAGCGCAGCTAAGCAGCACAACAGCAGTGGACGACGTTGAGGCAGACGATCGGAATAGCGCGCGATCGCCACGCTAACCCCAATACTGCTAAGCGCGTTAACGCTATAAAACGCGCCGATTTTCCATGCGGCGACATTGAGCTCGCTGGCAAGAAACAGGCTGAGTGTGGGAGTGAACAAGGCGCCGCTCAATCCGGCACCCAGCGCCACTATATAAAACGAAAATACCGCGATTTTCATCGACATCCTTGTCAGAAAGATCCGCGCATTCCCGCGCGGGATTGAGTTTTACAGCGCTTCTGCGCGACTGGTACGTTTGCCGTCTGGGCTTACGCTGCGCACCATCACTTCATCGCTGGCAGTCACGCGTGGTTGGGTCTGAGCATCATAATTTTGCCAGTTTTTACCCTTATCCAGACTGTATTGCAGTGGTAAGCCTGGTAGCGCGATGTTCATCTCCAGCGTACCGTTTTGCACCTTCGCGCCCGGTAATGGCAGGCGATACTGGATGCCGGCTTTATCCATTTTCGCCAGTTCACGTTGGCCTAACAGGTTGGCGAAACGCTGCCAATCCTGATTACGCTGCTGCTGGTCCACGAAGTGGGTTTTGCCACCTTCGAAAGTTCGGCCCTGTTGATAATCCAGCTCCCAATCCGCGCGATGCCAGCCGCGCTCGGCCACTGAAAGCAGACGTGGGAACACCATGTAATCCATTTGCTGATCGGTGCGGGTGGTTTCGCTCCATAACTGTACAGAAATGCCATATGCGCCTGACCACGGTTTGTTTGAAGTAGCCTCAAAGGTCATACCATCACGATCCACCGAGGTTTCAGCATTCTGTGGCAAGTTATCTGGCGCGAAACCAAACATCTTGCGCTCATCACTGAAACGCGTGCCCCAGTAATAACCGCGTTCCTGCGGATTCACTTCATACGGGAAATCCATGTAGACGTAATCAGGATTCGAGATCACCACCTGGTAATCTTTTTGCGTCCAGTCGCTGGCGGTGTCAAAGCCGCCCCAATACAGCGTGTCCCAGAAGTTAACCCGCACGCGCGAGGTGGCGAAGGCGTGAGCGTTGGCGGCATCTTTCAATCCATCTTGCCAGGCTTGCATCACAGGAATGCCGTGTGCTTTAACCATCTTGCTGACTTCTAAGGCGAAATGGCTTGGCAGATGCTCAAGATCTTCAACTTTGCCGGATTTCACCACTGCCTGACAGACCTGGGATTTTGCCCAAGGCTTATCTTCTTTGCTTTGGTCCAAAATGCCTTTTCCAGCCTCAGGCTTTTTGATATCGGTGTAGCCCGGACCAAGGCGGATGTTTTTCGCTTCATCACCGCCAAAGTGCCAGGTGGTTAACGGTTGACCCGCTTCACGGTGCATGGCTTGCACTTCGCCAATCACCTTGTCGACAAAACGTTTCGAGGAATCGAGGCACGGATTGAGGTAGCTGGTGCGGTCATACAGCTGCACTGAACGGGTGTTGGAGGTATCGGTGGGATCAACTAAACGGAATTCGCTGGCCTGTTGGCTCTGTCCCGCTTTCATCAGCTTTTGATAACGCGCTTCCATTGAAATCACCGCAGCTCGCGCATGAGCGGGCATGTCGATCTCCGGAATCACTTCGATATTGCGTGCTTTGGCGTACTTAACGATTTCAATATAGTCAGCACGGCTGAAGTGGCCGCTGCCATTATTATCACTGAACGGACCCGAACCTAATTGCGGCAGTAAACATTGCTGTTCGGTGAGGTCGTGACAACGCTTGCTGCCCACATCGGTCAGTTCCGGCAAGCCGGGAATTTCGATACGCCAGGCTTCGTCATCCGTTAAATGGAAGTGGAACTTATTCATCTTCCACGCCGCCATTTGATCAAGCATGCGCAATACCGCGGGTTTGGTATGGAAATTACGCGCCACGTCGAGGAATGCGCCGCGATAGGCAAAGCGCGGTGCATCTTTGGCTTCCAGCGTGGCGATAATCGGTTTGCCTTCAGCAGGCACCAATGAAAGTAGCGACATCAAACCGTAATAGACGCCAGCCTGATCGTAACCAATGATCTCGGCTCCGCGCGGAGTAATACGCAATTCATAGGCGCCGGAGACGGCATTTTCGCCATGGAATTGTGCGGTCGAAAGGTGGGTTTTGACACTATAACCGGCAGATTGTTGCGTGATGTTGAGCAGTGAGAAACGTTGTTTGACGGCATCGGCTTGATCGGCGGATAGCGCATCAAGATGCAATGCCACACCGCGACTCAAATCAACATCAGCAGCGTGGATTTTCACTGTTTGTGGCGTTGGCGTGATTTGGCCGCGCAATGCGCTTTTTGGCAACTGATGCACATCGGCATTCTTCGCAAAGCGGCTTTGCGGCTGCATCAGTACGTTTTTATCGTCGGCGATGCGCTTCCATTGGTTGCCGAACGGCTTGACGAATTGGTTGAGATTTTCGGTATCGGTGCTGGCGATGATTTTTGGCAAAGCGTTGTCGGCAGTAACGTACCAACGCGGCATCACATCAGTAATAAACAACTGCCAGTACTCGTTGACGATCGGAATCACTACCGATTCACCCGCATCAAAACCTTTGAATTTTTCGGTCGGTTCTAGCCGGGTTAAGTCGCCGACGATATGCGTCATTTTGAACTGATCGTTATCAACACGCAGCGTTTCGTGCACGTTGCTCATGTAGATCGCCCAGTTTTTACTGGTCAGCGCCGGACCGTTATTGGTCAAGGTGATGGTCGCGCCATTACAGGAGGCCCAATCCGCCCCCAGCGCCGCGCAGTTGATGCCGTGATCGGCAGCCTGATTATCCGTAACCTGATATTGCACGCCAAACTGGCTGATCTGGTCCACAACCTGTTGATTGGTTTTCACGCCGGAATGGCAGGCAACAAGGGCCGTTACGCTAAGTGCCAGTAAACTTAATTTCAATTTTTTCATGATGTTATCCTTGTCCACGGATGAAATTCTCTGGCTCCTGCCAGATAAGGGTCAGAAAAGGGTGAATGGCGCGATGACCATAAATTTGATGTCTTTCTCGTCCTGGAAAATATTGCCGTAGCCGCCGCTGTAGCTGGGCAGATCGCTATGATTGTTGTAGCGGGTGTAATGCAGTTTGAATTGGGTGTTTTTAGCGCGACCATCCTGGATCGTATAAACCAGGTCTAAGTTCCACGCTGATTCTTTCAGGCGTTGGCTTTGGTCATAAATCGGGTTGGTGGAGGGCTTGGCATCCCAGCCGTAAGCGTAGGAAGTACCCACTTGCCAGCCCGGCAGTTGCCAATGCCCAAGATCGACCATCACACCCGCAAACACGGCTTTCTCGCCGTTGGCGTTCCAGTCAGAGCGCGAATCCCACCACACATCCATGCGCCCGTTCGAACCGGCATAAGAAGGCGTCATGCGTTGCAGGAAGAAGCCTTGATTGCCTTCCGCTTTAACCCACGTGCCCTCAAGGCGAAAATCAAACGCGCCCGCGGTGTAGCCGAATGTCAGTGCTTGTAACCAGGCGAGGCCGTCATAAACGTCGTTCACTTGGCCGACGCCGCTGTTGTCACGATCTTTAGCGCCGTAGAACTGGTAACTGGTACGCAGTGGTGAACCCGCCAGCGGCAGCTGATAGGCGGCTTTGGCGAAATATTGATCCATATAATTCGCCGCCTGACCGTACGCACCTTCGATCACCAGCGTGTTTTTGAAATCGTATTTGGCACCAAAGGATTGCAGCCACGGAATATCGGTGAGGCCATCGGCTTTGCGGAAGTTATACATGTCGCGATACCACGGCGCTTTGTATTCATCGGCCCACATCCATGAGAACGACAGGGCGCCCGCATCGGCAAAATCAAAAGCGGAACCAGCTTCCACGCCGCGATAGGTGCCCGGTAAGAAGCTCCAGTGCGAGGCTAAAATCGTTTGTCCGCTTGGTTGTAAATAGCCCGCACGCAACCAGCTATCCTGCCATTTGGCTTTGAGTGCCGCTTTATAAATACTTAAACCACCCTTATCTCCGCTCCAGTCCTCATCCCAACGGGTGCGGGCGTTACTGAAGCCGATTTCATTCGGTGCAGCCGGACCGCTGTCACTGAGTTCCAGCGCACCATAGGCTGCCAGATCAAAGCCAATTACATCAGCAGCGTAACCGGATGAGAAATCAAGATTGGCATTGGCAGAGGCGTGGTGCAGATTGGCATCGTATTGGCCGTAACTGCCTTTTTGCGGATCCATCTCTTTGCGATCGCGCTGACGTTGCCAATAAAACAGATTGCCAGAGAGTGAAGAATCGTCAACAAATCCAGTGGCTTGAGCGGAGTGGTTGGGAATAAATGAGCCGGCAATCAACGCGGTGATAACCGCAGTGGACAGCGGCGCGCGTGGGATCCTGCGCATAATAAATCCTCCGTGATGCTTCCATTAATAATTAATTTTCCAAAACTGTTTCATCGTGAAACAAATTGGTTGGGATGCTATTTTTCGCGACGCGAATTATCAATGGGATTTATTACAAACTATGACTCAGTACGCAAAAATGATCGCTTTTAAGGACTTTAATCAATAAGTTACACGAATGAGTAACATGTAAATTTGTGAGACATCTCCACGACTGAATCGTAGCTGCTTGCTTTCGAATACTGTCTTGCCTATGCTCCCAACGTTGTTTTGACTCGGGGTGCCCCTCTAACACAGGGCTGAGATACACCCGCTGACCTGATCTGGATAATGCCAGCGTAGGGAAGTCAGATGCCTGACCGCATTCGCCTTCTTGATCGCCGGTTGGGAGCTATATGAATTCGCACTTTCTCTCCACCGCGCCACGCGCACCTTCTGCAAAACGCATCAATGCGCTGACCATTGCCGGCACCGATCCCAGCGGTGGTGCAGGTATTCAAGCTGACCTCAAAGCTTTCTCCGCGCTCGGCGCGTATGGCACCAGCGTGATCACCGCGCTAGTGGCGCAAAATACCTGTGGCGTGCAGTCGGTTTATCGCATCGAACCTGATTTCGTTGGCGCGCAGCTTGATTCGGTGCTGGATGATGTGCGCATTGATGCCGCCAAAATTGGCATGCTGTCGGAAACCGCAATTGTCGAGCTGGTGGCTGAACGGCTGAAACGCGCCAGCTTGCCATTTGTGGTGCTGGATACGGTGATGATTGCCAAAAGCGGCGATGCATTGCTGTCGCCAGATGCGGTGGCCAGCGTGCGGGAAATACTGCTGCCGCAGGTTTCGCTGATCACCCCCAATCTGCCGGAAGCCGCGGCCTTGCTAGGCCGCGCCATGGCAGAAGATGAGAAAACCATGTTGCAGCAGGGCGATGCGCTGCTCGATTTGGGCTGTGAAGCGGTGCTGATGAAGGGCGGCCATCTTAGCGATGCCGAGAGCCCGGATTGGTTGATCACCCGCGTCAGCCGTCTGCGCTTTACCGCGCCGCGCGTTAACACGCGTCATACCCACGGCACCGGTTGTTCGCTATCGGCGGCGTTGGCGGCGCTGCGTCCACGCCATAACGATTGGGCAGAAACGGTGGCGGCAGCCAAAGCGTGGCTGCAACAGGCGCTGCTGCATGCTGATTCGCTGGAGGTTGGTAAGGGCATTGGGCCGGTGCACCATTTCCATCAATGGTGGTAGGGCGTAACGCCAGATTGCCGCTTTTATACTGCGAATCCGTCTGAAAAATGGAGTCAGCAATTTGCCAGCGTGGCGCATTTCGGTCCAGGCTGTTGGGGGCGAATCGGCAGGTGCCGGTTCCAATCCAGCCACTTTTCAGGAGCGAACATGACGGACATCGTACAGTTATTGGGCAAAGAAGCGGACACTCTTCTTCAACATCGCTGCATGACCATTCCAGCGGATAGCCTTTATTTACCAGGCTCGGATTATGTTGATCGCGTGATGATCGACAACAATCGTTCTCCTACCGTATTACGCAACATGCAAACGCTGTACAACACCGGCCGCTTAGCGGGCACCGGTTATTTGTCAATTCTGCCGGTCGATCAGGGCGTTGAACACTCGGCGGGCGCGTCGTTTGCTGCCAATCCGGCCTATTTTGATCCCAAAAACATTGTTGAACTGGCGATTGAAGCCGGTTGTAACTGCGTAGCATCCACTTATGGCGTGCTGGCATCGGTAGCGCGTCGCTATGCGCACCGCATTCCGTTTATGGTCAAACTGAATCATAACGAAACGCTGAGCTATCCAACCCAATATGACCAAACGCTGTACGCCAGCGTCGAGCAGGCGTTCAACATGGGTGCGGTAGCGGTGGGCGCGACCATCTATTTCGGCTCTGAGCAATCACGTCGTCAGATTGAAGAGATTTCCGCTGCGTTTGAGCGTGCGCATGAACTTGGTATGGTGACGGTGCTGTGGGCGTATCTGCGTAATAACGACTTCAAAAAAGATGGCGTGGATTACCATGCCAGCGCCGATTTAACCGGCCAGGCCAACCATCTGGCGGCGACTATTGGTGCGGATATCGTCAAGCAGAAGATGGCGGAGAATAACGGCGGCTACAATGCGGTGAAATTTGGTCATACCGATGAGCGCGTCTACAGCAAGCTGACCACCGAGAATCCGATCGATTTGGTGCGCTATCAGCTGGCGAACTGCTATATGGGTCGCGCAGGGTTGATTAACTCCGGCGGCGCGGCGGCCGGTGCCACCGATGTGGCCGAGTCAGTGCGTACAGCGGTAATCAACAAACGCGCGGGCGGCATGGGATTGATTCTGGGTCGTAAGGCGTTTAAGAAGTCGCTGAAAGAGGGCGTGCAGCTGATTAATGCGGTGCAGGATGTTTATTTGTCGAAGGATGTGACGATAGCTTGATTCAACCTGGCTCACTCGCCATTTCGTGTTCGGGCAGTGCTCGTCCTTGGTCACATACTAATGTATGCTCCCAAGGCCTGTGCGCTGGCCGTCCACGAACTGCCATCGCCGCCAACGGTTGAATGTTATTCAGCTGGCTAAAAAGATGTCGTAGGTCGCCACTTCTGGCGACCTTATTATTTAAGGCGCTTCAAACCATTCGCTGTTGCGTTCGGCAATCGGCGTGATGGTGAGAATCATCTCCTGCAAATGACGGCGCATCGCGCTTTCGGCGGCCTCAACATCTTGTGCTTTCAACGCGTTATAGATGTTTTGATGCTGCTGAATCAAACTTTCTGGCGGCGACACTTCGCTTAATGTCAGAAAGCGCACGCGGTCCATGGTGGCTTTGATGTTCTCCACCGTTTCCCACGCCAGCAGGCAATTAATCCCTTCGGCAATCAAGCGGTGGAACTCATCGTCCAGCGCTAAAAACGCCTGGCTGTCGTGACGTTCTGCCGCTAAACGCTGTAACTGCAAGTTGTGCTCCAGCGCCATCAAGCCCTGCGCGCCAATCTCCTGCGCGGCGCGGCGCACCACGGCAATTTCAACCGCTTCACGAATAAAACGGCCATCAGCCACGCGCTGGGCGGAGATCTTGCGCACGAAGGTGCCGCGCTGCGGTAACACCTGCACCAATCCGGCTTCTGCCAGCTTAATAAAGGCTTCGCGTACCGGCTGGCGTGACACATTAAAGCGCGCCGATACTTCCTTTTCCGACAGCAGCGAGCCCGGATGAATAACGCAGGTCACAATATCTTTGCGCAGATAGCGATAGATCTGCTGATTTACCGGTTCGCTGGTGGTTATGGTGTAGGCAGTCGACATGCAGCAATATCCGTATTACGGCTGACCAATGCCAGCCCGATGAGAAAGAGTCAGTCTAATCAGCACGCTGCGTCTGCGCTACACATTTTGACAAGGCGCTTACGCTTGTGTGACCAGTGCCTGCACCGTGGCGCGCGCGCCCTGTTTTACCAGTTGTTGATAGAGTTCGGTGACGCGTGAGACAAACACGGGTTGTTGCGGCAGATCGTCGCCAAATACTGCCTGCAAGCTCAGCAATGCCTGCACGCGCTCTGCGCCTTCAGTGTTGTTGGCCACGATCGTTGCCAGCTGATCTTTCAGCGGATCGCGAATCTCAAACGTATTGCCCTGTTCATCCACGCCAGTGACGTAACGCATCCAGCCCGCCACGCCCAGCAGCAGAAAATCACAAGATGTGCCGTTACGCAGATGCCAGCGCACGCTATCCAGCAGACGCTGCGGCAGTTTTTGCGTGCCGTCGGTGGCGATTTGATAGGTGCGATGTTTAATCGCGAGGTTCTCGTAACGCGCAATCAGCGAATCGGCGTAAGCCGTTAAATCGACACCTTGAGTGCGCAGCGTCGGCGCTTGATCCTGCAACATTAACGCGCGTGCCGCCTGGCGATAATCGGCATCGGCCATGCAATCACTGATGTGTTCATACCCAGCCAGGAAGCCGAGGTAGGCGAGGAACGAGTGGCTGCCGTTAAGCATGCGCAGCTTCATCTCCTCAAACGGCAATACATCGCTGACCAATTCCGCACCGGCGTTTTCCCATGCTGGGCGACCATTAACGAAGTTGTCCTCAATCACCCACTGGAAGAACGGTTCGGCTTCAACCGCGACCGGATCGTGACTGCCTAAACGTGCGGTGAGCGTGTCGAATGCGGCATCGGTCATCGCCGGGACAATGCGATCCACCATGGTCGAGGGGAAGGTGATGTGGGTCTGAATGTAATCTGCCAATGCCGGATCGTGGCGCTCAGCGAGTTGAGTGATGACGTTGCGCGTCACGTGGCCGTTTTCCGGCATGTTATCGCATGACATCACGCTAAACGGCGGCAAGTTGCGTTCACGACGGCGCACAATCGCTGCCAGAATTAAACCCGGCAGCGAACGTGGCGCGTGAGGGTTGGCGAGATCGTACACGATATCGGGATGATCCGGATTGAGTTTGCCGCTTGATGGCATATAGCAGTAACCCTTTTCGGTCACGGTCATCGAGACAATCGCCACATCCGGCTGGCTCATCGCTTCAATCACCGCTTCAATGCCGTCGCCTTTGCCGTGCAAGGCTTGCGTGATGACGCCGATAACGCGCGTGTGCAAGCTGCTATCCGCCATTTCGGTCAATGTATACAGCAAGTCCTGTTGGCGCAGCGCCTGAATCAGTTCGCCGCTGTTCAGATTCACTTCGCAATAGCCCCAATCGCTACCCTGTTCGGCCAGTTTATCGCTGGCTAACGCTTGATGGGCACGATGAAAAGCGCCAAAGCCGATGTGCACCATGCGGGTTTTAAGCTGTTTACGATCATAAGCGGGGCGTTGTACATCGGCGGGAAGACGGTCGAGCTGTAACATAGTCAGTCCTTTAAGCAAATGGGGCGCTAAGCGCCCCATGATAGTTATACAGAAACCGGTTTATCGCTGGTTTTCGGTTCGCGAATTACCACTAACACCAGCAATGCGCCAAGTCCGGCGACCGCACCTGCAAGGATGAAGGCGCTGTCGAACTTGCCAGAATGCTGCACGATGAAGCCGGTCACTACCGGGCCAATCACACCCGACAAGCTACCAATCAGGTGGATAAAGCCGCTGATGCTGCCGACGCGGCTTTTGTGCACCACGTCCTGCACGATTGCCCAGTAAATGGCGCCGGTGATGTAGAGGAAGAAGATCGAGATCGACATCATGATCACCGCCGAGTTGACCTCTTTAATGGTGCCGGCCATCGCCACGCAAATCGCCGCAGCTGCCAGTGAAACCACTAACACGATCTTGCGAGAAAGCAGCAGTTTGCCGGTGATATTGAAGATTTTATCCGAAATCCAGCCACCCAATGCCAGGCCGACGAAGCCGACAATCCACGGAATCATGGTGGTGTAGCTCATCGATTTGATGTCGAGGCCATGCGCCTGCACCAGATATGCCGGGAACCAGCTAAGGAAGAAGAACAGAATGTAGTTGTAGCAGAAGAAGGCGAAAGCGGTAACCAGGATAATCGGTTGACGCAGGTAGAAGCCCAGGCCGTGCGCTTGACCACTGGGATCGATGACATCGGCGGGTTGTTCGGCTTTTAATTTTTCAACCAGCGCGCGCTCTTCCTGCGACACGCGTTTGCTCTTGGCCGGATTGTCCGCAGCGAAGAAGAACCACAGTGCTAACCAGATAAAGCCAATCGCCGCAATGACGATAAACGCTGGACGCCAGCCAAAGGACAACGCCAGATAGCCGACAATCGGACCGGCCACTGCGCCGCCCAGAGGTGAACCGGAGCTGAGCAAGCCCATCGCGGTCGCCGCCTGTTTTTTCGGGAACCAGCCGTTAATGGCTTTGTTGGCGGAGGCGGAAATCGGGCCTTCTGCCATGCCAAATAGCACGCGCAGAATCATCATTGACCAGAAGCCGGTTGCCAGAGCCGTTAATCCGCAGAATAGCGACCACATGCCGACGGCGGTGCCGAGCACAATGGTCGGGCCGAATTTGTCGGTGGCTAACCCGCCGACAAAGTTGAACAGGGCGTAGCCGAAGAAGAAGCTGCCGAAAATCATGCCGAACTGTTCGGCATTGATCATCAGGTCTTTTTCCACCAGCGGTACGGTCAGCGACAGGGCAATACGATCGAGGTAGTTGATCATAAAGACCAGGAATAACAGCAGTACGAGGATCCAGCGCAGATTCTTAAACATAGAAACTCCGTCATTTATCATTTTTATAATCGTTATGCCGGCGGGTACGCACCGGCAGCAGGACACCTGGTGTGAGCGTTAACTTAACGCATTTGTAGAATTACTTTGCAGCAGGTGCGGGGATCTTTTTCGAACAACGTCATGGCTTGTTCCACGTCCGCCAGTGGGAAATAGTGCGTCACCAGCTTTTCGGGTTGAATCTGGCCTTGCTCAATCCACTCAATCACCTGCGGGAAGCGATTGCTGTTAAGGCGTGAGGTGAACAGCGACAGCTCTTTGCTGGTGAGACTTTGCTGCGTGATGCTGCACTGTTCGCCAGAGAAGCCGAGCAAACCAATGCGCGCGGCTGGAGAGGCGAGGGCGGCGGCTTCAGCCAGGATAGAAGGATGGCAAGCGGCATCAATGATAAGCGTAGGCTGCACGCCTTCCAGCTGCGCGGCGAGCGGGATTTCACTGTTATTGAATACGCGATCGGCGCCGTTTTCCTGCGCCAGAGCCAGGCGTTCAGGTAAACGATCCACCACCAAAACCTGCTCGACGCCGTACACGCCTTTTAGCACCTGAATTGCGGTCAAACCCATCGGACCGGCACCGTAAATCAGCGCCACATCGTTGGGTTGCGGTTTGAGGAAGGCGGTGATGTTAGCGGCGATGGTGAACGGCTCAACCATGCTGGCGAGTTTATCCGGTACGCTTTCTGGCAAACGGAAGGCGTTTTTGGCGGGTGCGACGGCGTATTCGCTGAAGCCGCCATCACGATGCACGCCAATCACCTGCAACTCTTTGCAGACGTTGGGGCGACCGATTGAGCAGGGATAGCAATGGCCGCAGCTTACTACTGGATCAACCGCCACGCGCTCGCCAATACGGCTGGCGGCGATGTCAGCGCCGACCGCATCAATCACACCAAAGAATTCATGACCAATCACGCGTGGATATTTAGCAAAAGGATTGTGACCGTGCCAGATATGCACGTCGGAACCGCAGATGCTGGCATAGCGCACTTTGACACGCACTTCATTGGCAGCGGGTTGCGGCAGCGGACGCTCAGCTAATACCAACTCGCCGGGTTGTTCAATCACCACACTTTTCATCATCTACTCCTGACCTGATACCTATCTCAACGAAGGATCGGGCATTAACGGGAATCAATGATGAAAAAATACGCGCGTTAATACTACCATACAAGTTGACGTTGCAGAGTTGTGAACACAATCACAGAGCGCATGAAATGGGTGGTAGGAACCGCTGGTTTGTAGGGTCGCCATTTATGGTGACCTTATAAACATGGACAAGGGGGTTGAGAAGGTCACCATAAATGGCGACCCTACGAAAGACGACCCTACAAAAGACAAAAACCCGCTCAGGTTTCCCTGAGCGGGTTCTTTAAATTTGGCTCCTCTGACTGGACTCGAACCAGTGACATACGGATTAACAGTCCGCCGTTCTACCGACTGAACTACAGAGGAATCGTTTGAACGGGGCGCATATTAACGAGCGAGCCCGACCTTGTCAAAGCACTTTTTCACAATTATTACTGACTGCTGAATAAAGCGTCAATTCAGCCTTTCCGCCTAGCGTCATAGCGCTAAATGGCGCCAAAATCGCCGCCAATTGTGATGAATATCACCTTCTCTATGCAAAATTACATTCTGATTTGTCGTTTTTGTCAGATACCTCGCATGCATGATCACAGATATTTCATTTCGCCGTTGTCGAGCCAAAAAGCGAAACATATATTCCAGATCACTTCTTACTCGCATCCAGGGATTAGTCATGAATAAAGTCAGAATCGGTATGATCGGCAGTGGTTACATTGGTCGTTGTCACGCGATTGCCTACGCGCAAGCGCCAACGGTGTTTGCCCTAAAAGGCGAAATCGTGCGGGAAATGCTGGCGGAAGTGAATCCTGAGCTGGCAGCGAAGCAGGCGGCGACGTTTGGTTTTGCCCGCTCCACTGGCGATTGGCATGAACTGGTACGCGATCCCAACATTGATGTGGTCGATATCTGCGCGCCGAATTTCCTGCATAAAGAGATGGCGCTGGAAGCGATTCGCAACGGCAAACACGTTTACTCTGAGAAACCGCTGTCGCTGTCGGTGGCTGATGCCGAAGAGATGGTGCAAGCGGCACAGCAAGCGGGCGTGAAAACCTTGGTGGGTTTCAACTACATGAAAAACCCCACCAGCCAACTGGCGCGCGAAATCATTGCACGTGGCGAAATCGGCGAAGTGATTCACTTCTACGGTACGCACAACGAAGATTATCTGGCACGCCCGGAAACGCCGCTGGATTGGCACTGCCAGAAAGCGCTGGCGGGTTTAGGTGCGTTGGGCGATTTGGCTGCGCACATTGTCAATATGGCGCACTATTTGGTCGGCGATATCGAAGAAGTCAGCGGCGATATGATGACGGTGATTCAGCAGCGTCCCGATCCGAAAGATGCATCACGCTTGCTGCCAGTGGAAAACGAAGATCAGGCCAGCGCGTTGTTGCGCTTCAAGAATGGTGCGCACGGCGTGTTCGAAACGTCACGCATCGCCTGCGGCAGCAAAATGGGTCTGACCTATGTGGTGACCGGCACCAAAGGCACGCTGCGTTACACCCAAGAACGCATGGCGGAGCTGGAGTTGTATATCCACGATGAACCGGCGGGACGTCAAGGTTTCAAAACCATTCTGACCGGCCCAGCGCATCCGGATTACGCGAACTTCTGCGTTTCTGCCGGACATGGCATTGGTTTTAACGATCAGAAAACCGTGGAGATTCGGGATTTGATTAACGGCATTGCCGCAGGCGATCGCATGTGGCCGGATTTCGCCGAAGGTTTGCAGGTGCAGAAAGTGTTGGAAGCGGTGGCGGTTTCCGCGCTGGAACGCCGTTGGATGAAGGTGTAATCGGTATTCAGGTGCGCATCTTTGCGCACCTGAAACAGGTCACCATAAATGGCGACCCTACGTGATTAGGCCAACAACTGGCACTGCGGCGGCAAGCGGCAGCTTAGCGCGCCTGGCATCACTTCAATCTTGAATTCACTGCCGGTCAGCGGCTCGCCATCGAGATTAAACGTCATCTGATGCGGTGAACGAATGGTCAGCGACTGCAACTGTGCTTTGACGATATTTGGGTTTTCATCATCGCGTGTCAGCGAATGCAGCAGCGTTGGCAGCAACTCTTGTGCGGTAACAATGCTGAGATTGAGCTGACCATCATTAATCAGCGCTTCAGGGCACAGTTTTTGCCCGCCGCCCGCCTGGCGTCCATTACCAATGCCGATCACCAACGCATCGCCCTGCCAGTTAAAACCGGGTCCGCTGATTTCGCAGCTATCCGGTTTCAGCGCATCCACGCGCATCAATCCGTGAATAAAATACGATACGCCGCCCAGCGCCGACTTCAGCTTTTCCGGCGTTTCAGTGGTGATGCGCGTGCCAAATCCGCCGGTCGCCATATTGATAAAGTAGCGTTCGCCATTCACGCGCGCTAAATCGATAGCGGTGGCTTTGCCGAGCAATGCCAAACGCAGTGCCGGTTCCATTTCTTCTGGAATGCCAGCGCTGGTGGCGAAATCATTGGCGGTGCCGAGCGGCAAGATGCCTAACGCTGGACGTGTCTGCTCTGGCAACGCCGCCAACGCGGTCGCAATCTCATTGATGGTGCCATCGCCGCCACCCGCGACTACGGTTTCTGCCTGCAATTCCACGGCTTCTCGCACATAACGGTCGCCGTCACCTTTCTCCCAGGTCACACGTACCGCCAAATTAAAGCCTTCGTCACGCAGCGTGTTGACGGCGGCGCGCAACGCTTCATTACCGGCGCCTTTGCCATTGAGGATCAGCAATGTGAGCGGTTTATTTTGCATTATCAGTTCCTTGACGCGAGAGACAGAGCACAGGTTATAGCATAGCTGGAGAGAGAACTTTATCGGCGGGGGATGAAAAAAGAAAACCCGCACGGGGGAGCCGGGCGGGTGAATGAGGTGGTTCCTGTTAAAACCTGCTTTTATTGTTACTCGTTAGCAGCAGGCGCGATTCTAAAGCGAGGCGCAGCGACGGTCTGTGATCCTAATCTAACTTCGCCATTTTCTTTTCTTTAAGTGCGATCTTTGCTATGCGGATCGCGCGTTGTGTTGCCATCGACAAAATTACGCAGTAGCAGGGCAAAATCCAGCTTCACCGCTTCCGGTACTGGGATCCACACGCGATGTCCGTCGCCTGGCGCGACATCCACCGCCACGCCTTTGTCGTTCTGCATGGTTTCCAGCGTACAGTTGAGGTTGCCTTCAGGCGTCATGATCTCCACTGAATCACCGATGATGAATTTGTTTTTCACCGCAATCTGCGCCCAATCACCGCGGCGTTCACCGGTGAATTCACCGACAAATTGCTGGCGTTCGGAAATAGAAAAACTTTGCTCGTAATTCTGGTAGCTGTCATGGGTATGACGACGCAGGAAACCTTCGGTGTAGCCGCGATGCGCCAGACCTTCCAGCGTTTCCAGCAGCGCCGGATCAAATGGTTTGCCTTCTGCTGCATCGTCGATGGCACGGCGATAAACTTGAGCGGTGCGCGCGCAGTAATAGAAGGATTTGGTGCGGCCTTCGATTTTCAGTGAGTGCACGCCCATTTGGCTTAAACGTTCCACGTGCGCCACGGCGCGCAGATCTTTGGAGTTCATGATGTAAGTGCCGTGTTCGTCTTCGAACGCGCTCATCATTTCGCCCGGTTTCATCTTCTCTTCCAGCAGGAACAGACGATCGGTGGTGTCGCCGACGCCAAGTGTCGGTTGCTGTACCTGAACCGGCTGATGGAAACCGACAATGTTGCCGACGTCATCCTGCTTGCCTTCTTCCACTTTGTATTCCCAGCGGCAGGCGTTGGTGCAGGTGCCCTGGTTGGGATCGCGCTTGTTGAGGTAACCAGAAAGCAGGCAGCGACCGGAATACGCCATACACAACGCGCCGTGCACGAAGATTTCAATCTCCATTTCCGGCACCTGTTGGCGAATTTCGGCAATTTCATCCAGCGACAATTCTCGTGACAGAATCACGCGCGTCAGCCCCATTTGCTGCCAAAACTTTACCGTCGCCCAGTTTACCGCGTTGGCCTGCACTGAGAGATGAACCGGCATTTCCGGGAAGGCTTCGCGCACCAGCATAATCAAGCCGGGATCGGACATGATTAGCGCATCCGGTTGCATGGCAACGACCGGCGTTAAATCGCGGATAAAGGTTTTCAGTTTGGCGTTGTGCGGCGCGATATTCACCACCACGTAGAATTTTTTGCCGAGTTCATGGGCTTCATTGATGCCCTTGGCCAGCACTTCGTGGGTAAATTCGTTGTTACGCACGCGCAGGCTGTAGCGCGGTTGTCCGGCATACACCGCGTCAGCGCCGTAGGCAAAGGCATAGCGCATATTCTTCAGCGATCCCGCTGGAGAAAGCAGTTCAGGTTTTAACATGGATTTTCTCACTGATGTCAGGTCAGCATGCCATCGTCGATGGCAGGTGCCGCAGCCGCATTAAACGGCCCGGCAAAAGGTGGGGAATTGTAGGCAGGCCGGCAGGGAGAAAAATTGATTCAGATCAATCTAAGCGGCTACAGCAAACGACAGACATCCGCTTCCCAGCGATATCCCATACCATAAACGGCACGAATAAACGGCTGCTCGGCATCGAGGCTTTCCAGCTTACGTCGCAGGTTTTTGATGTGGCTATCGATGGTGCGGTCGGTGACCACGCGGTAATCGTCGTACAGATGATTTAGCAACTGTTCGCGCGAGAACACTTTGCCCGGTTCCAGCGCCAGGGTTTTCAGCAAACGGAACTCGGCGGGCGTCAGCTCTAACTGCTGTTCACGCCAGCTGGCCTGAAAACGGCTTTCATCGATTTGCAGATGCGATGCTTGCTGCGCCTCTTCCGGCGAACGTTTCACGCGGCGCAGAATGGTTTTGACACGTGCCACCACTTCGCGCGGGCTGAACGGCTTACAGATATAGTCATCCGCACCAATTTCCAGCCCCAATAGGCGATCAATTTCTTCAGTGCGCGCGGTGACCATAATGATTGGCAGCTCGGAGAAGCGACGAATTTCGCGGCACAGCGTTAAACCGTCGCGGCCGGGCAGCATTAAATCCAGCAACATCAGATCCGGCGGCGTTTGCTGCACGTAATTCAACACCTCGTTGCCATCCGCAATGTGGTGCGTGCGATAGTTGGACGCTTGCAGATAATCAATCATCAACTGCGCCAGTTTCGGCTCATCTTCTACAACAAGAATCAGGGGATCGCTATTTTCCGGGCTCATAAGTGGCGTCTAGTGAGGAACATACGGCAAGTTTAGCGTGATTTGCAGGCCACCTAAATCAGAGTGATCTGCACTTATGCTGCCGTTATGTGCTTCGGCGATGTTTTTGCAAATCGCCAGGCCAAGTCCCGAGCCGCCGCTGGCGCGATTGCGCGAACTTTCGGTACGGAAAAAACGTTCGAATATTTGTGCCTGATGGGTGGGATCAACGCCAGGCGCGCTGTCGGCAAAGGTCAGCAGCCAGAATTCGTCTTTCTGCTGCACGCTAACCTGCACCGCGCCACCCGCATCGGTGTAACGCAGACTGTTTTCTAACAGATTAGTGAATAACTGCATCAGGCGATCGGGATCGCCAAAACTTTCGGCTTGTGTTGGCAGCGCCAGATTCAGCATCAGCTCACGGCTGCGATAACGTTCGTTAAAGCTGCCCGCCACCACTTCCAGTAAGTTCACCAGATCTACCGGTTGCATGCGATAGGCGAGGGCGCCAGCATCCGACAGCGATAGTTGATGCAAATCATCCACCAGTTTGGTTAGCACCACCACTTCACTTTGCAGCGAACTGATTGCTTCTGGCGTCAACTTGCGCACACCGTCCTGCATGGCTTCCAGCTCACCACGCATGATCGCCAACGGCGTGCGCAGTTCATGGGAAATATCGGCCATAAAGGCGCGGCGATTGCTCTCGTTTTTCTCCAGCGAGCGCGCCAGCAAATTGAAGTCGCGTCCCAACTGGCCCAGCTCGTCGCTGCTGCCGACTTCAACACGCGTGGCGAAATTACCCGCCGCCAAATGATGTGTGCCATCAACCAGACGTTTTACCGGGGCTAGCAAACCGCGCGCCAGCAACCAGGTGACCAGCGCCGCCAGCAAACCGGTGAGTGCCACAATCATCCAACTGGTGCGCCGCTGTTGTTGATCGAAATTGATGTCGGTGCTGCGCGTCAATCGTTCGGCTGGCGAGGCGATTACCCAGCCGACAATCTTGCCATTGCTGGTGGTGATGTTTCGTCGCGTCCCTTCCGGCGGCACTGGCGCGCGTGGGCCAGACAGCACTTTGTATTGCTGATCAATAATCCAGAACTGGGTGCGCCAGCCGTGCGGCGGCAACTGATTGACGCTGCCAGGATTTTGCTCCAGCGATCGCAAAATCGAGAAGATCAGACGATCGTTAGCCCGCAAAAAATCCCAGCTACCGTGCTGCTCATACTGATCTGCCAATGCATCGCTTAATAAAGTGAGGCGCTGCTCATTACCTTTCTTGATGTAATCGACAAAGCCATGCTCGAAGCTGAGACGTACGCCCCAATGCATGGTGATGATCACTAACATGCAGGTAGAAAAAATCGCCATAAACAGTTTGGCGCCAATGCCCAGTTTGACCGGCCGTTTCATCCTTTTCTCCTGCCTCGCAGATCGACGTTTTTACTCACATCCTTGGGGACGCGCCAGAACACCAACGCAGGCAGTACAATCACCAGCGCCATGCACAAATAGGTGTAAATAAAGGTTTGATGCGCTGCCGCGCTATCGGTGACGACGCCATGACCAAACGCACCCAGCAGCAAACCGGCTACGGTGACGCCGATACTCATCGACAATTGCATGATCATCGACAGCAAGCTGTTGCCGCTCGACGCTAAATCATCCGGCAACTCTTTCAGCGTTAAGGTGTTCATTGAGGAGAAGCGAATGGCGTTGACCATGCCTTGCAGCAGCAACACCAGCGGCAACAGCCAGAACCAACCGAGCAGCGCGACGACGGGGAACAGCAGCACCACCGCCGCCAGCGCGATGGTCGCGCCAACCAGCGCATTCCGATAACCAAACAGATTGACGATGCGCACCACTACGCGTTTGGTGCCCATATTGCCCAGCACCATCGGAATCATCATTAAACCGGCGTGGAATGGGCTATAACCGAGGCCAACTTGCAGAAAAATCGGCGTCATAAACGGCAGCATGCCGCTACCAATGCGCCCGGTAAAACTGCCGAGCAGGCCAATCGAATAGATGCGGTTGTCGAACAGTTTCAGGCTAAACAGCGCGTTGTCATTGTTGCGGCCATGCATTAGATAGAACAGCAGTGAAAATACGCCCAGCAAGATCAGCACCCCGAGCAGCAGCGGCGAACCGCCAGAGCTGCGTTGGCCATCCAGCGCCAGCGTCAACGTTGCCATGCCAACCGCTAACAGCACGAAGCCAAGGAAATCAAAGCGCCGCGTTTGCATGGTGTAATTGGGCATCAACGTCAGCGTGGCAATCGCGCCGATAATGCCCACCGGAATATTGATCAGGAAGATCCAGTGCCAACTGGCGTATTGCACCAGAATCCCGCCCAGCGCCGGACCAAGCAGCGGGCCAATTTGTCCCGGCGTGGTGACAAAGGTCATCGCCGACATATATTGCTCACGCGGCACGATTTTCATCACCGTTAAACGCCCAACCGGCACCATCATCGCGCCACCAATCCCTTGCACCACGCGCGCCATGATCAATTCATCCAGCGTGGTGGAGAAGGCGCACAGCAGCGAACCGATGCTGAACAGCACAATGGCGCAAAAGAAGATGTTGCGCACACCAAAACGATCCGCCAACCAGCCGCTGATTGGCAGCGTCACCGCCACGGTGAGTACATACGAGACAATCACCGAGTGCATATTCAGCGGGCTAACGTTGAGGTCGCGCGCCATTGACGGGATCGCGGTGTTGACGATGGTGGTATCCAACGCCTGCATAAAGAAGCCAAAGGCGACGATCCACAACTGCCAGCGCACAGTGGCGTTTTGAGGTGACATGAAAGTACCTGTTATTTCAAAACCAGTTTTCGCAAATCAATCCGTTTACGCGTGAGAATTCGCGTAAGTTATTTGATACCAGCGTGAGTGCAGCACTGCGAGCGTGACCGGCGATATGAAGGTCATTGAGGCCGATAGGCGTGCCATTTTTCTCCAGTTCTGCGCGAATTGCGCCATAGTGGAATGCGGCTCTGGCATCGTAATTGAGCACATCCAGACGTGAGACAAAATCTTCAACCACGCGCAAGTTTCGTTCGGGAAACGCGCTCTTTTCTGAACCATGAAACAGTTCTGCCAACGTGATGGATGAAATTACTATGCGGCCAACATTGGCGTTAAAACGCTCTAACACCTCGATTGGCCGCCGCTTGATAACGTAAATAACCATGTTGGTATCCAGCATATAGCGATGCATTAAAAGTCTTCCCTTTCCGTTTGTTCTTGTGATGCACGCTCGTCCATAAAGTCTTCGCTAACCGTTGGACCATCTTGGAAAAAACTGTCCCAGGCATTTTCAATTGGAACCAAGATACGTTCATTGCCAACGGCCCTGACGAAGACGTTTTTTACATCATCAGGGAATCGAACATCTGCTGGAATTCGCACGTTCTGTGTTCTATTACTGGTAAATACCGTACCTCTCGACATATAAACCTCCTCAGTGAAACACTGGTTAAAGTTTACGCCTTCCTTGCTATATAGCAATGGTATATAGCAGGTCATTCTGTAGCAAGTTGCGCCGTTTTCTTCTTGCGCCGCAGTTTATCCATCATCAAATACACCACCGGCGTGGTGTAGAGCGTCAGCAGTTGGCTCATCACTAAACCGCCAGCGATGGTGATGCCGAGCGGTTGGCGCAGTTCAGCACCGTCGCCGCTGGTCAGTACTAACGGCAGCGCGCCAAACAGTGCCGCTAAGGTGGTCATCAGAATCGGGCGGAAGCGCAGCTGACACGCCTGGAAAATGGCGTCGCGCGCTGACAGATTGCCGTTACGCTCAGCATCTAAGGCGAAATCGACCATCATGATGGCGTTCTTCTTCACGATACCAATCAGCAGCAAAATGCCGATCAACGCAATCAGGCTAAACGGCGTATTGAACAGTTCCAGCGCCAGTAAGGCACCCACGCCTGCCGACGGCAGCGTGGAGAGAATGGTCAGCGGATGAACGTAACTCTCGTACAAAATCCCCAGCACGATGTATACCGCCGCAATCGCCGCCAGCATCAGATACAGCTGGTTGGATTGTGATTGCTGGAACACCTGCGCGGTACCGGCAAAACTGCCGCGCACCGTTGAAGGCACGCCAATCGCGGTGACGGTACGATCAATCGCATCCGACGCTTGCGACAACGACACGCCTTCCGGCAGGTTGAACGAGATGGTTGACGCGGCAGACAAGCCTTGATGATTCACCGCCAGCGGCGCATTGGCCGGCTGCCATTTGGCAAACCAACTGAGCGGAATCGCTTTGCCATCGCTGTTAATCACGAACATCTGATCCAACGAGCTGATGTCTTGCGTGTAACGCGGATCCACTTCCATCACCACTTTGTACTGATTGAGCGGCTGGTAAATGGTGGAGATTTGGCGCTGACCAAACGCGTTATTCAGCAAGGCGTTGGCGGCGGAGACGTCGATACCAAGCCGTGCCATGCTTTCACGATCGTAAGTCAGATTCATTTCGCTGCCGTTGTCCTGCTGATCCGAGTTGACGTCGGCCAGCTCGGGCAGGGCGGCAAATGCCTGACGGATTTTCGGTTCCCATTCACGTAAATCTGCAAGGTTGTCCGACAGCAAACTGTATTGATAGCTGGCGTTGGATTCACGGCCGCCGATGCGAATATCCTGTACCGCGTTGAGATACAGATTAGCGCCCGGTTCCTTCGCCAGCTTTATGCGCAGTCGCGCAATCACTTCCTGCGCACTTTCGCTGCGCTCAGAAAGCGGTTTAAGTGACACAAACATCGAACCGCTGTTGGTGCGTGAACCGCCGGTAAAGCCGGTAACGTTATCCACCGCCGGGTCGGCTTTGATGATGTTCATGAAATCTTGCAACTTGCCGCGCATCGCCTGGAAGGAAATGCTCTGATCCGCCGAGATAAAGCCTTGCAGTCGGCCGGTATCTTGTTCCGGCATAAAGGTTTTGGGAATTGAGATAAACAGCCAAACGGTGAGCGCCACGGTGCCAAGCAGCAGCATTAACACCCAAATGGCGTGATTCAGCACCCAGCCAAGCGATCGCCCATAGCCGTTTTGCACTTTCATCAACAGCTTGCCAAAACCGCGGGTGCGCGGCTGGCTGCGCTTAACCTGCGGCTTGAGCAAATAGGCGCACATCATTGGTGTCAGCGTTACCGAGATGAACAGCGAAATCAGGATCGCCACCGATAGCGTGATGGCAAATTCCGAGAAGAAGCGCCCAATAATGCCGCCGAGCATCAACAGTGGCAGGAACACGGCAATCAGCGACAAACTCATCGACAGCACGGTAAAACCCACTTCGCGCACGCCGGTTAACGCCGCTTGCAACGGTTTCATTCCGGCTTCGACATGGCGCGCAATGTTTTCCAGCACCACAATCGCGTCATCCACCACAAAACCGGTGGCGATGGTGAGCGCCATCAGCGACAGGTTATTCAGGCTAAAACCGCACAAATACATCGCGGCGAAAGTACCAATCAATGAAACCGGCACTGCAGCAGCAGGAATCAGCGTTGCGCGCCAGTCACGCAAGAAGGCAAACACCACCAGAATCACCAGCGCGACGGCGATGATCAGCGACTGCTCGACTTCATGCAGTGAAGCTCGAATGGTCGGCGAACGATCCTGAGCGATTTGCAGATCGATCGCGGCAGGAATCACGTCATGCAGTTCTGGCAGTTCGCTACGAATGCGATCCACTGTATCAATAATGTTGGCTTCCGGTGACTTACGCACCACCAACAACACCGCCGCTTTGCCGTTAGTCATCCCGGCATTGCGCACGTCCTGCACCGAATCCTGCACGTTGGCAACATCGCTGAGCCGCACCGCTGCGCCGTTGTTGTAATGCACCACCAGCGGCTGATATTCGCTGGCGGTCTGCAATTCATCGTTGGTGCGAACCTGCCAGCGCTGCTTCACATCATCAATTGCGCCTTGTGGGCGGCGCTGGTTGGCATTGCTGATCGCGGTGCGCACCGCATCCAGCGACACGCCCTGATTGAACAGCGCCTGTGGGTTGAGATCGACACGCACCGCCGGTAGCGAACTGCCGCCAACCGTGACATCGCCAACCCCTTCAATTTGCGAAAGTTTCTGCGCCAGTTGCGTTGAGGCGTAATCATACAGCTGACCGGGATTATAAATGTCCGAAGTTAGCGTCAGGATCATGATGGGCGCATCGGACGGGTTGGCTTTGCGGTAGCTCGGACGACTCGGCATGCCGGTGGGTAATAGACTTTGCGCCGCGTTGATCGCCGCCTGCACATCACGCGCCGCACCGTTGATGTCGCGATCAAAATCGAACACCAGAATAATGCGCGTGCTGCCCAGCGAACTGGTCGAGGTCATTTCGCTAACGCCCGCAATGCGGCCCAATGAACGCTCCAGCGGCGTGGCAACCGAAGCCGCCATGGTTTCTGGTGACGCGCCGGGTAACGAGGCAGAAATTAAAATCACCGGGAAATCCAACTGCGGCAGCGGCGCAACCGGCAGCAGACGGAAGCCGAGAATCCCGGCCAACGCAATGGCGATGGTGAGCAGCGTTGTCGCTACTGGACGATGGATGAACAGGGCGAAGAACTTCACGGCTGCGCCTCCGAGCGCTTAAAGCGACGGCGCGTGGCGTGAGACAAACGATCAAACAGCAGATAGATCACCGGCGTGGTAAACAGCGTCAGCACCTGGCTGACCACCAAACCGCCGACCATCGCGATACCCAGCGGACGACGCAATTCCGCGCCGACGCCGGTACTCAGCATCAGCGGCAGTGCACCGAGCAGTGCGGCTAGCGTGGTCATCAGAATCGGGCGGAAACGTAATAAACAGGCCTGATAAATCGCATCACGTGGCGGCATACCTTGCTCACGTTCCGCCGCCAGCGCGAAGTCGATCATCATGATGGCGTTTTTCTTCACGATACCGATCAGTAGGATGATGCCGATGATGGCGATGATATCCAGCTCGTTGCCGCTCAGCATTAATGCCAGCAGCGCGCCGACACCGGCGGTCGGCAGCGTCGAGAGAATGGTGATCGGGTGGATAAAGCTCTCATACAGCACGCCGAGCACGATATACATCGCCACTACCGCCGCGACAATCAGCCACACGGTGCTGGATAACGCTGCTTCGAACGCCAGCGTGCTGCCCTGGAATTGCGTCATCATTTCGGCAGGCATACCAACCTGATCTTCCGCGGCGCTGACTGCTTTCACCGCCTCGCCCAGCGAGTAGCCTTCAGCCACGTCAAACGAGAAGGTGGCCGACGGGAACTGGTCGAGATGGTTGATGCTTAGTGCGGCGTGGCGTTCTTCGATCTGCGCAATTGCGCTCAGCGGTACGCTGCCGCCGTCGCTGCTATTGAGGCGAATGCCATCGAGGCTCGCCAAACCCGGCGTGGCATCGTTGTTCTGTTCCAGCACCACGCGATATTGGTTGGCTTGGGTGTAAATAGTGGAAATCAGACGCTGACCAAAGGCGTTATACAGCGCGTTATCCACGTCGGCCATGCTAATGCCGAGGCGGCTGGCGCTGTCACGATCGACGCGCACAAAGGCTTCCAAACCTTGATCCTGCCAATCGCTGCTGACATCGCGCAATTCGGGTGAGTTGCCAAGTTGCTCCAGCAGTTTCGGTACCCACAAGCTGAGTGATTCCAGTGAACCGGATTGCAAGGTGAATTGATACGGCGTGCGGCTGGCTTGGGTATCAATAGTCAGATCCTGTACCGGTTGCAGCCACATGCTGACGCCCGGCACGCGATCAATCGCCTGTTGCAGACGTTTTTGCACCACTGGAATGCGGTCATCACGTTGATCTAACGGCTTGAGGTTGATTTGCAGGCGGGCGCTATTCAGTGCGGAGTTAGTGCCATCGACGCCCACGAACGACGTCATGCTCTGCACCGCCGGATCTTTCATGATGATCGACGCCACATCGCGCGTACGTTCCGCCATATTGGCGTAGGAAACCGACTGCGGTGCCTGCAAGGTGCCCTGAATGATGCTGTTGTCCTGCTGCGGGAAGAAGCCTTTCGGAATCATAATCCACAGCAACACGGTGATCAGTAAGGTGCCGAGCGCCACTGACAGCGTGATCCACGGATGCAGCAATACGCGGGTTAAGCCTCGACCATACACCGCAATGATGCGATCAAACATCGCTTCGCTGGCGCGTGAGAAGCGGTTCTGTTTACGCAGCGATTCGGCACTCAGCATGCGCGCGCACATCATTGGCGTCAGCGTTAATGACACCACGGCAGAAATCAGAATCGCCACCGCCAGCGTCACGGCAAATTCGCGGAACAGGCGACCAATCACATCGCCCATGAACAGCAACGGAATCAGTACCGCGATCAGCGAGAAGGTGAGGGAGATAATGGTAAAGCCAATCTCGCCTGCGCCTTTCAGCGCCGCTATCATTGGCTTCTCGCCTTTTTCGATGTAGCGCGAAATGTTCTCGATCACCACGATGGCGTCATCCACCACAAAACCGGTGGCGATGGTCAGTGCCATTAATGTGAGGTTATTG
The DNA here is from genome assembly GCF_059412405.1 of Pantoea sp. CFCC18179. NCBI lineage: Bacteria > Pseudomonadati > Pseudomonadota > Gammaproteobacteria > Enterobacterales > Erwiniaceae > Pantoea > Pantoea sp. CFCC18179. Next base: position 670,206 of record NZ_JBNBPM010000001.1, on the reverse strand, counting down.
ATCGAGAAGCCGAGGAAATACATCGCGGCGAAAGTACCCACCAGCGACAGCGGCACGGCAACCGCCGGAATAATCGTGGCCGGTACGTTACGCAGGAACAGGTAGATGATCATTACCACCAGTCCCATCGCCAAAATCAGTTCGTGTTGCGTATCGCTGACCGAGGCGCGGATGTTGGTGGTGCGGTCGGTCAGCAACTTCACATCCACCGATTTCGGCAGCGTGGCGGTGAGCGCGGGCAGCATGGCGCGGATGTTATCGGCGGTAGCGATGATATTGGCGCCAGGCTGACGCTGCACGTTGAGCACAATCGCCGGTTGGCGGTTGGCCCATGCGCCGAGCCAACTGTTTTCAGCACCTTGCTCGATGGTGGCGACGTCACCCAAACGTACCGGCGCGCCGTTGTTATAGCTGATGATCAGCTTGCGATAATCTTCCGCTGAGGTCATCTGATCGTTGGCGGACAAGGTAATTGAGCGCGTTGGGCCGTCAAGGCTACCTTTCGCCGAGTTGACGTTGGCATTGGTGATAGCGGTGCGTACCGATTCGCTGGTTAAACCTAACGCTGCCAGCGCTTGTGCATTCATCTTCACGCGTACCGCTGGACGTTGCCCGCCCGACAGCGTGACCAAACCGACACCGGAAACCTGCGAAATTTTCTGCGCCACGCGGGTTTCCACCATGTCCTGCACTTGCGTCAACGGCATGCTGGTGGTGGTGACGGCCAGGGTCATGATCGGTGGATCGGCTGGATTAACTTTGCTGTAAACCGGCGGATTCGGCAGATCGTTGGGCAATAAGTTAGTGGCGGAGTTAATCGCCGCTTGCACTTCCTGCTCGGCGACATCCAGCGACAGCGTCAGCTGGAATTGCAGCGTCACTACTGAAGCGCCGCCGGAACTCTGCGATGACATCTGTTTCAGGCCGGACATCTGGCCAAACTGGCGCTCAAGCGGCGCGGTGATCGATGAGGTGACCACATCCGGGCTGGCGCCGGGATACAGCGTCACTACCTGAATGGTCGGATAATCGACTTCCGGCAATGCCGAGACCGGCAGAAAACGGTAGCCAAGGACACCCGCCAACAAGATGGCAATCATTAATAAGGTGGTCGCGACCGGGCGCAGAATAAACTGGCGTGATGGCCCGCCACTGGTATCAGGAGGCATCACCTGCATTATTGACGCTCTCCGCGTGCCGGTTGTGCAGCGCGCGTGCTGTGCGTGGCGGTGCTTTGTGGGGCAACGATTTCAACCGTGGCGCCTTCAGTCAAACGATCCAGACCATCGGTGACGACGCGATCACCGGCTTCCAGACCGGCGCTGATCACCACTTTCTGGCTATCCTGCAAACCGGCGGTGACGCGTTTTTTGCTTACTTTGTTATCGCTGTTTACGACCCAAACAAAGTGCCCGTCGTTGCTCATCTGCAAGGCAGCGGTTGGAATCACCACCGCATCCTGCAAGGTATCGACCTTGAGACGCGCGTTGACGAACTGGTTAGGGAACAGCGCATCGTCTTGATTGTTGAAGCGCGCTTTCAGCTTGATGGTGCCGGTGGTGGCGTCGATTTGGTTATCAATACTCAGCAAGTTACCGCTGGTGAGCAACGTTTTGTTGCTGCGATCCCAGGCTTCGACGATCAACGGCTGACCGCTTTTCTGCGCCTTAAGGATCTGGCTGATGTTGTTCTCCGCCACGCTGAATACCACGTCAATCGGGTGCGTTTCGGTGATCACTACTAAACCGGTGGTATCGCCGGAGGTGATGTAGTTGCCGACATCAACCTGCTTCAAACCGACACGTCCGCTGATCGGTGCGGTAATGCGGCTGTAGGTCAGATTGAGTTGCGCGCTGGCGACGTTGCCTTCATCGGCTTTGATGGTGCCGAGCGTTTCACTCACCAGCGAGCGTTGCGTATCGAGTTCTTGCTGCGAAACTAGCGACGTTTTCGCCAGTTTTTCATAACGGCTGAGATCGCGGCGGGCATTGGCCAGCGTGGCCTGGTCTTTCGCCAGTTGGCCTTGCGCCTGGGTTAATGCCACTTGATAAGGACGCGGATCGATTTCGGCCAGTAGCGCACCGGCGGCCACTTGCTGACCTTCCTGGAAGTGCAACGCCATTAATTGACCATCAACCCGGCTGCGCACCGTGACGGTATTGGCGGCGGTAACCGTGCCCAGGCCGCTAAGGAAGTAAGGCACGCTTTCGGTAGTAGCGGCGGCAGCTTGTACTGGCGCTAACGGACGTTTGCCGCCCGCTCCGCGTCCGCGATGTTGCTGGCCTTCGGCCTGCGCTGCTTTATTGGGTTCCGCTGGATGTTGCCACCAGTAATATCCGCCTGCCACGACGGCAATTGCGGCTACGATCAGCAAACTTGTTTTTAGTCGACGGTTTTTCAATGTGTGTGCTCTCCAGCGGTTCGTTTTCCCAAAGTGCGATGCCTAAAAAGCGGTATCGCAAACGAAATGATTGTAGTCGCCCGGACCGGGCAAAAATTGAAGGAAATAAGAATATCGCCCCAACGACGCTAAGTATTCATATTCTGTAAATATTCTGGCAGGAATAGGCATAAGCGCGACGATTTCCTTTGCTAAGCTCAATAGCAGACCTGTCTCGTTTGAATAAGGAGAACAAAATGAGTCAACAGAAACTCCGCCAACTTGGCGACAGTGGTATTGAAGTTCCCCGTCTCACGTTTGGCGGCAATGTGTTTGGCTGGACGGTAGATGAAAAGACCTCATTTTCACTGCTTGATGCGCTGGTGGAGAAAGGATTGTTCTTTATTGATACCGCCGACGTCTATTCGCGCTGGGCACCAGGCAACGCCGGTGGCGAATCGGAAACCATCATCGGTAAATGGCTAAAGAAAAGCGGCAAGCGCGACAGCATCGTGCTGGCAACCAAAGTCGGCATGGAACTGTCGCCGGAAAAAACCGGTTTGAAACCGGCGTATATTCGGCAGGCGGTGGAAGATTCGCTGCGTCGTTTGCAAACCGACGTCATCGATCTCTATCAGGCGCACCGCGATGACGAAACCACGCCGCTGCTGGACACGCTTAAAGCCTTTGATTCGCTGATTAAAGAGGGCAAGGTTCGCGCGATTGGTGCCTCTAACTACAATGCCAAACGCTTGCAGGAAGCGCTGGATGTCAGCAAACAAGCCGGTATCGCGCGTTATGAAACCTTGCAGCCCGAGTACAACTTGTACGATCGTCAGGAGTACGAAAGTGGGCTGGAGCAGGTTGCGGTGAAGAATGGCCTCGGGGTGATTAACTACTATTCGCTAGCCAGCGGCTTCCTCAGCGGCAAATACAAAAAGCCGGAAGACGCCAGCAAGAGTAAGCGTGGACAGGGCATTGTCGATAAATACCTCAATGAACGCGGCAAACGCATCATTGAAGCGCTAGAAGATGTCGCGGCGTCTCATGATGTGTCGGCAACGCAAGTGGCACTGGCATGGCAGATTGCGCGTCCTAGTATTACTGCGCCGATTGTCAGTGCGACGTCGCTGCAACAGTTAGATGAACTGGTAAAAGCCACGGAGCTGCAACTGAGCAAGCAGGAAATTGAAGAACTTGCCGGTGCCAGCAAGTTGTAATCAGAAAGCGGGCGACCTTAAGGTCGCCTTTCTGCGTTTTCGCCTCACAAAAAATGTGATTCCCGCCAGAAAATATTCATTCATCGATCACGGTCACAATTGTGCAATCGCACCGTAAACATCCGCTAAACTACGCACTTATTTGCAAAAGTTGCCTTATGGCCAGCACTATCCTCTTTTCGATCCTTTCCAGTAACTTCATATAAGAATAACCATCATGAACAGAAAAGAAGCAGTGCAGCAGTTACCCCGCCTGGCAGCGGGAACCTTGATGTTTGCGATGCTGAGTGCCTCAGCGATGGCCGCTGATGCCTTCAGTTACGATTCACCGTATATGTTCGGCGATTGGGGCGGTTACCGAACGCAGCTGGAAAATGACGGCATCAAATTCGACGTCAATTACACCATGGAAAGCGCCTCAAATCTGGCCGGTGGTGCGGATACCAACACCTCGATGCGTTACAGCGATCAGTGGGCGTTTGGTGCTAACTTCGATTTGGATAAGTTATTGAATTGGAAAGATGCCCAATTCCAGATGACGATTACCGATCGTAATGGCCGCAACATCTCCGATCAGGTTGCCGATTCGCGCACTGGCATGCTGTCATCCACCCAGGAAGTGTACGGTCGTGGTCAAACCTGGCGCTTAACCCAATTCTGGTTAAGCCAGGGCTTGTTTGATAACACCGTTAATCTGAAAGCGGGTCGTGTAACCGTTGGTGAAGATTTCGATAACTTTGACAGTAAGTTCCAGAACCTGGCATTTGGTAGCGGCCAGGCAGGTAACTGGCGTGGCGATCGCTGGTTTAACTGGCCGGTTTCCCAATGGGGCGGACGCGTGAAGGTGAACATCACGCCGGAAGTGTTCTTTCAGGTCGGCTTCTATAACCAAAACAGCTCTAACTACGATCGCGGCGACGGCTTCCGTCTGGATACCAGCAATTCTGAAGGCAACATGGTGCCGGTGGAATTGGGTTGGAAACCAACGTTAGGCGCGGACAAATTGCCGGGTAATTACCGCATTGGTTATTACTACTCATCAGCTAATGGCGATAACTACGGCAGCTGGCGTGATGGCGCTTATCAGAGCAAAGACCATGCCTATGGCGGCTACGTGCTGTTGCAACAGCAGCTGACCGCGCAGGGCGGCGATGTGAGTCGTGGCTTGGGTGTGACGGTACAGGCGGTGATGAACGACCACAAAACCTCGAAAACTGACAACTATCAGTCTGTCAGCTTTACCTGGAAAGGGCCGTTCGATGCACGTCCGCAGGATGAAATTGGTGTCGGTGCTGCGCGTATCCACGTTAACAGCGCCTATACGCGCTCGCTGCGTCAGCAGAACGATGCCAACGGTGAAACCGACTTCAATAGCCCAACCTATCTGCCGATTCAGGATGGTTCAGAGTACAACTACGAAATCTATTACAACGCTCAGCTGACCAAGTGGCTGCAACTGCGTCCGAACCTGCAATATGTGGTGGCGCCGGGTGCAGTGAGCGAAGTGAAAGATGCGTTTGTTGGCGGGATTGCGGCAAATATTAACTTCTGATTGGGTTGAGTTTTAGATCGAGCGTGGTTCCCCTCACCCTAACCCTCTCCCACAAGTGGGAGAGGAAATTGTACGGAGCGAAGTCAATTATCTGAACATCACCTCGGCCCAACGCGCCAGGCCGGCGGTGACGGAGGCGAAATCATCGCCGCTGGCAATTGGCGTATCGGGCAGCGCCTGCTGTAATGCCGCACGTAGCACCGGTGAACGGGCGCTACCGCCTGTGAGATAAATCACTTCCGGCTTGGTCTCGCAGGTGGCGAGTGCCAGATGCACTTGCTCAAGAATACGTTCCAGCGGTTGATTAATCGCTTCTTCTAACTGGGTTGCGCTGATGTTTGCCTGCAATTGTGCGGCGATAAATGCCAGCGAAGCGTCAGTTTCAGCCACATCCGACAGCGCAATTTTGCTCTCCTCCGCCGCGCGCACCAAGCGATAGCTCAACTTCTGCTGCCACACTTTCAGCAGATGTGTCACTTTGTCGGCCTGTTCCGCGTCACGAATCAAATCGCGCAGCAATTTGCCGCTGGCCGCAGAGTAAAAATCACTTTGCGCCGGAACATCGTTAATCGCTACCGCATTCCACCACGGCAGCGCAGGCAGCGCGGTGCCTTTCTGCGTGTTGCCGCCGAGACCGAGCAGCGGCATCAAGGTTTTAAAAGCCAGCATGATGTCGAGATCGTTTCCGCCAACGCGGCAACCACTGTGGCCGAGCAGACTTTCGCGGCGGTCAGTTTTGTGACGCCATTCCGGGCCCATCAGCAGCATCGAACAGTCGGTGGTACCGCCGCCGATATCAACCACTAAAACGCGCGTCTCTTTCTCTAAACTCGCTTCGAAGTCCAGGCCGGCGGCAACCGGCTCAAACTGAAACTCCACATCGCGGAAACCGGCACGCTGGGCTGCACGCAGCAGAATGCCTTGCGCTTGCTGGTTGGCCTCTTCGCCACCTAAGCCCTGGAAGTTGATCGGACGACCAATCACCGCTTGCTCAATTGGACGATCCAGCTGGGTTTCACCTTGCTGGCGAATGTGCAGCATCATCGCGCACACCAAATCTTCGAAAAAGGCGATTTGCTGCGGCTTCAGGCCATTAGCGCCAAGGAAGGATTTCGGTGATTTCACGAACCACACTTCTTCCGGATCAACCATATATTGCTGGAGCGCAGTCAAACCGAACTGCACGCTGCCTGGCGTGACATCGATGTCTTCTTCGCGGTTATAACGCAGCGCACGCTGCAACAGGGCGGTGCCTTCGCTATCTGGCGTCGGCACTTGATGATGGCGATGCAGCCATTCGCTGATCGCTTCACGCGTCGGGGCACAAATCATGGAGGGAAGCAGGCGCTGACCATTCTCCAGTGTCAGCAGGCGCGGCGTGCCATTATCACTTACTGCAATTGAACAGTTGGCCGTGCCGTAATCGAATCCGATAAACATATTTATCCCCCATGCCGGAAAAAAGGGGGCGACTTTAGCGCAGCTCGCGCAGGCTGGCAATACGCAGAAGCGGCAGATTACATCTGCACTTCCTGATAAACGTGATACTGACCACGACCAGCATGTTTTGCGCTGTAACAGGCAACATCGGCCTGTGACATCACCACATTACTGATGCAGTTGTGTTGATCAATTTGCGTGATGCCGGCGCTCGCGCCCACGTGATACAACTCATTCTGCCAGACAAAGCGGTATTCGCTTACCGCAGTAACAATGTTTTGCACCACGTCGCGTACTTGATCAACTTCGCAATTCGGCAGCAGTACACCAAATTCGTCGCCGCCTAAACGCGCCAGCATATCGCTGGTGCGCAGATGATGCGGCATCAATTCAGCCAGCTCGCGCAGCAAGGCGTCGCCCGCGGCGTGTCCGGCGGTGTCGTTGACCGCTTTAAATTTGTCGAGATCGATAAACACCAACACGTGCTGAGTTTTGTTAGCCGCAGCGTCATTCACCAGGCGTTTGAGGAGCTGCTCGAAGCTGTGGCGGTTCGGCAGCCGCGTCAACATATCGTGCGAGGCACTGTAGCTCAGACGCTTCATCATCTTGCGCGATTCACTGACGTCCTGAATAACCATCACCGCGCCAATGTTGCTGCCGGTTAAGGTTTTCAGCGGCGTGATGCTGTAGTGAATCTCGACGCGCGCGCCATCCGGCGTATGCAGCACCAACTCCTCGTCCAGATTCGGCGAGGTTTTTTCACCTGGCAGCTGGCACAGCAAGAGGTTTTCCACGCGCGGCCCGCTGGTGCCACGTGTGATATGGAGCAGTTCGGTAATCGGCACGCCCGCCGCTTTCTCTTGTGACCAACCGCTTAAGGTTTCTGCCACCGGATTCATAAAGGTGACGCGCATTTCATCATCGGTACTGATCACCGCTTCGCCGATGGAATCCAGGGTGATCGCCATGCGCTCTTTTTCCTGGAACAGCGCTTCATTCAGCATGCGCAGCGGCGTGATGTCCTGGCAAATGCCCAGCATACGTTCAATCTGGCCATCCTGACTCAAAATGCGATTGGCTTCTGAACGCACATAGCGCGGGCCATCGGGCAGGTTGATGCGGTATTCAAGATGGAAGGCGCTGCGACGTTCAATCGCCTGCTGAATGATCAACGCACAGCGTTCACGCTCCGATTCATCCAGCAGATGCAGCCACAAATCATAAGAGGGCGCTTGATGCGGATTGAAGCCAAACAGCTCATACATGCGTTTGTCCCACAGCATTTCGCCAGACAACAAATTCCATTCCCAGACGCCAATGCCGCCGGCTTCGTTCGCCAGCGTGATACGCTCCATCAAGCGGCGATTAACCTGTTCGCTCTGCTTCAGTTCGGAGATATCGACAATCTGCGCGATGAAATAGTGCGGCTGTGCCGCTGCATCGCGCACCATCGAAACTGTTAAGCGCGCCCAGACAATCTCGCCATCTTTGCGGAAATAACGCTTTTCCATGGTGTAAGTCATGATGTCGCCGGCCACCAGACGCTCCAACTGCTGCAAATCGCTGTTGAGATCGTCGGGATGGGTGATCTGCTGGAACGTGAGTTTTTTCAGTTCATCCGCCGGGAAACCCAGTGTTTGGCATAGCGATTGGTTAACTTGCTGCCAGCCGCCGTTCGGTGATACCAACGCCATACCAATCGCCGAATATTCCATCGCGTTACGAAAGCGGGTTTCACTCTCACTGATATGCAGTTTCTCGCGCTGGAAGGCATCCATCACCAGCGCCATAACGTGACTTGGCAGCAACACCAGCAGGAACGGCAACCAGGTGCTGATCTGTCCGAGCAGCAGGCCATTTTGCGCCAGATTGACCCAGTTAAACGCCAGCAGAGTTGAGATGAAGCTGGCATTGATGAAAAACAACAAAAAGGCTTCAAACTTGGGCAGGCGCACCGCGCACCAGAACAGAATCACCACGATAAAGGTGAACGGCCACGGCAGAAAACGCAGCGATAAATAGCTGGCGAGCAGCGTAGCAATCACCGTCAGACAAGTTTCGATTTGGCGGCCGGGCGTAATAATCTCGCGCAGCGGTTTGTTCGGCCATAGCAGTAAAACCGGGCCAAACGCCAGCACGCCAATCACTTCGGAAATCACCCACGTAAAGAAGAACGGCAACGACGCATTGCTGCCAACGTGTAACATCCACAATGCGACCACGCCGCCAAGTAACGGTGCGATTAAACCGGCGCACAGTGCAAAACGCACCCAATCCAGCAATGAATTAAGTGGCGCGCGGCGATTGAGCAAGGCGCGCAACATCAATCCGCCCAGTACCGCTTGCACCATATTTAAGATGGCAAATTTGATATTGCTAAGGGCCGGGCCGATGATCAGCAGATTCGCCAGCGCCGTTCCCAACACACAACAAAACAGCAACAGAGGAACCTGTTTCGAGGGCGCACGAAACACCACCACCGTCATTAAGGCGGTGGAGTACCAAAGTGGGGAAATACGGCCGCTGACAACGATCAGTTCCAGGCAAAACAGCGTCAGCAGAAAGGCCAGCCCGCCAATGAGCAGGGCATTGAGCCATGTTCTTTGTGGTCGATCCTGTGAAGTCAATATTTCGAGGGTCATGCACGAATCCAGCAGCGCGCATCTATTACACATTGAAAAATGCGCCAATCAATCTCTGTTTTGCATGCTAGCACATCTATTTAAGATGTCTGCGCAGAAATCTATTTTCCCCTTTATTCGCTGAATTGATTGGCACTTTGCTTCGCTGCGCAATTATAAACGGCGTAATAAATCGGCGCGGGTGAAGGGTTTTTCTAATCCGGCGAGATTGGCCGAGAAACGCTCGAGGAACTGCTGCGTGGTGGCAACGCGGCCGTGGCCCAGCAGCAACAGCGGCACCAAAAACGCCACGCCGACCTGCGGCAAACTAAAGCCTTTCAGCGCGGTGCGACGCTGCGTGAGCAGAAATGCGGTGCTCAGGGTGAAGCCGAGCATCAAGCCCGCCAGCACTTCGCTTTTGGAGTGCGCGTGAATCACCAGGCGTGAGAAGCCAACCATCAGCGGAATAACGTAACCGATGCCGATGGTGACGATGCGCCAGCGCGGCGACCAGCGTCCTGATATCAGCCACATCATCACTGGCCAAAGGGTGGCAGACATGGCGCTGTGGCCGCTGAAGCCGGTGAAGTTAAATCTGGCGCTACCAATGCCAAAACCAAGGAACAGGATTTTTGAGACGCTAACGATCAGGCCCGCCAGACCAAACGCCAGCAGCCAATACCATACCGTTTGGCGGTTGTCGCTTTTCCATGGCAACACCAGCGCGATAATCACCGCGGTGGGGATCAGCAACATGCTGTCGCCAAAATAGGTGAGGGTTTTCCAGCTCATACTTTTCCTTGTGGCTACAATCAGAGTACCAACGCCCGCTACAGTGTTGGCAGATGAACAGTGTATCGATTAAGCGTCTGGCTGCAAAAGGGGATATTCTGAAAAGCCGCAGGCCCATTTCTCTGGCATCAAACCGGTGAAATACCTATAATTGCCGCCAACTAACCCTCTCATTCGGCCCGTTGCAGCTTCGGCTTAGGCAGGCTCCAGTTATCAGGTCTTAAAAAAGTATGACTGACAAGTCTCATCAGTGCGTGATCGTTGGCATCGCAGGTGCATCCGCATCCGGAAAAAGTCTTATTGCCAGCACGCTCTATCGTGAAATCCGTGACCAGGTCGGTGACGAGCATATCGGTGTGATCCCCGAAGATGCCTACTACAAAGATCAGAGCCACCTCACCATGGAAGAGAGGGTGAAAACCAACTATGACCATCCGAGCGCGATGGATCATGATTTGCTGCTGCAACATCTGCGCGCCATCAAAGCCGGCCAGGAAATCGAGCTGCCGGTTTACAGCTACGTTGAGCACACGCGCACCAATGACTGCATTCGTCTGCAATCGAAGAAAGTGATTATCCTCGAAGGTATTCTGCTGTTAACCGATGCACGTCTGCGTCAGGAGATGAACTTCTCGATCTTCGTCGATACGCCGCTGGATATCTGTTTGATGCGTCGCATGAAGCGCGATGTGAATGAGCGTGGCCGTTCCATGGATTCTGTGATGAGTCAGTACCAAAAGACGGTACGCCCGATGTTCCTGCAATTTATCGAACCTTCCAAGCAATACGCTGACATCATTGTGCCGCGCGGCGGGAAAAACCGTATCGCGATTGATATTCTTAAGGCCAAGATTAATCAGTATCTTTAACAACAGCGCGTCCGCGTAGTCGTGACGCGCTGTTGTCGCCTTTCGCTACACTTAACACATGGAGTACCAGCGATGAGATTATGCGATCGCGATATTGAAGCCTGGCTGGATAACGGAAAACTGGCGATTGATCCGCGCCCGCCAGTGGAACGTATTAATGGCGCCACGGTGGATGTGCGTCTCGGCAATCAGTTCCGCACCTTCAGCGGCCATACCGCACCTTTTATTGATTTGAGTGGTCCAAAACACGAAGTCAGTGCCGCATTGGATCGCGTGATGAGCGATGAAATTGTGCTGCCGGAAGGTGAAGCGTTTTTCCTGCATCCAGGCGAATTGGCGCTGGCGGTGACGCTGGAATCGGTGACCATTCCCGATGATTTAGTCGGCTGGCTGGATGGACGTTCATCGCTGGCGCGTTTGGGTTTGATGGTGCACGTAACCGCGCACCGTATCGATCCGGGCTGGCAAGGTCGCATTGTGTTGGAATTCTATAATTCGGGCAAACTGCCGCTGGCGCTGCGCCCTGGCATGTTGATTGGCGCATTGAGTTTTGAGCCGTTGTCGGGTCCGGCTGCACGTCCTTATAACCGCCGTGAAGATGCAAAATATCGTGGTCAACAGGGCGCTGACGCCAGCCGTATCGACAAAGACTGAAGAGGATTTGATGAGAAGAGTGATAACAACGCTGGCCATCCTGTTAGTGGTGGTCGTAGCGGGCATGACGGCATTGGTATTGCTGGTCAATCCCAACGACTTTCGTACCTACATGGTACAGCAGGTGGAACAGCGCAGTGGTTATCAGCTTCAGGTCAGCGGCGATCTGCGTTGGCATGTCTGGCCGCAGCTCAGCATTTTGGCGGGTCGCATGAGTTTGACGGCGCCCGGCGCGGCACAGCCGATGGTGACAGCGGAAAATATGCGCCTGGATGTCAATCTATGGCCACTGCTTTCCCATCAGCTTAGCGTCAGCCAGGTGATGCTGAAAAACGCCATCATCCGCGCTACGCCAGACAGCGCGCCACAGAAACCGAGCGGCGCGCCGGTGGGACCAGGCGATGCCGATGCCGGAAACAGCATCGATAAAGGCTGGACATTCAACATCGGCAAACTGCGTCTGGCAGATAGCCTGCTGATTTGGCAGCAGCAGGACGGTGACGAGTACAATTTCCGCGATCTCAATCTCAACCTCGATCAAGATGCCAGCAAGCAGGCGAATTTTGACCTCGCCACGCGTGTTTCCCGCAATCAGCGTAACCTCAGCGTGAATCTCAAAGGGCAGATGAATGTGGCCCAATATCCGCATCGTCTGGTCGGCGATATCAGTGAGTTCAACTACGCGTTAGATGGCGCCAACCTGCCGCCGCAAGGCATTAAAGGAACGTTGAGTGCGCAGGGTGAATGGAATGCGGATAATCAGCAATTCTCGCTGCAAAAGATGCAGCTCAGCGCCAACGACAGCACGCTGGATGGCAGCGCGTCGGGGCGTCTCGCCTTGCCGCAACAGCTGAATCTGGCTTTGCATGCCACTACACTCAATATCGACAATTTGATGGCGAGCGCGCCGATTAACGATAGCAGCGCAACACAACATGCCAGTGTGGCACGCACGCCGGTGATTGCTGAACCGCGTAATCACGACAACAGTGATTCGCCGCTCAATCAGATGGATTTGTCACTCAATCTCACTGCCGATAGCAGCGTGTGGCGCGGTTTGACGCTGAATAATTTGCAGATTGACGCCAGTAATCAGCAAGGCTTGATGACGGTGACTAAACTGCAAGGCAAATTCGGCGACGGTCACTTCTCAATTCCCGGTTCGGTAGATATTCGCCAGCCGGTGACGCAAGTGGCGTTGCAACCTGAAATCGATAACATTGCGATTGCGCCATTATTGAAAGCGCTGGAGTTGCCACAGACGCTGCAAGGTACCGTTTCGCTCAAAGGCGATTTGAGCGGCGCGGGATTGAGCGTGGAAGAAGCCAAACGTAACTGGCAGGGCAGTGCCGATTTGGAAGCCGCTAATCTGCAACTGGCGCAGCTTAATCTGCAACAAATGGTACGTCGTGCGGTGGCGCGCGTGAGTAATCGCGTGAGCAACGATCAGCCCGACGATCAGGGCATTCAGCAACTCAGCGGCCGCGTCAGCCTGAAGCAGGGCAACATCAGTTTGCCGGACCTGCAAGGTGGCAACAGTCGTATGGCGGTGCAAACCAAAGGCAATATCGACATGGTCAAGCAGCAGCTTGATGTCACCATCAATATGATGCTGCGCGGTTGGCAGGGCGACAGTAAATTAGCGGGCCTGCTGAATCAGCAAACCATTCCGCTGCGTATGTACGGTGACTGGGATAATTTGCAGTATTCGTTGCCGATTGATGATGTGGTGCGTCAGCAACTGCAAAGTGAGGCGAAGTCGCGGTTGAATGATTGGCTGGATCGCCAGCAGCCCGCTAAACAGCCCTGATGCGAACCGGGTCGTCAATTCGGCGACCCGGTTCGCTTTCATAAGGTCACCATAAATGGCGACCAAGTTACATTGAGGCAAGCGGCAAAATCTCCACCTTCTGCACGCGATGGTTCTCCACCTGCAAGGTGCGCAGCAAATAATCGCCTATCTGCAATTCCTCGCCTTCCTGCGGCACATGTTGCAGGCTATCCATCAACAATCCCGCCAACGTGTGGTAATTGCGCTTCTCATCGAGTGGCAATCGCACATACACCGCCAGATCCTCCAGCGGCATATGCCCATTGGCTATCCAACCGCCATCGGGCAGCGGCTGAATATCATAGCGCGCATCCACTTTTTCTCCTTCAATCGGCAGATTACCGGCGATGGTTTCCATCAGGTCGCTGAGTGTCACCACCCCTTCCACCGAACCAAATTCATCCACCACAAAGGCGAAGTGGGTACGCGCATTGCGGAATTGCTCCAGCGCTTGCAGTAAGGTGACGCGTTCCGGGAATATCAGTGGCTGACGAATTAAGGCGCGCAAATCGAGCGAGTTACTGTGCAGCGATTGGTGCAGTAGATCGATGACATGCACCACACCCAGTGGATCGCGGCCTTGTTCGGTCACCAAAATGCGTGTGTGCTGATTGCGATCGAGCTTCGCCATGATGTCCGCGGGATCTTCGCTTAAATCGATATGCTCGACGTCGTGGCGCGACGTCATGATGCTGTTAATCTGCCGCTGACCTAAGCCCAGCACGCGCGCAATCATGCGGCGCTCCTGGCGATTAAACAGCGCGCCTTCCTCATTGTCGCTCACCAGCGAGGCGGTATCCGAATCCAGCTCAGCACGCTGCGCTTCACCGCGCAAAATACGCAGCACCGCTTCAGAGGTGCGCTGGCGCAGCGGGCGGCCTGCGGTCAGGAAGCGGCGACGGTTAAACATCGCCAACTGATTCAGTATCTCAATCAGAATGGAGAAGCCAATCGCCGCATACAGATAGCCTTTCGGGATAATGAAGCCCAAGCCTTCAGCCACAAGGCTGAAACCAATCATCAGTAAGAAGCTGAGGCAAAGAATCACAATGGTGGGATGACCGTTGACGAAGCGCGTTAATGGCTTACTCGCCAGCAGCATCAACAGAATGGCGATGGTCACCGCCGCCATCATCACCGGTAATTCATTGACCATGCCAACGGCGGTGATCACCGCATCCAGCGAGAAGATGGCATCCAGCACCACAATTTGCGCAACCACTGGCCAGAATTTAGCACCGTTCTTATTTTGACCATCATCTTCGTCGCCGCCTTCAAGGCGACTGTTCAGTTCGGTGGTGGCTTTATAAAGAAGAAACAAGCCGCCGCATAACAGCAGCAGATCGCGCGCACTGAAACTGTGTTGCCACAGCGTAAACAGCGGCTGCGTCAGCGTAACCAGCCAGGAAAGCGAGGCTAGCAGCGCTAAACGTGAGAAAAGCGCCAACAACAATCCGATCACGCGCGCGCGGTCGCGTTGGGTCGGCGGTAACTTTTCGACGAGGATGGCAATGAAAACCAGGTTATCAATGCCCAAGACCAATTCCAGAACGATTAGCGTTACTAATCCTGCCCAGAGTGACGGATCCGCGATCCATTCGAACATGCGTTAATCACCTTAATGTCTATCAATTGAGCTTAATCTGATGATAGTGAATCGACTAACAGGGTACAAATGTCGCCCGCCCCACTGAGAGCGCGGAGAAAATTAGGCGTTAGGAATAATCTGCTCTGCGTATGGATACCAATAACATGAAAGTATGGATAAACAACTCATCAAGCTGGAAAACGCGATTAATTGTAATCAGGCAGTTTAGACGTGCGTTTTTAATGCAAAGTAATGACAAGCTGAGTATCGAATAAATCTGAATTTTGCGGCGGAAAGACCTGAAAGGGCTGGCATCAATACTTATGGCTGGTAGTCTTTTTCCTAAAATAGTGCAGGGAAGACGGGGCCTACTTGTAAACAAGCCAGTAATAACTAGTATAGCAACGTGTTAGTAAATGTCTGCGCCAACGTTGTTAATAGCGTGCTCCTAAGCCTTTTAATGTTGTGAATTGTGATCGCACGCGGACCACGGCCAGTAATTAGCTCAGAAATGCCGCATAAAACAGGCTGTAAATAGGATGACGAAAGCGGTATTGGCAGCGACAGCCAAGGGCGGTAGCGTGCCTGAAGCGCTTTTTTCTGGGTTAACACGTCTGTCACTGTGGCAAGGGAAGTCAGACTTATCTGTTGGTATTAATCGTAATTATCTTGCTTACTAAAGCGAGAATTGGTTTTTCCTCCAGAGAATTTGCCGCAGATAGCCTCAAAAAATGCAGCGAATATAACGCTCATTTATTAAACAGGGCCGAGGCGTTAGGGATTAGGGAAATAATATAAAAGAGTTAAATATGCGCGATAACGAAATTACATATAAAAGTCTTCTGACCAAAATTTTACTGGCGTGCTCGGATTTAATTTGTTTCAACGCGGCATTATTTATTGCTATGTCGCTGATTAATTCCTTCACCGCTTCTCCATTGGCAGATATATCTGAAAAATACCTGCATTTAAAAATAGCCACACACATTGCTCTATCGGTTATTTGCGTAGGCTGGTTCTGGGTTCGTCTGCGTCATTATACTTATCGCAAACCATTCTGGTTCGAGCTCAAAGAGATCTTTCGTACCATTCTTATTTTCTCTGTCATTGATTTGTCAATTTCAGCACTTTCACAATGGCAGATGTCGCGTTTTGTTTGGGTAACCACCTGGATTTTAGCGTTGATTATGTTGCCGCTGGCACGCGCCATCTCCAAACGCGTACTCAATCATTACGGCATGTGGAAGAAGCAAACCATCATCATCGGCAGCAGCCGTAACGCACAGGAAGCCTGGCAGGCACTGCAAAGCGAAGAGGTGATGGGTTTTGATGTGATCGCCTTTTTCGATGTCGATGGCAGTTGCCCGCAAGCCAGTATTTCGGGTGTACCGGTGCTGCACAATGAACAAGAGTTGTGGCAGCTGACCAACAGCGAAACCCAATTCATCGTGGCGGTCGAGTTCGAACAGAGCCAACACCGCGATAACTGGCTAAAAATGTTGGCGATGCACAATTGCCGTTCCGTTTCGGTAATCCCCACGCTGCGTGGCGTACCGCTGTACGGTACTGACATGGCCTACATCTTTAGCCACGAAGTGATGATTCTGCGCGTTAACAACAATCTGGCGAAACGCACCTCACGCTTCCTGAAACGCGCATTCGATATTGTTG
Organism: Pantoea sp. CFCC18179; assembly: GCF_059412405.1. Classification (NCBI taxonomy): domain Bacteria; kingdom Pseudomonadati; phylum Pseudomonadota; class Gammaproteobacteria; order Enterobacterales; family Erwiniaceae; genus Pantoea; species Pantoea sp. CFCC18179. The sequence goes on along the minus strand of NZ_JBNBPM010000001.1, from coordinate 653,588 downwards.
GCGCCTTGAGCATTATCCTGGCGTTGTCACCGGCATTACTGGTGCTCGGTTTTATGGTTGGACGCGACGGTGGACCGCCAATCTACGGACACGAACGTGTTGGCCTCAGCGGCCGCAAATTTAAATGCCTTAAATTCCGCTCAATGGCCGTTAACTCGAAAGAGATGCTGGAAGAGGTGCTGCGCACCGATCCGGTGGCACGCGCCGAGTGGGATAAAGACTTCAAACTGAAAAACGATCCGCGCATCACCAAAGTCGGCCACTTCATCCGTAAAACCAGTCTGGATGAGCTGCCGCAGCTGTGGAACGTGGTACGTGGCGACATGAGCCTGGTTGGCCCACGTCCGGTGATTGAAGATGAACTCTGCCGTTATGCTGGTGATGTCGATTATTACCTGATGGCGAAACCAGGCATGACGGGATTGTGGCAGGTTAGCGGTCGTAATGACGTTGACTATGAAACGCGCGTCTATTTCGACTCGTGGTATGTGAAGAATTGGTCGCTGTGGAATGACATCGCGATTCTATTTAAGACGGTTGGCGTTGTGCTTAAACGTGACGGCGCCTATTGATAGACCGCAGGGTAGGGGACGGAATGTTGTCCCCGCCTGAAAACGCCGGTGCTGGGTAGGTGGTGATAACAACTGCCCTGAGCCTAAATAGAGTGGGGTATTTGCCGACGAATGAATCACCCACTTTACTTGATGTCGTCTTTTGACACGGTGACAACATAAAACCAAGGGAGCGCATAATAATGACCCACAGTTTCAGTGTTTAACCCGTCACAATATTTTTTGTAAGACGCTTACACAGCGGGCGATTTCGCCTCTATCAATCATTAACTGATAGCGAAGAATCAGATGATAATGAAAATTAAATTGATACCTTTATTGGTATCCGCAGCCTTTCTCTCCGGATGTACCATTGAACCGGGTTCGAGTCTTTCCACCAGTGGAAAAGATGTTATAGAGCAACAGGATAGCAACTATGACATCGACAAATATGTAAACGTCTTCCCGCTGACGCCGCGTCTGGTCGAGCAGATGCGTCCGAAGCCATTAATCGCGCAAGCTAACCCTGCGCTGCAAACCGAAATTCAAAGCTACGAATACCGCGTTGGCGTGGGTGACGTATTGAACGTTACCGTCTGGGATCACCCAGAGTTGACCACGCCAGCCGGTCAGTATCGCAGCGCCAGTGACACCGGTAACTGGGTTCAGGCCGATGGCACTATCTTCTATCCATACATTGGTAAAGTACGCGTCGCCGGTCGTACCGTGACCGAGATCCGTACCGAAGTTGCGCGTCGCCTCGCACAGTTCATTGAGAGCCCGCAGGTTGATGTCAACGTTGCCGCGTTCCGTTCGCAGAAAGCCTACGTGACCGGATCGGTGACCACCTCCGGCCAGCAGGCAATCACCAACGTACCGTTGACCGTGCTTGATGCCGTCAACGCCGCCGGTGGTTTAGCGGCCGACGCTGACTGGCGCAACGTGGTACTGACGCACAACGGCAAAGAAAACCGTCTCTCGCTGCAGGCGCTGATGCAAAACGGCGACCTGAGCCAGAACCATCTGCTCTATCCGGGCGATATCCTTTACGTGCCACGTAACGATGATCTGAAAGTCTTCGTCATGGGCGAAGTGAAACAGCAGTCAACGCTGAAGATGGACCGTAGCGGCATGACGCTGGCCGAAGCACTGGGCAATTCGCAGGGTATGGATCAAACCACCTCTGATGCCACCGGTGTGTTCGTCATTCGTCCGATTCGCGGCGCGAACCGCACTAAGATTGCCAACATCTATCAGTTGAATACTAAAGATGCGGCGTCAATGGTGATGGGTACTGAATTCCAACTGGAGCCGTACGACATTGTCTACGTCACCGCAACGCCTCTTACCCGTTGGAACCGTGTGATTTCAAGCCTGCTGCCGACCATCGTCGGAATTGACGATGCCAGCTCCGCGGCGCTTCGTTTCCGTAACTGGTCGAACTAAGGTTTAGCCATGATTAAGTCCGTGTTAGTCGTCTGCGTTGGCAACATTTGCCGCTCCCCAACCGGGGAGCGTCTGTTTCAGCGTTCACTACCAGAAACCCGGATTGCCTCGGCAGGGCTTGGCGCTCTGAAAGGTTATCCGGCGGATCAAACTGCCCTGGATGTGGCCGCCGAACACGGCGTGTCGCTCGAAGGCCATCAGGCGCAACAGTTAACGGCCAGCATGTGCCGTGACTATGACCTGATTCTGGTAATGGAAAAGCGTCACGTTGAGCAGGTAAATCGCATCGACCCAGCCGCACGCGGGAAAACCATGCTGCTTGGGCACTGGCTCAACCAACAGGAAATTGCGGATCCGTACAAAAAAAGTCGCGAGGCCTTTGAAGAGGTCTACGGGTTACTGGAAAACGCTACCCAGAAATGGGTCAACGTATTAAGCCGATAGTTGGGAATATCCATGAATATCAAAAACAAGGTTATGACCGCGCCAAAAGAAGATTCGAATGGATGGGATCTGGCGCATCTTGTGGGACAGCTGATTGATCATCGCTGGATCATTGTTGCCGTTACCGCCTTCTTCATGTTGGTGGGGACGCTCTACACACTGTTCGCTACCCCGATCTACAGCTCTGATGCGTTAGTACAGGTTGAGCAGAAAAATACCAGCTCGGTACTGAACGAGTTGGATAGCATTATCCCGGCTACGCCAGCTTCCGATACCGAGATCCAGATTCTGGAATCACGTATGGTTATCGGCAAAACCGTGAACGACCTCGGTCTGGATACCGTGGTAACGCAGAACTACTTCCCGGTGATTGGTAAAGGTTTGTCGCGCCTGATGGGCAATAAGCCGTCAGACGTGGCGATCTCACGCCTGGAAATTCCACGCACTATTGATAAGCGTACCGTTCAACTGGAAGTCACCGGCCCGGATTCGTATACCGTGTCAGCGGATGGCGATGAGCTGTTCAAAGGTAAAGTCGGCCAGTTGGAAACGCACGGTGAAGTCACCATGCTGGTGAGCGGCATTAACGCCGATACCGGTACCAGCTTCAGCGTCACCAAACTGAACGATCTGCAAGCGATCAACTCGGTATTAGCGAATCTTACCGTGGCCGATAAAGGTAAAGACACTGGCGTATTAGGCCTGGAATATCTGGGTGAAGACCAGGTGCAGGTCAGCAAAGTGCTGAACCAAATCGTCGACAACTATCTGCTGCAGAACGTGCAACGTAAATCTGAGCAGGCAGAGAAGAGCCTCGAGTTCCTGCGCAATCAGCTGCCAATGGTACGCGGCAAGTTGGATGAAGCAGAAGATAAGCTGAATACCTACCGTCGCCAGAACGAATCGGTTGACCTGTCACTGGAAGCGAAATCTGCGCTGGATTCTTCCGTCAGCGTACAGAGTCAGTTGAACGAACTGACCTTCCGTGAAGCTGAAGTGTCTCAGTTGTTCACCAAAGATCACCCGACTTATCGCGCCTTGCTGGAAAAACGTAAAACGTTGGAAGGTGAGCAGGCTCAGCTGAACAAAAAGATTTCTCAGATGCCGCAAACGCAGCAAGAGATCTTACGTCTGACGCGTGATGTGCAGTCTGGTCAGGAAATCTACATGCAATTGCTGAATCGTCAGCAAGAGCTGGGTATCAGTAAAGCCAGTACCGTCGGTGATGTGCGTATCATCGATACCGCAGAAACTGGCAACAGCCCGGTCGCACCGAAAAAACTGCTGATCATTGCTGCCAGCTTCATTCTGGGTCTGATGATCTCTGTCGGTGTGGTGCTGCTGAAAGCGCTGATGCATCACGGTATTGAGAACCCGGATCAGCTGGAAGAGCTGGGCATGAACGTCTACGCCAGCGTACCGTTGTCAGAGTGGCAGCGTAAGAAAGATACCGAAGCGCTGGCGCGTCGCGGCAACAAGTTGAAAACCGATCCGCACGATACGCTGCTGGCATTGGGTAACCCAACTGACTTGTCCATCGAAGCGATTCGTAGCCTGCGTACCAGCCTGCACTTCGCCATGATGGAAGCCAAAAACAACATCCTGATGATTACCGGTGCAAGCCCAGGAATTGGTAAAACCTTTATCTGTGCCAACCTGGCAACGTTGGTGGCAAAAGCCGGTCAACGCGTGCTGTTCATCGATGGTGACATGCGTCGTGGTTATACCCACGAACTGTTGGCCGCCGAGAACAAATCCGGTCTGTCAAATGTGCTGTCCGGCAAAACTGAATTTAGCCCAGCGCTGATTCAGAAAGGGGCTTACGGTTTTGACTTCCTGCCACGCGGCCAGGTGCCACCAAACCCATCTGAGTTACTGATGCATCGTCGCATGGGTGAGCTGCTGGATTGGGCGAGCAAGAACTATGACCTGGTGTTAATCGATACGCCTCCAATTCTGGCAGTAACCGATGCATCCATCATCGGTAAACTGGCCGGCACCTCGTTGATGGTGGCGCGTTTCGAAACCAACACGCCGAAAGAGCTGGATGTGAGCTACAAGCGCTTTGCGCAAAACGGCATTGAAATCAAAGGTGTGATTCTTAACGCCGTAGTACGTAAAGCTGCCAATGCTTATGGTTATGGTTACGACTATTACGATTACGAGTATGGCAAACCAACCAAAAGTTAATTTACCCGTCATTGAGCATCATTAATGACGCTGGGTAATCCGGTGGAAGAGGGGCGGTTTACCGCCCCTTTTTATGGCACCGTTTGAATGACGACACGCAACGATTTGCACAGGTGATTCTCTCTGTGACGCCAAAAAAAGCCACTAATGCGCGCGTTAATCAGCAGAATTCATCATCAACATAGCTAATGTCCGCACGCGACTTAAGGTGGCGAATTTGCGCGACACGCTGAAAGGGAAGCACTTCAGCGCCAGCCACTGTTGGCATGAGAACTTGTGGAATTAAGGAATCACACCATGGCTCCATATTGGTATTTATCAGGGTTTTTACTGCTGCTCGCGTTAGTTGAACTCCTGTTGAAAAAAGACGAACGCACCACACACATTCTGTTTTACCTGCTGTGCATCGCCACCGTGACGCTGATTGTCTTCTCCGGTATTCGCGGGCTGGGCACCGGTATGGACGATTACCAATATCGCAGCTTCTTTGCCGACTTCGTCCGCCGTATTGAGGTCAATGGCTTCTTCAACACCGTGGCGTTCTTCCGTTACGAACCGCTGATTTTTGCGATTGCCTGGATCACCAGTTTGTTCTCGCACAACGCGAGTATTTTCCTGTTTGTGTTCAGTATCCTCGCGGTATCGACCAACGCCGTGTTCTTCAAAAAGATGTCGCCATACCCGGTATTGGCGATGGCGCTGTACTCCGCGCACATCTTTATCAACAAAGACGTTAACCAGATCCGTTTTGGTTTGAGTTCTGCGCTGTTTCTTGGCGTGATTTGGACGATTTACCTGAAGCAGTATTGGTGGGCGTTTGCCTTCTTTATTCTGTCGTTCCTCAGCCACAACACCGCTGTCATGGTGGTTACCATTATTCCGTTCCTGTTCATCCGCGAATCACGCTGGTGGCCGGTGGCGATTATCGTCATGAGTGTGCCGTTGTCGGTGGTGGGCGGAACCGGGTTTATTGCCTTGATTGCCGGACATCTGGGATCGATGGGTGAAAGGGCCGCTGGTTACAGCAACGAAGCCTCGAATGCCGGTGACGGCAGCGTAGTGTCGGTTTCGAACCTGAAAAACATCATGCTGGTGTTCATCTTCGTCTACTTCATGCTCAGCAATCAGCTTAAGCGTGAACAGTATGACGTTTGGCGCCTTAACTATCTGTTAATCCTCACCTTTTCGATTGGCGGCGGTATCAGGATCTTCTTCTATAACTACTCGTCGGGTGCACGTCTGTCGAACTATCTGCTGCAAGTTGAGCCGATTATTTTGACCTCGCTGATTTATCAGTCGAAGCGCGTACTGAAACCCGCGATGTTTGCGATGTTTGCTTTCTTCCTTGTTTATTACCTCTATTACAACACGATCTCACTGAAGCAAGCCGTTGTTGGCTATGAAGTTGCTCGTGAATTCAAATTGTTCCATTAAGCCTTGAGAGGAAATATGCGGAAGACATTGATGGCAGTTTTGTTGAGCGCTGCGCCGTTACTGGCGCAGGCTGACAATCATCCCTTTGTTATCGCGGCCTACGGCGATTCCACCACCGCGGGTGTAACCGGCTCCGGCGGGCGCAACATCATCAGCCAGAACAATGAAGTGAGCTTTTTGCAGCAGATGTTGCGCGCCAAATATGGCAACAATATCGAAGTGAAAAACCACGGCATGCCGGGCGCGCAGGTATCGGTGCTGGTCTACAAGGAAGACAACACGCCAATGGATTGGTCCGATCGCATGGCGAAGTCCGATGCCGATATGATTCTGATTAACTACGCGATTAACGATGCGCGCATTAACTTTTTCAAAGACAAAGGTGCGCGCATTGAAACGCCACAAGAGTACAAACGCATCATGACCGAGCTGGTGCAGGGCGCCAAAGCACATAACAAGCTGGTGGTGTTGCAGGAACCGAATCCGATTTGCGGTAAAGCCGAGCAATGGAACGTCTGGCCGTATGTTTATCAATTAAATGAAGTGGCTAAAGAGCAACAGGTTCCGATCGTGAAGCAATTCAGCGTGATTAAACAAAATCGCGACTGGCAATCTGAGATGTCGCCTGATTGCATTCACCCGAATGAGATGCTTTATAAACAGAAAGCAGAAAGAACCTTCGAAGTCTTGAGCAGCAATTTTGATCACGTCTTTTCGCAGCACAGCAGCTAACCCAACTCAGATTCAGGAGCTGACATGTATGTATTAATCATGGTGCTGTCATTTTGTCTGGCGCTAATCATTCTCCGCGTATTCTCCTTCCACAAAGGGGTTTATAACAGTAGCGGAATTAAAAGTATCTCTGGAATGCGTGCGTTGCTGGCCAGCATCGTGGCGTTTTCACATTTCGCGCACTACATCTATTCTCAGAATGGACAGTGGGTGTTCGATAAAGACTATTTTGCCTGGTTCTCGGAAGGCAATTTCTTCGTCAACTCCGGCAAGTTTGGTGTGCTGCTGTTCTTCATGATCTCCGCGTTCCTGTTCTATCGTTGGCTGGACAATGAAGGCATGACGCCGGGACAACTGACCAGCAAGCTGCTGAAAGGGCGTATTCGCCGTATCGTGCCGATGTTCTGGTTCTCCGGCTTGGTGATCATTGTGGTCGGTTTGGTGCAGGGCGATCTGGCGATTAACGGTACGTCGATCAAAGACGCGGTGATGTGGTTGCTGTTCGTCGGCAGCTATCGTATTGGCGATTTCATGACCGCCGACGTCAACGCCGGTGTCGAATGGACGCTTCGCCTGGAATGGCTGCTGTATCTGTCGATTCCGCTGATTTACGTCATCAACCGCGCGACCCAAGGTAAATACAAAACCTGGCTGATTCTCGGCTCGATCGGCGCGATTTTCTGCGTTGCTGTCGGCTTGCGCTTGTGGGGTAAAACCTACACCGATCCGCGCCCGGTGCTGGGCTTCGCCATGGGTTATATGGCCTATAAATATCGCGATCTGTTTGCGCGCTACAAAACCTCAAGCCTCGCCGGTGGCGCAGTGATTCTGCTGTCGCTGTTCGCGCTCTCCTTCACCAGCAACACCTTCTGGTATCTGATTTTCCTCTGCTGCCTGACGGTGATCTTCTTTATTGTTAGCAGCGGCAATTCGGTGTTTGGCATTCTGGAGAATAAAACCCTGATGTCGATTGGTGAGGTGAGCTACAGCCTGTACCTGATTCACGGCGTGGTGCTCTATTTCATCAAACAGATCCCGGAAACGCTCTATCCGCATTCCTTCCTGTTCTACACCTTACTTTCTACGCTGTTCTTTGTTGCCTCGTTCTATGTGGCGAAATTGACTTACTTGTTCGTCGAAAAACCGTTTATTGGCAGCAGCAGCAAGAAGAAAGTGGCGATGAAGACTTCGCCAACAAATTAGGACATCACCCATTATTCTTTTGAGCCCACGAGTTATATCATTGATTTTGTAACTTTTTAATGAGGTGCTGGTAATGCAGGACATTCGCTTCTCAATTGTCATACCCGCGTATAACGCGTCGAAATCGATTATTACCACGCTGGATTGTGTCAAAGCGCAAAGCTATCGCAATTTTGAAGTCATCATTGTGGATGACAAATCGGCCGATGCCGCCGAGCTGGCCGAAGTGGTTCGCAGTGAGCGCTACCAGGATTTGGCCATCAAACTGGAGCTGTCCGAAGTCAAACTCAACGGTGCCGGCGCGCGTAACAAAGGCATCGAATTGGCGACAGGCGACTTTATCAGCTTTCTCGACGCCGACGATGAGTGGCATCCGGATAAGCTGTTAACCGTCAGCGACACCATCAACAAGCTGGAAGCGCAGGGCAAATCGCGTTACGTGATTTTCAGCCAGGTCAACATCCATCAGGATGGCAGCTTCCTCAAAGTGATGCCAATGCAGCCGCCGGGCAAAAATGAAACCGTGGCGGAATATCTGTTTGGTTGTTATGGCTTTATTCAGACCAGCACCATTGTGCTGAAGCGCGAAGATGCAGCGCAGATCAAGTTTGATGCGCGCTATATCCGCCATCAGGATTATGATTTCTGCATCCGTGCTGACCGCATGGGATACGCGTTCGTGATGATCGACAAACCTTTGGCAACTTATCATCTGGTAACCAAATTTGGTTCCAAGCACAAAGGTGAGTCGGTGAAATACTCCTTCTTCTGGCTCGATACCATGAAGCCGCACCTGACCACGCGCGATATTCATACCTACAAAGCCTTCAAGTTGCCGCTGCGCTACAAAATGGACGGTAAATCGCTGCAAGCCAGCCTGAGCTTTGCGCGCTACTTCTTCCTCACCAATCGTGACAATCGCGCCTACTTCATGAATCGCCTGCTCGATAAGGTGAAGTCGCGCTTAGGCGGCAGAGCCGTCTCCTGATTTAACTTTTTCGTCTTTCACTTGCTCCCAAACGGGGGCAATTTTTTGGTTCCTGTAACTCCGGGTATAAAAATGACAAATCATGTTGGCACCATCGGTATTGTGATGCCGATGTATAACGCGCGGAACACGGTGCTGCGCGCGGTTGAGTCGATCATCAACCAAACCTACAGCGACTGGCATCTTTACCTGATCAACGATAAATCCACCGATGATTCACTCGCTTTTGTGCGTGAGCATTGCCAGGACGCGCGCATCACCATTTTGGACAACGAAGTGAATCAAGGTGCAGCCGAAACCCGTAATGTGGGCTTACGCGCCGCCAAAGAAGAGATCATTGCGTTTCTTGATAGCGATGACGAATGGCATGTGGAAAAGCTGGCAGAGCAGGCGGCAGCGATGGCCGCCGGCGACGATTTTGTGATTACGCAATATCACTACAAAACCCGAACTGCCGACCACGACATCATCTACAGCAAACCCTATCTGCAACAGGAAAACTTCGTGAAGAAGCAGTATCGCGTCTGCTTCTCTTCGGTGTGTTTCCGCCGTCCTCCTCAGGGCATCTTCTTCCAGCGCAAAGGCCACGAAGATTTCCTGTTCCTCTACGAATTGTTCCTCCGCTACAAACAAGCCCGCGTGATCCAGAAGATCCTGGTCAACTATTACGAGTTGGGTGATTCGCTGTCGCGTAACAAAAATAAAGCGGCCAAGTGGCACCTCGAATTATTAAGAATTATCTATAAAAACAATCCGTTAAAAGTATATTACTATTACACATGGTATATGGTTAATGGCGTTCTCTTCGCCTTAAAGCATCGGTAAGCGTCAGCGGCGTAATGGGTGTTTTTGATTCTTTTGAGGTGGAAAGCGTTTTATGAAAAAGATTGTTTTAGTCATTAAAGATGCTTACTCGTATGCGGGTACCGAGAACATCTGCAACTTTATGTCGGAGTGCCTCGGCGAGCAGCACGAAGTCACCATTTACTCGCTGGAAGGCAGCGGCAAAACCTTCTATCCGTTTGAACGGGTGAAGAAGATTGTCAGCTTTGAAGGCCACAGCAACCCCATTAAAAGCGCCGTTGCCAGCATCCATCAGGAAGGCTTCGACAGCGTATTTCTGATCAGCATGGGTCGCTTGAGCGTGATGTTCGCCTTCTGGAATCTGATGGCGATGAAGAAAAAACGCTTCAAAGCCTACGCCTGCGAACACATTGCGATTAACTCCTTCAGCAAGCCAATCAAGTTGTTGAAATGGCTGCTGCTGCGTTATTACGACCAGGTGATCGTGTTAACTGACAAAGATCATCAGGTATTCAGCCGCTGGAACATTCCCAGCCAGCAAATCCCTAATCCGGTGGTGTACAAGGCGTTTCAGCGTCAAACGCGCAGCCGCCAGGCATTAGCGGTAGGGCGTTTGGATAACCAGAAAGGCTTCGACCTGATGCTGGATGTCTGGGCCGATTTCAGCAAAACCCATCCTGAATGGAAGCTGGTGATTGCTGGTGATGGCGAACTGCGCCAACAATTGCACGATCAGGCAGCTGCATTGGGCATCACCAACAGCGTTAACTTCGTCGGCAAAGTCAGCAACATCAACGATTACTACCGCGAAAGTGACATGGCGCTGATGACCTCGCGCTATGAAGGTTTGCCGCTGGTGCTGCTGGAAGCCAAATCCTGGTCGCTGCCAGTGGTGGCCTACGATTGCCCAACCGGTCCGCAGGAGATCATCAATCATGGTGAAGATGGCTTCCTGGTGCCGATGAACGACAAAGCCACCTTTATCAAGCGTATGGAACAGCTCGCCAGCGATGACAGCCTGTTCTACGCCATGAGTGCCAAGACCAAAGAAACAGCGCTTAAGTTTGACGGTAATCAGATCAAACAGAGCTGGCTCGCCCTTGTCTAGCGACAATTATCGTGCCTCGGGAATCCTTTTTGGCCGCTTAATCACGGGAATTGAAGCATGAAAAGAAGAGAAGTCTTGCAGACAGCAGCCTCCTCCATTGTTGCCGCGCTCTCGGTGAGCGCATTTTCCAGCTACGCCGCAAAAAGTGGTCAGCCTGCATTGAAAGCGGTTGATCCTTCCAGCGTACCGCCGGGCGATGTACCGATTTTGACGCCGGAAAATGTCTACACCATGCCGCCGCAATTCTGGCAGAACTTTGAAGGCAAACTGTGGATTGGTAAGGCGGGCAGCGATGCCAGCCAAAACGGTAACCAGATTCCGGTTTTCCTGCGTGATGCCAACGGAAAGGTCTCGCAAATCAGCCAGCCAATTGCTTTGAACAAGGGCAACTTTGCGCAATTCATTCACGATAATGCGGCGTTAATTGCTAATCCGTCACATTCTATGGTGGTGGAAGATCAGCAAGGCAATACGCTGTTCTCTATCGATGATGTGTCACGCCCCAACGCCAGTAATTTCAGTCAGCGTCTGGCACAGCCAAACGGTTATCAGTTGATTGGTGAAATTCCATCGGTGGAAGAGTTGCGTAAAACGCGTCCGCTGTTTGCCGGGGCCAAAGTGAAGCTGAAAAGCTGGCACGAAGGCTTTGAAGTGGGCGGTGGCGAGTTCGTTGGCACCTTCGATGATGCTAAAGACGACGAAGGCGTGATTTTTGCCGGGAAAGGCTTCCACTGGCGTCGCGTGGTGGAAGATTTCAACCGCTTAACCTTGTTTGATTTCGGCGCCATTGCCGATGGCAAAACCGACACTGCACCGGCAATCAAAGCGATGTATCAATGGTCGATTGATGCCAGCCAACAGATCTGCGTGCAGTTCCCGGCAGGCACCTTCTTCGTCTCCGAATGTGATTTCGGCGATGAAGGCCGCCGCTTCTTCCGCATTTCTGGCGCGATGGTCAACTTCGGCTATTTCCCAGCCACCACATTGGTGTCTGATGGCCGCTCCGAATTCCTGTTCCAGGTCAACGCGCGCTGGACCGAAATCTCCAACCTGAACTTTAACGGCAACAACGACAAGCATCCAAACAAGCAAGGTTTGTTCCGCAATACCTGTCCGGGTGGCCAGTTCTTCCGTGGCGCTTGCCTGCGCTTCAATTATGTCGGCGGCGTTTCGCTTAGCCTGCTGGACACGCTGGACTGCAAAATAGACCAGTGGTACGCCAACGCTTGTACCGGTGATGTGATCAAAGCCAGTTGGTCGGGCCAAAAGGCGGGCGCGTGGGATCACAGCACCGCGATTGAGCTGTCGAACTTCAACGCGCAGCACTGTAAAGGCGGCATGGTGTTGAATCTGCCGCGTTGCAGCCAATCGATCATTCATAACGGCTGGATTGAGCACAGTGATTATCCTGGCGATATCTCCAACGGCCAGTGGATTGTCGATGCGCTGAGCATTGAGGATTGTAAGAACCCGCTCAACGCGCGCAACTCGCGTTTGAATATGCGTCAGACCAATTTGCAGTCAGGCAGTTGGATTGATAACTCGCTGGAAGGCGAGCGCTGGCTCAACATCTGGGAAATGGGTTCCACGCGCGTGGAATCGTACGGCGTGGCGATTGATGGCAGCCTGAAATACAACTACATCACGTCACGTTTCCGTCTGACCAACAACAGCGATCAGCAAGTCTGGTTTGAGCTCGGCAATCTCTATTCGCCAACGGTGGGCGATAGCTGGGAAATCGAAGTGTTTGGTCAGTCGCAGTTCAATAACGGCACCGCCAATGCGCCGTTGATGAATTTGCTCGATGGCAAAGGCACCGGCGGCCGCGCGGTGATCCACGTGCAGCGCAAGAAGAACAAAGCGGAAGCCAGTTGGTCGGCAGAAGGCAGTTCGCCGGTAGTGGATGTGCGCATCGAACCGCGTACTGACACCGACACCAAAGTGTTCGTCAAGCTGGCGGGTTGGACACCAACCAGCGTGGTGCTGATCAAGAGCACGGCGAAAGACCGCTTCCTCACCGGCCAGTGTGCACGCGTAGATGCGGTGATGGACAAAGGCACGCCGGGCAGCGGGGCGCAGCAAGCGCCGCAACGTTTCAGTTTGCATAACGGTAAAGCCGGGATCGGCGGCAATGAGCAGGGCGATTTGCTGATGGCATCGCGCGCGCTCAAGCCGGAGCAGGTAGATACCCGCGAGCCGAAAGGTTTTGTTTCTGTGGTGATTAATGGCGAGCAAGTTGCCATGCCGTATTTCGCTGTGAAGTCGTAAGTCATCTTTGTTAAACCGGTCGCCATGAATGGCGACCCTACATTTGTAGGGCGCGCATTCTTGCACGTCGGCATGCAGTAAAGAGGTTGATTTTAATTAGGAAGTACTTTTGGGGCTTACTCCCATTGCAGTCATTTCAAACAGAGTTCATTTTGCCAGTTAGCTTTGGCGGCTTGTAAAAATTACAAAAATTTTTCCGGAGTTTTTTTATGAAGATTTTATTGGTAGGAAACCATACCTGTGGAAATCGTGGGGATGGCGCGATTTTACGTGGGCTGATTGATTCACTTAAATCTGCGCGCGAAGATTTAGATATCGATGTAATTAGCCGCTATCCGACCAGTTCGGGTTACCTGTTGCAGCAGCATATCCAGCAGGATTCCCTGTTCCTGCACAACAGCAAATCGGGCAAAGGCTTAGTTGGCAGCCTGAAGCGTAAAGTTGCGAATCGCCTGATGCCGGACATCATGATGGCGCACCTCGGCAAAGGTGGCCTGTACAAATCGTTTTCGGTGCCACCGCATCTTGCGGCGTTCACCAAAAGTTTGGCGCAATATGATGCAATCATTCAGGTTGGCGGTTCGTTCTTCGTCGATCTGTATGGGGTAACCCAATTCGATCACGCGCTGTGTGCGCTGATGGCGAAGAAGCCGCTGCACATGGTCGGGCATTCAGTTGGACCGTTTGAGAACCCGCGCGTTAATGCGCTGGCGAACTTCGTGTTTGATCGCGTCGACAGCCTGGTGCTGCGTGAAGAGGTCAGCCACGATCGTCTGAAGCAAGATGGCGTGACCACCAGCAAAGTGAAGAAGGGCGTTGATACCGCGTTTCTGGTGCAGGCGCGTGAGGTGGAAAATCCAAGCCATAACCTGCTGCACTGGCAGGCAATTATCAGCGCACGCAAAACTATCGCCATTACCGTGCGTGAACTGGCGCCGTTCGATAAACGTCTCGGCGTGACGCAGAAAGAGTATGAAGCCGCCTTTGGCCGCGTGATCAACGCGATGATTGCCGAAGGCTATCAAGTTGTTGCGTTCTCAACCTGTACCGGCATCGACAGCTACGCGAAAGATGACCGCATGGTAGCGCTGACGCTGCGCGACCACGTTGAGCAACCTGAGCATTACCATGTCATCATGGACGAGTTCAACGACCTCGAACTCGGCATCCTGCTAAGCCATTGTCATCTGACAATCGGCACCCGCCTGCACTCCGCCATTATCTCCATGAACTTCGGCACACCCGCTGTGGCCATCAACTACGAGCACAAATCGCTCGGCGTGATGAAGCAACTTGGCTTGCCGCAAATGGCGACCGATGTGCAGAGCCTAATGGACGGTTCGCTGATCGATAAAGTGCAGACGGTGCTGGCTGATTACGACAACGTAAAACACAAAGTTGATACCGCGGTGGCGCAGGAGCGTGAGATTGGAAACCGCATTACCGCCGAAATTCTCAACGTCCTGGGGTGAAGTGATGAAGCTGACCTTTTTCACCATGCGTTTCCCTGTTGCCTCTGAGACGTTTGTGCTCAATCAGGTAACGCATTTCATCGACGCAGGCTACGACGTGGAGATTATCTCCGTGTTTCCAGGCGATATGATCAATCGTCACGCCGCGTTCGATGACTACAATTTGGCAGCGAAAACCCACTATTTACTGCCGGAAGAGAAAGTCTCGAATCTCGATAAGCTGACGCAACGTATCGCGCTGATGCTGCCGAAAATCGCCAAGCCGGCGTTGCTCAAATCGCTTAACGTCGGACGCTATGGCGCGCAAGCGAAAAAGCTGCTGCTGCCGGCGATTGTCGCCAATGCCAAACAGACCTTCACCGCGGATGTTTTCCTCGTGCATTTCGGTTATGCCGGTGCGCTGGCGAACAAACTGCGCGAATTGGGCGTGCTGAAAGGCAAGCAGGCCACGGTGTTCCACGGCGCGGATATCTCGCGTCGTCACATTCTCGAGGAGCACAAACTCGATTACGTCAACTTGTTCAAACAGAGTGAGCTGATGCTGCCCATCAGCCATTTGTGGGAGAACAAACTGATTGAGATGGGCTGCCCGCGCGAGAAAGTGCATGTTACGCGCATGGGCATCGAGCCGGAGAAGTTTAACTTCAAACCGCGTGCGGCCTTCCATCAACCGTTGCGCATCGTTTCGGTGGCGCGTCTGACCGAGAAAAAAGGCCTGGATGTGGCGGTGAAAGCCAGCGAAATCCTGCGTAATAACGGCGGTCAGTTCCAGTTCACCATTATCGGTAACGGTGAGCAGGACGGCATGATGCGCGAGCACATTGCCCGCGCGGGTCTGGAAGATTGCGTCACCATGCCGGGCTTCAAGCCGCAGGAGGAGATTCGCCAGGCGTTAAACGAGGCGGATATCTTCCTGCTGCCGTCAAAAACCGCAGCAGATGGCGATATGGAAGGTATTCCGGTCGCGCTGATGGAAGCGATGGCGGTGGGCTTGCCGGTGGTTTCTACCTATCACAGCGGCATTCCTGAGCTGATTGAGAACGATGTCAGCGGCTGGCTGGTGCCAGAAGACGATGCCGAAGAACTGGCGGCGACGCTGCTGCGTTTGTCACGCGGTGATATCGATGTCGCGCCGGTTGTCGCAGCGGCACGGCATAAAGTGGAAACCGAGTTCAATCAGCACATCGCTTACGGTGAGCTGGCGAAAATTCTGGAGCGCATGGTGTGAGCGGATTAAAAAAACAGGCCGTTTGGCTGTTTGGTAGTACCTGTTTTGCCGCATTGCTTCAGGTGTTACAGCTCGCCGTTCTGGCGCGCAAATTGGAAACCCATGAATTGGGTTTGCTGGCAATCATCAATGCGATTCTGGCGGTGGCGACCGTGCTGCAAGATATGGGCATGAGCAGCTACATCGTGCATCGCCAGGATATTAATCGTCGGGAACAAAGCACCATTTACTGGGTTAACGTGTCGCTCAGTTTCTGTACCGGCTTGATTATGCTGGCGATTGCCTATCCAGTGGCGTGGTTCTATCACTTGCCGGAGCTGGTGGGCTTAATCATGCTCACCAGCCTCAACTTCCTGGTGCTGGGACATCTGTCGCAGTATCAGGCGCACTATGTGAAAACCAAACGCATGGTGACGCTGGCGAAGATTGAGATGGCAACCAAGTTGTTTGCGTTCCTGTGCACGGTGGCGATGCTTTATTTCACCTCGCTCACGGTAGCGGCGGCGATTCTTGGGCTGTTCATTAACGCCTTCACGCGTATTCTCTGCATGATCTACTTCGGTGAGAAATCGTGGCGACCGACCTGGGAATTCGATGGCAAAACCTTTGTCAGCGCGGTGCGTTACGGCGTTTATCAACTCGGATCGCAGACCATTAACCAGCTGCGTACTCAAGCGGATGCCTTGATCGTCGGTAAAGTGATGGGCGCGGAAATGCTAGGTATTTACTCGCTGGCCAAAGAGCTGATTCTGCAACCATTGAAGCTGGTTTCGCCGGTGATTAACCGTTTGGCGCTGCCACGTTTTGCCGAGAAACAGCATGATCCAGAGCAGTTGAAGAAGCTGTTCCTGAAAGGCACTTTCGTCATCATGCTGTTCAGCAGCGCGATGTATCTGGCGATTGGCATCATGTCACCGGTGATTGTGCGCGTGCTGTACGGCGCTTCGCATGAGCAGGTTTACCATCTGATTCCGCTGATGCTGCTGTTTGGCATGCTGCGTCCGATGGGCGGCTTAACCGGCGCGATTTCGCAGGCTAACGGTCGCACCAATGTCGAGTTCTACTGGAATATTGTGGCGAGTCTGGTGGTAGTGGTGGTGTTGGCAACCACCTACATCTGGCCAAACGTGCTGTATGTGGCGTTGACGCTGTCGATCTCGCAGGTGCTGATCTCGGCCTTTGCGCATCCGTTCTTCATCAAACCGGTGATTGGCATCCGCTTTATGCCGTACGCCCGCCAGTGGGTTTCGGTGTCGGTGGTGTTTGTCGGCCTGATGATGTTAGTGAATCACTTCAACCTGTTCATCATGCCGGAATGGTTTGAAGGCTGGTTGTAATTTAGCGGGCGGCCTTAGGGTCGCCCGATTCATTCTGCGAATTTATTGGCTTCTTTTTACGCCGCCCGATTCTGAAAATACCTGGCACCATCAGCACAAACACTTCTGTGATCCTTCCACCACTTTTCAGCGGTTTAGCGCATTCAATTCACGCTGTAATCACGCTTCGGTTTTGTCGGTGAAAAGCGATTTTTGATGGTGTGACAGAGAGTTAGTGCCGGTTTTTCAGATAAAGATTATACTTGCTCAACTGGCCGATCCTGCATAATCGAGCCCACGTATTCACTTCATGAAATGGAATAAATATGACCAAGCTTAAAGCAGTAATCCCCGTTGCGGGCCTCGGTATGCATATGCTTCCTGCGACAAAAGCCATTCCGAAAGAGATGCTGCCAATCGTCGACAAACCAATGATTCAATACATTGTTGACGAATGCGTCGCGGCTGGCATCAAGGAGATTGTGCTGGTCACCCATGCTTCCAAAAATGCAGTGGAAAACCACTTCGATACCACTTATGAGCTGGAAGCGCTGCTTGAAGCGCGCGTTAAGCGTCAACTGCTGAGCGAAGTGCAGTCAATCTGCCCGCCGGGCGTGACCATCATGAACGTACGTCAGGCTAACCCGCTGGGTCTGGGCCACTCCGTACTGTGCGCGCGTCCAATGATCGGCGACAACCCGTTCGTGGTGGTGCTGCCAGACGTGCTGCTGGATGATTCTACCGCTGACCACCTACGTTATAACCTCGCATCGATGGTTGCGCGCTTTGAAGACACTGGCCATAGCCAAGTGTTGGCGAAACACATGCCGGGCGCAGATCTGACCGAATATGGTGTTCTGACCACCGAAGAGCCAATTGATAATCCAGGCGAGATCAGCACCATCACCAGCTTCATCGAGAAGCCAGAAGCCGGTTCAACCGATTCTGACCTGACCGCGGTGGGCCGTTATGTGCTGTCTGCGGATATCTGGGAAGAACTTGAGCGCACCGAACCCGGCGCATGGGGCCGTATCCAGCTGACTGATGCTATTGCCGCACTCAGCAAGAAAAAACCGGTTGATGTGCAACTGCTGACTGGCACCAGCTTCGACTGCGGTCGTAAACTCGGTTACATGCAGGCATTCGTTTCTTACGGCTTGCGTAACAACGCACAAGGCCGTGATTTCCGCGAATCCATCCAGAAAATCCTGGCGAAATAAGCTTCCTCATTCTCTGCCGCGCATTGCGCGCGGTTTAAAGGAGTACACATGGCTATTTTGGTAACGGGCGGAGCAGGGTACATCGGCTCCCATACGGTGCTGGCGCTGTTAGAGCGTGGCGACGACGTTGTGGTCCTGGATAACCTTTGCAATGCTTCCCGCGAAGCCATCAATCGTGTGGAAAAGCTGTCTGGCAAAAAAGCGGTGTTCGTTGAAGGCGACATCCGCGATCGTGCGTGCTTGCGCGACCTGTTTGCCAGCAACGACATCAACGCAGTAATCCACTTTGCCGCGCTGAAAGCCGTTGGCGAATCCACGCGCATGCCGCTGGAATACTACGACAACAACTTCTCAGGCACCGTAGTACTGCTGGAAGAGATGCGCGCTGCGGGCGTGTGGAACTTCATTTTCAGCTCGTCCGCCACCGTGTATGGTGCAGATGCGCCGGTTCCTTACGTGGAAACCACGCCAATCGGCGGCACCACTAGCCCGTACGGCACCTCGAAGTTCATGATCGAATTGGTGATGCGTGACTTTGCGAAAGCCGACCCGAATTTCAAAGCCATCGCACTGCGCTACTTCAACCCGGTTGGCGCGCATGAATCAGGCGAAATCGGTGAAGATCCAAGCGGCATTCCTAACAACCTGCTGCCGTACATTGCGCAGGTAGCGATTGGTCGTTTGGACAAGCTGGGCGTGTTTGGTGATGATTACGACACGCCAGATGGCACCGCGCAGCGCGACTACATTCATGTGGTTGATCTGGCTGAAGGGCACCTGAAGGCGCTCGACCATTTATCTAAGATTGAAGGCTACAAGGCGTACAATCTCGGCGGCGGTGTTGGTTTCTCCGTACTGGAGATGATCAAGGCGTTTGAGAAGGCCTCTGGCAAGCCGATTCCGTTCGAGTTCAAACCACGCCGTGCTGGCGACCTGCCTGCGTTCTGGGCCGATGCGACTCTGGCGAACAACGAGCTGGACTGGCGTGTGACGCGTGGGATTGATGCCATGATGCGTGATACCTGGAACTGGCAGTCAAAGAACCCGAATGGGTTTGAGTAACTGATACTGATTTGCTAAAACCCGGCTTCTGCCGGGTTTTTTTATGCCTGAATATTTTATCTTTTGTATGGGTTGTGCGTTATTTATTCAAATATATGTGCGAAGGCTAAGGATAAATCCTAAACGCATGACTTGATAGAATACGGTGTAAGTCATTTATCTTGCTGTTTTAGCATGGGAAAAGCGCCAACTTTAATTGTTTAAAAAAACGACTATATTCTTATGCGTCAAGCAGTTGTATTTAAGCGTACCGATAAGTTGATGTTAAGATTTGTCGCTAAGTCATCGGACAATAACCATGTTAATTCGCCAGCACAAAATGTATTATTTGCGGTGCTCTCGAAATAGGTCGTTTCCTGCTGCGTTATTGAACGATTATGTATTTCTGAGAGAAAAGACAGTTTTGACTTGTTACACAGCATAGTGGTTGCTGCAAGCCAAGGGCGGTAGCGTGGCTATTTTCAATTTTGATGAAAAAATAACCCGCTGGTAAATGATATAGCAGTCTATAAAAGACACATTAGAGGTTGTGGAATGTTACTTCCCGTAATCATGGCCGGAGGAACCGGCAGTCGTTTGTGGCCCCTTTCACGCGAACTCTATCCTAAGCAGTTCATTAGTCTGCACGGACAGCACTCGATGCTGCAGGAAACCGTCAATCGTTTGACCGGCGTAGAAGCACGTGCTCCGCTGGTTATCTGCAACGAAGAGCACCGCTTTTTGGTGGCTGAGCAACTTCGCCAAATTAATAAACTCTCCCACAACATCATTCTGGAACCGGTTGGTCGTAACACCGCGCCGGCGATTGCTCTCGCGGCGATTAATGCGATTGAGCAGGGCGATGATCCGGTTCTGTTGGTGCTTGCGGCTGACCATGTAATCGAAAATCGCGCCGCATTCCACCAGGCGATTACCACCGCTACTAAATATGCTAAAGCAGGCCATTTAGTTACTTTTGGCATTGTCCCAACTGGCCCTGAAACGGGGTATGGCTATATTCATCGTGGAGCCCAAATTGCTGATGCGACTGACGCACCTTTTGGCGTGCAGCGTTTTGTAGAAAAACCAAATCTGAAAACCGCGGAAGATTACCTCGCTTCAGGTGAGTATTACTGGAACAGCGGGATGTTTATGTTCCGCGCTAAACGGTATTTACAAGAGCTGGAGAAATTCCGTCCTGATATTCTTGAAGCCTGCCACCGTGCAATGGCCAATGTAAAAGAGGGCAGTGACTTCATTAGCATTGATAAAGACGACTTCATCGCATGCCCTGATGAATCGGTTGATTACGCGGTGATGGAACAAACGGATGCTGCAGTAGTTGTACCGTTAGATGCTGGCTGGAGCGATGTTGGATCATGGTCTGCGTTGTGGGAAGTGAATGAAAAAGATGCAGCTGGCAACTCACTTAAAGGCGACACCTTCCTGCACAACACTAAAAATTGCTATATCAATAGTGAAGACCAGCTCGTTGCAGCGATTGGCGTGGAAGATTTAGTCATCGTTAATACTAAAGATGCAGTTTTGGTGGCGCGTAAAGATCAGGTACAAGATGTCAAACGCGTCGTTGAATTCCTAAAAAGTGAATGCCGTAGTGAGTATCGCCGCCATCGCGAAACCTATTGGCCGTGGGGACGTTGCGATTTAATCGTTAATACCGGCCGCTTTAACGTAAATCGTATTACGGTCAAACCGGGCGAGTCATTTGAATTGCAGATGCATTATCACCGTACTGAACACTGGGTTATTCTTTCAGGCACGGCAAAAGTCACCATTCAGGATAAAACTTTATTGCTGACTGAAAACCAATCCACTTTCATTCCAATCGGCCATCAACATACGTTAGAAAATCCAGGTAAAATTCCGTTGGAATTGCTGGAAATTCAGTCAGGTTCGTATTTAGGTGATGACGACCTCATTATGATTAAAGAGCAATTTGCTGGAAAATAAGGACACCCGATAAAAATGGAAGCACTAACTTGTTTTAAAGCGTATGACATTCGTGGTGAACTGGGCAAAGAGCTAAACGAAGATATTGCTTATCGCATTGGCCGCGCTTATGGCGAATTTTTAAAACCGAAAACGATTGTCTTAGGCGGTGATGTTCGCCTGACTAGCGAAGCATTAAAGATGGCGCTGGCGGAAGGGTTGATGGATGCCGGTACTGATGTGCTGGATATCGGTATGAGCGGTACCGAAGAGATTTACTTCGCCACTTTTCATTTAGGCATCGATGGTGGCATTGAAGTCACCGCAAGCCACAATCCCATGAATTACAACGGCATGAAGCTGGTACGCGAAGGCGCGCGTCCAATTAGCGGCGATACCGGTTTGCGTGATGTGCAGCATTTAGCTGAAGCTAATCAGTTTGGTGATGTTGATAGTGTTAAGCGCGGTTCGTACAAACAAATTTCAGTATTGGATGCTTACGTCGACCATTTGATGGGGTATATCGATTTAGCCAACTTCAAACAACCGATGAAACTGGTGATCAATTCCGGAAATGGCGCGGCGGGACATGTCATTGATGAGATCGAGAAAAGATTCCAGCAAGCAAATACACCTGTAAGTTTTATCAAGGTGCATCATCAGGCCGATGGCAACTTCCCTAACGGAATTCCTAATCCACTTCTGCCTGAATGCCGCAAAGATACCTCAGATGCTGTGCGTGAGCATCGGGCAGATATGGGCATTGCCTTTGACGGCGATTTTGACCGCTGCTTCTTATTTGACGAAAATGCCGAATTTATTGAAGGCTACTATATTGTCGGCCTTTTGGCAGAAGCTTTCTTAAAGAAAGAGCAGGGTGCGAAAATCATTCATGACCCACGTTTAACCTGGAACACAATTGATGTCGTGACCAAAGCCGGCGGAATTCCGGTGATGTCTAAAACTGGACATGCGTTTATCAAAGAGCGTATGCGTGAAGAAGATGCGATCTATGGCGGCGAGATGAGTGCCCACCATTACTTCCGTGATTTCGCTTATTGTGATAGTGGAATGATCCCGTGGTTACTGGTGGCTGAATTGCTGGCGGTTAAAGGGCAAACACTATCTCAGCAAGTTGAAGAAAGAACGAAGGCTTTTCCTTGTAGTGGAGAAATTAATTCAAAAGTTGTAGATGCAGCTTCTAAAATTAATTCCATCAAAAGTCGTTACTCAACAGCAGAGTGTGTTATTGATTCAACGGATGGTATTAGCATTGATTACGGTGATTGGCGTTTTAATATTCGTTCCTC
Source organism: Pantoea sp. CFCC18179 (assembly GCF_059412405.1). NCBI lineage: Bacteria > Pseudomonadati > Pseudomonadota > Gammaproteobacteria > Enterobacterales > Erwiniaceae > Pantoea > Pantoea sp. CFCC18179. Next base: position 630,883 of record NZ_JBNBPM010000001.1, on the reverse strand, counting down.
TAACACAGAGCCATTAATGCGGCTTAACGTTGAGGCAAAAAACAATCCTACGCTAATGAAAGAAAAAACTGATGAACTGCTAGGTGTGATCAATGGAGCTAAGTAGTGAGAAATAACCTAATTGCACTTTATAACTACCGCGGGTTTGTCTGGAGTAGTGTTAAGCGAGATTTTCAATCACGTTATCAGATGAGCATATTAGGCGCAACCTGGCTTGTACTACAACCACTAGCGATGATCACTGTTTACACGGTGATTTTTTCACAATTAATGCAGGCAAGATTACCCCAGGCAACAGGGCCTTTCGCATACAGTATTTATTTATGTTCAGGGATATTAACATGGGGGCTGTTTGCAGAGATTCTATCTCGCATGCAAGTGGTCTTCATTGAAAACGCTAATCTGATAAAAAAAGTCACCTTCCCAAGGATTTGTTTACCAGTTATTGTAATAATATCTTGTATACTTAATTTTTTGATTATTTTTTCCTTGTTTCTTGTTTTTTTAATATTTACAGGTAACTTCCCTCTAGAAAATGTCATTTACATAGTGCCTATTTTGGTTGTGCAAATATTATTCGCAAGCGGCTTAGGAATAACATTAGGTGTATTAAATGTGTTTTTTAGGGATGTTGGTCAATTCGTAACTGTACTTTTGCAGTTTTGGTTTTGGTTCACCCCTGTAGTTTACGTTTATAATACACTCCCAGTTTGGGCTCAAGGCTGGTTAGGATTTAATCCCATGACATCAATTATTAATGGATATCATGATGTGTTTGTTCACAATACAATGCCAGGTTTTTACGCGATGAAATGGACGGCATTAATTGCTATTGTTTTCTGTGTTTTAGGATTATATCTATTTAGGAAACATGCAGCAGATATGGTGGACGAACTGTAATGTATAGCATAAAAGTTGAGAATGTCAGTAAAAGCTATAAACAATACCCTCGAAAAATAGACCGATTAATCGAATGGATTTCACCAAGCAAACGGCAGCGCTACCACGAAAAAAATGTATTAAACAATGTTTCATTTGAAATAGAGAAAGGTGAAGCAGTTGGCATCATTGGTGTGAATGGTGCTGGCAAAAGTACATTACTGAAAATTATTACAGGGACTACAACCGCATCATCAGGGCAGGTCAAATCACAAGGGCGAATCGCTGCGTTACTTGAATTAGGGATGGGATTTCATCCCGATTTTACCGGACGCCAAAATGCAATAATCGCAGGTCAATTATTGGGAATCGCTGAAGATGATATGGATGAGATGATTCGCGATGTTGAAAATTTCGCTGGTATCGGTGATTACTTTGACTCTCCTGTCCGCACATATTCCAGCGGTATGCAAGCACGCGTGGCCTTTTCAGTGGCAACAGCTGTAAAAGCCGACATTCTTATTGTTGACGAAGCTTTGAGTGTCGGTGATCTGGCGTTTCAGGCCAAATGTATGCAGCGCATGAATAAAATGCTTGAAGATAATGTGACGATACTTTTTGTAAGTCACGCGCTCTTTCAGGTGCGTCAATTTTGCTCACGGGCTGTTTATATCGCAGATGGTGAAGTTAAAGCCTTTGGCCCTGCGGGAAAAGTGTGTGATCTATATCAAAACTCACTAGTTGAAAATAAAGTTTCTATCAAAGAACAAGAAAATACTGGATTGATATTTAACCATAAACTAGATCCCGATATATCGATTAATCCATCGTTAAGGCAAAACTCATTACAAGAAAGTGCTGGAAGTCTTGAACTTGAATTTCTTGACTTCAAGTTGTTGAACAGTGTTGGTGAAGAGATTGCGACTCTCTATGCGAAAGATAAAGTAACCGTACAAGCAGTCATTAGATGTAATAGTGATGTGTCATCTGGAGCATGTGTAGGCATGTTAATTGGAGACAAAAACGGTTTTCCAATTTTGAGTATGAATTCAAATTATTATGATACTCGGCTAGATAATCTCAAATCTGGCGAGCATGTAATTATCAGTTGGGACTTTGATATGCCTTTTTATATGGGGGAATATCGCATTGATATTGGTATAAAGCCTGATGTCTATTCAACTGAATTTTATGACAGAATATTTTGTGCAAAAGTCTTTACTGTGAACACGCCAGTTGAACTTTTAAAAGAAAATTTTGGTGGCATGTTACATATTCCAGCAGACATGAAAATAATAAAAAAATAAAGCATTTGGTAATGGAAAAACATCAACAACTTGAGGCGAGCGTTAGTAATGGTAAGTAAGAAATCAAAGTATCTTTTCTTTTGGCTTCCGTATGATGTTAAATATTCCTATGAAACTTTCCTAACTGCATTTTATTTAAGTGTTAAACGCTTCCCGAGTGAACATGCACTGCACATAGGGCATGAAAAAATATTTCAAAGTGTACCCGCACATATACCTAACAACTGGTTGCAGGACTTCAATTCAACGCTACCAACTGATGAAGAGTTGAAAAGTTTAGATAAGCTTATTTGGACTAGTGAAGTATTTACAACACTTGAACAAGAACTTAAATCTAAAAATCTTGTATGGGAACATATTCTGACTAAAGAATATGAACCACTCATGAAGCAATTTAATGAACAATTGCAAGAAATACGTAATGATTGTGATGTTAAAGCGATAGTTTTATGGTCGAACTGCCCCTCAATTAAAGCGATTGCAAAAAAACATAATATTCCTGTCATCCACAATGAGATGGGCCCTTTAAGAGGGCCGACTTATCTACCAACCTGTTATTTTGACTTTAGTGGTGTAAATGGAAATACTGAGTCTGCGAGCAGATTTGAAAATTACAAATCTGCTAAAGATAACTATTCAAAGTTAGGGCGAACCGCCCTCTTAAGTCTTTTTTTAAAAGATGTTAAACCTATTCGAAATTTTGATGAGTATGAAATCGGTGTGCCTCTTCAGGTTGAAGATGACTCAAATATAATTGCATTTAGCAATGGTTTTGATAATACAGAAGTTATCAATTATTCGAAAAGCAAGTACAGCGATGTATTAGTTAGAAAGCATCCATTCGGACGTATTGAATACAAAGATATAGTTACTGGGAGTGAAAATTATTCACCTCAGGAATTCATTGCTCTGTGTAAAAAAATCATAACCATTAATTCAAGTATGGGACTCGAAGCAATGCTTTGGGGGAAGCCAAGTGAAATTATTGGTGACTCTCCTTTTGCCTTCATTAAAAAAGATGACGATTTATTTATTGAGAAACTTAGATTTTCATTGTTAAATTATTTAGTTCCGTTCGAATTTTTATTTAACAAAGAATACTATGATTGGCGTATTACTGTCCCAGATGAGGACAGTATTGCGGAGAAAAATCTATTTTTGTATGCTGAACATAAACACGGCTGGAAAAAAGATAATATCAAACTTTCTGAAATGGCAACTGAATTAGAAAACATCTATTTCAGAAATCTAAGTTTGCAATTTAAAGATATTGAAGAAAAATTAAAAATTAAACTTGAGAAACAGGATAAAGAATTAAAGAAACTTCACGATGATATTAAATCATCAGTAATTGAAAATGAAGTATTAGATCTTAAAAGTAAGAATAAAGAATTGACAGATCAGTTGTGGTACCATCAGCACGTGTTGAGTAATGTTTACGAAAGTAAATCATGGAGACTTACTAAACCATTACGATCAATAAATAGTTTGAAGATAAAATGGTGTAAACCTATCCAATTCAAACAAAAAATAATGAGATTAATATTAGCTGTAGCAAAAAAATTACTCTCTAATTATCAAATTAGAAAGCTTGTAGTATTTGTTTCAAAGAAATTCGGTCTATATGGTAAGTTAAAGTCACTCTATTTACACGGGGTGAATAATAACAAATCGTCAGTGATCAGTGTCAGGGATGAAAATGATAACTCCAGAGATACTTTGATCAATATGAAAAAGATCAAAATGCTCAAAAAGCAAAGAGGGAACGAGTGATGCGCATAGCTATTGATATGCAAGGATTACAATCAGAGAGTCGATTTCGCGGAATAGGTCGTTATACGCGTGCGATTATCAAATCTCTGATTAAGTTAGCAATAAGTAAAGACCATGAAATTATTTTGATAGCTAATGGTGCGTTTCCAGCTATGGGCTTAGTGAATGAATTCACGCCTTTAGTAGGGCGATCTTCATTAAAATTCTGGCATCCTGCAGGTCCTTGTGCTTATGAACAAATCTCAAACCACCTTAATAATAATAATGCAAAAATAATCAGAGAGGCTTTTATCAAAAGCCATAAACCTGATGTCATTTATGTTCCTGCTATGTTTGAGGGGTATCAGGACGATAGTGTATTAAGTGTCGGTGAGTTTGATAATACCACTCCTGTTGTGACAACGTTATATGATCTAATACCATTACATAATCCTGAACAATATTTAGACCCTAATCCGAACTATAGAAAATTTTATCTTGAAAAGATTGCATATTTAAAAGCATGTAAAAAATTATTATCCATTTCTGCTTTTTCAAAGCAAGAGGGTGAGGAATATTTCAAAGATAAAGCTGATGACATCATTAACATTTCAACAGCATGTGATGATATTTTTAGAGTTATTGATTTAAGTGCCTCTGAAATTGATTCATTAAAAATGAAATTTAATATTAGCAAGCCCTATGTTATGTATTCAGGTGGGGCTGATGAGCGCAAAAATCTTCCAGCACTGCTAAAGGCGTTAAGTGAGTTACCTGCAGAAATCCGAAATAAATATGACTTCTTGCTAGCAGGTAAATTATCACAATTTGACATCGATAATTTAAGTTATCATGCCAAAAAATACAAATTAGAACATATGTCAATGATTATAACTGGCTACGTTTCAGATGAAGAACTAGTCAAATTATATAACCTTTGTAAGATATTTGTATTCCCTAGCAAACATGAAGGTTTTGGCTTGCCAGCGCTTGAAGCATTAGCTTGTGGTGCTGTGGTAATTGGTGCAGGCAATACCAGCTTGCCAGAGGTGATTGGTAATGATGAAGCTTTATTTGATCCATTCAATATCTCTGATATTAAGGAGAAAATCCTCAATGTTCTGACAGATGATATTCTGTACCAAGATCTTAAAGATAAGGGGTTGTCTCGCGCTCAAGCATTTTCTTGGGAAACATCTGCAGAGGTTGCGCTTAGCACTCTTGAAAAAGTAGTAAAAGAAAACCCGATTGTTACAAACAATACTACAAGCAGCGTTAAAAAAAGATTAGCCTTTTTTACACCGTTAAGCCCAGCTCGATCAGGAATTGCCCTTTATAGCGAAGAGTTGTTACCCGCATTATCTAAATATTATAAAATAGATGTGGTAATTGATGAGACACAATCTGATTTCCGGATAACCGACAATTACTCAATTATTACTACAAAAGAGTTTTTAGATAATGCTTATGACTATGAGCGAATTCTTTACCAAATGGGGAATTCAATATTTCATGATTATATGCATGAGATCCTTGAGATTTATCCCGGTGTTGTTTGTATGCATGATTTCTATCTTAGCAACTATTATCGCTACAAAGAAACCCATGCTGGCCTAGAACGTATTTGGTGTGAGCAATTAATATCATCTCATGGTTATAAAGCCCTAATTGAAAGGGCTGAAATAAATGATGATGAACAAATAATGTTTCAGTATCCATCAAACTTTAACGTTTTGAGCAATGCCATTGCCGTAATAGTCCATTCTGACCATGCAAAGCATCTAGCGAGAAAATGGTATAAAAACAGTATGTTCCTTGATTGGGAACATATTCCTTTATTACGCGCAGCGCCTTTATCTCGTAATAAAAAAAATGTACGTAAAGCACTAAATATTGATGATGATACAATTTTAATTTGTTCATTTGGTCTTCTCGATCAATCAAAACTTAATCACACTCTAATTGAAGCCCTAGCAATAGCATTAAAAAATGAAAATAAAAAAATAAAGATGGTATTTGTTGGCGAATTAGGTGGTGATTATAAAATAACAATTGAAGCATTAATTGATAAGCTGAAACTTAGACCTGTTATTGAGGTAACTGGTTGGGCGTCAGATTTGCTATATTGTCAATACTTGGCGGCAGCTGACATAGGTGTGCAACTTCGTTCCTTATCGCGAGGTGAAACCTCGGCGGCCGTCCTAGATTGTATGAACTATGGTCTAGCCACAATTGTTAATGCTAATGGTTCAATGGTTGAATTACCTGACGACAAAATCATAAAGCTTAATGATCAGTTTGATATCAATGATCTTGTGTTAGCTTTAGAAAGTTTAATTTCCGATGAAACATTGAGAGAGAAATTAGGGAAGCTTTCAATGCAATTTATCGAAGATATACATAGTCCTTCAAGTAGTGCAGAATCATGCTTTAACCACATAGAAGCTGGTTATAACGCTGTCAATGTTACTATAAACCATGTGATTGAAAAACTAGACCTGAATGAAAAGGAGTATGCACACTACGCGGGTTTGCTAACAAATAACTTCCCACGGCTCAAGTCTAAAAAGAGAGTTTATTTTGATGTTTCATTAATCAAAAATTCTGATTTGTGGACCGGAATTGAACGAGTGACTCGCTGCTTGTTAATTGAGCTAATTCAATTGGCAGATAGTAATTTTGATATTGTTCCGGTTTATTTGCAAAAAGAAAATGATCTTTTTGCAATGCGTGAAGCTAATAGTTTCATGGTTAAGCTTTATCCGAATATAACTCCTTATTTAGGGCCGGATAGATGCGTTGATATTAATGATGGCGATATTTATCTTTCATCTGAATTAGCGTGTGATTTAGTCATCGAAGCTGAGATGTGTGGTTTTTATGAGTCACTAATAAAACAAAACGTAAAAATAGCATTTATAATTCATGATATCTTGCCAGTAACTAAAACTCATTTCTTCCCACCAGGAAGTAATGAAGGCTTTTCGAAATGGCTTGATATAGTTATTGAATATTCAGATCAAATTGTGTGCGACACAAATGCAGTTGCAAACGAAATTAAAAAATATATTTTTGAGAAAGAATTGCAGAACTCAAGATTGAAATTTGATTATTCTCATCTTGGTGCGGATATAGCATCCACCTTGCCTTCAGGAGGAATTGAACCCCTTGATCTTGACAAGGTCAGTCGAATTAATGAGAATCTTTCTTTTTTAATGGTTGGGACCCTTGAGCCTCGCAAAGGGCACTTACAAGCGATAGCGGCATTCGATAGGCTATGGAAAGAAGGCTCACAATCTAATTTGGTTATTGTAGGCAAAGAAGGCTGGAAAGGATTGCCTGATAATGCACGGAGAACCATACCTGAAATGGTTAGCGTGATTAAAAATCATCCGCTTTTGAATCAGAAATTATTCTGGTTTGATAATGCCAGCGATGAATTATTAAGCAAACTATACCAAAACGCTGACTGTTTATTATACCCATCCGAAGATGAAGGTTTTGGACTACCTCTAATTGAGGCATCTCAGCATAATAAACCACTCATATCGCGCGATATCCCCGTGCTGCGTGAGGTTGCAGGGGATGGTGCGTATTACTTCAGATCCAACCACCCAGAAGCATTAGCGGATGCTGTTAAGGAGTGGTCAAAACTTTATGAGAATAATTCTCATCCTAGCTCATCATTAATAAATTGGTTGAGCTGGTCACAAAGTGCAAAAAATCTAATTTCAAAACTCATTGATTAAAAGGTTATGATTAAATGAAAAGCGCAGTTATCACTGGTATTACAGGACAAGATGGTGCTTACCTTGCAGAGCTTTTACTAAACAAAGGCTATAATGTTTATGGTACTTACCGACGCACAAGCTCTGTAAATTTCTGGCGTATTGAAGAATTAGGTATTAAAAATCACCCTCAATTACATTTAGTCGAATATGATTTGACCGATCTCTCGTCCAGTATTCGCTTGCTGCAGGAAAGTAAGGCGACAGAAGTTTATAATCTGGCGGCACAGAGTTTCGTTGGTGTTTCTTTTGACCAACCTCTCACTACTGCCGAAATTACTGGCATTGGACCGGTAAACCTTCTTGAAGCTATCCGCATTGTAAATCCGCAGATCCGTTTCTATCAGGCATCAACTTCCGAAATGTTTGGTAAAGTTCAAGCTATACCGCAAAAGGAAGATACGCCATTTTATCCGCGCAGCCCTTACGGTGTTGCTAAGTTATATGCTCACTGGATGACGATCAATTATCGTGAAAGCTATAACATCTTTGCTTCGAGTGGGATCTTGTTCAACCATGAATCTCCACTGCGTGGGCAAGAGTTTGTAACGCGAAAAATTACTGATTCCGTAGCTAAAATTAAGCTTGGTAAACTCGATGTTCTTGAATTGGGCAATATGGATGCTAAGCGCGATTGGGGGTTTGCAAAAGAATATGTTGAAGGTATGTGGCTGATGCTGCAAGCCGAGCAGCCCGACACCTTTGTGCTAGCAACAAACCGCACCGAGACCGTACGTGATTTCGTATCGATGGCATTTAAAGCTGCAAATATCGAGTTACGTTTCGAAGGTAAAGACGAAGAAGAAGTTGCTGTAGACGTGGCAACGGGCAAGATCGTTGTAAAAGTCAATCCTAAGTTCTATCGTCCTGCAGAAGTGGAGTTGCTAATTGGTGATCCAGAACGAGCTAAAAATGTTCTGGGGTGGGAACCAAAAACCACGTTAGAAGAACTTTGTGCGATGATGGTGGCAGAAGATATGCGTCGTAACGAACAAGGATTCTCATTCTAATATGACTAATGGCAAAAAAGCATTGATCACTGGCATCAAGGGCTTTACGGGCCATTATATGGCAGCGGAATTATCCGCTGCCGGATATGATGTATATGGTCTAGGCTCAGCTTCAGATAATGCAGATAAATATTTTCAGGTTGATCTTACCGACAATTTGCAGGTTAAAGCCGCTATAGAAGCAATTTCCCCTGACATAGTTGTTCATCTTGCTGCTATTGCATTCGTTGGCCACGCTAATCCAAATGCATTTTATGATGTTAACGTATCGGGGACACGTAATTTGCTGGTTGCTTTGGCTGAAACTGCAAAAAGCCCTGAAGCGGTATTACTAGCCAGCAGTGCAAATGTATATGGAAACAATACACCCGGAAAACTGAGCGAAGATATCTCTGTCAACCCTGCAAATGATTATGCGGTTAGTAAACTGGCTATGGAGTATATGGCTTGGTTATTTAAAGATAAGCTCCCGCTGATTATTGTTAGGCCATTTAATTACACTGGAATTGGACAGGCAGAAAATTTCCTTATCCCTAAAATTGTCAAACATTTTCGCGAGCGTGAGGAACTTATTGAGTTAGGTAATATAGATGTATGGCGTGATTTCACAGATGTTCGCGATTTAGTAAAAAAATATGCATTGTTATTACAGAGTGATGCTTTTGGTAAAACAATTAATGTTGCCTCAGGTGTTATGTATTCATTGCGTGAAGTTGTTGATTTATGCGAAGAACTTACCGGTCATAAAATTAAGATTGTAGTAAATCCTAGTTTCGTAAGGCCTAATGAAATAAAAGAATTATGCGGTGACATAAGTTTGTTGAACAGCGTAATTAATTGCCAGCAAGAAAATATTCCACTAAGAGAAACATTAAAATGGATGCTGGGAATCAAAAGTTAAATATAGTTTTTTCTACAGACTGCATTAAATATCCCTTGACAGGGATAGGTCGATACGCTCTCGAGCTTGCTAAACAGCTTGAGTTTAATAAAGACCAAGTGAAACTAACTTATTTGAATGGCATTAGTATTAAGACAAAGTTAATTGTTGCGGAAGAGTCGTCTAAAGCTGCGCAATCTGTAAAGCAACAAATTAAAAAGAGCAAGATAGCTAGTGAAATATATCGGTTGACCATACCTTATGCTAAGTCATTAGTATTAAGAAAATTTAATAACCATATTTTTCATAGTCCTAATTATTATTTGCCGCCAAAAATTGAATGTTCTGTAGCGACTATCCATGATCTCTCGGTATTTCATTGGCCACAATTTCATCCAGCCGGTCGAGTCAAGTTATTACAAAAAGAGCTGTTCAGTACTGTCGAACGAGCTAATGCACTTATTACAGACTCGCACTTTACTAAAGATGAAGTGGTAAATTTCTTTGGACTAGAACAAGATAAAGTGGTCGTTGCGCCATTGGCATGCAACGCTGATTTTCATCAAAGAAATGAAAACGAAGTGCAATTTGTATTAAATAAATACAACTTAATGTGGAAGTCTTACTTTCTATATACCGGAACTATCGAACCTCGGAAAAACATATTAACACTGCTGAAAGCATATGATTGCTTGTCAGCTGTTGAAAAGAAAAACTTCCCCTTGGTTATTAGCGGTTTTAATGGCTGGGATAATGAGGATCTTTTTAGATTGTTTCGTAAGGGACAAAGTGAGGGGTGGTTGAAATATCTCGGCTTTGTACCGGGGAATGATCTTCCAGCATTATATAGTGCTGCAAATAGTTTTGTTTTCCCTTCAATTTATGAAGGCTTCGGTTTACCCGTGCTAGAAGCAATGGCTTCAGGTACACCAGTTATATGCTCCAACGTGAGTTCCTTACCAGAAGTCGTTGGAAATGCAGCACTAACACATGATCCTCAAGACGTTGAAAATCTCTCTTTGTATCTAAGAATGATGATTGAAGATATTGATAAAAGACAATTAATGATAGATTCGGGGCTTGCCAGAGCAAAGCAATTCACCTGGTCACTCTGTGCCGATAAGACAATTGAAGCCTATAAGCAGGTCGCTGAATCCTTATGATCAAAGTTCTTCATTGCTACAAAACATATTATCCAGACACTTTTGGCGGCATTGAGCAGGTAATCTATCAACTTTCTGAGGGAGGGGTAAGGGCAGGTATTGAGTCTACTGTTTTCACTCATAGTCCACATGGTGCAAGTAATAACGAAAAAATCGACAGCCACTCTATTTATCGAGTTAAAACGTTATGTGAATTTGCTTCTACACCGTTCTCATTTAAAGCCATTAAAGACTTTAAAGCTCTTGCGTCGGAAGCTGATATTATCCATTATCATTTCCCCTATCCGTTTATGGATTTTATGCATTTTGCATCACGCATAAAAAAGCCTTCTGTGGTGAGTTACCATTCAGATATTGTTAAGCAGAAGTCTTTATTAAAAATTTATTCTCCATTAATGAATGGGTTTTTAAACAGTGTTAACCGAATCGTAGCGGCTTCGCCAAACTATGTGGAGAGCAGTCCAACACTACAACAATTTAAAAATAAAGTTGATGTCATTCCCTATGGTTTGGACAAGAAGTTTTATCAAAACACTTCTTCAACTGTGCTTGAGAAGTGGCGCGCACGCTTTGGGGCTGGCTTTTTCCTTTTTGTTGGTACTTTTAGATATTACAAAGGGCTTCATATTCTTATCGAAGCCGCGCAAAATAGCGATTATCCGATAGTTGTTGTTGGTGCAGGTCCGATTGAAGCTGAACTTAAATCTCAAGCAGAGCAATTAGGCGTCAACAATATATTCTTCTTAGGTGCACTTGAAAATGAAGATAAGTCGGCGTTGTTACAACTTTGTACCTGTTTGGTTTTTCCTTCTCATTTACGGTCAGAAGCATTTGGTATTTCTTTACTCGAAGGAGCATTGTATTCCAAGCCTCTGATTTCGAGTGAAATCGGTACGGGAACTACCTATATCAATATAGATAAGTTGACAGGATTGGTCGTACCGCCCTCGAATCCTGCAGCGCTTCGGGCTGCGATGGATTCCATCTGGAACAATCCACCGCAAGCACAAATGTATGGCAAAGCCGCACATGAGCGTTTTGAAGCTTTGTTTACAGCAGACCGGATGATTGAAAGTTACACAAATCTCTATAATTCCTTGTTAAATAAGTAATTATTTTTATAATTATTTCATTCTATCACCGCACCAATCATTACCCATTGTCAGCTATCCTGAGTTAACATATTGGTCACTTATAGGATGGTGTTACTGGTAACACCATGCGGGACCACAGACAGGAGTATGTAATGTCCAAGCAACAGATCGGCGTTGTAGGTATGGCAGTTATGGGCCGTAATCTGGCTCTTAACATCGAGAGCCGCGGTTACACTGTTTCTATCTTCAACCGTTCGCGTGAGAAGACTGATGAAGTCATCGCTGAGAATCAAGGTAAGAAACTGGCTCCTTTCTATACTGTTGAAGAGTTTGTTGAATCGCTTGAAAAACCTCGTCGTATCCTTTTGATGGTTCAAGCTGGTGAAGCAACTGATAAAACTATCGCATCATTGACGCCACACTTAGATAAGGGCGATATCTTGATCGATGGCGGCAATACCTTCTACAAAGACACCATCCGTCGTAACAAGGAATTGTCTGACCAGGGCTTCAACTTTATCGGCACCGGCGTTTCTGGTGGTGAGGAGGGCGCATTGAAAGGTCCCTCAATCATGCCTGGCGGTCAGAAAGAAGCTTATGAGCTGGTTGCACCAATCCTCGATAAAATCGCTGCGCGTGCGGAAGATGGTGAAGCCTGTGTTGCTTACATCGGCCCGAATGGCGCTGGTCACTATGTGAAAATGGTGCACAATGGCATCGAATACGGCGACATGCAGCTGATTGCTGAAGCCTACGCTTTACTGAAAGGTGCGTTGGGTCTGAACAATGAAGAGTTGGCTAAAACCTTCACTGAATGGAACAACGGTGAGCTGAGCAGCTACCTCATTGACATTACCAAAGACATCTTCACGAAGAAAGATGAAGACGGTAAATATTTGGTTGATGTGATTCTCGATGAAGCCGCTAACAAAGGTACGGGTAAATGGACTAGCCAGAGTTCCTTGGATCTCGGTGAGCCGCTGTCTCTGATCACTGAATCAGTATTTGCTCGCTATCTGTCTTCTCTGAAATCCCAGCGCGTTGCGGCTTCGAAAGTTCTAAGTGGCCCGCAGGCTAAAGCCTTCACTGGTGATAAAGCCGAGTTCGTTGAGAAAGTTCGTCGTGCTCTGTATCTGGGCAAAATCGTTTCTTATGCTCAAGGCTTCTCTCAGTTACGTGCTGCATCAGAAGAGAATAACTGGGACCTGCATTATGGTGAGATTGCTAAGATCTTCCGTGCTGGTTGCATTATCCGCGCTCAGTTCTTGCAGAAAATCACCGATGCTTATGCAACAGATGCAAACATCGCCAACCTTCTGTTAGACCCATATTTCAAGAATATTGCAGACGAATATCAGCAGGCACTACGTGATGTTGTTTCTTACGCAATTCAGAATGGTATCCCAACACCGACCTTCTCTGCGGCGATTGCCTATTACGATAGCTATCGTTCAGAAGTACTGCCGGCTAACCTGATTCAGGCTCAGCGCGACTACTTCGGTGCGCATACATATAAGCGTATTGATAAAGACGGCGTGTTCCATACTGAGTGGTTAGATTAATACTTATTGCTTTAAAACTATTAACGCTCCTCTTCGGAGCGTTTTTTTTTTGCTTTATGGCGTCAATGCAATTCGTTTAAAAGATAATATTAAAGCGTTTGCATTCGGCCCCATAAATATGGGGCCAAAATAATTGAAGTTACTCTAAGAACTCTAAACGTTTAAAAGCAAAACTGATATGTCGGAAATCACCATTGTTAGGTTTAGATGGGTTTTTCCAAGTGAATTTCATTATGTTATTTTCATTGAATAATTTCACTTTAGGTATTGGTATTTCAAAATAACCATTGTCCAGTACTATATTTCCATCAAAAATCTCATCGCCGTTTAATGTAATAATTGCTGGAGTGTTTTCTTGGTACGGGAATCCGTACAATCTGATTTTTTTAGGCATACCTGATTTAAGTTTATAGTCGAATGGTATGTAAGATTCACTACCATCACTCCACCGGAATCCACTTTCGATCACGCTCCAACCAATACTGTAATTTAAGTTTTCCAGATCATAATTTAAAGAGAACCCATTAGATACTTTGGGTAATGGGTATGGAAATAATCCTGATATTTTTCCGCGAAAGACTAAACAACCAGCAGCCATATTTTTGTAAGTGATATTTTCAATTGTAATTAAACTTCTTACAGAACATTCGGGCACTGTTTGAGCAGTATTACCCATTTCTTTTACAAGATTGCCATTATTTATAACCATGAGGCTTTTTCCACTACCAAAATACTGTGCGGAATTCTTTTCGGAATTTATTGACCGTTCAACGATTATTTCTGGAGTCGGGTTATATAATCTCGGATGAGTTTCGATTACAAGCTGTGCAGGATACGACAACTGTAATGCATCACGTGCAAACCATTTCCCCTGACTCACCATTAATAGCAATGCCAGATGGGTTAATATGTATAAAGAAAAAATCGCTTTCTTTATTTTTTTATTTGTAAGTGAGTTAAATAGTTCTGCGAAAGAAAATGCTATGAATACAGAATTCCAATAAACATATCTGAGAACATCTTCACCCCCGGGGTTCCAATTAGGTGTTGTGAGGCATGGAATAGCAGTGATAATGCTAAGTGAAATGAATAAAAAAGAAAGCTTAAGGTTTTTGTTACGTTTTAATTTGGAAATGTTGAGTGGCAACAACAGTAAAAAAATTAAGCATGCTGGTATTAATAAAATCATTCCTTGGTTTAAATCAAAATAAAAATCCCAAAGACGATGAAAAGAAATTAGGTTTTTGTCTGAAAAACCATGTGATACTATAAGATTTGTTGTTCCATAATTTATGTAATAAAATATACTTGGTGCAAGTATTATAAATGACATTATTACACCAAAGATGAAGTGTTTAATTACCGAAGGTGATAATGTAGTAATGCCAGTTATAAGCCCCCTACCAAAACCTATTTCTTTTACAACAGAATAAATAAAAATAATTAATGATGCAAAGGCCAGTGGGGGGTTTTGCATCGAACAAACAGCCAGTATTAGTGAGGAAGTTATAAATTTCTTTTCTTTGAAGTATATAAGCGAGATGATTATGGCGCTAAATGTAATCGATTCGGGATGGTTCCATTTTAAATATTTAAATGTCGTTGGGGTCAAGGTTGCTAATATTAATATTGTTTTATAGAAAAAACTTTCTTTTAGTTTAATAACTATTAATATAAAAGCTATAAAAAGGAATATGCTATTAATAAAAGCAAAAGAAGCCGTTGGAGACTTCCCTAGTGCTTGATAAAGATAATATGATGGGGCATTAATAATTGAATAGCCAAAGAAATGCCACGAAAAGTAATCACCATTTTTTGATTCGAAATAATTGTAGTTTTTTATTTTTTGTTCAATGCAGACTTCACTACTTGCACATTCTAAATACCAATCATTGAAATTTTTATCATTTTTTTTAAAGTTATTGAGCACCATCGCTGCGTCATCTGGAGTGAGCTTTGGCGATAAATGGCTGGTTATGCCTTGAGACATTAAAATATATTCTTTGCCATCACCAGTTATAGGGTATTTTTTGTTAGCAAAGTAAAAAAATAGTAATGGAATTATCAGCAAAAGAGTTAATGTTGAAATGAGAGTTTTATTTTTCATAATGTTATTTGTAATTGATAATGAAGATGCCAGTAATAATTAGCGCTGCGCCAACAAACAACTTTGCATTGAGCTCCTCACCGAAATATCCACCAAGAGCAATCAACTGCAACACTGCGAATGAGACCATTATTGGGTATGCTTTTGAAACAGTGGCATATTTCAATGCTAATGAGTATAAAACAAAACCTATTCCATAAAGAAATATTGCCGGTATCTTGTTCAATAAAGCATTTTCTATAAACTGGAATTTGAAAATACGATCAGTATATTTTATTGCAACACTTGCAAGGGCGCTAAATGTTGCGCTTAAAAATAAAAGCAACAGACTAATATTATTCAATTGAACACTCCCGCCGAAACAAGAAATATAACTACAATTATCAAACCAATGATTTTGCTTGGTAGATCTTTCAGGGCAAAAGCAACAGGATCATCATG
Source organism: Pantoea sp. CFCC18179 (assembly GCF_059412405.1). Lineage (NCBI taxonomy): Bacteria > Pseudomonadati > Pseudomonadota > Gammaproteobacteria > Enterobacterales > Erwiniaceae > Pantoea > Pantoea sp. CFCC18179. The sequence continues at coordinate 614,900 of NZ_JBNBPM010000001.1, read as the reverse complement.
CATTTCATCTCGCCATGTTAAAAGCCATATTCTAGTAAGCCAAATAAATAACATAGGTGATATAAAATATAAAAGCTCATAATTTGCAATCGCGGATGTTTGCCTAACACTTTCAATATACAAAGTAAACACGAGAATAGATATATATCCGGCAGATATCCCTGCTGAAACCAGTATAGGAAGGTCTGATGGTGTATAGCCTCGACCAGCAAGTTTAGAATTCAAGTCGCCAGCACTCCTTAATTCAACCACTCGTTTTATAATGGCAAGACTAAAAAACAAAAACATTGAAAAGCTTATTAGCCAGTTCGATAGAATGATACTGGACGCTGCTCCTCCCGCCAAGATTCGAATGGAGTAAAGGAGTGACAAAGTCGCCACATCGAAAACCATTAGTTTTTTAAGCCAAAATGAGTAGAGTAAGGTTAATACATAGTAGACCGCTAGAATGCTGATAAACTGAGTTGGTAAAAGTAAACACAATATCAGCGTACCTGCTAAGAGAAAAATGGTAGCTAATGAACCATTGATTAGTGATATATTTCCCGATGCTAATGGCCTAAACTTTTTCTTATTATGTTTCCTATCGGCCTCTAAATCTAAAAGATCATTTAAAATATAAACACTAGATGCACATAGTGAAAAAGTAATGAATGCTAAAATACTTAAAAGCAATCCATTTATATTGGAAAATTGATGGGCTGCAATAAATGGAACAAAAATTAGCGCATTTTTTGCCCATTGATGAACTCGCAACTGTTTTAACCATATTTTAATCGAAGGTTTTGATGATTGAATTTTTTCAACTATAGGGCAAGTGATTTCAGACTCATACTTTTCTGGGAGATCTACGATAATAGCATTTCGCGCATGCTCCCATACTTTGAGATCATCTTTTGAATTTCCCATGTAATCGAAATTTTTATCACCAATTTCTTCAATGAGCCTTTTTGCCTTTTTACTGGCTGATAAGTTTATTATTTTATCACTAGCAAGTATTTTATCAAAAAAACCAAAGTGCTGAGCAACAGGTGCAGCAATTAGCTCATTTGCAGCAGTAACTAACCATAGTTCTCTCCCCTTGGCTTTTTCCTTAATTGCATAATCGATAACACTCTCATTATAAGGTAGTGCCGATGCATTTAATTTTACTCGTGAAGCAATTTCATATTTAAGAACCGTTTTGCCTTTTAGTAACCATAAAAATATATTAAATACGTAAAATGGATTTTTCTTGATTAACAAGATAGCAGTTTCAACTAAAGTATCAGTACGCACTAAAGTGCCATCAAGATCAATACAGAGCGGGGAATCTACAAGTTTCATATCAATTATTTTTAATCATAGACAGGTGCAAATAGTAACATTTATTTAGGACAATGCTCAATGTTTCCATAGTTTATCCAACCAACAACTCGCCGCTTCTACCCGCATTTTCTCCCGCAAGCCGTACCACAAGCGCCCCAGTTGTCACGAATTTCGTCAGATTCCTTGCATAAAGCACCCCACCAAACTCTGCAACCAACGGCGTTACAAAATCTGTGATGGGATCAACAACTTCCGCGACCACCTCGCCCGCCTTTATAATGTCACCTAATTTCCGACGGTTTAGTAGCAGTCCAGAATGTGGGGCATAAATATACTCACATCCCGCTAACGATGTTGCCGGATTGATTAGGGCCGGGGACTGATTAGATTCACCTGCAATATATCCACCTTCAATCAAAGCATTGATAATGGCGTCCGCATCTTTCTCTGCCTGCTCAGGCGATACATCAGCTACACCGCGTAATTCCAATGTCACTGGCAATAAACCGCGCGGCATAGGGTATTCTTTGCCAAATCGCTCCGCTAAAGTGATCCACGGTTCGCAACAAGCTTCATCAAATGGCTCGCCACCAGATATTTGTGCCAATAGCTGAACTTCGCTACCTAACCAGCGTGCCAGTGGTTCAATATCCGTCCATGCGTGAGGTGTGGTATAGAGATGCGGTAGCGCATCCCAATCGCAATGCAGATCAATCATTAAATCAGCCTGACTGGCCATTCGCATCAATGTAAAGCGTTGTGCATCCAATTCTGTACGTGCGATAAGGTCGCGATAATGCCGATCAATGGCATCACGAATTAGTCTTTTGTTTTCAAATTCACTCTGAGTGAGCGAATCTACCAACTCTGCGGCCAAAATATCACCCAGAGCCGGGAAGCGGCGATTAAAATCTTGTCCAGAAAGGGTATGGAAACGTCCAAGATGAGTTCCATGCCAATGCTGACCCAACGCCAGAGGATTGGCGACGGGCACTAAAGTTATTTTAGCCTTCAATGACCCAGTCGATTCAAGCGCCAATAGTTTCTGCTTCAAGTACCACGCCACGGCCATGCCAGGCAGTTCATCGCCATGCAAAGCGGCCTGAATGTAGACGCGTTGGTGGGAATCAGTGCCAAAATGGAAGCTCACAATTTCACGCTGTGTACCCAGTGAGGCGCTTAACAAAGGGTGATGTTGTTGTTGCATACCGTGTTGTTATCCTTTAAATGAATTGGCACAAAGAATCTTTTCGAGTTCACAGCAGTATAGTTCCTCATGGTGCAAGCTGAAACTCGACTGCAAACACCCAAGCACACGTCTATTGCCAGATGTTTTGAGTGCTTACCAATTTAATCGAGTAATGTTGCCATTGAATGGATCATCATTTTCATTGGGAATGAAATCTAAGTTTTCAGGGAGATATTTTTTTATTCTTCTAATATCGCCACTATCGAATTCAATACCTTCTGGAATTATCGATTTTTTAGTGACAATTACACTAATATTATAGCCTGTTGAAAGGACAGATGCAGAAGTGCAGTCAACTCCAGCAAGAACTAAACGATATAATATTAAGCCTGCATTCCATAATGAAACATGCCCGCCAACAATTTCATGCTTGAGGGGTGGGACTGTAATAGCAATGACACCGTTTTCATTTACCAGACTAACCATTTTTTTTAGGAAGCCATCGACATTAGGCTGATGTTCCAAAACATGTGATGCCCAGGCACAATCGTATTTTTCTGGGAAATCAATTAGATTGAAGTCACCAATTATTTGGTTTATTTCAATGCCTGACTTTAAAGTGTGTTTCTGATAATAAATGGAAACACCAAAGTCGACTGCTGTCACTGATTTACCATGCTTAGCAAATGCTTCTGAATGGGCCATCGCGCCAGCCCCAATATCAAGAACAGTTTTAAAATCATAATCATCTAATGCTTTTTGAACCGCCGCGCCAGAATAGGGCAACTGTTTAAATTCATCACGCAACAAGTACGTTTCATCAGTCATTGGAAGATGAAGTCTTAGATGATTAATTAGTTCATCTCTCCTGTGAATTACCTGTGCCAGGTTTTTTATTTCTATATCTCGTTCATTTATTATCTGGTACAGGTGCTGAGTGTTGTCTTCAGTTTTATTATCGTTTTTTTCGTTGAGCTTCGATTTTAATGAGTTTAATTCACTAATTGTTTGGTGATGTTTATCCGCCGGTTGAATAACATATCCAAGCTTGTTTGATATTTTCTCTAACAATGACATGTGCGCGATCCTGATAATGATTTTTTGCGATTATACAAGGTATGCTTACCTGAGGCAATAAACGTCATTGTTGTGATTTATCAGTTTATTTATCGATATACTTTTCTAAGAAATAAAATAGGGCGATTAAATGGTGCCCTATTTCATTTGGAATCATGTCGATTAGTTGTTGATGAACCGCAAAATATCTATTATTTCTGAATGGAGATATCCGTCGCGAAATACTGCTTCTGGATCTTGTCGAAAGTGCCGTTCTTTTTGATTTCAGCGAAGGCGTTATCCAGCGCGGTTTTCAACTCGGTATCGCCTTTACGCAGGCCAATCGCCGTGCCTGGGCCGATAATCGGATCCTGCACAATCGGGCCAGCTAACTCGAAATCCTTGCCTTGTGGATGCTTCAGAAAGCCGTTTGCTGCTTGCGCCGCATCGGTAAACACCACGTCAAGACGACCAGAAATCAGGTCACTTTCCACTTGTGCCTGGTCACCATAAGGCACTACTTGCACGCCGTGCGGCTGCCATTTGGCCAGCGCATAACGTTCCTGCACTGTACCTTGCTCAACACCAACGGTTTTCCCTTTCAGCGATTCGGCGGTCGGCAGCAGGCCAGAACCTTTGCGCGCAATCAGCTGGGTGTGGGTGTCGTACAGCGGCACAGTGAAGTCAATCTGCTTCAGGCGTTCTTCGGTGATGCCCATATCGGACAAAATTGCATCGAATTTACGTGCCTTTAGCGCCGGAATCATGCCGTCAAACTGGCTCTCGACCCACACGCATTTCGCTTGCATCTGCTCGCACAGCGCATTGCCGAGGTCGATATCAAAGCCAACCAGTTTGCCTTGTGGGGTTTTGGATTCGAAAGGAGGGTAGGTCGGATCAACCGCGAAGCGCACTTGATCAATTTTTGCCTGCGCACCAAATGCGCAACCTGCCAGCACAGCCAGCGCCAGCGTTTGACGCAGGCGGGCGGTAAAACAAGAACTTGCCATAAATTCGGTCTTCTTTTACGTGATGTGGAAGCACGAAGAGTACCGCTCAGGGCTAATCAAGGCAATTACTGGATTATTTTCATCACGTTACCATTGTGCAGTGCTTGATAATCCACCACATCCATCACCACCGATTGCTCCAGCAGGCCAGCATTGAAGGCGATTTCGTCATAGCGCTCGAACAATAGTGGGTCGACCACCAACATTAAATCGGCGTGGAAACTGAACGGGGGAATGGCGCCAAATACGCAGCCGGTCAGCGCATCGACTTCTGCCGGAGAAGCCAACGATGCGCGACGCCCACCCACTGCGGCAGCCACTTTGCTGAGATCGGCTTGTTGGTCGGCGGGCAGCACGGCTAATACATGCTGTTTGATGCCGTTACCTTTCACATGGCACACCAGCGCCTTCGCGCCTTGACCCACTTCCGTACCACGAATCGCTGCCACCGCTTCACATTTACCGGTCGCTTCATGTTCCATCACACGATATCGAGCTTGATGTTGATCGAGCAGGGCGAGCAGTTTTTCATGAGTGGTCATGGCGGTCTCCTTGTTTAGCAAGTTGGGTCAGCAGCGCTTGCATCATATGCGTTTGGCGCGGCAATAAACCCAGCTTTAATCCTAATGGCTTGAATGCCCGGTTTAATGTCGTCAACGTGATGCTCTCTTTATCCTGTTCAATGTCAGAGAGTGTGCGACGACTGATTCCAGCCAGTGCCGCGTAGCGATCTTGCGAGAAGCCCAACACCTTTTTACGCAATTGCATCAATAACGCCCCTTGCGTGAATTTCTCTTCGATGAACTGTTGCAACAGGTCTAGCAGCATTGCCTCACGCTCAAAAGGAGACAGGTTTTTTTTCATAATTGCCATCCTGCGATGCGTTCATCCAGATAATTAAAACCGATGCCCGGCATTTCCAGTATTGACGTCGGCACGCCACGCGCCGCCAAACGCGCCTTCAATCCTTTCAGTTTTTTCGCCAGCGCACCCAATTCCGCGAGCAAAACATCATGGGGAGCCAAGTCATTAAGCTGTTGGGCAATCAGCTGCCATTGATAATGGCCGCCTTCCTCGAAAGGCGAGCCCCATTGTGTAGTACGCACTATGCCTTCGGGATCGGCTTTCATTGGGGCGAAATCATAAACCGGGGACAAGCCCATTCCCGTGGGTTTCTTGAGAATGGCGCTATTGCGGCCATGATTATCTGAATTGCCGAAAGCGATATTCAGCATGTCACGTTTAACCCACTCGATTATCAGTTGAGCAGTTTGCTCAGCATCGAGTTTCAGCTTATCTACCAAAGATTGCAGAACTTCAAAATGGTTGAGATAGCTGCCGGGCGCTTTTTGCATGATGGAATAAACTGATTCCAATCCATACAGCACTTTTTGGCCAGAGCTAAAATCCACGTCAAAACGCGGCAACCAAAGCGAAGGATAGCGTTCACCTTCGCATAGCAACATCTGTTGGGTGTCGATAGTCTCAACGCCCAGCGCATGTAACTCATGATAGAAATGGTATTCCGCCCGCAGGATATCGCAATCAATCGGGCTACGTGCACCGCGCGGATATTTAACCAGATAGGCAGTGTCTTGATTTAGCGGATCATCCTGCCAGGTATCAATCCATACTTCGCTGTTGCTATTCCGGCGCAACAATAGTTTTGGTGCTTCACCGCCAGCGCCCGTTGCACCGCCGCTCGCCGCGCCCATCTGCTGCGCATATTCAAGAAAATCAGTATCACGCTCGATCGCCCATTCAGCGGGGAAGCGCCGACTTTTAAGCTGACTGTTTGCAGGCAACTGCGGTAAGGATTCCTTAATACGTAGGTTGCCAACGGGCGCGATAGTACCCGCTTTTAACAGCGCAAAATCCTGCTCACTGGCGGTTTTACCTTGCAGACCAAGTAGCGTAATCCAGTAACGTCTGCTTGCCCCGGCGGGAATAATGTCGTCAAGAAAACCGAACCAAGGTTTGGCGAAGTGGCTGCCAATCAGCATCACCGGATAATTGATACTGCAACTGGCAATATCGTTGCGATCCAGATGGTCAACGGCGTAATTGAAGTCGTAAGCCAGTAAGGCTTCGCTATCGCGACCTTTGAGCGGCTCTTTGCAATCGAGCAGTGCGGCATCTTGCCAACGGCCATCAAGATAGATTTGTAAGGTAAGCATGCGAGAGCCTATTGAGCAGTATCTTGCTCAATTCTAGTTCGCATTTGATTTTTTGAGAAGTATGTTGCTCAAAATTAGCCGTAGAAGCCAATTTTGAGCAGTATGTTGCACAATCCGTTATTTATGACGCGCACGCAGATTATTGATGATGGTGCTCAAATCCAGCTCCTGATCCTGCAACAGCACCATCAGGTGATACAGCAGATCTGACGCTTCATTGGTCAGTTCGTGGCGATCGTTGACCGTGGCGGCCAGCGCGGTTTCTACGCCTTCTTCACCGACTTTCTGCGCGATGCGCTTGGTGCCGCTGGCGTAGAGTTTCGCGGTATACGAACTCTCCGGATCGGCGGTTTTGCGTGAAGCCAGCAGTTGCTCCAACTGATACAAGAACGTCCAGTCTGGTGCCGCAGGTGAGAAGCAACTGGAGGTGCCGAGATGGCAGGTTGGGCCAATCGGGTTGGCTAAAATCAGCAGCGTATCGTTATCACAATCCGGTGTAATGCTGGCGACTTGCAGGAAGTGGCCAGAGGTTTCGCCTTTGGTCCACAAGCGATTCTTGGTGCGCGAGAAGAAGGTGACGTTGCCCTCGCTGAGGGTTTTTTGCAGCGCTTCCTCATTCATATAACCGTGCATCAGCACTTCGCCGGAAACGTTGTGCTGGACGATCACAGGCATCATGCCCGCGGTTTTGACCCAATCCAGTTTGGTCAGTTGTTCTGCTGTTAACACGCGCGAATCTCCACACCGTTGTCGATCAGGAAGTTTTTCAACTCGCCGATATTGATAATTTGTTTGTGAAACACCGAAGCGGCCAGCGCGCCATCAACATTGGCTTGCTCGAAGGCTTCGAGGAAGTGCGGCATGGTGCCCGCGCCGCCGGAGGCGATGAGTGGAACCTTGCAGACGTCGCGCACTTTCTTCAGTTGCACCAGATCGTAGCCGTTGCGCACGCCGTCCTGGTTCATCATATTCAGCACGATTTCGCCGGCGCCCAGTTTCTGTACTTCCTGCACCCAATCCAGCGTTTCCCACGTGGTCACTTTGGTACGCGCTTCGTCGCCGGTGTACTGATTGACGTGATATTTGCCGCTGGCTTCATCAAACCAGGTATCAATGCCCACCACGATGCACTGCACGCCAAAACGATCGGCAAGGCGAGTGATCAGCGTCGGATCGGCCAATGCTGGCGAGTTGATGGAGATCTTGTCGGCACCGAATTGCAGGATGCGCGCGGCATCTTCTTCGCTTTTGATGCCGCCGGCCACACAGAAAGGAATATCAATCACTTCTGCCACACGCGACACCCAGCTTTTATCCACTACGCGACCATCAGAAGAGGCGGTGATATCGTAGAACACCAATTCATCTGCACCTTCTTGCGCATAGCGCTGCGCCAACGGCACGATATCACCGATGATTTCGTGGTTGCGGAACTGCACGCCTTTCACCACTTGTCCGTCACGCACATCAAGACAAGGAATTATCCGTTTTGCCAGCATGCGATTGCCTCCGCTACGGTGAATTTATCTTCCAATAAGGCGCGACCCACAATCACGCCTTGCGCGCCGCTGCCGCGCAGCGCGGCGATGTCATCCAGTGAACCAATGCCGCCAGAAGACTGGAACGCAATGTCCGGGAAGGCCGCAGAAACTTCTTGATACAGCTCGACGTTGGAGCCGCTCAGCGTGCCATCGCGCGAAATATCGGTGCACAGCACGTGTTTAAGACCGACCGGTTGATACCAGCCAATCACTTCTTCCAGCGTCACGCCCGCCGCTTCTTGCCAGCCGCTGATCGCCACTTCTTTACGATTATTGGCGTCAATGCGCACGTCCAGCGCCAGCACAATGGCGTCGGCACCAAACTCGCTGAACCAGCTTTTCACTTCTTCTTGTTGCTTAACAGCAGTAGAACCGACGACAACACGCGTCGCGCCCGCCGCCAGCAATGCCGCGACATCATCGCGATTGCGGATGCCGCCGCCAACTTGCACCGGCACGTTCACGCCGCGCAGTAAGGTGGTGAGCAGCGGAATCTGACGTTTGGCCGGATCTTTCGCGCCGGTTAAATCCACCAGGTGCAGCACTTCCGCGCCTTGGCGTTCGTAATCTTGCAAGCGTGGCAGTGGATCGCTGCCGTAGTCGCGCTGCTGGCCGTAATCGCCCTGATGCAGACGCACCACTTTGCCGTCGATTAAATCTAATGCGGGGATAATCATCACATCTCCAGGAAATTTTTCAGCAACTGCGCGCCGGCTTTGCCCGAACGCTCCGGGTGGAACTGCACGCCGAAGAAGTTATCTTTCTGCAAGGCAGCGGTGAACGGATGGCCGTAATCGCACTGGGCGATGGTGGCGGCGTTCACTGGCATGGCGTAGCTGTGCACGAAGTAGAAATAGCTGCCGTCGGGAATGTCGCGGAACAGATGATGACCGGCTTGTGCGGTGATCTGGTTCCAGCCCATGTGCGGCAGCGGCAAACCTTGGGTATCCATCAGCGAAACCGGTTCATCCACCAGGCCAAGCGTGGTGACGCCGCCGTTCTCATCGCTGCCGCGTCCGAGCAGCTGCATGCCAAGGCAAATGCCTAAAACCGGCTGCGTACAGGCTTTGATCAGATCGATCAGGTCGCGTTCCTGCAACTGATTCATCGCGGCTTGCGCGGTGCCAACGCCCGGCAACAGCAGTTTGTCGGCATGCAGCACTACATCGGGATCGCGACTCACCTGCGGCGTATAGCCGAGGCGCTCAATCGCCCACTTCACCGACGACAAATTGGCGCAGCCGGTATCGAGGATCACCACGTTCATTACAGCACTCCTTTCGAACTCGGCAAGGTGTTGCCGTCAACGCGAATCGCCTGACGCAGCGTGCGGCCAAAGGCTTTGAACAGGCTTTCGACGCGATGGTGATCGTTGCGGCCTTTGGTTTTCAGGTGCAGCGTGCTCATCATGGCGTAGGAGAGGGAGCTGAAAAAGTGCTCAACCATTTCGGTGCTGAGATCGCCAACGCGCTGGTAGCTGAATTCGGCTTTGAATTCGATGTGCGGGCGGCCAGAAATATCCAGCGCGCAGCGTGCCAGACATTCGTCCATTGGCAGCATAAAGCCGAAACGGCCGATGCCGCGCTTGTCGCCCAGCGCTTTCAATAATGCTTCGCCGAGCGCCAAACCGGTATCTTCCACGGTGTGGTGATCGTCGATATACAGATCGCCTTTAACGTCGATGTTCATGCGGAAACCGCCGTGCACCGCAATCTGATCCAGCATGTGATCGAAGAAACCGACGCCGGTATTAATTTTGCTGCCGCCTTCGCGATCCAGCCACACTTCGACTTTGATCTGCGTCTCTTTGGTATTGCGCTGCACCAGCGCATAGCGATCGCGCTTGGTTAAACGCGCCTGAATAGCATCCCAATCTTCGCCTTCTTTACCGTAGCGCAGGCCCTGAATACCCATGTTTTGCGCCAGCTGAATATCGGTCAGACGATCGCCGATCACATAGCTGTTGGCGGTATCCAGCGCGCCTTCGGCCAGCCAGGCTTCAACCATTTTGGTTTTTGGCTTGCGGCAATCACAGTTGTCATCCGGCATGTGCGGGCAAATCAGGATGTCGCTGAAGTTGATACCTTGCGAGCTGAGGATCTGCATCATCAGATTATGCGGGCCATCAAAATCCGCCTGCGGGAAGCTATCGGTGCCGAGGCCATCCTGGTTGGTGATCATCACCAACTGATAACCCGCAGCTTGCAACGCCAGCAGCGCCGGGATCGCGTTCTTCTCAAACGCCAGCTTCTCCATGCGATCCACCTGATAATCGGTAGGTGGCTCAGAGATGATGGTGCCGTCGCGGTCAATAAAAAGGATCTTCTGACTCATGCTTACTCCACTGATAAGGCTTGCAGCGCGGCGATCAGGCGCTCGCACTCTTCACGGGTGCCGATGGAGATGCGCAGGCATCCCGCAAGGCCGGGGTTTTTGTTTTGGTCGCGCAGAATAATGCCTTGATCCCACAGCGTTTTAAACACTTTTGGCGAATCAGTGAAACGCGCCAGAATATAGTTGGTTTCGCTCGGGAACACTTGCTGCACCACATCCAGCTGCGGCAACTGCTCAAACAGCCAGGCGCGATTGGCATTCAGTTGCGCCACATGTTGACGCATTAAGGCAATACCTTGCTCGCTCAACGCTTGTCCGGCCACATCGGCAACCGGCGTGGCGAGCGGATAGGGCGCAATCACCTTCATCAGCAGATCGATCACCGGTTTGTTCGCCAGAGTGAAGCCGCAGCGCAAACCCGCCAGCGCAAAGGCTTTCGACAGCGTACGCAGAATCACCAAGTGCGGATAATCCTTCAGCCAACCCGCCAGCGTCGCTTCCGGGCAAAACTCAATATAGGCTTCATCGGCGACTAACAGCGCTTTACCGGCGGTCATCTCCAGCAGATTGCGGATATCGTCGGGATTGATCAGATTGCCGGTGGGATTGTTCGGGCTGCACATATACACCACTTTCACGCCGTCGAGTTGATCAGCGATAGCCGGTAAATTGAGCTGCCAATCCTCCAGCGCGGCCACGGTGCGATATTCAATGCCGATGGTTTCGGCGCTGACGCTGTACATGCCGTAGGTTGGCGGGCAGAACAGAATCGCATCTTTACCCGGCTCGCAGAACGCGCGCATCAGCAGTTCGATACCTTCATCGGCACCGCGACTGACCAACACCTGCTCTGGCGATAAACCGGTGTAAGCGGCGTAACGTTCAATCACCAATTTTGGCTGGCATTCTGGATAGCGGTTCAGGGTTTGCTGCGACAATTCAAACGGCACCGGCAGCGGAAATTCGTTGGCATTCAGCCACACATCGCCGTTGCCACCCAAACGACGCGCCGATTGATACGGCGTCAAGGCTCGCACGTTGGCGCGCGCCAAATCTTCAATATTCAGGCTCATGCTTGCTCCTTCAATGCGGCAACGCGCAGGGTCACGGCGTTTTTGTGGGCTTCTAACTGCTCGGCGGCGGCCAGCGTTTCAATGGTTGCGGCCAGATTCATGAAGCCTTGTGGCGTCAATTCTTGCACCGTCATACGTTTCTGGAAATCGGCCAATCCGAGGCTGGAACAGGTGGCGGTGTAACCGTAAGTTGGCAACACATGGTTGGTGCCGGAGGCGTAATCGCCCGCCGATTCCGGTGACCAATCGCCGAGGAACACCGAACCGGCGCTGGTGATGTCATCCACTAATTCGCGCGGCTGACGCGTCTGGATGATCAGATGCTCTGGGCCGTACAGATTGGAAATCTCCACGCATTGCGCCAAATCACGCAGCACAATCAGGCGGCTACTTTCCAGCGCCTGGCGTGCAGTCACCGCGCGTGGCAGTTGCGCCAATTGTTCTTCCACCGCTTGCGCCACGCCTTCAGCCAGCTTTAAAGAAGGCGTCAACAGGATCACCTGTGAATCCGGGCCGTGTTCAGCCTGCGACAGTAAATCTGATGCCACGAATGCTGGCGTTGCGCCTTCATCGGCAATCACCAGCACTTCGGATGGACCGGCGGGCATATCAATTGCTGCGCCATCGAGACGTTGGCTGACCTGACGTTTGGCTTCGGTGACATAAGCGTTGCCTGGGCCAAAAATCTTGTCCACTTTCGGCACGGTTTCGGTGCCAAAGGCGAGGGCGGCAATCGCTTGTGAACCGCCAACCTGAAACACTTCCTTCACGCCGCACAGTTGCGCAGCGTAGAGAATTTCATCGGCAATCGGCGGCGGCGAGCACAGCACCACGCGTCCACAACCAGCAATGCGCGCAGGCGTCGCCAGCATCAACACGGTGGAGAACAGCGGGGCGGAACCGCCAGGAATGTAAAGTCCAACCGATTTCACTGGACGGGTAATCTGTTGGCAGCGCACGCCAGGCTGGGTTTCCACATCCACTTCACGCAGAATTTGCGCGTTGTGGAAGGTTTCGATATTGCCAACAGCCACCGCCATCGCCTGCTTCAGCGTGTCGCTCAGACGATCGCTGGCGGCTTGCATCTCTTCGGCGCTAACGCGCAGATTGTCCACCTGCGCTTTGTCGAAGCGCGCGCTGAATTCACGCAGCGCCGCATCGCCTTCATTCTTCACTTTAACCAGCACGTCACGCACGATCTGGCTGATGCTTTCCGAGGCTGAAATCGCCGGACGCATCAGCAGCGCTTGCTGCTGTTCTTCATTACACTGCTGCCAATCAATCGGCGTCATCAGCTTGTTCATCGTATTACTCCAACATTTTTTCGATTGGCAATACGAGGATTGAGCTGGCGCCCAGCGCTTTCAGTTTTTCCATGGTTTCCCAGAACAGCGTCTCAGTGCTGACCATGTGCATCGCCACGCGGCTCACATCACCCGCCAGCGGCAGCACGGTTGGACGCTCAGCACCCGGCAATAGGGCGATCACTTCTTCCAGACGCTCGCTTGGCGCGTGCAGCATGATGTATTTGGATTCACGCGCTTTAATTACGCCCTGAATACGCGTCATCATTTTGTCGACCAGTTCTTGCTTGGCGGCAGGCAGCTCACCATCGCGCTGAATCAGCACCGCTTTCGAACGATAAATCACTTCTACTTCGCGCAGGCCGTTGGCTTCCAGCGTTGCGCCGGTAGAAACCAGGTCACAAATCGCATCGGCCAAACCGGCGCGCGGTGCCACTTCGACAGAACCGTTCAGCAGGCAAGATTTGAAAGCGACGCCTTGTTTATCGAGGTATTTCTTCAGCAGGTGTGGATAAGAGGTAGCGATGCGGGCGTTATTCAGGCATTGCGGGCCGGTGTACTCTTCATCAACCGGCATCGCCAGCGACAGGCGGCAACCGCCGAAATCCAAACGACGCAGCGTGAAGTAGCGCGGATCTTCGCCTTGTGCACGGCGGTTCAGCAGCTCTTCTTCCAGCACGTTTTCGCCGACGATACCGAGATCCACCACGCCATCCATCACCAGGCCAGGAATATCGTCATCACGTACACGCAGGATGTCGATAGGCATGTTCTCCGCAAACGCAATCAGACGCTGCTGCTGAAGGTTGATTTTGATACCGCAGCGCGCCAGCAATTCGCGTGATTCATCGCTTAAACGGCCTGATTTCTGCATAGCTATGCGAATACGGGTGTTATCTAACATGGTTCCTATCCTCTTATTCAATCCTGTTTGAACTTGTCGGGTTGCGTTCGCCCATAAAAAAACCCCCGGAAGATGATCTTCCGGGGGCTCTCTTTGCGTTCGCACCACTGGAAGATCCTAATCGTCTCCCAGCACACATCGCCTGAAAGACTAGTCAGGATGATGGTGATGATGGTGGTTGAACTGAACGCGTGTCATAGTAAATTCCGTTGCTGAATGAGTATTCATTTGCGTGCTGATTAACCTAACCAAGATGATGAAATTTGGCAACCCTTTTTTAACCGTCAATTTCCGGAATCTCCCGAAACAGTTTGCGCTGGTTTGCCACATCTCCCGGCACTAAGATGAAGTTTCAACGAGCCGTGTATCAGGAGTCGATATGAAAAAGGTCGCGATTGTAGGTCTGGGATGGCTGGGGATGCCGCTGGCGATGGCGCTAACGGCACGCGGTTGGCAAGTGACCGGCAGCAAAACCTCGCCGGATGGTGTGGACGCGGCACGTCGCTGCGGCATTGATGCGTTTCAACTGGTGCTCACGCCAGAACTGGAGTGTGAAGCGGAAGATTTAGAGCGGCTGATGGCGGTGGACGCGCTGGTGGTGACTTTGCCCGCCAGCCGCACGGTACAAGGCGGCGAAGCCTATCTGCAAGCGGTGCAAAACGTGGTGGATACCGCGCTGGCGAAAAAAGTGCCGCGCATTATTTTCACCAGCTCGTCATCGGTGTACGGCAGCGGCAATGGCGTGATGAAAGAGAGCAGCCCGCTGCAACCAGAAACCGTCGCCGGCAAAACGCTGGTGGAATTGGAAAACTGGCTGCACGATCTGCCGGGCACCAGCGTGGATATCGTGCGTTTGGCCGGATTAGTCGGGCCTAACCGCCATCCCGGCCGTTTCCTCGCCGGAAAAACCGGGCTGGAGAATGGCGGGCACGCAGTGAATCTGGTGCATCTTGATGACGTGGTGGATGCGATTGTGCTGCTGCTACAAACGCCTAAAGGCGGGCACGTTTACAACCTGTGCGCTTCGAAACATCCGTCACGCGACAGTTTCTATCCGAGCGTGTCGAAACAGTTGGGTTTGGAGCCGCCGACGTTTGCTAACGAAGTTGAGCGTTCAGCGGGGAAGGTGATCGATGGCTCGAAGATCGCCAACGAGTTGGGGTTTGAGTATACGTATGACGACCCGATGAAAATGCCGCTGGAGTGATTTCCCTGCTACCGGGAATGCTCCGTAGGGTCGCCATTTATGGCGACCTGGTCAATCTTAAACCCCCAATCGATCCCGCAACGCATACCACGCCGCGCCCATCGCCGTCAGCGGCACTTTAAACCTTCTCCCGCCGGGAAACGGCAAGTGCGGCAACTTAGCAAACGCGTCAAACCGTTCCGCCTGCCCGCGTAGCACTTCCGCAATCAATTTCCCGGAAAGGTGCGTACAAGTGACGCCGTGCCCGCTATCGCCTTGCATAAAGAACGCATTCTTCTCCACCTGACCAAACTGCGGCATGCGCGATAGCGTCAGCAGGAAGTTGCCGCTCCAGCGATGGCTGATTTTAATATCACGCAGCTGTGGGAAGGTGCGCAGCAATTTAGGGCGAATCAGCGCTTCGATATCATCCGGTTCGCGCGCACCGTACACTACGCCGCCGCCATACAGCAGGCGGTTATCGGCGGTGAGGCGGAAGTAGTCGAGCAGATAGTTACAATCTTCAACGCAATGATTGTTCGGCAGCAAACCCAGCGCCTGATCGCGCGTTAACGGTTCGGTGGTCACGATTTGCGAGCCACACGGCATGCTTTTGCGGCTCAGACGCGGTTCAAGTTGTGACGGTAAATAGGCGTTGCCCGCAAAAATCACAAAGGTGGCTGTCACCTCGCCTTTGGCGGTTTTTACCCGATGCGGCGCGCCATACTTCACTTCCAGCGCCGCCGATTGTTCGTAAATACGGCCGCCGTGACGACGAATGGCTTCGGCTTCGCCCAGCGCCAGATTGAGCGGATGCAAATGCCCGCCACGCTTATCCAGCAATCCACCAACATAGCGGTCGGTAGCCACTTCACGACGAATGCCGCGTTCATCCAGCAGTTCTAAATCGTGATTACCATAACGCGTCCACAGCGCTTTCTGGCTGCGTAAATGGCCCATTTGGCGCTGATTGAGCGCGGCGAAAATGCCACCGGGACGATAATCACAGGCGATAGCATAACGATCGATGCGATCGCGGATAATTTCCGCGCCTTCAAACATCATGCTGCCTAGCATCTGCGCGGTTTGCTTACCGTAGCGCTGCTCAATCACATCCACGTCACGGCTATACGAGTTCACTACCTGACCGCCGTTGCGGCCGCTGGCGCCAAAGCCGATTTTCGCGGCCTCCAAAACCACCACGTCGTAACCGGCTTCAGTGAGAAACAACGCCGAAGAGAGTCCGGTAAAGCCGCCGCCGATGATGCAGACATCGCACTGCACCGATTCCTGCAATTCTGGCCACGGTGCATGAGCGTTGGCGGTTGCGGCGTAAAAACTTCCCACATGTTGCATCAAAGCCTCCTTAAGCGCGAAACCTAGAAATTGGCGGGCGTATGCGCGCTAACAATGCGACACGGTTGATCTGAGGTATTGGTAAAACTGTGCGGTAAACCGGTATCAATCACGTAGCTTTCACCGCGATACAAATGGTAGCTCTGACCATTCACCACCAGGGTAATTTCGCCTTCCAGCACCGTGCCGGTCTCTTCGCCGGGATGGCGGATCTTCTCGCCGGTGCTGGCGCCCGGTTCATAGCTCTCCAGCAGCATCGCCAGCGCGCGGCGTGCGGCACCGTTATCCACCAACAGCAGCGAGACGCCGAGGCTGCCGATCTCCACGCACTCTTCCGGACGCACAATCACGCGCGGCGTGGCGTTGATTTTCGGTTCAGAGAAAAACTCCGACAGCGACAGACCATAAACCTTCAGCAACTTTTGCAAGGTGCTGACTGCCGGGCTGACTTTGTCCTGTTCGATGGTGCTAATGGCGCTGTGCGTTAAACCTGACAACTCAGCGACGCGACGCTGAGACAATCCCAACTCTTGCCGGATCTGCGACAAACGTCGTCCGGGTGCCAGAGTGGCATCATTCATGGCTGCTTTCCCTTGTGATAACTGCGCGCGGCGGCAATAAAGGCCGCAAACAAACGACGTGAGATGGGATCGTCTTCAGAATGCCATTCCGGATGCCATTGCACCGCCAGCGCAAACGGATGCTGGCGCAGGCTGACCGCTTCAACCAAGCCATCCGCTGCACGCGCTTCTACGCGCAGCTGCGGGCCAGTTTCGCGAATGCCCTGACCGTGCAGAGAATTCACGGCAAACGGCGCATCGCTGCCCAGCAGTTCACGCAACATGCCATCGCTTTCCGGTTGCACGTCGTGCACCGGCGCGTACTGCTGATCTAACGGTAAGGAGTCGTCTTCGCGATGTTCCTGATAAAGATGGGTCATGTGCAGTTGGCGATGCAGCGCGCCGCCGTTGGCTACCACCATTTCTTGTAAGCCGCGACAAATGCCAAACATCGGCATCTTTTTGCCAATCGCGTGAGTGATCAAGCCAAAGGCAAGGCGATCGCGCGCTGGATCGGCATGCGCTTCTTTACCATCTTCACCGTAATGCCATGGCTCGATGTTGCTGGGGCTGCCGGTCAGCAAAATGCCATCCAGCAAGGTCATACTGTTTTCTAATAGATGAGGTGCGTGCATCAATTGATGTGGCAAAGGCAGCGGCACGCCGCCAGCCAGGACAATAGCGTCGAGATATTTGTTGTGAACCGTTTGCCCTACATGGCTGCCGATGAAGTTTTGGCACATCACTACACCAATCAAGGGCTTGTCAAAAATAATGCCCATAACGTCTCCACGTTGCTGTTCAATATTTTCACCGAAATTGCGCGGCTAGACTTAAAAGTGTGCAATATTTTGTCAATCTAGCAACCACATGTTCGTTCTTCAAACAGATTTGTTACATTTGCACACTTTTTGCGTTAGAGCTATGTTAGAAGAGTGGCTGTTATTTTGAGCATTGCGCGCACCAAATTTAAACGGTAAAGGGCGGGTGGGAACATGACGAACCTCGTAGAAGTAGAAGACTTCACGCGACACAGTGAAGAAAAACGAACAAGCGCGTTCCAGCTGGAGGTGAAAACCTGGCTGGAACGCCATCCTGAAACGCAGTATGTCGATATTCTTCTTAATGATTTAAATGGGGTATTTCGCGGTAAGCGCATTCCCATCTCCGCATTAGCCAAACTGGAAAAAGGCTGTTATTTCCCGGCTTCGGTTTTTGCCATGGATATTCTCGGTAACACGGTCGAAGAAGCGGGACTAGGACAGTCACTTGGCGAACCCGACCACCTCTGCACGCCGGTTCCCGGCACCTTGATACCTTCCGCTGCGGATCCCACTCACATCGCCCAGCTGCTGCTGACCATGTGTAACCAAGATGGCACTCCCTTTGACGTTGAACCCCGTAATGTCCTCAATCGCTTGTGGCAACAGCTGCGCAATCGAGGATTATTCCCGGTGGTAGCGGTAGAGCTGGAGTTCTATCTGGTGGATAAGCATCGAGATGCGGAAGGGTACATCCAACCGCCATGTGCGCCGGGTAGCGATGAACGTAATATGCAGAGCCAAGTATATTCGGTGGATAATCTCGACCATTTCGCCGACGTTCTGCGTGATATCGATAATCTTGCCAAGCAGCAGGGCATTCCGGCGGATGGCGCATTGGCGGAAGCGTCGCCCGGCCAGTTCGAAATCAACCTACATCACACCCGCGATGTGCTGAAAGCCTGCGATCACGCGATTCAGCTGAAACGCTTGATCCGTCAGGTAGCGGAAAATCACGGAATGACCGCCACCTTTATGGCCAAGCCGTATGAAGAGTACGCCGGCAGCGGCATGCACGTGCATATCAGCATGATGGATGCCGCCGACCACAACGCGTTTTCATTGGATGATGGCAGTGATTCGCCGCTGATGAAGCGTGCGCTGGCGGGAATGATCGATCTGATGCCGGCTTCGATGGCGTTGCTGGCGCCGAATGTAAATGCTTATCGCCGCTTTGTGCCGGAATCCTATGTGCCGCTGCAAGCGTCATGGGGACATAATAATCGTACGGTAGCCTTACGTATTCCTTGCGGCGATGCCGATAATCATCGCATCGAGTATCGCGTGGCCGGTGCGGATGCAAATCCTTATCTGGTGGTGTCAACAATTCTTGCCGGAATTTTGCATGGTTTGGATAATCAGCTACCCTTACCGCATGCAGTAAAGGGCAACGGACATGAGGCGGAAGGGCTAGCACTACCGATTCGGCAGAGCGATGCGCTGTACGAATTCGAGAATAGCTATCCGCTGCAAAAGCTGTTGGGCGAGCGTTTCAGCGGCGTGTGGCACAGCTGCAAACAGTATGAATTAATGCAGTTTGAGCGCTTAATCACCGCCACTGAGATTGATTGGATGCTGAAGAACGCTTAAGTGCGGAGAGATTTGATCTAACGTCTTGTGCCGATGGCCTAATTTGGGGCAAAATACGCGCCCTGCAAAATGAGAAACATAACCGACGCTTATCCCGTCGGTTATTTTTTTGCATGATGTACTCACTGACATTCAAACGAGGCCGGACACGCATCCGGATAGATAGATACTGATAACACGCGTTGTGCGTGAGATTTGAGGAAAACAAAGATGGGACTGTTTACCATTGCACCAGCTCAGGCTGGCGCGCGCTTCCGTGACGACTACGGCGCCGCAACAATCGCAAACACTTATACCACTTCTCACTGCAACACAGTGCGCAGCGTCCTTTTCAACGAGGGCCTGAAGCATGTCGCTTAATACCTCTGCCGCACCTCAGCGTGCACACCTGAAAAAATCTCTGACCCTGATCCCGGTTGTCATGATGGGCCTGGCGTATATGCAGCCAATGACCCTGTTTGATACTTTCGGCATCGTGTCAGGATTGACCGACGGCCACGTCGCCACCGCTTATGCTTTCGCCCTGATTGCGATTCTGTTTACTGCCGTGAGCTACGGCAAGCTGGTACGCCGCTTCCCATCTGCGGGCTCCGCTTACACCTATGCTCAGAAGGCTATCAGTCCGCACGTCGGCTTTATGGTTGGCTGGTCATCACTGCTGGACTACCTGTTCATGCCGATGATCAACATCCTGCTGGCGAAAAGCTATTTTGAAACGCTGGTGCCGGGCATTCCGTCGTGGATTTTCGTGGTGTTGCTGGTGGCCTTTATGACCATCTCCAACTTGCGCGGAATCAAAACCGTTGCCAACTTCAACAGCGTGATCGTGGTGCTGCAAGTGGTGGTGATGGTCGTGATTACCGGCATGGTGGTTTACGGTGTGGCACACGGTGTTGGCGCAGGAACCCTGACCAGCACGAAACCGTTCTGGTCTGAGAACGCACATGTGGTGCCGATGATTACCGGCGCGACCATTCTCTGCTTCTCGTTCCTCGGCTTTGACGGCATCAGTTCGCTGTCGGAAGAGACCAAAGATGCTGAACGCACTATCCCGCGCGCGATTTTCCTCACCGCGCTGATTGGTGGTGTGATCTTTATTGGTGTCTCTTACTTCCTGCAACTGTACTTCCCGGACATCTCACGTTTCACCAATCCGGACTCTTCACAGCCAGAAATCATGCTGTTTGTTGCGGGTAAAGCGCTGCAAATCGGCATCCTGATCTTCTCGGTGGTGACGGTATTGGCATCGGGCATGGCGGCGCACGCCGGTGTTTCGCGCTTGATGTACGTGATGGGCCGTGATGGCGTGTTCCCACAGCGTTTCTTCGGCTTCATCCACCCAACTTACCGCACGCCGTCACTGAACGTGCTGCTGGTGGGTGGTGTGGCGCTGCTGGCGATCAACTTCGACCTGGTCACGGCAACCGCGCTGATTAACTTCGGTGCGCTGGTGGCGTTTACTTTTGTGAACCTGTCGGTGATTGCCCAGTTCTGGATCCGTGAGCAGCGTAACAAGACGCTGAAAGATCACCTGAACTATCTGGTGCTGCCGGTGATGGGCGCGCTGACGGTGGGTGCGTTGTGGATTAACCTGGAAGAGACCTCAATGGTGCTCGGCCTGGTGTGGGCAGCGATTGGTATTATTTACCTCGCGTTTGTTACCCGCACCTTCCGCAATCCAGTGCCGCAGTTCAGCGAAGAAGTTTGATGTGAATAACTAGGTGCGCGAATCGCGCGCACCCTACAATGTAGGGTCGCCATTTATGGCGACCTGGTTTAAAACCGCAAAATACTAACCCGCCAACACCAACTCCCAACTCCCCGCGCTCAACGTCTCACGCCCGGCTTTACTTAACTCGGCATCGGTAATCAAAGTATCAAAGCGCTCTAGCGGCAACGCCAGATGCGTAGCAATTTTGTTGTACTTCGAACTATCACTCAGCAATACGCGCTTGCTGCTGACATCGCTCGCCGCCAGCTTCACCGGCACCTTATCTTCATCCGGCGTAAACAAGCCGCGCGGGCCCCAACATGACGCTGAGATAAACGCGATATCGATCGCCAACTGGCGCAAACTGCGCGCTGCGGCTTCACCGACGCTGGATCGGTTCTCACGACACACCGTGCCGCCAGTGTGAATCAGCTTGCAGCCGCTGCTCTCCATCAATAGGCGGGCAATCACGAAATCATTGGTCACGACCAGCAAATCGTCGCGCTCCACTAACTCTCGCGCCAGCGCCAATGTGGTGGTGCCGGCATCAATGTAAATACAACTGTTACGCGGAATATGGCGCGCGGCATATTGCCCGATTGCCATCTTCTCGCCGCTGTACATGCTGGTTTTCGCCAGATGTGAAGGCTCCGCCGCCAACCGATCTGCTGAACGCACGCCGCCCGAAACCGACAACACCGCGCCTTGTTCCTCCAGCTTCTGCACGTCGCGGCGAATCGTCATATGCGACACGCCTAATCTTTCCGTCAACTCGGCAATGCTCACCACGCCGCGCTCAGCAACCAACGCTAGAATCTGTTGATGACGTTCAACCGGAATCATGATGCTCTCCCTGAATTATCATTTTTTCACATTGTAGATCATCGATTCACAGGCCGCAGCACAATTTATCTTGCCGTAAACTAAGCAAAAATCCCGTCAATGCTGAGGTTGTTGCTAACAACTCAAGGTGTGAAAGGATGTTAAATGTTCATTGGATAAGTTAATTTTTGTGATGTCACGCACGTTTCCTGACCAGTTTCTGCGGCAGACTTAACACCAATGAACAAATTATCACTTTAATTAACAATGGAGGTTTGCTGTGTCAGCAACCGTGAATAACATCGGCGTGATTGGTTTAGGTTCCATGGGCATGGGCGCAGCGCAGTCTTGTATCCGCGCTGGATTAAATACCTGGGGTGTTGATCTCAATCCGCAGGCGCTGGAAACCTTGCGTCAGGCCGGTGCGCGTGATGCACAGACCTCCGCAGCCAACTTTGCCGCAGAGCTCGATGCCGTATTGCTGCTGGTGGTGAATGCCGCGCAAGTGAAAGCGATTCTGTTTGGTGAAAACGGTGTTGCCGCGCAACTGAAGCCGGGCACAGTGGTGATGGTGTCCTCTACCATTTCTTCACAAGATGCGCAGGCGATTGAACAACAGCTTACACAACACCAGTTGTTGATGCTGGATGCTCCGGTTTCTGGCGGCGCAGCGAAAGCGGCGGTGGGCGAGATGACGGTGATGGCTTCGGGTAGCGATGAAGCCTTTGCGTTGCTCAAGCCGGTGCTGGATGCGGTCGCCGCGAAGGTTTATCGCGTTGGCAGTGAAATCGGCCTCGGTTCCACCGTCAAAATCATCCACCAGTTGCTGGCGGGCGTGCATATCGCCGTTGGTGCGGAAGCGATGGCGCTGGCGGCGCGCGCGGGCATTCCGCTCGACACCATGTATGACGTGGTGACCAACGCGGCGGGCAACTCGTGGATGTTTGAGAACCGCATGCGTCACGTCGTCGATGGTGATTACTCACCAAAATCCGCGGTGGATATCTTCGTTAAGGATCTCAATCTGGTGGCGGATACCGCCAAGTCGCTGCATTTCCCGCTGCCGCTGGCCTCAACCGCACTCAACATGTTTACCGAAGCCAGCAACGCCGGTCACGGCCGTGAAGACGACAGCGCGGTGATCAAGATTTTCAGCGGCATCACGCTGCCGCAGGGCAAGGAGAAGTAATTATGCGTTTAGGCGTAATTGCAGACGACTTTACCGGCGCGACCGACATCGCCAGTTTTCTGGTGCAAAACGGGTTGCCGACCATTCAGTTCAACGGCGTACCTGCCGAGCACGATGAACTGAGCGCGCAGGCGATTGTCATCAGCCTGAAGTCTCGTTCTTGCCCGGCACAACAGGCGATTGATCAATCGCTGGCGGCATTAAAATGGCTGCAACAGCAGGGCTGCGACCGTTTCTACTTCAAATATTGCTCGACTTTCGACAGCACCGAACAGGGCAACATCGGCCCAGTTACCGATGCGCTGCTGGCGGCACTGGGCGAAACGCAAACGGTGATCTCGCCGTCGCTGCCGGTCAACGGTCGCACTGTGTATCAGGGCTATCTGTTTGTCGCCGACCAGCTGCTGTCCGAATCAGGCATGCGCCACCATCCAGTGACGCCAATGAACGACAGCAATCTGGTGCGTTTGATGACGCGCCAGGCCCAAGGTCAGGCCGCGGTGATCAATGCTGCGCAATTGGATAAAGGTGCCGACGCGGTACGTGAGCAGCTGGACGCATTGAAAGTGCAGGGCATCAACTATGTGGTACTTGATGCGCTGCATGAACAGCATTTGCTGACTCAAGGTGAAGCGTTGAAAGCCATGCGTTTGGTGACCGGCGGTTCCGGTTTGGCGATTGGCATTGCGCGCGCGTGGGCCACGCAGCAGCAGAATAGCGATGCTGAACAAGCTGGACGCCCGCAGGGCGAACGTGCGGTGGTGATTTCCGGTTCCTGCTCGCAAATGACCAATCGCCAGGTGGCGGCATATCGCCAACAAGCGCCATCACATGAAGTGTTAGTGGAACGTTGCCTTGAAGATGCGGCCGGTTACGCACAACAACTGTGCGATTGGGTGGAAGCCCATCATCAACCGGCCCTGGCTCCGCTGCTGTTTGCTACCGCCGATGCGCAACAGTTGCAGGCGATTCAGCAACAATATGGCGCGGCGCGCAGCAGCGAGGCGGTTGAGCAACTGTTTGCCAACGTGACGCGTGAACTGCAAAAACGCGGCTGGCAGCGCTTTATTGTGGCAGGTGGTGAAACCTCCGGCGTGGTGGCGCAGAGTCTCGGCGTGACCGCTTTTCATATCGGGCCGATGATTTCGCCCGGCGTGCCGTGGGTGCGTGATATCCATCAACCGCTGTCGCTGGCCCTGAAATCCGGCAACTTTGGCGACGAACAGTTCTTTGCCCGCGCACAAACGGAGTTTTCAGCATGACCGAACAACAAGCACGCGAAGAGATGGTGCAACTCGGCGCCTCGTTTTTCCAGCGCGGCTACGCCACCGGTTCGGCGGGCAATCTGTCGTTGCTGCTGGAAGATGGCAACCTGCTTGCAACACCAACCGGCTCCTGCCTCGGCGAATTGCAGGCCGATCGCCTGTCAAAAGTGACCTTGCAAGGCGAGTGGATCTCTGGCGACAAACCGTCGAAAGAAGTGGCGTTTCACCGTGCGCTGTACCTGAATAATCCCGAGTGCAAAGCGGTGGTGCATCTGCACAGCCACTATTTGACTGCGCTCTCCTGCCTCAACGATCTCGACAGCGAAAACTGCATTCGCCCGTTCACGCCGTACGTGGTGATGCGCGTCGGTGATGTGCCGGTGGTGCCGTATTACAAGCCCGGCGATCAGCGTCTGGCGGATGATTTAGCCAATCTGGCGTCGCGCTACAACGCTTTCCTGCTGGCGAATCACGGTCCGGTGGTGGTGGGGAAATCGCTGCGTGAAGCCGCCAATAACACCGAAGAACTGGAAGAGACCGCGCGTTTGATGTTTACGCTCGGCGACCGCTCGATCCGTTATCTCACCGATAGCGAAGTTGCGGAATTGAGGAATTTCTAATGCCAAAGTTTGCAGCCAATTTATCCACGCAGTTCGGTGAGCTGCCGTTTATCGAACGCTTTGCCGCGGCGGCGAATGCCGGTTTCCGCGCGGTGGAGTTCCTGTTTCCTTATGATTATCCAGCAGACGTGATCAAAGCCGAGCTGGAACAACATCAACTGGAACTGGTGCTGTTCAACACCGCCGCGGGCAACGTGCAAGCGGGCGAGTGGGGCGTTTCGGCCATTCCGGGGCGCGAAGCGGATGCGCGTGCCGATATCGACCGTGCGCTGGAATATGCGCTGGCGCTGAATGTGAAGCAGGTGCACGTGATGGCGGCAACGGTGCCGAACGGTGCCGATCGTGCCGAATATGAAGCCACTTTTGTGCGCAATATGCATTATGCCAGCGAGCAGTTTGCGCCGCACGGCATTCGCTTGCTGCTGGAAGCGCTTAATCCGGTGACCAAGCCGAATTACCTGTACTCAAGCCAATACCAAACGCTGGCGATGATGGAACGTATTGATCGCCCGAACGTGTTCACGCAGCTCGATCTGTTCCATGCGCAACTGGTGGATGGCAATCTCACCCACCTGATTCGGGAATATTCTGGACGCTATCGTCACATCCAAATCGCCTCTGCGCCACATCGTCATGAACCGGACGAAGGTGAAGTGAATTACGCCTACATTTTCAATCTGCTGGATGAAGTGGGCTACGACGGTTGGGTGGGATGCGAATACATCCCGCGCGGCCGCACCGAAGCCGGTCTGGGCTGGTTCGCGCCGTACGCTAAATAAGTGATTTTGTTGTGCCCCGCACAGTGCACTTTGCGCTGTGCCGGTGAAGTCTTACCTAATTTCGCCAATACCAGAGAAAGCTGTACCCGAAAATACTTATAAAATAGAGGTTTATGATGTCAACTGCGTTGTTGCTTGCTATAGCTACCGCCAGCATTGTGATCTTGCTGTTGCTGGTGATTAAAACCAAAGTTCACCCGTTTGTTGCTTTACTGATCGTGAGTTTGCTGGTGGCGATTGCGACCGGCATTCCGGCCGACAAAATCATGGAAACCATCTTTAGCGGGATGGGCAATTTGCTGGGTCACATCACGATTATCATCGTGCTGGGCGCGATGTTAGGTGCGGTGATTGAAGCCTCGGGCGGTGCCGAATCGCTGGCGCAGCACTTCAGCAAATCGCTGGGCATCAAGCGCACGGTTGCAGCGCTGACCATGGCGGCGTTTATCCTGGGTATTCCGGTGTTCTTCGAAGTCGGCTTTATCATCGTGATCCCACTGATTTACGGCTTCACCAAAGTGGCGCGCGTATCGCCGCTGAAATTTGGCCTGCCGATGGCCGGTGTGATGCTGACGGTGCACGTGGCGTTGCCGACGCATCCGGGTGCTGCTGCGGCGGCCGGTATTCTGCATACCGATATGGGTTGGCTGATGATGCTCGGCATCCTGATCTCCATCCCGGTGGGCGTGGTGGGCTATTTCGTGGCCAAAGCGATGAACCTGCGTCAGTACCATCTTTCGGTTGATGTGCTGGAGCAATTGCAGTTGGCGAAGCCAGAAGGCGCGGCAAAAAACGATGCGCCAGCGCCAGGCGCGATGACCATTACCGGTTTGATTATTGTACCGATTCTGCTGATTGTGCTGGGTACGCTGTCGCACAGCATGCTGCCGGAAGATAGCGTGCTGCGCTCGGTGATGACGGTAATTGGTACGCCGCCGATTGCGCTGCTGATTGCGTTGGGTTTGGCGGCGTGGCTGCTGGGCGTGCGCCGTGGCTGGAGCAAAGAGAAGCTAGAAGATCTTACCGGTCGTGCGATTCCGAGTTCTGCGAGCGTGATTCTGGTCGCTGGTGCCGGTGGCGCGTTTGGTAAAGTGCTGGTGGAATCCGGCGTGGGCAAAGCGCTGGCGCTGACGCTGGAAACCTTGCATCTGCCGCTGATTCCAGCCGCGTTTATCCTGTCGCTGGCGCTGCGTGCCTCGCAGGGTTCGGCCACGGTCGCGATTTTGACTACCAGCGGATTACTAAGCCAGGCGGTGGGCGATGTGACGGATATGCAGCGCGTGCTGGTTACCCTGGCGGCGTGTTTCGGCGGGTTAGGCTTGTCGCACGTTAATGACGCTGGTTTCTGGGTGGTGACACGCTATCTGGGCTTGTCTGTTGCCGATGGTTTGAAGACCTGGACGGTGCTGACCACGGTGATGGGCTTGAGCGGTTTCGCCCTGACGTGGGCAGTGTGGGCGATGATTTAAGGTTGCCGGGTCACCATAAATGGTGACCCTACAAAACCATTCACCCGTAGGGTCGCTATTTTTGGCGACCTTTTTTCAATTACGACACCAGCTCCTGCGCATACAAATACAGCGTCTTCAACTGCGCCATCTTCTCGGCATTCTCTTCATGCAAACTTGCCAGCGACTCCAATTCCAACAGAAACGCCTGCACGCGCTCGGCGTTCAACGCTTCGCGGCGATGCTGCAACCAGCGCTGCTGCTCTTTATCATCCAGCGTGCCGGGGAAATTACGCGCACGATAGCGGAACAGCAGCTTGGCAATACGTTTATCCTCGAAGGTCAAATCCAGCGCCGGCAAATTCTGCGGCGGCGTCTGGCGCACAATGTTCATGCCCGCGCGGTCAGCATCGCTAAAGAAGCCGTCATACAACTGCGCATCCACATCATCTGATGGCGTAAACGGCTCGGCTTCGGCAAACAGCGTCACCACTTTCTCGCGCACTTCGGCATGCGCGCGCAATAGCGCGAGGTTGGCGAGACAGTGTTGGCGATCAATATTCAGCCGGTCGGCATCTTCCGGGCGCAAGGTATTCGCCGGTGCCAGCACCGGACACTTATTGATGTGCACCAGCTTAATCGGCACCGCGGTGCGGTCGCCCAACTCGTTGTGACGCGTATATAAACGCTCGCGCAGTTCATCGGGTTCCAGCTCCAGCAGCGGCGACATATCGCCAGCCAGATCGGCGACAATCAGCGCATTACGGTTATCGGGATGCCACGCCAACGGCACAATCCAGCTGGTGTTGCCGCGTGCCGCACCAAACATGCCAGAAACATGCACCAGCGGTTTCATCTGCGGGATATCAATCAATGTCATCAGTTTCTGTTTGTTGCGATGGGTAAACAGAAACTCAAACAACTTCGGCTGCTTCTCTTTCACCAGCTTTGCCATCGCTAACGTGGCATACACGTCAGACATCGCATCGTGCGCCTGTTCGTGCGCCACGCCGTTGGCTTTGGTGAGATGCTCCAGCTTGAAGCTTGGGAAACCATCGTCGTTCTCCGGCCATTCAATGCCTTCCGGGCGCAGCGCGTAACAGGCACGCATCACGTCCAGCAAATCCCAGCGGGAATTGCCGTTTTGCCAGCTCCAGCCATACGGATCGAAGAAGTTGCGATAGAAGATATTGCGCGTCACTTCATCATCGAAACGCACATTGTTGTAACCAATCACACAGGTTTGCGGCTCGCTAAACAGGCCGTGAATGCGCTCAGCAAACGCCGCTTCCGTCACGCCGCGCGCTTTGGCAGTTTGCGGCGTAATGCCGGTGATCATCACCGCTTCTGGCTGCGGTAAATAGTCGTCAGCAGGTTGGCAATAAAACACCTGCGGTTCACCTACTGCATTGAATTCTTTATCGGTTCTTAGGCCAGCAAACTGCGCCGGACGGTCCAGCGATGGACTTTTACCGAAGGTTTCATAATCGTGGAAGAGGAAGGTAGGTTGTTCGGGATCGTTCTTCAAAGTTTATTTCCGTTCATATTTGTTCATTAACCCACTGAATCAGAAGCATTAACCTCTAAACTCCCGCCTAAAAACTACTGTATATGTTCACATGTGTTCATTGATGTTCACGCTTGTCCATGTAATATTGCGTACACAGTTGGTACAAAACCCACTTTTTGCTGCGTACAGAAAATATTATGGCCTTGAGCGACACGAAACTACGTTCCATACATGGTAAACCATATTCAGGCCCGTCAGAAGTTTCAGATGCTGATGGGCTCAGCGCGCGCATTTCTCCGAAGGGCGTGATCACCTTTCAGTTCCGGTACCGCTGGAACGGTAAACCTCAAAGGCTTGGCCTCGGTCGCTATCCGGCGATGGCGCTTAAAGACGCTCGAGCACTTACCGGAGAGCTGCGACTTCTGTACGACGGTAACAAAGATCCGCGCAGTTATTTCGAAAAAGTCACTGGTGAATCGCAAATGACCGTCGGCGATTGCCTGGCCTACTGGCAAGAGCAATATGTTGATGTCGTTCTGCGACCAAAAACGCGTGAGCTATACAAATCTACCGTAATTAAAAACATATCCGGCGCATTTCCCGGACGGGCGATCGGTGACATTACCGTTAAACAATGGATCGATTTCTTTGCAAAGGAAGAGAAGATCAATCCCAGGCGCGCCAGGCAATTGCTGTCACAAACCAGAACTGCGATCGGATGGTGCATTCGCCGGCAGGTTATCGACAGCGCGTCTGTAATGCGTATAGCTCCGCGCGATGTTGGTGTGCGCGCTGAAACAGGCAGCCGGGTAATGACCTACAGCGAACTGGCTAAGATCTGGATTGCGATTGATAGAAGCAGGGCGGCCACGTCAAATAAACTTTTGCACCAGATGCTAATGTTATGGGGTGCTAGGGTATCTGAGTTGCGTTTGTCTGAAAGGGCTGAGTTTGATTTATCAGAGTGGGTCTGGACGGTGCCGAAAGAGCACAGCAAGATGAAAAACGTTATCCGGCGGCCAATCTTCGAACAGATTAAACCGCTGCTGGAAAAAGCGATGGAAACGTATGATCAAATACTGTTCCCCGGTGCGATTACAGAAGCGCCAATAACCATCGCAGCAGCTAACCGCTACATCATCCGAATCCGCGAGGGAGTCGACCTTGGCTATTGGCGCGCGCATGATTTCCGGCGAACGTTGGTGACGAGGTTGTCAGAGGAAGGAATCGCGCCCCATGTTACAGAGAGAATGCTGGGGCACGAATTGGGCGGCGTGATGGCGGTGTATAACAAACATGATTGGATTGAGGACCAGAGAAGGGCATATGAGTTGCATGCTGATAAGCTTTTCTGGCACATCAGGAAATCTGCTGGTTGATTCCACCGTTGAGGATCCACGCATCAACATCGCGGCGCAGATAAGATTTTGGGTGAGTTCTAACGGGTTTCGGGAAATTGTGCTTTTTGCAGTATTTCCACATCGTGGTTCGAGACGTGATGTCCAATTTGTTCATCACTTCTTCTTCTTTGATCAGCGCAGAGTCAGTCATTGTTATTTCCTCTAATTTGTCGGTATATAGCAACAAAGCTCTCCATAACGCCTGATTGTTATCATATAGCAACAATCAGGGGCGTTTTGTTAAGCAATTTTCTCTTGAGACAGCGGTAAGCACATTTCAGGAAGGTTGGCGCGCACTAGCGCTTCTGCGAACGGCGGCGGTACCGCATTGCCACACCGCGCCACTTGCTTATCTTTGGCGTATTTATTGCCGCGGTAATCGCGGTCGATGACATACCAGGAAGGGAAGCCCTGCGCCGCGTAAAGCTCATGCGGCTGTAGCATGCGCATTCCAATATCAACGATTTGATAATCGGCACCATCGACCGTGACCAAACCAAAGCGATCATTCGTTGTAACGGTGCCGAGCGGTTCAGTTAGGCCAACGCCGCCTTTTTCATTCCCGTAATACTTCATCAGGAACGCGCGCACCTCGCCTAAATGCGTGCCGCTGGCCGTGACAGTGTGCAGCGGCGTATCTGTAGGCTGTCCGGTGTTGGTACCGCGAAACTTAATCAGGTTCGACGTGACCAACGCATGGTGGTCGGTAGTAGTAACCGTATGCGCTGGCGCATCCATCTCGGCGCCGGGTCCGGTGTAATTGCCGCCGAAGTGTTTAGCCAAGAATGCAGATACGAGGGCAAACTTGTTACCGCCAGCCGTTACAGTGCCCACTGGTTTGTGCAAATTAAGGATGCGTGGTGCCTGCCCAGGTCGCTCACCGTATCCAACCTGAATCAACGTTGGGCAGATCACGTTGGTGCGGTTCTGCGTCAGCAGCGTGAAGAAAGGTTTGTCGACCGGGCGCGGCTTCATCTGAAATGTTGAACCGCCGGTACCGGCAAACACTGGCGCGACAACTGCATAACCGTGCGTTTTAGTGATCGTCTGAAGCGGATCATCAAGCGACTGTCCCCGGAAGCAATCATATTTAGTTTGGTTGCTGGTGTGGTTGCACTTCACGATGAACGGCGTTGGGTTATCGATCACGAAACGCTGAATGCCGCGCGCGATGCGCTTAAGCGTATTCTCTGCTAACGGCTTGCTGCGTTCGAAAATGCTGGGGCAGGGAATTGACCAATCGATACATTCCGCTGCGGTGCGCCACGGTTTTAGATGCCCGGATTGAACAGCCAGGCTTTTTGGATCAGCGTGTGTAGGTTGCGGCCACTCAATCGGCTGATCATCGCAGCGCATCACCATGAAGAAGCGTTTGCGAATTGTCGGCGCGCCATAATCGCAGGCGCGCAGCTCGCGAAACTCAACAGCGTAGCCGAGACCGGTGGTAAGGCGGCGAGCGTCAGCGCTGTGCCGGTTAATCTGCAAGAACTCGCACACTTCATCCAGCGCGGGGTGATCATCTGCTACGCCAGTGCTGAGCATGCCCACGAACGCGGCGAACGTTTCGCCTGAGCGCGATGTGTCTGGCCTGTCTTCATCCGCCAGCAGCGGCCCCCACGTTTTAAACTCTTCCACGTTTTCCAGCATCACAACGCGCGGGCGCTTCGCCAGCGCCCACCGAATGACAATCCACGCTAAACCGCGAATTTCCTTTTTTACCGGTTTGCTGCCTTTAGCCTTACTAAAGTGGCGGCAGTCTGGCGAGAACCAGGCTAGGCCCACCGGCGCGCCACAGGTCGCCGCCACCGGGTCAATATCAAACACCGATTCGCAGTAGTGCAGCGTGTCGGGGTGATTAGTGGTGTGCATGGCGATTGCGTTTGGGTCGTGGTTAATGGCAATGTCCACGCTGCGACCGGTAGCCATTTCAATGCCGGTGCTGGCGCCGCCGCCACCGGCAAAATTATCAACGATGATTTCCCTCATTGGGCGTGCACTCCAAAGGTGGCGGTAAGTGATAGGGCAGAAGCAATGATTTCGGCAGATGGCTGGCGCTCCAGCAGCATGCGGTTTATGTGGTGCATAACCTTACGCTGGTGGTCTTGTTTTATAGCGGGAAGGCCTGGAATCTGATCTGCGATGAGTGTTACTTCAGCCGGCCAAACCGCATTCGAGGTTTCAGGAATATTTTCTGGAATAATTTGCGGTTGAATCTGTTGTGCCAACTTGGCTGCAGCGCGCTCAATCTGCGCCATGAACCCGTCGCCACGTGCTTCCAGATGGTCGCGGCTGATGTAATCAAACTTTTGCCCGCGCCACGTTTTATCGAACACCGCGATCGCCGCGCCGAACCCGGCGGATGATTCAGCAGGCTGCCCGTCTTCAGGGCGATACCAGATCGGCAAATCAAAACTGACGCGGCCACGTACGAAGGCGATGTGATCCGCACCTTCCGGCCACCACACCTCGCCAGTTGCGGCCTTGATCAGAAACACATAACGCCCGCCTAATTCGCGCATTGCTAGCGTGTGAGCCATGATTTGGCGCATACCAGTGATGTGAACACCATCGTGCATGCTGGCGCGGCTGTATGGCGGATTGGCGAACGCCGCGCCGTTCAGTACTGCCAAGCGTTCAGACCAATTCTTGGTTAATGCGTTATCTTCAGCGCTGTAATATGCCTCGCACTTGGCGTTGTCGCGGTCGGCAAATAGGTCGAGCACGAACGGACCGAACAGCGAATTGATTCCCCACCAAAGCCGGTCTGGTGATCGCCACTGGTCGCCGATTTTCTTGAGCTGGTGAGTTGGCTGCGCACGAAGCGCTTCAAGCGCCGCGCAGTAGGGGTTAATTGTATGACCGGTCATTATATTGGCACCTCAGATCAGCACTTTTTCGTTTGGGTGATATCGATTTGATAGTACGTACAAAAATCAAGTACGTAGGGGCATTCGGCGGGGCTTTCAGTTCCGTTGATGACATCGCAGCCGCCTTCATGAAGGCAATTGCAGTTCAGGCAACCAAGCCGGTTTTCGAAGCAGTTTTTAGCCATGTGATACCCATTGCACCGGCCACCGCTGAACCGGTGCGGAAAGTCATATGCGGAACAGCAGCAGGTAACCTGGCTGCCGCTCCAGTAGGCTTTCCCGCTGGCAATTGAGTTTCCATAACATCACCTCAGCTGAGATAGAGATCTGCACTTAACGCCGCGATGAGCAGCAGGATCCACGCGCCACCAATGGCGGCGACGTCATAGAAAGGTTGGTGGCGCGCGTAATGCGCGCGGATTCGATTTTTCATGGAGTGGTAACCAAAATTAACCCGCTTGGTGCGGGCTAGTCTTCGATGTAATTCCAGTTAGCGTCGTAACCATACTCTTTGGGATCGACATCTGGTCTGCTAAGCCTGAAGGCAAATTCAGTCCATTTGCGCTTTTCATCTGGCGATTGGTCTCCCCATCTTGGCGCAATTTCGCTGGAGTGAATGAGGTCGCCTTTAATGTGGTACTGCCCGCAATTCGAACCGGTATCTTCATCTGCGTACCGGATGCTGAATTCAAGGTGAGGGAAGCGCTTCGCCATCTCTTCGAAAATTGGGTCGGGGCTAGCCCATGCAGTATCGAAGCGGATCTTCAATTCAGCACCTGATTCAGCGTGACGATTTAGACGCTTTTTAAACAGGCGTTTTGCATAAGCTGTGACATGAGTTTTTCGGTAACGATAGCCATGTTTAACGCGCTCCTTAACTGCTGGAACAGGCATCTCAACATCGTATGCATTCCATTTTGTTCCCCATTTATCACAAGACCAGTCATACCAAGACCAATAGCCGTGCCGCTGCATGTTTTCGATACGTAGTAAAGCATGCGCTTTGGTCTTTTTGATGTGTGAAGGTTTTGCACCTCGCTCACGCATTTTGCGAATAACTTCTTTAGGGTTTTCGATATCGCCGAAGAAAAAACGACCGGCAGGTTTCCCCAACAAGGCAGAGGCTAAGTTTTCGACATCGGAACTTTCATCAATCAGCATGCTTTTTGGCATACGAGTGATGTTATTGAAATCAATACGGCCATGCTTATTGGTGATTGCGCGAATGAACGCCGCGCGCTGTTTGTTGGTGCCACCAATGACGGTCACTTCGTTTGTAACGTGGTTTGGCATGTGGGCCTCTCAAATAATTTTTTTTGCAGTAAGTCTCTATAAACAGGCGTAAAAAAAACCGCTTTCGCGGCTATCGGTAAACAGGGGAGCACTCGAGTTGAGCCATCGGCCGGCGCTCGAGCAATCGCTTTTTTATTCGCTCGCAAGAGACCTTGTCGGGATAAATGCGCTCGTTGATTGGCATTAGCTCAACGGTTGCTGAGGCGAGAAGCAGAACGAAGCCGATTAGCATGAATCCTCCTGCTCACCAGCTGGCCACTTAATTACGCGATCACGCATCCAGTTCGCGCCATCACGGAAAATAGCGCCTGCATGCCACGACGTATTGAGGCGATAGCCTTCCTCTTCGGTGATCGGTGGAGGGATGCGGGTACTTTGGTCACCTTCGAGGTGAGCCAACGCAGCGATCGCCATATCAACCGCCCACTGTTCGTGGTTCTCTGTTTCCGCCAGAATTTCACGGCAGTGCTCAATCAGCTGCTGATTTTGACTCATGATGCATCCTCCAGCTTGGTACCGCACAGCGGGCAGTAAGTCATTTTCAGAGAGCATTCTTTTCGGGTGTAATTCTTGGCTAACTCGCCATTTTTCTTTCTTGCACGGAAAGCCAGTTTGTACTTCAGCATCACCGCTATGCCGCTATTTTTGCCAAACATCAGAACTTCGTTATCCCAACCGCAACCATCCCAACGACTACCGAGTTCGCTACCCTCAGGAACACCTTCCATAAGATGCTCATGAAGCTTAACTTTCGCTTTTTCCAAACAATCACATTTAGTAAACATTAGTGCCCCCGTTCTCGCGCCACGGCGCGCGCTGCGCAGCCATGGCGATCACCTTTAAGTTCGTTATAGCGATGAAGGAATGCCACGCGCGCTTGTCGTGGATTCAATGGGGCGAGGAGCATAGGTGCTGGCTCAATGTCCTCGAGCATCGGCCATGGCGTGCCGTCGTCCAGATCAAGGTCGCGCCGCTCAGTCGCCAGCATCACCAGGTCCGCATGCTTCACCTCCGGCCACTTGCCTAACGTCCTGATCCCGAACTTACGCGCTATCGCCAGCTCAACGCGTTTTTCGATTTCCTGATAATCAGGTAGCAGCGCCTTTAACGGTGACGAGCAGTCGCCAATGTATGCTTCAGCCGCATCATGCAGCAGGGCATCAAGGGCGAACGACGGCGGCACTAAGTAGCTCACGTGCACCGAATGCTGAGCCACGCTGTAAAATTCCTGCAGCTGGCCGGTGAAGCGGCAAAGGTTCGACAGCGCGCAGGCAATGTCTTCTATGCAAATCGCATCGGGCGAGATGTCGAGGAAGTCGAAGTGTTTGCCCGATTGAGTGATGATCCAGCTCATGATTTTTTTTCCTGTTTGCTGCGCTTGTAAGCGCAATGACAAAAGCTGGCACGCTGATTCGACCATTCGGTGTTCGCTCCGCGCGCAAGTTTTTCAGCCTGGCGCCATAGCTGCGTTGCCTTAAAGAATTCGCCGCTCTTTTCCAGGC
This sequence comes from Pantoea sp. CFCC18179, assembly GCF_059412405.1. NCBI lineage: Bacteria > Pseudomonadati > Pseudomonadota > Gammaproteobacteria > Enterobacterales > Erwiniaceae > Pantoea > Pantoea sp. CFCC18179. The sequence goes on along the minus strand of NZ_JBNBPM010000001.1, from coordinate 579,085 downwards.
TCACCGCCTCGGCAGAAAGTGACGCGTAGGATTTATTCATGGAGGCGCTCCAGAAATGAAAACCGCCTCAGGCGAGGCGGTTGTGATGACCGGTTATTTGTTAGAACGGGATGTCGTCGTCCCAAGCTGGCTCCGACTGCTGTTGAGCGCCATTACTGCCAGCGTTCTGAGCAAGCCTTGATACGTTTCCAGTGTGAGTCGGTTGTTGTGGCTGGCCCCAGCCACGATTCATCGTGGCTCCAGCACTTGGCTGGCGATCGTCCTTGTCTTTCATCGTTTCACACAGATGATCGATAACATTGGCCGGTTCGTTGGCAGCATATTCTGAATAAGTTTTGCGGGTGCCAGGTTGGAATACATGGCGGACTTCGAATTTATAGCCGTCGCTGCCATCGTTTTTGGTGTAGAGAACCTTTTGCAACATCAGGCCCACTTTCTTACCCACGAGAGCAGGGTTAGTCCAAACGATGCCCTCCGGGGTCTGCTGTTGCATTGGTTGCGCGTCTTTCACCTGACATGCCCACAGCAGAGAGCTCACCAGGCCAAGCCCGAACGTTGGCGCGCCATCCTTGCCGAAGTAATTAATACGGAGGTAATTGGCTTTTGCGCCATTACTGTCCAGACTGAGTTCCAGCGCTTGCGACTGGCTACCGTCTTTGCCGAACTGGTACACAGCGGAGGCGATTACCCCCTCATAAGCGCCGGTTTCGGAAATACCGCCGGCCGAGCCTGCGGTTTTAGCCAGCTCTGCGGCTTCGGCATTCCACACGAAGCCCATCGGCGTAGGTTGCTGATTCATTGATAAACCCCTTATAAATCGGTCATGAATTCGGTGATGGCGGTATCTACCGCGTGAAGGTCGTTATCCATTTCGGTGAGAGCAGGGAACATATCGGGCGGCGCTTTAGCGGTGTCGTGGTCATCGCCTTTGATCAGAAATACGTGTTTCCCGTCTTTCTTGATGCAGCGAAGCACGATTGAGAAATAGCCTTCGGGCGTTAATTTCTCATTCAGCATTTTGCCGATTGTCTTCATGCGAACTTTCCCGTCGCTCTCCTCTGTGTGGCAGAGGAAGTAAACGCGGAAATCATCGGGTAACACGGTAGCTGCGGTAATGAGCTGCCATACGTGATCGGCCATTTCCGTGAACTTTTGAAAGCCGGTCTGATAGGCGCGCATCATGTTTTCGTGCTGCATGACCACCTGAAAATCGTCAATTATCAGCACGCGCTTTGTGGGATGTTTTCCAAACCGGGTGATCAGTTCACCGATCCGGTTCCAGTCATCAAAGCGGAAAATGTTTCCCTGCTGGCGTGAACCGTCATCCAGCACCTTGCCGTGCAGCTTCCAGCCGGTGGCTTTGAATGGCAGCAATTTAGGTATGCACTGCAACAAAATGGTGTTGTCGGGCTTAACGTTGCGCAGGCTATACGTTTTTCCCGCGCCGCTGTCCCCCAGAATCAGAACTGGAGTTCCCATATCACCCTCCGGTCTGTTGCATGTGATGTCTGATGGTGAACTGGATATCTTCATCGTCGGTCAGGTTGTCAAAACACCACCGCCGATATTTGAAATCAGCCAAAACCCATTCTTCAAACGGAATGCCCTTATATTTCCCAAAACGCATAGCGTGTAGCAGGGAAGGGCGCGAGGAGATATCACGCATCTGCGCTATGGTGAATCGCGCATCACGATTAAGGCGAAGCAGCAGCGCCGCGGTGACGTAACAGTCATAAAGCGCGCGGTGCGCATGGAGACCTTCCGGCACATCAACGTCGAGCATGAAGTGATAGCGCAGGAACTGGTTCGAATGGCTTTCCAGCTCTGGATAGAGCTTGCGCGCCAGCTTTAGCGTGCAGATCCACGGCGCGGTGATTTGAGGTAGTTTGGGGCGGTCGAACGCGGCGTTGTGTGCGACATAAACAGAGGCGCCTTGATAACGGTCTATCACATCATCAATCGGCGGCGCGTCGGCGACCATTTCATTGGTGATATGGTGTACCGCCATGGCGCCAACAGTGATTGGCTCAGGCGGCTTAACGAAGTCGCTCATGGGGTTGCACAGTTTGCCATCGACAATGTCGATGCTTGCCAGCTCACAGATGCCACCTTCAAAGCTGGTGGTCTCAGTGTCGATCACGCGAATGATTGTGGACATTCAGGGCTCCTGTTTTGGCGTCAGCGTTTGCTTCGCGCTGCGCTAGTTGGTTTGCCAGCTGATGCAGATCTGCCGGACTGAGTTGGTTTTGCTCGCAAATCGCGAGGACGGTGTTTAGCGCCAATGTTCGCATCGCTTCGTTCAGCGCAAATTCGGTCGGGATAATGGTGTCTACATCCATCCGGCACACATCCCCGCCACGACAAGCGCGGCCACGATTACGGGTGCCAGCCAGTGGCGGCGGCGCGGGTGGAAGTCGGCACCTGTCAGGCGGTGGCGGAACTGCATACGGTCGATAGGGCTCATGAGGCGCGTCTCCTTGATTTGCTCTGGCTGGCCGCCCGAACGCGGAATGATTGCTGGTAACGAAGTTCGCATTCGTTATCAGCGCAGAAAGTTTTGTTTTCGTAGCGGTTCCAGAAGCGGATGCATCCCACCTTCGTGTCGTTGGGATGGCGGAAACGACCGCAGTAGCTGCACAGCTCTGAATCGGTGAATTCGGTAGCGGATTGCAGCACCGTCCACTCGCAGTAACGCTGGCGATCGCCACGCTCATCGATGTAATTGACGAACGTCTCGTCGTTGCCCTTGTAGTCGGGGTCAATGCTGCAACCGTCGAAAATTACTACCCGGCTACCAATGCGGATCGGCGTGCCAGCTGGCAGTTCGCCGAGGCGCTGCCGCGTTAATTTGGGAATGATTTGCATGGGAACTCCTCGGTGCGCTGGATTGCAGCCAAAAAAATGCCCCCATTGAAGGGGGCCAACGACTACACACAGCATTTATGGGATTGTGGCGCCAGGTGCTTATCTTCTGGTTGCCTCGATGGACTGCAATTCACCACAATGGCTGAGAGCTCTGGCTTACCAGGCGTGCGGCGTCATCTGTCATTCACCGCTCAGAGCTCTCACCATTGCGTGCCGTCTCTTCCGGCTGTCATCCGGGTTGAACTCGCCCGGAACGAGATTGAAGGATTAACCGCTCCTTACAGCGCGCCGGGATGATGCCCGGCTTATCCACCGCCTTTACTTTTAAGCCCAACGTGCTGCTGCGGTACTCCGGGCCCGCCCTGGTGAGGCGTAATTAGTCGTAACCTGGATAGCAATAATCATCCGGATCACAGTCGATACATATTTTCGACTGACCGTAGTAGAGAGCGAACACCATCTTTTCCCACTTGGAATAGAGACGCCCGCTGCTGATCAGTCGTTGAATAAATTCACTTTTAAGTTTCGCGCTATAAACGTCATAGACCTGATTACCCTCGATTTTTTCACCTTTGATGGCTCGCATGTCCAGACAATTGGCCAATTCATATTGGCTGCGACCGCTGCTGTATCGGGAGCTTTCCTCTCGATTTTCATCAAAATAGAAATGCTGATAATCAGTACCAAGACAGCTCTCACTCTCAATCAGCCGGAAATCAGGGTATTCCCAACCATTTTCACGCGCTTCGCTTGCGTGACATTCAATGAAAGCTTCCAACAGGTTGCTCAACTTGATGACTGGTGGAACCAACTGATCATCCATCGCTTCTTTCAACGCGGCTTCAGCTTTAGCAATCATGTCATTTGCTATGCCGCTGCTCGCGAAGGTTTCGCGCAGGCGCTGCTGGATCATTTCGTTGTAACGACCAAGCTCAATTACGCTTTCAATGTTGCCGGGTAGGGCCGATTTGAAAGCTTTCTCAGCACTCTTACTGAAATCACTCCAGCGCCCGAAAGCTTCATCAACAACCCCGCTAAGACAGGTTTCGATTTTTTTGTCGATGATTTCCAGCATTTTAGGGCTGGTGGAAATATGCTGGATACGTGACGTAAGGACTTCTGCAAGTGTTGAGTTTGCTAAAAGCTCAACTGGTTGATCTGGAGTTTCATTACTGTCAGACATGCGTTTACCTCATTCCATTGCGGCGCCATGCCGCCAGTTCGTTTTGATGCTGCGCCCTCCACTCTATCAGCCTAAGTCCCGGCGGAGCCGTCCGGCTATGACTGCCTCGCTGGTTATGGGCGCAGCTCAAAAGAAACTGTTGCCACACTGTCGCAGTGGCCGCGCCGGTCGCCCGGAACATTCAAATCAGGCCGACATATGTCGCTGGCCTGTACACCGGTCCGTCGCTCGCATTGCGCCTCGTTGACTCATCCCAGGTCGGTTAGGGATGGCCGCTAAATTCAGTTTGCCAGGGATGCGATTGAGTACCCGGTGTGCGACTACCTGATTGTTAAAGAGCGATTCAGCTTTCTGCGGTGGGCTGCGTCGTGCTGTGAGATAAATATATTGCGTGAAACGCATATGCGTCAAGCGCATATCCTGGGGTTTTAGGGGAAGGAGAAGTGAAAAGTGGTTTAACTTTCTGAATTGTCTCAGATTAAAAATTGATAATTTTTTGCGGTAGAAACAAAAAAGCCCGCATAAGCGGGCTATGATGTTGGAGCGGGGAGGTTATCCGTGGCGGCGGAATTGCTGCGATTGGCTAAGCATCACACGGCCTGAGACGTGAAGCATATCTGCTTCCTCAGGATTTATTGTCCATTCACGATATTTGGTGTTGTCGGAGATGACGATCAAATCCGTTTTTACTTTTTGCAGGCGCTTAACGTAGGTATCTCCGTTAAAGTCGAAAACATAGATACCATCACCATCAAAATGATTTACTCGTTGATCCACAAATATCAGGTCGCCGGGTTCAATGGTTCCCTGCATGCTGTCTCCACGAACGTTAATTAGCTTGACCATATCTTGAGGTGCAGAGCCGAAAATTAACTTCGCTTGCTCTGGCTCATATTCAATGGATCTAATGACTTCCACAACATCCCTTGATGGAGAGCCATTACCGGCGCTTGCAGATACTTCAAGTACATCAACCCGATACACATCTTTCCTCCTCGCTTCGACAAGCGAACCAACACTGTATGAATCCACAGTATCACTTATGTCATTAGAAGAAAACAGTTCGGAAGGCGGCACTTCAAGCGCAGCCGCGATTTTCTTGATTTGAGCGTCACTGTACCCCTGCATTCCACGCTCTAAGCGCGACAGGTTCCCTACATCGCTATCCGCCAGCAATGCCAGTTCATTTAGGGTCATCTTTTTCGCCTTGCGGATCTGGCGAATTTTGTCTCCAACATTCATGAGCACATTTGAAATCATTTATGCGTCACTCGCAAAGCGTGTTGCGCAAATTATGCGGATGCAATATTATGCGTACAGCGCATTTAATGAGGGCGTCACATGCAAAATATGCAAACACCACTGCGAAAAATGCGTGAAGCGAATGGATTAACAATCAGTGAAGTTGCCTTGGCCGTACAAATCGACGTTGGAAACCTGAGCCGTATTGAACGCGGCATTCAAGTTACTTCAATCGAAACAGCGGAAAAAATCTCTCAGTTCTTCAAGGGGAAGATCAGTGAGATGCAAATTCTTTATCCGCAACGTTATGTCCATGGAATCAACGTTGATTGATGTTCATTCACTTCACTGCGAAATGCTCCAGCTTATGGCTGGGGCTCCTAGTGAAAATTTACAACCAATAAAGGGAAAATTTTAATGGAATCAACAGCAATTGCGAGCAATTCAGTTCGCGTTAAATGCAAACCAGAAGCGCTGGAGAGCTTCTTTCATCGAGAGGCCATCACTCGTGGAAACAAGACTCTGGCGGTTGAAATGGGTATTCATCCTTCTGGCCTTAGTCGCCAGAAAATCCGCATCTGCGAACTGGCGTGCCGAATGATTCACGAACTTGGGTTGCCTGAGGGTAGCGTCGCGGCGCCAGGGTGTGAGCAGAACGTTGTGCTTACGGGAGAAGAGGCCCGAACGCTGCTTTCGATGCTGGAACACCTTCGTAAACCTGCGGAGGGCGCTGGTGGATGAGAGATTTGTCGAAACCAATAAGCATTACCGCGATCGGCGGGGCATTGTCGTCAACGTTATCAGCTACGACCGGCAGGAACGGCGAGTCATTTTCATGCGTCCCGGCTATCCGCACGAATGCTGCGTTCCAAAATTGTATTTCGAGAAGCACTTCAGGTTGTTTGAAGGGGATGGCTGAACAGTTGGAGCTGAACAGCCGGGTACAGCTTTGCTTTGGGAAAGCGAGGTCAATTATGCGATACAAACGCCGTAAACCGCAACCAGAAACTACTGTACATAAAGACATGGCGCGTGAGCAGTTCGCGCGCCAAATCGCGCCTGGTGTCGGGCGCCATCTTCGTGACGCTCTCGAGCTGGCTAAACAGTTGCGGCGCAAGAGGTCCGAAGATGAGTAACACCGCTGAAGTTCTCAACTTTCCCGCTCGAACAGAGCGTGTGGAGTCACGCATGGCCGATACCGATGACGGGTTTACTCGGCTGGCAAACATGCTGCTGGAGGAATACTCCGGCGCTGATTTAACTAAGCGTCAGTTTAAGGTGCTGCTTGCCGTTCTCCGGCTTACCTATGGATGGAATAAAAAAATGGACCGTATCAGCGATTCACAAATCGCCGCTATCGCTAAGCTACCCGTTAAGCGCTGCAACGAAACCAAGCTGCAACTGGTTTCGATGAACATCCTGATCCAGCATGGCCGCCAGTATGGCCCCAATAAAAACGTCTCAGAATGGCGCATCCCTCAAAACGAGGGAGAATCCCTCAATTCAGGGGATAAAAAATCCCTCAAATTAGGGGAGCGCTATCCCTCAAAACAGGGGGACACCAAAGACATTATTCCAAAGACAGTAAAAACAGATCCCCCTAAAGCCCCCAAGGGGGAATTTTCGGAAGAAGTTTTATCACAGGCAAAACAGGTCCTGGAGTTTTACAACAAGGTCACAAGCTCTGCCTGCCGCTCTGGTGAAGCCTTTGCCGTTTTGCTGACAGAGCGTGCGGCGCGGGATGCCTACAGCGTGGAAGATTTAAAACTAGTGATCCGCTGGGTTGCCCAAACCTGGACGCGTCGCAACGGTACCGTGGCTAAGCCTGTCAACATTTGCCGGGTTAATCGCTTCGATGGTTACCTGGCTGACGCCACCCTGTGGAGCCAGAACGCTGTCGAAATTGATTGCGCCGCGGTGGTGGATGCGTGGAACGATATTACCGATGGTCGCCTTGCTGCTGCTGAGCTGGACCGCGATCGCGAGAATGCAATTCGCGCGCTGCTTATCCATATGTCGAAAAAGTCAGTGGATGCTTTCCGCTCGTACTTCAAAACGTTCATGACTGATGCGCGCGATTTTCACTTCGGCGGCCCGGACGGCACCGGCTGGCGCGCCAGCTTCGATTACCTGATGAAACCTGAGACGCTTCGCAAGGTGCGGGAGGGTGCGCTGTGAGTGCAATTCTTGGTAGTGATCTGGAGGCTTGTGTTATCGGTTGCCTACTGCTGGAAGGCATGACGCCCGATTCACTCGAGGTGATTAACACTCTTGAAGAACGATCGTTTTTGGTTGGGTTTTATCGTGAGCTGTTCAAGGAGATTAAACGGCAGGCCCGTCATCGAAAAATGATTGATGCCATGGCAATTGCCGACGCCATGGGAACCGAACAAGGCATATTCTCCAACGTCATGGAGACAATGCGCGCTGTTCCCAGCTCCAGAAACATGAAGGGCTACGTCAAAATTTTGCGCGAGAAAGTGATGATCCGCGATTTCAAGGTTTTGATGGAAACGCATTACGACCAGATCATTACCGCGATCAATCACGAAACTGCTTTTGAAAATATCCAGGAGCTAACCCGACAACTGGCGAATTTTAGTCATACCGATGAACAAGTTGTGCCAATGCGAGTTGGAGAATTGCTTGATGGTTACATGGATGTGCTGGAAAAGCGGGTTTCTGATGGCGACGAATCGTACACAGTTAAAACCGGCATCGAACCATTAGACGATATTACCGGCGGCCTGAACGACACTGACCTGATCATCATTGCAGCGCGCCCTGGCATGGGTAAAACCGAATTAGCGCTAAAGATTGCCGAAGCAGTGGCGCAACGCACTGTAACGCTTGGTACTGAGAAGGTGAAGCGCGGTGTGCTGATCTTCAGCATGGAGATGCAGGCGCAGCAGATTGTCGAGCGCCAGCTTGCGAACGCGTCCAACGTATCGGTTTCGATGCTCCGCAAAGCAAGCCATCTCGCTGATGAGGACTGGGGCCGGATCTCCATGGGCATCGGCCAGCTTGCAAACCTCGATGTGTGGGTTGTTGATGCAACGAACCTGAGCATTGAACAAATTCGGGCAGTGGCCACGCGCCACAAACAGCGTTATCCGGGCTTGTCGCTCATCATGGCTGACTATCTCGGCCTCATTAAAAAGCCAACCGCTGAGCGTAACGACCTGGCGATCGGCGAAATCACTCGCGGCCTTAAAACCATGGCAATGGAATTGAACACGCCGGTGGTGTGCCTTAGCCAGCTTTCACGTGACGTTGAGAAGCGCCCGAACAAGCGCCCGGTGAATGCTGATCTGCGCGACAGCGGCAGCATTGAGCAGGATGCGGACGGCATCTGGTTTATTTACCGCGACGGTGTTTACAACCCTGAAAGCCCAGCGGCTGACGTGGCGGAAATCATCGTTGGTAAAAACCGTCATGGCCCCGGCGGCGTTGCCTACCAGAAATTCCACAACGGACACTTCAAAGATATTGACCAGGTGGAAGCGGCGATGCTCGCTCGCGAGAAGCCAGAACGCGGCGGACACGCCTCACGGAGAGACTTTTGATCCAGATTTACGACATAACTCCGATTGGCAAACCTCGCCAAACGCAGCGGGACAAATGGGCAAAGCGTCCGGCGGTGCTGCGCTACCGGGCATTCTGCGACGAAGTGCGCCTGCGTGGTGTTGCTCTGCCGGTCAGCGGTTGCCGCATTACGTTTGTTATTCCAATGCCCGACAGCTGGAGCAAGAAGAAGCGCGCTGAGTTGATTGGTCGGCCGCATCAGCAAAAGCCTGATGTCGATAACCTGCATAAAGCGTTGATGGACGCTGTGTTTGATGACGATAGCGCGGTATGGGATGCACGGATCACCAAAATTTGGGGAGATAAGGGCCAGATACGGATCGAAAACATTGCCTGACCGATGTAACACCGCCGAATTCAGACAGGAGAAGCAAATTGAATCTTGAAAGCTCTATTAAATTTTTCGCACCGAAATCACCTCAATTAAGCGATTCTCCACCGGCAACGGCCAGTGACAGCCTGACCATAACGGATGTGATGGCATCCTTTGGCCTTACCGAAGCGATGGCACGCTTTGGCTTTGAGCTGTTCCTGTCTAAACACGGCATCACGTCTAACGACCGCGCCGTGGAGATGCTTACTGATTTTGGTATGAGCCAGGCGGGGCGCTACCGGGCGATCGCCGAACTCGCTGACGATATTAAACGCGACTTACTGCAATTGCTCGCAACGTTCGCATATCAGGATTATTCGCGCAGCGCGGCCAGCACGCGCTCATGCCCATGCTGTAGCGGTACCGGATTCACTGAAGCGGAAGTGTTCACAACTAAGACCCACACGCCGCTGGTGGCGCAGGACATAATCAGAACATCCATCAGATGGGGCGCGAAAGACGTGTACCCATCAACGTTTGAGAAGCACAGACAGGTTCGTGAAATAGCGCGCGTGCTTTGCTCGTCTTGCGGTGGCAAAGGTGAAATCAGCAACGCATGCCGTTGCCACGGAAAAGGGAAGGTGCTGGACAAACAGCAAAGTGAGTTGCAGGGCGTGCCGGTCACCAAAGAGTGCCCAAAATGTTCAGGCCGTGGTTATGCCCGATTGCCATCTGAAGTAGTGCGCCGTGCTGTCGCTTATGGAGTGATGACCATAAGCGAACCGACGTGGCGCCGCAGCTTCAAACCCTTCTATGAGTTGCTGGTGATCCAATGCCATCGGGAAGAAGCTGTCGCCGATGAAATGCTGCAACGGGTGACGAGCAATCGCAAAATTGATGCTTTTTGAGATTATTTGCGATTAGGGCCAATCCGAGATATTGACGCCGTGACGAAAATGGCCCAATATCTCGCCAATGATGGGATTTCTGTGTGCTGTTCATCAACGCGGAAACCGGTCGGTTGCAAAATCTGTGACTAATTAAAGCGCCTGCGGCCTCACCAGCTAGCGGGCGTTTTTGTTTTTCGGTCATGCTTGGCATGCGACTGGCGTTATTAATGCAGGGATGAAAAGTCGTGCTTGAGTACTTGATTGGCATACCTTCTTCGATATATGACCACGTAAGTGCCTTAACTGGCATTTTTTTCATTGCGGCAATGGTTAAAATATTTGGCTATCCCTGCTTATACCTAATCCAGGAAGTTACCAACCGGATTATGGAAAAAAGAAGCGCTTTAAGATTTATTAAAAATGGTATGCCCGAAGCGGAAGCGTGGAAGAAAGCCAATAGCATTTGGCGACCTGAAAAGGAGCAGCCTCTCATCATCAGGTGGCTTAAAAAAATCTTCAGAAAAAAATAATCCTGCTTCGGCGGGATTTTTTGTTTTAACCCACGCCATTGGCTGAGAGTTACTAGTCTCCAAGCCGGCAACGGACATTTCCCCATAAAAAAATCCGCACTACGGCGGACTTTTCAACATTGGCTACCCAACGGCGGATCGGTGTTTTCTCTCGACAGGAAAAGACTAACCGGGCTTGCTCAGTTCAGAAAGTAGACAACTCCTAATTGAACAGGTCCCCGCATGAAGGGGGTAGGTATGACGCGTATGAATCAACATGCCGATGCGGCAATCAGCGGGGGCACCTGGATGGCAACTCTTTCGAGCCTTGCCGGAGTCGTGACACTTGACCGTGTGTACATGATTACCGCCTTGGCAGGTTTAGTGATAGCCATCTTTGGATATCTCGATAAGCGCAGCACCGAAAAGCTGAAACGCAAAGCAATTCAGGAAGAGCGGAAAAACGAAAAAGAGCGCATTGAATTAGACCGTGTGCGCGCTCAGGCGGTACTCGACTATCTGCAGGGCAGCGGTGATACGCCTGCTGTAAAGCAATCATCAGAAGTGATTCGTGACATCAATAAAGTGCTCGACGCTGCGAAGGAATAAATATGGCTTTATCGCCTCAGCTTAAAACGCGCCTTAGCGCTGCGATGCTGGCATTGATAGCAGCAGGCGCGTCAGCTCCGGCACTGATGTACCAGTTTCAAAATGAGAAGGAAGGTACCAGCCTTAATGCATACCCGGATGCTGGTGGCATTTGGACAATCTGCGGCGGTGTGACTCGAGTAAATGGAAGGCCAGTTGTTAAAGGCATGCAACTTACGCGTGAGCAATGCGACCGGATTGATGCCGCGGAGCAGGCTAAAGCGTTGGCATGGGTTGATAAAAATGTGTATGTGCCTCTCACAAACCCACAGAAGGTAGGTATTGCGTCATTCTGTCCATGGAATATTGGTCCCGGGAAATGCTTGCCGTCCACGTTCTACCGCAAGCTAAATGCGGGCGATCGTAAAGGCGCATGCGTCGAGATGAAACGATGGATATTCGACGGCGGTAAAGACTGCCGCATTCGCTCGAACAATTGCTACGGGCAGGTGGAGCGCCGCGATCAGGAGTCAGAATTAACGTGCTGGGGGATAGATGGATGACGCGCGTACTGTTGACCATCACCGCATTGGTTATAGCGTTACTAATTGGTGCTGGATCACTGGCAAACCATTACCGCAGCCATGCCATTGAATACAAATCCCAACGCGACAAAGCGAAAGATGCGCTCAAGCTGGCGAACGCTACGATTGACGACATGCAAGTGCGCCAGCGTGATGTTGCTGAACTTGATGCTAAATACACGAAGGAGTTAGCTGATGCTCAGGCGACTATCGATCTGCTGCATGATGATGTTGCTACTGGCAAGCGCCGGTTGCAGCTCAACGCAAAGTGCCCAGCGACTAACGCCACCGGCACCACCGGCATGGATGATGCAACCAGCCCCAGACTTGCTGACGCCGCTGAGCGAAATTATTGGACCCTCAGAAGTCGTATCGAAATCGCCGGTAATCAAATAGCCGGATTGCAGCAGTACATCAAAGAGCAGTGTAGAAAATAGTGATTGTGTCTTATTTTGAGAGCAATCTAGGGCATTGAAAATCAGTAAAATCATCCCAAATTAAATGTTTCCGCAGAGAGTCTGCGGGAAACAAGGAAAAGTGATGATAAAAGTAACCTACTTTCTAACGCAGCGAATAGATTTCCCTGGTATCGGCGTTGGGCCATTGCTGGATAAAGAATACGACAATCTTTTCGAAGCAAATATTCCAGAAGTCGGCAGCGACATCGGTCTCCAATATGGGGTTGACCCAGGGCAATCGGGGTCGTTTAAAGTGAAGAAAATTGACCGCAACATCTGGAATTCTGGCGAAAGCTATATGATTTGGGTCGAAGGGGCTTAGTTTCTAATCCGTATGACAAGGCTGCCTGGCAGCCTTTTTTATTGGAGCCAATATGCCAGACGCCTTCCGCATCACCGTAACCACAAAGTCAGGTGAAACTCATGTTGGTTTGATGAACCGATCACAACCTGAAATCGTTAACGGCTTCATTGGTGTGGCCAAGGAAGATGGAGCATGGGTATACCTTGCGACGGATGACGTGCTGAAAATGGAATACGTGCCAGAACTTACCTCACAGGGTTCGACCTGAGCATCACAGGTCACAATTTCGAGTGCGCCCTGTAATGCTCTGTTGTTTCTCTCCAGTTGTACGGCTAGCCACGCTGTGAAGCGTCGCGGCGCTGCTGGATTGCCAACTTCATGATTTCCAAGAAATTATTAACTGCTGGGGCATACGCCAAAGCTAACAATATGATGTTGTGTAAATCCATATTACCTCTCTAATTTTTGATGTTTTGTGTTCTATTAGAGTGGTTAATCCCTCTCTAACAGATTTACCCATCTATTTCATAGATATAAATAGAGTTATGGTTCCAACCAAATCGAGGTGATTAATGCCTTCAGGAAAAATCGTGATGCGCATCGACATGCGGCGCTGGATGCTTCCAGTGGCATGCATCGCTGCACTGATGGACTGGCAATGGCTGCTGGATAAATGCTTCCGGAAAACACGGGTTTTCGAAGGTGTGAGAGATGCGTGATGCTGAAGACAATATTGAACGGCCAACAGCACCCGCCAGCCTTCTGGAAGAGTTTCATGCCCACATCATGCTGATCCCTGCACCTGAGGTGCTCGAGTGGATAAACCAGCAAATCCTGTCGGAAGACGGTTACCTGCATAACCCCGATCATGCACACCTCATTGACGCGGATATCCGCGTGATGTGGGCGTCCTCGTCGTTCCCGAAGAAAGGTCGCACTGTACTCGGTCAGGCCGAGGAGGTTGCGTTTCGCGCTGGCGGGTGGCAGAAGGCACGGATGGAACAGCAGATGCATGAATGGTTCGGAGAAGTACCGGATTACATCATCACGCTGGCTGCTGATTATTGTGCGGAATGTAGCGGTGCAGAGTTCTGCGCGCTGGTTGAGCACGAGCTTTACCACATAGCACAAAAGGTGGACGAGTTCGGCGCGCCTGAGTTCACGCGTGACGGACAGCCCAAGCTTTGCATGCGTGGTCACGATGTCGAAGAGTTCGTAGGCGTAGTGCGCCGCTACGGCGCTAGCAGCGAGGTACAGGAACTTATCGACGCTGCCAGCCAATCGGCTGAGGTGTCAAAACTCAACATAGCCAGGGCGTGCGGAACATGCATGCTGCGTCTGGCATAATTCAGGACAGAGCAGGACGGACGGTAAACTATGGCGGCGCTGAAACCTGATGTAAAAGCCTTTATAGTTCAATCTGTTGCTTGCTTTGATTCTCCCACTCAGGTTGCTGACGCTGTCCTGAAAGAATTCGGGATCAAGATTAACCGCCAGCAGGTTGAGCAAAACGACCCTACGAAGGCCAGCGGCAAGAAGCTGGCGAAGAAGTGGGTGGACATGTTCCACGCCACGCGCGAACGATTCCAGACTGAGTTAGCCGACATCCCGATCGCCAATAAGGCGTTCAGGCTGCGCGCGCTCGACCGTATGGCGATGCGTACCGAGGGTATGAAGAACTTCGCGCTTACCGCGCAGCTGATCGAGCAGGCGGCGAAAGAGTGCGGCGACGCTTACACTAACCGTCAGAAGATTGAGCACACAGGCAAAGATGGTGGCCCAATTGAAGCGGCAACCCTGACGCGGGAGGAGTACAAGAAAGCCCGACAGGAGATGCTGCAGGATGACGACTGTTGAGCAACGTAATTACGCGCGCAAGATAGAGTGCGAAGAGGACGGGATGTATTTTGCCCGCTACTTCTTCAAGCAGCGCACCGGCGGTAAGATGATTGTGGCGCCGCACCACCAGGTTATTCAGCAAACACTTGACCGCGTCATCGATGGCGAGATCAAACGCCTGGTGATCAACGTTCCTCCTGGTTATACCAAGACCGAACTCGCAACCATCAACATGATGGGGCGCGGTCTGGCACTGAATCGCCGCGCTCGCTTCATGCACCTGTCGTATTCGCACAACCTGGCGCTGCTCAACTCATCGACGGCGCGCGGCATGATCAAGTCATCCGCCTTCCAGAGCATGTGGCCTATGGATCTGCGCGATGACGCAGACAGCAAGGCGATGTGGTGGAACGAGCACGGCGGCGGCGTTTACGCGTCGTCAGCTGCTGGGCAGGTTACCGGCTTTCGTGCTGGGCATATGGAAGACGGCTGGCAGGGTGCGCTGATCATCGATGACCCGGTTAAACCGGACGATGCGTACAGCGAAACCGTGCGCGGTGGTGTTAACGACCGCTTCAACGAAACAATCAAATCACGTCTGGCCGTCGAAACGACGCCGATGATCGTGATTATGCAGCGCATCCACTATTACGACCTCAGTGGCTACCTGCTGCGCGGCGGCAGCGGTGAAATGTGGCATCACCTCAATTTGCCCGTAATCATCGATAACAGCCGCAGCTACGCCGAGCAATACCCTGACAACACCCACGCGATACCGATTGACCATGGACTGTCTGATGGCTGGTTGTGGCCCTTCAAGCATAACGAGTCGCATCGCGTTTCACTCTTCTCCCACCGGCGCACCGCCGAAGCTCAGTACATGCAGAATCCTAAGCGTTTCAACGCCGAGGGCGCGCTATGGAATGAGGCGATGATTAACGCGGCGCACGAAATGCGGATCACGCAGGAACTCACGCGCACCGTTGTTGCTATCGATCCGCAGGCAACCAACAGCGAAGAGAGCGATGAATCCGGCATCGCGGTGGCCAGCGTTTACGGCAATGGCGACGAGCGACAGTACACCGTCGACGCCGACTACAGCGGCAAATACTCGCCGAACGGCTGGGCGACGCGCGCCATTGAGGCGTATCACCAGCACGATGCTGATGCAATTGTCATCGAGACCAACCAGGGCGGCGATATGGCTGAGGACACGCTTTCAAATGCTGGATTCACCGGGCGCGTGATCCGCGTTCATGCCAGCAAAGGTAAGTTTGCCCGCGCCGAGCCGATTTCAGCTCTCTATGCGCAGGGCCGTGTCGCGCACCGTGGCAGCCTCTATCAGCTGGAAAACCAGTTCATGGAATACGTGCCAGCGACAGCGAAGAAATCGCCCGACCGCCTGGACGCCGCCGTATACGCGCTCACCGAACTTTCAGAACCACAATCAATTGGCATGTTGGTGCGCTCGCGCTGACGGAGGACACCAGTGAAAGAAAGCGAGATGAAAGACCAGCGCGCCAGTAATGCCAGTGTCGAGAAAGAGCGGCGCAATTACCTGTCGTCGCTCTTCAACGGTACCAGCAACACGAAGCGCCAGCGCCTCTATCAGGAGTTCGGCTATCCCGTCGAACTGACGTTTGAGGACTTCTTCCGCGCATACACGCGCAACGCGATCGCCGGCGCATCCGTCAGCCGCATGGTTGATGGCTGCTGGGAGGATTTCCCGGAGATTTACGAGGGCGACAAAACCAAAGACGCCACCAAACAAACGGCATGGGATAAGCGCGTCAACAAGCTGCTTAAGCGTTGCTGGAAGCAGATTAAAGGCGCTGACCGCCGCAATCTGGTAGGCCGATATTCGGCGCTGCTGATTCAGGTGAAAGACAGCAAGCCCTGGCGCGACCCTGTCGACACAACGGTCGTGGGCCGCCTGGCTGAGAAAGCGCTGGTTAAGCTTATCCCGGCGTGGGAAGCCCAGATAGAGCCGATTGAGTGGGACAGCGACCCGGACAGCGAGACGTTCGGCGATGTGAGGATGTACTCATTCACCGAAATATCCGTGGGCAACAACAAAGACGCGCGACCGGGCCGCATTATCAACGTGCATCCCGATCGCGTAATCATCCTTGCAGAGGGCTCTGATGATGGCTCGATGACTTCCGGGCGGTCGATGCTGGAAGAGGGCTTCAACAAGCTGCTCGATATCGAGAAGGTGAGCGGCGGCGCGTCAGAGGGCTTCCTCAAGAACGCCAGCCGTCAGCTTAACTACAACTTCAGCGAGAAAACCAACTTCGCAGCCCTGGCGAAAGCGCTCGGTACCACGGAAGGCAATCTCGCTGATGCGCTGGACGGACAGGTGCGCCGTCTCAACGACAGTACTGATAGCGCCAGCTTCATGCAGGCCGGTACCGCAGAGGTGCTGTCAGTGGCCGCCGCCGACCCCGAGCCAACATGGCGAACGGCGTTAAGCGAGTGGTGCGCGACCGTGCCGATCCCCATGAAAGAGCTGGTGGGCATGCAGACTGGCGAACGCGCCTCTACCGAGGACGGCAAGAGCTGGGCTAAGACGCGCATGTCTCGCCGTAATGGCTTCCTGGTTGATGTCATCACCGACTTGGTCAGCCGATTCTGGACGCTGGGCATTGTCCCGGTTCCTGCTGCTGGCGAAATCAGCGTTGGCTGGTCCGACTTACTGGCCCCTAGCCAGTCAGAGAAGATTGCCAATATGAATGCCATGGCTGACGTGGCCGTGAAGACGACCAACGCGTTTGGACGTTCTGCCATCAGCGGCAATGAAGTTCGTGCGCAGGGTGAGCTGCAGCCTGATCCTGAATTGGAAAATACCGATGACAACGAACCTTCAGTCAAGCGCGCCGATCCTCTTGGTGGAAACGATGATGAACCGGAAACCGAAGAGCCCGGTGATTCCAAGGTCACGAGTTGACCCGACTATGTCGAACAAGCCAGTCAGTAAGATGGCTCGCGACATCGAGGAACGTTATTACCAGATTAAACTGGCGCTGAAGTCGCTGTTTGATCAGCGTCTGACAGGACGCGCGCGCGAGGGCAATTCGCATCAATGGCATTTCTTGTGTCATCAGCACGGCGACATGCCTACGCTGTATGCAGTGAATGCTTCGGCTTATATCTACGACATGACAAATCAGCAACTCGATGAGATGCTGAATTTGATGCAGGCAATTCTCGATCAGAACCTGCTGGATGGTGGTCAGTATAATCTATGGGCAAGCGTCTATGTTCAGGCAGAAATTGCGCGCGGCACTTTTGAAGCGTTCACCAACCTGTCGCGGCAATCCGAGTATTACTCGCAGCAGACCAAGCTGGCGCAGTTGTTCAGTTCGCCCGGTTACCAGAATCAGGTAGCGGCGGCAGCATTATCCACATACAGCGACTGGAAAAGCATAAGCGATATCGCGCGCGGGGATCTCGCCAGTATCGTGATCGACGCAGTAGGGCGCGGCGTGAATCCCCGCGAGACGGCCAAGGTGATCAGCAAGCGCTTGGACGTTTCGATGTCGAAAGCCCAGAACATGGCCCAGACCGAGCAGGTTGGCGCGTTGAGGAAAGCGCAGCGAAATGAAGTTGACTGGGCAAGAGAACGTCTGGGTCTGAATACTGCTGTGCTGTGGATTTCGGCTTTAAAGCCAACCACAAGACCATGGCATGCCTCGCGTCACGGTAAAACATATACTACGGAAGAGGTTGAACAGTTTTATGCTCAGCGTGGAAACCGCTACCGCTGTTATTGCAGCAACATACCAGTCCTATTAGACGATAAAGGCAGAATAGTGAATCGTGGACTGGTGGATAAGTTGAAGGAAGAAGAAAAGCGTTGGAGAGAAAGTCGATAAGTATTAAATTGATTCCGTGTTCCATTAAATTTCGGTTGGCTGCGTGTATTACGTAATATTAATCAAGGTTTTTTCCAAGCCTGAATATCGTGAAGATTTCTTGAATGGAAAACTTTACATGAACCCAATAAAATACTTCAGAAGCTTTGAAGAGGAAACTGAATCTAATATTGGGGATGAAAACGAAGCAATTTTTGCATGGATTCAACCTGAAGGGATTGAGTTGAATTTCAAGGTCAACGGCGAAGATAGCTTCACCATTAAAGGTAAAGATATAGCAGCACCTTTACAAATAAGGTCGTACTCGCACGAAAATGTGAATGTCTTCTGTATGACATGCCTTCATTCAGATGGTATAGATTTTTACGGTAAGCTAAACGAAGAAGATTCCCAGCGATTAACTGACCTTTTGACGCTGCCTGTTGAATCAGAGAGGTTGGGTAATTACGCGATTGTCATAACAGACTTCGATAGATTCATGACTCAAGCTCAACGTGCCTTCATGGATTTAGGTGAGAATGGGTTAAAAGGCATTTTCAAAGCTGCTCCAGTAACTTATTATGATGTGAACAAGACGCTCTCTCTGAAAAAAATTGACGAGGCAGTGTTCCATAAGCAAAGCCAATTCGCACATCAAAAAGAATATAGGTTGTGTTTAGATATATATGCGAAAAATGCAGAGCCTTTTATCCTTAATATTGGAAGTGTAAGAGATTACACTCATACATGCGACACCAAAGAAGTTAATGAACTAATCAGGTCGATACCAAAAATTAAATAGCCCGCTTCGGCGGGTTTTTTATTATCTGCAATCCACCATTGAGGACGCAACGTGACGCTATCCAGCATCCACGTTAAATCCCTCGCCATCAACGCTTCCAACATTTCAACGACCACCATCGACGGTGCAGATCACTACGTCATTCGCGGCGTGGTGCCCATTGTCGATGACATCGTTATGAATGGCGGTTTGTATCCGGCGGAGGAAATTAACAACAGCTACAAGTCGATGGAAGGCAAGTTGATGCCTCTGCCGCACCCGAAAGTCGACGGCAAGTTCGTCAGCGCTAACGATCCGCGCGCGGTGAACAAGTATCACGTTGGTGCGTGGGCGGAAAACGTCAGCAAGGCAGCCGACAAGGTTGTGATGGACGTTTACGTCAACAAGGCGATCGCCGAAGCCAAGCCAGACGGTAAGCGCTTAATTGAGCGCCTCGACGGCATGATTGCCAATACGAACACTGACCCGATCCACGTTTCTACCGGGTTGCTCACCAATAAAGAGACCAAGGCGGGCAAGTCCAAGGGGAAAAAGCACTCGTGGATTGCGCGCAACATGCGTTTCGACCACATCGCCATTCTGCTGGATGAGCCCGGTGCCGGTACACCAGAAGAGGGCGTTGGCATGTTCGTTAACGCCGACGGTGAGCAAAGCGAAGTCGAGAATGCCAGCATCATCGACGCAGCGAACAACACCAGCGATAACCTCATTGATAAGGTGAAGTTCTTCTTCAGCAACGCTTCGCAGATGTCCTTCGATGACATTTATCAGGCGCTGCGCCTAGCAATCAAAACGGATGGCGATATCTGGCGTTACATCGTCAGCGTTTATCCCGATCACTTCATCTACGAAGAGAACGGAAAAGGCGGCACCAGAAAGCTGTTCGATCAGAAGTACCTCATGGCTGACGGCGCAGCGACGCTGGTTGGCAATCCTGTAGAAGTCGTGCGCAAACCCACTGAGTACGAAGTTAAAACCAACGGAGAAATTAATCCGATGAAAGACATGATCATCAACGCGCTGCAAGCCGCCGGTAAGCCAACCGAGGGCAAGTCAGAAGCCGAACTTCTGGATGCCTACAACCAGATGAAAGCTGATGAAGCAGGTAAAAAGAAAAACGGTGGCGGAACCGATGATGGCGACAACATCGATCCGGAAACAGGTAAGCCAAAGAAAAAGCCTGAGCCAACTAACAACAGTTCCGATGCACCATCTTGGTTCGCGCCATTCGCCGCAAAACTGGACGCCATTGAAAGCGGCATGACTGCTAACTCTGACAATGAAAAGGCCACTAAACGCGCTGCTGTTAAAGCGAAATTTGGCCTCGATGACATTGCAGTGAACGCGATGGATGGCGCTGCTCTGGATGGTATGTACGCTAAGTGCCAGACATCCCATGGCCTGAATCCTGGCTTCCAACAAAATAACCAGACCAATGACCAGTGGGCTGACTACGACCTCAACGCTGGCATGGATCAGGAGAAAAAATAATGCCTCACGTCATCTATCGCGGCCCGGTTGAACGCGAACCCGAAACAATCAACCTGAACGTTGCCACCGCGCTCACTCCGGGCGTGGTAGTGAAGAAGAACACCACTGGTGGTGTTTCTGTGGCAACTGACCCAACCGGCCGCCTGCTCATTCTGGGCAATCGTCGTTTCCTCGGTCAGGACATCAACACGGCATACGCAGCTGGCGAAACTGGCGTGCAGTACCGCGTTGAAGTCGATCAGGAGTATTACGTGCAGTTGGCAGCTGCAGCTTACACGATTGGCCAGGAGCTGACTGTGGGAGCTGGTGGTGTGTTCGTCGCTGCTGATGAAGGCGACATCGTGGTTGCAACCTTCGACGAAAAAGCGGCTCGCACCCTTTCAGTACAGGGCTTTGCAGACGTGGTGATCGTTAACTCTTACACCAAACCGGCTGCAGCCTAAGGACAAGCAGAATGCTTAAGTTTACCCCCGATCAGCAAAAGCTGATCATCAATGCCCGCCGCCGCTGGGACATGATGCAAATGAATATGGCTGCTCAGAATGGTTTTGCGGTCAATAACGCCAACGGTCAGTTCATTTCCTTCGACGAACTGATCGGCAACGCCTCGGTGCTGCCTAAGGATGTCTGGGGCGAGTGGGACCGTTCGGCAATCACCGTGCAGCGCGATGTGTTGTCGGTTTTCAACGACTTGGCAGCCACCGTTTCCCGTCCGATGCCGCTTGGCAAAATCGTGCATTACTTCATGACCCTGTCAGATTCTGGTGATGTGAACATCAGCCTTGATGGTCGCGGCAAAGCCAAGACTGACCAGCCGGTGATGGATTACGAAGGTACGCCACTGCCGATCATCGACAGTGAACTGTCATTCGGCTGGCGCCAGATGCTGGCGGCACAGACCGAGGGCTATTCGCTGGACAGCGATGCTATTCCAAACCATCAGCGCAAAGTGGCTGAGAAGCTGGAGGATATGGCGCTGAACGGTGACGCTAATATCAACGTTGGTGGTGCCCGCATTTATGGTTTGCGTACCGCGCCTAATCGTGCGACCGGCACTCACGCTCTGGACCTAAGCAGCGCGACTGGTCCGCAGTGGGTTGAAGTGTTTAAAGAGGCAATCAGCCTCATTCATGCAAAGAACTATTACGCGCCGGTAACGTTCTATGTGAACTACTCCGACTGGTTCTACGCGTCGACCACTGATTATGTGGCGAACTATCCGAAAGGCATCCTGCAACGCGTTATGGAGATTCCTGGCATCGCAGCCATTGTGCCTGCCTCGAAAGTGCCGGCGAACGAGATTCTGGGCGTGGTCAAACGCACCGATGTTGTTCAGATCCTCAACGGTATGCCGTTGACCATGCGCCCTAAAGCGCGACAAAACCCTGAAGACGATTATGTGTTCACAGTGCTGGCCGCTGCTGCGCCACAGTTCAAGCATGATGCCGAAGGCCAGGCCGGATACGTCCAGCTGACCAAAGCCTGATTAACCGGGGCTTCGGCCCCACTTTCATTGCGGAGGGCATATGCCTGATGAAAAATTGAAGTGGATCCTCACCCATGACAGCCACGAACTGAAAAAGGGTGAAATTTACGAAGGCACATCGTTGCCTGCGTGGCTCGTTGGCAAAGCTAACCCGGTGAGCAGCGACTCGTTCGAAGTGGCATCTCCCGGCGCAGCCGACTTAAAAAAGCTGAACACTGAGTTGGCTACTCAAACTAAGCGCGCTGACGATGCAGAAACCAAACTGGCGAAAGCGGAAGCCGATCACGCTACTGTATTGGCAGCGGAGACTAAGCGCGCTGACGATGCGGTAGCTGCGCTGGCAGCTGCCACGAAGAAGGATAAGTAAACATGGCAGCCCAGATCACTCCCGAACAGGTTAAGTCTCTGCTCACTGAGCTGGGCTACTCCATTCCTGATGCGCTGCTTACGCCGATCCTGTGTGCAGTCGACAAAATCGACATGTGCCTTGACGGTGCCGGTTACGACGATTGCACCCAGACGCTGATCAAGCTCTACGCAGCAGCACTCATGTCAGCTTCATCTGGCGCGCGCCGCATCAAATCGCAGGGTGCGCCCTCAGGCGCCTCGCGCTCTTTTGATTATGCCGATGATGGCATAGAGAACCTGCGTAATGCGTTATCCATGGCTGATACCTCCGGTTGTACTGCCGCGCTGCCAATTTCCGCTGGCAATAGCGTTGGTTTCTTCATGGTAGTGGGAGGTTAGACGTGTTAAATGCAACCGATTTAGCTGCATTGCTAAACAAGCTTATAGCCATTGATCCTGACGCTGCCAGCTCGTTGGTAGCGCATCGCGTTAACTGCAACGAAGCGATGACAGCATCTGTTGTGCCGTTTGTATGCAGTATCGGCAACGATGGCAAAGCCCGGATCGGCCTAATTGGCGTCATTAACGCATTAGCTGAGCCGGAATCTGGCAGGGTTGCGGCAGTCTTTGATGATTTCGGGAAGCTGACGTCATTCACTGTGGTGGGCAAATGAAGTGGAATTCTGCCATTGTGCTGCCTAAGGCGTTCGACCGTGTGTGGGTTAAAACATCAAATGGCCGGCAGACAACCGGCTACGTAAACAGCAGTGGCGAGTGGGTGATTAACTGCCCGCGAATAGCTGCTGAGAAGCCCGCAGTGACCGGCTGGAGGAAATGACATGTCATCTTTAGCCAATTGGTCATACAGCGCACAGGCGACTATCTGGAAGCGCTCAGGCGCAAGCAATGATTTCGGCGATCCTGTGTTCGAAGCTCCGCTGGTTATTGCCTGTGATTATCAGGGTGGGCTTTCAAAGCGCGTTGGTGACATCGGTGGTGAAAAGGTAGTGAAGAACACAATCTGGACGGAGTTCGCACTGGCAGATACCGGTGATTACATTCTGATTGGCGTTTCAACTGAACTCGACCCGATTGCAGCCGGTGCCGATGAGGTGATGCAGGCGATACGTTATGCAGACACCTTTGAGCGCACAGCAGACGATTACGCGATTATCACTGGAGTGTAGCCATGGGCGTGAAAGTAAAAGGCATCAAGCAGGTTTCACGCAACGTTAACCGCGCTATCGATAACATTCAGGACCGGCGAATTGTTCGGGCTCTTAATGTGGCAATGCTTATTGGTGCCACACGCGCAGCGCTTTATACCGCCATAGACACATCATTTCTGATTAATAGCCAGTTCCGGGAAATCATCGTAAATGGCACACGTATAACCGGACGAGTGGGCTATACCGCTAGTTATGCGGCTTATGTTCATGACCCAGCTAACCCGCAAAGATTCCGGAGAGCCACGGCCAAGAAAGAATATCTGACACTAGGGTTTGAGGATGAGCGATCGCTGATTGATAGCTCAGTCCATAAGGAGATGTCATTTTGAATCCTCCAATGCATACGCGCGTGCGTAATCTCTTTGTTGATGCCGGTTTAACTGCTGGATTCATCACGCAGCTTCTGATGTGGAATGACACCGGCAAGCAGAGCGATGCATTCATCGTTTTCAGGCCTGGCGGCGGCACTCCAATCGATGACGTGATCAGCTCTGAGTATTACGTGATGGTTGATGTCGTTGGCGCAAAGGGTGCTAACGGACTTGTCGATTCAACTGTTCAGGCGATTATTGAGCACGTCAAATCCAACCCAACAGCCAGTAAGTGCCTTGGACAGATAACTAACATGGGTGGCATTCCGCCTCCAGTCCCCACTGCAGAAGGCCGTTTGGTCTACCGCCTGATGTTTTCCTGCCTATATGGCGAATGAAAACTGCAAAAAATCACAACGGTCGCTCAGGCGGCCTTTTTTATGACATGAGGAAATAAATATGGAAGGTTGTGCAAGCAGCTTTGACCGCCTGATTGGCCGCGCCAAAACGCTCGAGCTAGCTTATGGCTGCCCGGATGTGCGCCCGGAAGAGTCGGAATGGAAATTGTTAGGCCTTCCAACGTCGGCGACGTGGGACTTGAGCCCGGAGTCTCTGACGTCAGACGCGGATGATGGTGGCTTTACTTCTACTATGATCGCCAGCCTCGATCCGACCTATTCGATTGAGGGTGAAGTTCGCGTAAAAGACCGTACTGATGAGTTTGGTATTCAGCAGTTTACCAAATACGTCGTTGATGAAGTGCGTGCGCGTCGACAGCCAACGGTGTGGATGCGCTTCCATTGGGGCGATTCATACCATATCGGTTACATGGTGGCGTCTGGTCTCAGTGATGGAGGTGGCGTTAAAGAGATCGTGACTTACAGTCTGGAACTGAAGCTGAATGAGGGTACCACCTTCGAGATTGAGCCAGATGGCAGCGATGTTCCGGCTACCGGCGTAACAGTCACACCGACCAGCGCCAGCGTTGCCGCAGGTGCTTCAACCACCTTCACCGTCAACGTCTCGCCAGCGGATGCGTCTGTCAAAACATTCACGGTCACATCTTCAGTACCTGCACGAGCGACCGCGACTATCAGTGGTAACACTATAACGGTCAATGCACCATCCGGCGCAACAGCAGGTAATGCGAATATCACAGTGACAACCACCGATGGCTCATTCACAGCAGTTTTCGCGGCAACCGTTACTGTGTAGTCATCATTCCAGGGGCTTCAATTCGAAGCCCACACAATGCTGACTTAAGAGGGCCATCATGATCCCAATGAAAGAGATTGGTGAGTGCCTGATTTGCACGCCCGAAGCCGATTACATGTTTCGACCTTCGCTCGCCAATATGATGCGAATCGGAGAACCGCAAGAGATTGTCCAGGCGTTCGCTGATCTACATAACGATGAGGTTACCCCGCTGATTGAGCGTGCAGTGACGGCATATGGTCACATACCTACCTGGCTGATCGATCACATCCGTACAAGCTCCTATGGGAAGCGGGCGCTTATGAGCGCCATTACGGTGATGGAGTCATGTTGTGACAATGATCTATCTCCATTGATTGGCGTGTTTCACCCCGCCAAAGCCAAGGGAAAGACTTTTAAGCGGCGCGCCGGACAAATGGGGGATTTCGAGGTACTGCTGATCGCTCAATCTCTGATTACTCACGGCATCATTGGCAAAGCCAAGGTACGCCAGTTGCAACGAAACGAGAGCGGATCTCCAACATCGGAATTCAGCGCATTTGAATACATCAGCGCTGCCCGAACTCACTTTGGAATCAGTCGAGAAGAGGCACAGCAGCTGACTATGACAGAATTTCAAATAATGCTGGCCGCTAAATACCCCGCTCAAAAGGGCTATACGAAGGAAGAGTACGACCAAGCTGCGGATGATTATTTTGCTCTTCGTGAGAAGCGACGCGCGAAAGCGGCCTGATGAAAACCATTAGTTAACCAACCTGCTCCGGCAGGTTTTTTTATGCCCGGAGAATAGCGAATGGCAGGCACTTTGAATGCAGGCAGCATCATTTATGAAGTGGATATGGACACCGCTCGCCTGCTGGCGGCTCGCCGTGAAGTTGATGCAGCGCTTAGCGGTTTAGGCGGAACGGTAGGACGACTTGATGTGAGTGTGACACGGGCCGAGCGCTCGGTGGCATCAATGCAGCGCACCATGTCCAGCCTCAGCGCAGTGGCGCGCGGCGTAATAGCTGCAATTTCAATTCAGCAGGTCACCGCGTACGGGAATGAGTGGGTAACGGTCAATAACAAACTAGCCAACTCCGTCCGCGCCAACGAATCACTGGCTGAAGTGACTCAGCGTGTTTTCGACATTTCCCAGAACACCATGAGCAGCCTGGCGGCAACTGCCACGCTCTATGGTCGACTTGAGCGTGCAACGCGCAGCGCCGGAACAAGCACCAAAGACCTGATCACATTGACGTCGACCATCAACAAAGGCCTGGCGGTTTCTGGCGCAACGACTGAAGAAGCCAGCTCAACCATGACGCAGCTTTCTCAGGCGCTGGCATCTGGCGTGTTGCGCGGCGAAGAATTTAACTCAATTTCAGAAAACGGCAGCCGCCTTGCGGTGGCTCTGGCTGACTCTCTCGGTGTCACAATTGGACAGCTTCGAGGAATGGCGGCGCAGGGCAAGTTGACCACGGAAGTGGTAGTTAACGGTCTGCTCAAGCAGAGCAGCGTAATTGCAAAGGAGTTTGCGAACACCACGACAACAATGGGCCAGGCGTTTACGATCGCCACCAACAACATCACTAAATTCGTCGGCGAAAGCTCCAGCGTTTCCACTTCAATTCGCGTGTTTAACGAAGGTGTGATTTCACTCAGCCAGAATCTGGACATCGTGGCGAACGCTATCGCCGTTGCGGCGGTCATTTTTGGCGGACGCTTTGTCGGTGCGCTGGCGCTGGCGACCAAGGCACGCATTGATGATGCACTAGCAGCCAAAGCGCAAACTGCGGCAACAGCACAGTCAGCAGCTGCTACTGCCAACGCCGCGCGCGTTACTGCACTTAAGGCCGGTCTCGATAAAGAGCAGGCACTTTCAAATCTTGCGCTGGCCCAGACTGAATACAACGTTGCAAGAGGATCTGCTGCGGAGGCATTCGCGCTTGAAAACCTTGTTGCCGTGAAATCGGTGGCTATCCAGCGCTCGGCGACATATGCAGAAGCTCAACTCGCAGAGGCAGCGGCAACCAGAACTGCGGCGGCGGCATCTGCGGCGGCAACGACCACCATTGGCGGGCTTGCGAAAAATGCGCTGGCGCTTATTGGAGGCCCGGCAGGATTAGCGGTGATTGCAGCGGCTGGCATCTTCTATTTCTACCAGAAGATGCAGCAGGCGCGGCAGGAGAGCATCGACTTCGCTGACAAGCTGGATGGTGTGATAGCCAAGATGAAGAGCATGAGTCAGGTTCAGCTTGCCGCTGAAATCGACAATGCCACCAAGTCAATCAAGGCGCAGGCTGATGCGATCAAAGATAATCAGTCGAGCCTCGAATCAAACGAGCTTCAACAGTACCGCCTGCGCCGCACGCTTAGTTTCCTTCAGGAAGGTAGCCTGCTTTACAGAGTCACTCTGTCTGAACTGTCTGATGCCCAAAGCGAACACACTCAGCTTCTGGCGCAGAACGAAACCGCACAGAACAAGTTGAGCCAGACGGTCAGTAAGACCGGCATTCTGCGTGCGCAAATGAACGGTACGTTTGCACAGGGTATCGACCTGCTTAAGCGTGATGGTGAGGCTGCTGGCGTTGCTACAGGATTGATGAATCAGTTTGGCAATGCGATTGATTTTGCCAGCAGAGCGAAGGAGAAATTCAACGCTACCAGCCTCCAATTGCCTCGAAGCGATCAGGCCGATGCATACAACAAAGACCTTCAAGACGAAAACGCGCTACTTGCCATCACAGACAAGCGCCTGCGCGCCGTCACCAAGGCTCGTATGGAGGCGAATGCTAAAGGCGGCAACCAGAACCAGATAAACACGGCCGGTGAACTGGCTGGCGCGCAATATGACCTTCAGCAAGCAGAGGCGAACCGGAATAAGGAAACGAGAGCCGGTATTGCCGAAGGCAAGAAAGCTGAGAATCAGGCCGAATCTGTCGCGCAAAAGCTGGCAAATCTGAAGCAACAATCAGAGATTGCTGGCGATTCAACGCGAGAGCTGAGCCGTGAGCAGGCCATTCTGACCGCTCAGCAATCGCTCGGCAGCGCTGCAACACAGAAAGATTTGGAGCTGGCAGGCAAGTATGCGGCGGCTAAGTGGGATACCGGCAATGCAATCCGCGCGCAGGCAGCAGCAGAGAAGCTTTTGCCTGAAGCTAAAGAGAATGCCAGCTACAAGCAGGATGTTGACGATCTCAATACCGCGCTATCTGCGAAAAAAATCAGTCAGGAGCAATATAACGCCACCGCGGAGCAACTTGAACAGCAGCATCAGGCCAACCTTGCGAAAATACGTTCCGAGCAGGTTGTCTCGCCACAACAGGTCGCCGCCGGTACAGTCGATCCAGTTCAGCAGCTTGCCAATGAGAATGCGCAGAAACTAGCGCTCATCCAGCAGTTCGAGAACCAAAAGGTTCTTACCGAACAGCAAAGCCTCGCCCTGCGCAATTCACTGAATACACAGTACGACCAGCAGCGAACAGCTGCAATGTGGACGATGTGGCGCAATCAGAGTGTTGGCAACGAAGCAGTGGCCGCGTCGTTTGATTCGCTGGCTGGCAATGCTTCCAACGCATTTACCGGCATGGTCACTGGCAGCATGACCGCAGAGGAGGCCATGCAGTCGCTCGCCAGCAACGCCATCAACAGCCTGATCAACTCCTTCGTCCAAATGGGTGTGGAATGGGTTAAATCGGCGGTGATGGGTTCAACCGCTCAAATATCCGCAACGGCGGCAACTACCTCAGCATCGGTCGCCGGCATTGCCACCACCACAGCAGCAAGCACAGCATCCGCAGCAACAACAACGGTTGCATGGTTGCCAGCGGCGGCGGCGGCATCAATTGGTTCGTTTGGTGGTGCAGCAATCATAGGTATCGGCGCTTTGATTGCAGGTATGGCGCTGGCGGGAGGATTAGCCGGGAAGCGTAAAAACGGCGGCCCGGTTTCGGCTGGCTCAATGTACCAGGTTGGCGAAGGCGGTATGCCTGAAATCTACCGTGCCAGTAATGGCAGTCAGTACATGATACCCGGCGACAACGGTTCGGTTATCAGCAATAAGGATCTTAATTCAGGAGGCGGGGCATCGTCCGGCGGTGTAGTTATCAACATTCAGAACTACACCAACGCCACCGTTGATGCACAGGCTCAGTCTGATGGAAATGGAGGTTGGACGGTTACGGCATTCATTGCTGACATGAACCAAGGCGGCCCAGCCAGCAGGGCTATTACTGACAACCTTCAGACCCAGCGCCGAGCGAGAGAGTGATAAATGGCTATTAATTATCCTGACTGGCTCCCGCTTGCTCAGAAGTCCAATAAAAACGTTACCAGTGATACGGGTTTCCGCACCGACCAGCCTCAGGTTGGTGCGCCAATCTTTCAGAAACTGACTGACGATCTGAAAGCAACATTCAACCTTACCTGGATTTTTACCGCAGCCCAGCACCGGGCGTTTTATCAGTGGTTTCGCAGCCCGAATTATCTGGATAACGGCAACCAGTGGTTCAACATGAAATTGTCCACGGGCTCCGGTGATACAGGGCTGGAGATGCAGGAACTGCACTTCACTGTTTATCCGACGTGGAATCAGAGCGGTTCAACTTTCACCTGGACGGGGACGGTTATCGCGCGCGAGTTGAAAAATTCGGATGATGATTTTGACGACATTATCGTTGAGCTGCCTCCGCCATGGGCTAGCTGGCTGGACATCATCGTTACGGGCTATCCGGACAATCGCGATCCGGAATCACTGCCGAGGGTTCCATGATGCCAACACTTCGTGAATATCGAAGCCAGCGCCCAAATCGTGTGCTTTATGAAACGCTGACATTCTATAACGCATCCTTTGGTTACGTTCGACTGGTCAACAAGCAGGTGTTTCCCAAAACATTCGCCGGAGAAATTTACACACCGTGCCGGATGGAAGTGACGGAAAGCCAGCAAAGCAGCACGCCGGTGATTGATTGCAGTATCAAATTCAGCCGTCTGGCACAGGACTTTAAGCAGAAGTTAAAACTCTGGAAAGGAACCGCGCGTATCACGCCGATCTCAGCGACATTTCAGCGCTTTGATGCTGCCGACATGAATACGCCGCTGAAGCCGTGGACGCTCTACGTTAATGACGTGAGCATGGATCAGAGCGACGTGACGGTAACGCTTACGCTGAAAAATCCACTCAATAACAACGTAGGCTTGCTGTACACGCCTGAAGAATTCCCTGGATTAAAAAATGCTTAAATCTGAATTTCTTGAACGTGTGACTGGTGTTCCATGGGCTGACCGTGCCTGCACATTTGAAGCAATGGATTGCTGGGGATTGGTCGTTCTTTACTATCGGCATGTGATGGGCGTTGAGATACACCATGCGCCTGATTACGAATCGGGCGGCGAATTCCTTACGTGCTTTGCAGATGAAGTCATTTACTGGCAGGCCTCCGACATGATTCCTGAGAATGGAATATTCATCGCCTACTACGGCGCAGCGCCGGTTCACGTCGGATTGATTGTTAATGGACGCGCATTGCATAGCCGCGGTGACAGCGGGCATGTAAGAGCTGACAGCATTCGAACAATTCAGAAAATATTCACCAGGGTGGAATTTAAAACGTATGCCAATTATTCAGATTCAGCGCGTGCCGGGGCTGCCTAAAGAGCGGATATGCGCTTCTGCCGGAGTGAAATTCAGTGATTGGTTGATGACTCAACTTCTGCACAGCGAGCTTCGTATCAACCTGAACGGCAGAGAGTTGGGTGAAGATGATGAGCTAGAGTTTGCCGTCAAAGATTCAGACAACATCATAATTTTCGACCAGCCCAAAAGCGGTGATTTGGCAAAGACGCTGCTTAATCCACTGGAGCATTTCAACCCGATAAAATTCACCCAGAAAGTGATGAGCGGGCTTATTAAACAGCCCGGAACCGGCAACATTGGGCAGAGCAAAACATCTTCCAATAACAGCCTGAAAGGTCAAACAAACCTTGCGCGAAATGGTGAGGCAAAGCCGGATAATTATGGTCTTATTCGTGCATTCCCAGATTTGATTCAGGAGTCACTTTTTGAATACAGCAATAACCTTAAGTATCTGACCGAATTTATGAACTTTGGGCTTGGTACTTATGCTGTTAGTTCAGTTCGATATTCTGAAAGCAATTTAGGATCTATGGCTGGCGCTTCATTTACCGTTTATAACCCCGGCACAGTGATTGGCACTATCAACGAAGGCTATCAGTTTGATGATGTTGATGGGCAGGAAGTGCCGGGTAAAAACGAATCTGAAGATTTCCCTATTGAGAGCGCAACAGCTAATACGGTGATCAGCGGCGCCTATTCTGGCGGTCAGATACTGATGAAAATCGTCAAGCAGGCCAGTTTTGATTACTTCATGGGGCTGACGTTACCTCACGCTGTATCCTTCGTCATTAATGTCACTTATCCAACCGCAAGTGGAAACGTCACAGAGGACTTCACTCTTTCTGGAAACCTTATTTCTGCCACGCAGACGAATAACGGATCAGTTACCGCGCCGGTTTACTATTACAACTTTGTAATGGATAGCATTGAGGGTTCCAACGCTTCGTATATCAGCAACGCCACCATTAATACGACGAAGTTCATTCTCAATGACAATCAGGCTTTAGTGATTGGTCCTTTTTTCTCGCCGGTAGAATCAACGCAACTTTGGCTGCATACGCAATCAGGGCTTGGTGGAAAAAGTGAAACTAACTGGCAGGTGACTATCTGGAAAGTTGATAGTGAAAACGTCCAGATTCCAGGCACGACACAAACCTTCACTTACAGGCAGACTACGCCACACCAATCAACATCAGACACTTTTTACCGAACTGATAAGCTTACGCCAGTTGGAGGATATGGACGGTATGCAGTTAGCTTCCAACGCACGGATAACAGCGGTGACAACAGTAAGCTGAAGGTGGAAGCCATTCACGGGGTGAATATCAGAACAAACGTTAGCTATCCAAATGACACATTGGTACGTGTAACGGTGCGTCAAACGGAGAACGCCACAAGTTCACGAGACCGGAAATATAACGCCCTGATAAATCGCCATGTCATCAGCTACAACATGGTGACGCAAAAGGTTGATTACACCATTCGCGCTACGCGCAAGTTCGCCGATATAGCTTTACATAATTGGCTGATTATCGGCGGACAAGCGGAGAGTTCGATCGACATTTACGGACTGTATCAAATACAGGCTGAGTTGGACGCTCGCGACACCCGTTTATCGTACTTCGATTACACCTTCGATGATGAAGATGTTTCTCTTGGCCAGCGCATGGAGACCATTTGTGATGCTGCTGGCGTAAGCGTCTATTGGGATGACAGCGTTCTATCATTCACTCTGGACGGTAAGCGATCTTCTCCAGCCACCGTTTTTAATCGATCGAACACTGTAGATGCCGGATATTCGCTAAGTTACGACATGACTCTGCCGGGAGGGTATGATGGCATCGAAGTTCAATATCGCAACCCAACAACCAATAAGCAGGCGTTTGTTCGCTACCGGATACGCAATAATCAGATTGAGCTTGGCGCGCCGACCAAGGCGAAGAAGTTCGAAATGATGTATATCCGCGATTCTTTCCAGGCGGATTATCGTGCTCAGAAGGAGTGCCGCCGGTTGCTTTATTCGCGCATGAGCATGGCGATCACTACGCTTGCCGATGGTGAGTGGGTGAACGTAGGCGATATGGTTCAGGTGCCGGACACATACGACACCAACCAACAGGCTGGTTACATCGTTTCCCGCAATGGCAATACTTTCGAAACCAGCGAGCGCATCAACTTCGCTGGATCGATGTTTGTGGTCATCACCGATTCGCTGGGCAACAGTTCTGCCAGATATGCTGCCACTCCACGATCCGATACTTCATTTGGCTTCAATGCTGCGATTCCTGATATATCTCTGAACATTTTTGATGGTTACGACGTTCAGTCACCATCCAGATACGTCATTGCCACTACGGAAGAGTTGGACGCAACGCAGTGGATCATTAGTGAGAAGCAACCAAACAGCGATGGTACGACAGCCTTAACCCTTGCTGAATACAGCGATTTAATTTACCCGTAATATTGATTTATTTGCTTTCTATAGCATGAGGCATTCTTTACGATTGAACCAATCAACATTAAAGGGCTGGGTTATGAATAAATTGCTAATCGCTTCACTAATCACCATTTTGCTTTCCGGCTGCGTTTATCGAAGCACTGCCCATGCAGGTAAAGACTTTGATGAAACTAAAGCAACTCAACTTGTTTCCGGCAAAACAACCGATAACCAATTGGTCGCCCTTTTAGGTGAACCGGTCAAAAAAGAGATTGTGAGCGACCATGAGGTCAAATGGATTTATGAGTATGTGACATCAACCGCGGCTGTTAGGGCATTCAATCCTAACCCTAAAGTTGATGTCAGCAAGAAAGCACTCGAAGTTCTGCTAAGGGATGGCGTAGTAGTGAATCATGCACTTACGAATCCCGGAACCACTCAGTACCGGTAAAGCACCGCAAATAACCTATCCAACACAAGGCCAGCTATGAAGCTGGCTTTTTTTATGGAAAAAATATGGCTACGCAACCTACAGCGAACGTTACTCCTAGCGAATCCCCTCGCGATCTAAAATTTAACGCCGGTAAGATTGATGAGTTTGTTACCTCTCTTGATCTAAAATATAAAGATAGGTTTGGCGGTGCGCATTACACCATCGAGGGTTTAAGGTGGTTGGCGCAGCAGGCTATAGCCTCATTTGGTTACATCACCATTGAATCATTTCAAGTCGGCGCAACACTGACACTGCCTAACCAGGTTCTAAAAGATACTTCAAGTGGAGAGTATTACCGTTGGGATGGCCAACTGCCAAAAACCGTTCCTGCACAATCTACCCCACAATCTGCAGGAGGTATCGGTGCTGGAAAATGGCTAGGCGTTGGTTCAGCCGTTTTAGGGAGCTTACAAGATGGAGCTGGCGATGCTCTTGTGGCAGTTAAACAACCCTATACAGGTGCAGCGCCAAGAACACAGCACGAAAAAAATACCGACGTTCTAACTATCTTCGACTTTCTTGGTGTCGGAGATGGAACTGCCTTAAACGATAGTGCTGTTACAGCGCTGCTAGCTGCCTCAGGAAATGTATTAAATCTCCCTAGAGGTAACTGGCGCATTTCGCAGTCAATCACAGTGGATTGCCTGGTAATGGCACCAGGTGCAACCCTAACATCTACCGCTCCGGTAAATGTTGTGTGCAAATCTATCGTCGCAGCTCCAATGCAGATCGTATCTGGACAAATTGCGCTTAAATGCAATCAGCCAGGGTATGTTGAATGGTTTGGGGCAAAAGGAGATGGATCCACTGATGATTTAGCATCATTTAATGCATCTCACCTAGCCCTGTCAGGAATCCATCTATTAAATAAAAAATATCTAATTAGCAATAAATTTGAAATTAAAAAGCCCTTCATGTTAAAGGGAATGTCACCTGAAGTAAGCGTAATACAATCAACCTCTGGCGCCAGTGATATTATTGCGGTGACTACGGTAAATGGTGCTGTAGGGGATGATAATGCATGCGCCAGCCTTTCTGAATTTAGCGTTGAATACATCGGCTCTTCTGCGCCAACTGCTGGAGCTGGAATTAATGTCACATATTGTTCTTATGCTAATGTAAGAAATATCAAAATCAAGAAGGCTTATAATGGCATTTATCACACCACCGCGTTAGGTTGTGTCTTTGAATCGTTGTCTATTCTAGGTTGTTATAATGATGCCATTTATATTGATACTAACTCGATAGATTTTGTTGTTAAAGACGTAATGATTGATGGGCAAACAGCCTACTCAAGCGGCGTGCGTCGAACCAATGTTGGTGTTTATATTTACGGCGCACAAGTAGAGGGGTGGGTGTTAGACAATATTCGATGCACTATGTGTAAACGCCCGATATTGATTGATTCTGCTCTTTCGACAGCGAGGAATTGCCCTAGCTTTGGGCGCGTTTCAAATTGTTTTTTTGACACCGCTAATGTTTCTGGCAGCTTTGCCAAGGCAAGAGAGGTGACTGTTAATAATAGTTGGTTTAGCTCGAATGCTGCTGAATCAGGCTTATCACTAGGCATTACTCATGGTGTTACATTTAATCAAAGTCAGTTTATTAATAATGCCCAGCACGGACTAATCCTGTCAGCTTCTGCAAACTTTACAGTGATCAATAACTGTCAGTTCAGCAGCAACTCTGCCGCGTCAACTACAGGTAGTGGCGTGGTTGTATCTGCTGGAACCAATAACTTTACTATTACAAATAACCTTTTTGACAATTCCTCACTGAGCGCCACTCAGCGTTGGGGGGTGTTTGTTAATGCTGGAGCTAGTACGAACTATATCATCGCGTTTAACCAATGCTATGGAAACGTAAGCGGCGGCGTCTCTGATGGAGGTACAGGATCACAAAAACTCGTCCAGACCAACTTCGTTTAGTTGCAGACATTTCCTATAGCGATTACGATATCTTTACGAGAACTTACGAATTGATGTCATGAAGCTAACATTTGCAAACCAGCTTAGAGGCTTGGCAGCTCTTGCCGTTGTTTTTGAGCACTATTTTGGTGTTTTCTTTGACAGCAGCATCCGAAACCAAATTGGCATCGCGCTTGATCCTTCTTCGCTTTCTAGGCCATGGCTGGCTAGTGAACTGATAAACCTACCAGCCATGCTTAACTATGGGCCGCTAGGGGTTTCAGTGTTTTTCCTGATTAGCGGGTTCGTAATCATGTTCTCACTGAGTAAGTTAACCTCAGTCGAATTCATGATTCAGCGTGCATTCAGAATAATGCCGACATACTGGGTCGCTTTGCTTTTGTGCTTCTGCTTCATTTCATTATCATCTTATTACTGGGGTACTAACCCGCAAGATAGTTACCCCCAAAATATATGGTTTCTTAATTTTATTCTCGCCCACACAGTTATGTGGATGCCTTCAGTTGACTTTGTTAACTGGACGCTGGCTGTAGAAATGAAATTTTACTTAATAAGTGCAGTTCTATTTTTCATCACCAAAAGCCCTAAAAAATATCTTTCATTGTGCATATTGTTAATGTCAATTCCGGTTGCGTTAGTTTTTTCATACCGATCAGGATTTGTAAACCTATCACCTAATGAGTACGCAATAATAAATGAAGCAAAATATTTGCCGTTTTTGTTTATTGGAACGTGTTTCTATTATTTTATGAATGGACTGTTGAGTAAGGTTGAGTTGATAACCTTCTCGGCTTTACTATTTGCCAATTACAGCTTGTTTATGGTTGGTGATGGAGATATGCGTTTTGCGATTGGCATGTCTATCAATTATGCTACAGGGCTTTTGATTTTCTCAATATGCTATGTATTGAGAGGGAAATTTAAACCTAATAGATTTTTTGATTTTTTTGCGGACATAAGTTATCCGCTTTACCTTGTCCATTCCGTAATGGGATACGTGATAATATCAATAATGCTGTCTACCGGTAAACCTATGGCTCTTGCTGCCCTGACAGCCTTTGGGGTTTCTATCATTGTTAGTTTTACTTTGCATAAAACCATTGAAAAATGGAGCAACCTTGCAGGTAAAACTTTAACCAAAGCCATGAACGTTGGAAAATCTAATCAATTGAAATTGAAAGATGCATGGAAGCACAGAGCGCCATAGTTGAATATGGTCCGAGAGCTTACGCGGCAGTCATCTGCCTTTGAGCCATTTCTCATACATCCACTTGTTTACCGGCGTACGCTAACCCTGTAGACAAGGAGAGCATATGGAACTAACTAAACCTGCTATGGATGAAGTGGCCAGAATCATTGGCGATGCTGCGATAACCGTTCTTGCCGAGGGTAGGTTGCTATCGAGATATGCCGTGATGCAGGTGATACTCGGCGATTCAGATGGCGAGCCAGACATTGCCAGAGATATCGCTCTCATTCTGCTTGAGCGTTAACACCAGACCGGGCGGCATTGTCGCCCAACCTAAATTTCCTTCCCCGCCAATCCCTTCCTAAAAACTCGCCTCAATCGACTTGATCGATCCTACCGATCAATATTACTGTATTTATATACAGTAACCATCAGCAGGCAACATACCATGCCCCGCGACTATGAAATCTATGACGCCTTTGATCTGGCAACCAAGCGCGATGCAGCAGGGCGCTTCACCGTCAGCACTCTCGACTTTGTTGCTGAGCTAAAGCGCTTCAACTGGCATTACACGGCCTATCAGGCAAACAAGTGGATCGAAGCGCACAAATCCGTCTTCAAGGATATCTCAACCACGGAAGGTGAAGATCGCATGTTTGAAGTGTTCAACCCGAATGGCGGCCGGTGATGTTTGCGCTCGTTGACGTGAACTCGTTTTACGCCAGCTGCGAGACGGTGTTTCGGCCTGATTTGCGCGGTAAGCCGGTTCTGGTGCTCAGCAACAACGACGGCTGTGTCATTGCCCGAAGCGCCGAAGTTAAGGTGCTTAAGATCCCGATGGGCGCGCCGTACTTCAAGCTGAAAGATGAAATCCGCCGCCATAAGATTCACGTGTTCAGCAGTAACTATGCGCTCTACGCCGACATGTCGAACAGGGTAATGACCACGCTTGAGCAAATGGCGCCGTCCGTCGAGGTGTATTCAATTGACGAAGCGTTCCTGGACTTAACCGGCGTCCGTAATTGCCGTGTGCTGGAAGAGTTCGGGCGCGAGGTGCGCGAAAGAATTAAGCGTGAAACACATCTGACTGTAGGCGTTGGCATAGCGCAGACTAAAACTCTGGCTAAGCTCGCCAATTACGCAGCGAAGAAATGGACGCAGACCGGAGGCGTGGTTGACCTGTCGAATGTCGATCGGCAGAAAAAGCTGATGGCTCTCGTACCGGTAGAAGAAGTGTGGGGCGTTGGTCGGCGCATCAGCAAGAAGCTGAACGCGATGGGCATCATCACCGCCAAAGATCTGTCAGAGCAGAGCACATGGATTATCCGCAAACACTTTAACGTGGTGCTGGAGCGCACTGTGCGAGAGCTACGCGGCGAACCATGCCTTGAGCTGGAAGAGTTCGCGCCGACGAAACAGCAAATCGTCTGCTCACGGTCGTTTGGCTCACGCATTACCGAATACCAAGACATGCGTCAGGCGGTTTGCTCATACGCAGAACGCGCGGCGGAGAAGTTGCGCGGTGAGCGGCAATACTGCCGGCAGATAGCCGTGTTTGTCAGAACCAGCCCGCACGCCGTGGGTGAAGTGTTTTACGGCAATCAGGCGATGGGCAAGCTGCTGACTCCATCTAATGATACTCGCGACATCATCAAGGTCGCCATGCAGGGTCTCGACAAAATCTGGCGCGATGGTCATCGCTATATGAAAGCAGGTGTGATGCTGGGCGACTTCTTCAGCCAGGGCGTCTCACAACTCAATCTCTTTGACGAATTCAAACCACAGGCCAACAGCGAATCGCTGATGCGTGTCGTCGATGGCCTCAATCAGAGCGGGAAGGGGAAATTATGGTTTGCAGGACAAGGTATTCAGAAATCCTGGGGGATGAAGCGCGAAATGTTGTCACCGGCTTACACGACGAGATACAGCGACCTGCCCGTGGCGAAGTAACGTTTCTGCTCCAGCCGCTACAGCAACTTCTGCCGACGAGCAAAACCTGTTACCTGGTGGAATGGAAAGGCCGAAGCTGTATCGTTGATGAGAAGCGGCGACCACAGAACGGCGATACCGTGCTGCTGGATATGTCCGGCATGTATGAATGGGCGATGGTGATGATTCAACCACGACACGTTATCACCGATGATGGTCTATTGCTGGTGGAAGATTTGCTAGAGGATGTTGCAGTTATTGGAGTAGTAACTCACGAAATAATGCCACTGTATCAGGATGATGATCTTCCGATCTGATGCTAACCGCTCGCAATTGTGACTGAGTACCAAACTGAGTACCAAAGAAAACCGATCTTAATTCAACTTTAGTTAAATCATGCCTTTATATAAGGGTTATCATAATCGTGGAACAAAAAGGTGAACTCAGAGGCGGGCACGGCATCATCCTGGCTGTGGAGAGACAACGCACAGGATAGTCGTCCGTTGATAGCAGCACAACCTCGATGATCCTCGCTGCGAGCGGGCGCGCAGCATTTGTCCGCAGTTCATACTTTTTTTCAATTTATTCAGATCTGTAAGCGCTATTTGCCGTAAAACGTCCGGCGGTAAATTCATTTTTTGATTTCGAGGAAGAAGTGTTGAAAAGGCGTCTGCTGGTTACTGTATCTGGAATGATTGTTTGGGCATCGTTGGCACAGGCCGACGACAGCATGCCATTTCCCCTGACGCCTCCGCCGATTGATGCGGCTTCATGGGTGTTGATGGACGCCACCACCGGCCAGATTCTCACTGCCGGTAATCCGGATGAAGAGCGCAACCCGGCCAGTCTCACCAAGCTGATGACCGGTTATGTGGTGGATCGCGCTATCGATCAGAACAAAATCAGTCGCGACGACAAAGTCACCATCGGCAAAGATGCGTGGGGCGCGGGCAATCCGGTGTTTAAAGGCTCTTCACTGATGTTCCTTAAGCCGGGCGATCAGGTGACGGTGCGTGATTTGATGCGCGGCGTGATCATCGATTCCGGTAACGATGCCTGCGTGGCGCTGGCCGATCACGTCGCGGGCAGCGAAAGCAGTTTTGTCACCATGATGAACAACTACGTGCAGAAACTCGGCCTGTCGCACACCCATTTCGAAACCGTGCACGGCCTTGATGCGCCGGGCCAGCACACCACAGCACGCGATTTGGCGGTGTTGTCACGGGCGATTATCAGCGGCGAACCGGATTTCTACGCCATGTACAGCGAGAAAACCCTGAGCTGGAACGGCATCACCCAGAACAACCGTAACGGCTTGCTGTGGGATCAAAATCTGCACGTCGATGGCCTGAAAACCGGTCACACCGAGAGCGCGGGCTTCAACATCATCGCCTCGAACGTGGTGGGACGTCATCGCTTAATCGCCGTAGTGATGGGCGGCAAGAGCTCGAAAGGGCGCGAAGATCAGGCGCGTAAGCTGCTGGTGTGGGGCCAGAACAACTTCGACACCGTACAACTGTTCCACGCGGGCAAGAAAATCGGCACCGAAAACGTTTGGTACGGCAAGCCGCATCAGGTTGATGTCGGTACCACCCAGGATGTTTATCTGTCACTGCCGCGCAGCGAAGTCTCTAACGTGATGGCGAAATATGTGATTGATCGTAAAGACCTGGAAGCGCCGCTGAAAGCCGGTGAGCAGGTCGGCGAAATTCAGGTGATGGACAAAGATAAGCAGCTGGCAAGCTATCCGCTGTATGCGCTGCAAGCGGTTGATCAGGCTGGCATCATTACCCGCATTACCGATTACGTGAAACAGAAACTGTAATCCGCGACGGATTTCAGCGTCATCATCGTCGCCGTGGCGCGGCGGTGATGGCACAATTGCGCTTTCAACCGCTGAATTGAGGCAAGGTATGAAAGCATCGATTGTTGAACGTAATCCGCAAAGCTGGCTTGGCTACCATCTGCAAGGTCCGTGGCAGGAAACCGTGCCGCGTGGTTTTGAACGGCTGAAAAACTGGGTCAGCGAGCATCAGGCGCAGGGCGAATGGCTGGCGATTTATTACGGCAATCCCGAAGTGGTGCCGCCAGAAGAGCTGCGCGTCGAAACGGTGATCGCCACCGAAGTATTGCCAGATGCCAGTGATGAAATTGAACGCGGATTGCTGGCAGGCGGCAAGTATTACCATGCGCGCATTGAGGTGCTGAATAATGACTTCTTCAGCGCGTGGCGCAGCTTGTTTGATCACCTAAAAGCGCAGGGCGAATGGCAAGTCGATAATCGTCCGTGCTTCGAGCATTACCTTTCTGATGGTTCCGATAGCGGCGATTGGCTGGTGGATATGTATATCCCGGTACGTGCGGCTGAATAAAATAAGCGCTCACCATAAATGGCGACCCTACAAAACCGCACCCGTAGGGTCGCCATTCATGGCGACCTTTTCAATAATCGCACCCAACCTACTGCGTTACATCAATGTTTCCATTGAGAAAGTCAGATGTAACGCCCATGTTATATTTCAGCAAAACACGAAAAATAATTGCGTTCAGCCCTGATGATGCAGCCATCGCCAGGGTAACATAGCGCGCAATTTTTTATCGTTCCCGGATAACCATGTTACGCGCTGACAAACCCATCTCGCAGATTGAGTTCTGGTTCTACCGCCACTATCGCGCCGTGCACGGCGTGCGTATCGCCATCGCTTTTGTGTTGTGCTTCCTGTTCGTACGCATGACCGACATCCCCGAAGGCACCTGGCCGCTGATTACTTTGGTGGTGGTGATGGGGCCGATTTCCACCTGGGGCAACGTCTTCCCGCGCGTGGTACAACGCATCAGCGGCACCTTTGCCGGGCTGATCTCTGGCTTGATTGCGCTCAAACTGGAGTTGTTTTCGCTGCCGGTGATGCTGGTGTGGTGTGCGATTGTGATGATTGTCTGCGGCTATTTGACGCTGGGTAAACAACCGTACATGGCGCTGCTGATTGGCATCACACTCGGCGTAGTGGTGGGCGCACCGGCCGGGGATTTCACCATTGCGCTGTGGCGCGGCGGCGATGTGATTCTCGGCTCGCTGATGGCATTGCTGTTCAGCGCGATTTGGGCGCAGCGTGCTTACACCCATTGGCGCATTCAATTGTCGGATGCGTTTATTGCGATGGCGAAACTGCATCACACCGGTTTCTCGCCGAATCTGCTGGAAAAACCGCGACTCAATAAGCCGTTCCAAAAGCTGCTGACCGGAGTGATCAAGATGCGCTCGCTGCTGGAACCGGCCAGCAAAGAGACGCGTATTCCGAAATCGGTGTTTGAAGCGATTCAGACCATTAACCGTAATATGGTTAACACCATGCAGATGCAAATTGATGCGTGGTGGTCATCGCGTGAAAGTCATCTGATCATGCTAAATGCGCCCACGCTGCGCCGCACGCAGCAAATGACCGAAGACACCTTGAATGCGTTAGCCACCTTAATGGTGAAAGGCGAAACCGAGCAGATCACCGCCAACAGCCATGTTTTAGAAGAGATTACCCAAGAGTTGGAGCAGTTGATCGCCAATCGCAGCGGGCGTTCGGAAACCACCGCGATTTACGGCTATGTGTGGCTGAGCCTGGAGCAAGCACGTCAATTGGAGCGCATGACCGATTTGGTGCGTCTGGCGTTGCGTAAATAGTTTTCTCAGGCAATGACTTAATGTGAATCACGCTTTCTTTGCGCTAAGATAAGCGCCAGTCCGAATTTAGCTGTGAAAATTGCTTCCCTGGCGGCCAACCCGCTAAGCTGAACGTTATGACTATTCCGCCTGCGAATGCAGGCCTCAAGAAAGGTGCCAACATGGATAATGCCAAGCAATCATTTCAGGACGTACTGGAGTTTGTGCGTATGTTCCGTCGTAAAAACAAACTGCAGCGCGAAATCGTGGATAACGAGAAGAAAGTCCGTGATAACCAGAAACGTGTGCTGCTGCTGGACAACCTGAGCGAATACATCAAACCAGGCATGAGCATTGAGGCGGTGCAGGAAATCATTGCGTCCATGCGTGTGGACTATGAAGACCGCGTTGATGAATACATCATCAAAAACGCTGACCTGTCGAAAGAGCGTCGCGAGCTGTCGAAGAAGTTGAAAGCGATGGGCGAACCGAAAGCCCAGTAACACTGAAGGTCGTCATTTATGACGACCTTTTTTATTTCTGCGCCCCAAGCAACTGGCGCGCCAATGTCTGTAGCTGCTGTGCAATCTCCGCCACATCCACCTGATTTTTCTGCGGCGCGGCGGTGGTTTCGCGCAACACCAACTCCGTTTGCAACGATTCTGCGGCACCCTCGCCACCTTCCAACTGCGCTAACAGACGATCAACGCTCGCCGCGCCCAACTGCTGTAAATCCTGACGCACCGTGGTTAATGGCGGCTGATACCACGCGCTTTCTGCCGTATCGTCGTAGCCGATAATCGACATCTCAGCCGGAATTTTCACGCCATGCTGATGCAGTGCGCGCATCGCGCCGAGCGCCATTTGATCGTTCGCCACTAACAATGCTTGCGGTAACTGCTGCGGCAATTGCGTCAACAATGCCTGATAACCCGATGCTGCGCTCCAGTCGCCATGCAGCACGCAGAAGGGCGCCAGATGATGTGCTGCCAGCGCGGCTTCCCAGGCATGATAACGCGCCCGCGCCGAAGCGGAGCGCGACGGCCCATTCAGCACGCCAATATGACGATGGCCAAGAGTGACCAAATGATCCACCGCCTGCTGCGCGCCTGATTCGCTCTGATATTGACACTGCGCCACCGCTGCACTGCGCTCGACATCGAGAAACAGCACCGGCTTGTTATCACACTGCAACTGAATCTGCGCTGCTTGTGCGGCATCGAGCGGCAGGTTGATCATCAGCGCATCCACCCGCTGCGCCAGCAGTTCATTCACCGTATCCTGCGGCGCGCTGTGTAGATTCGCCATGGCGATCACCAGATGATAACCCTGCGCCGCCGCACGTTGTTGAATCGCCGAGGCGATTTGCGCCGGTGCCATCAATGCCAGATCGCTGGTGGCGAGCCCCAGCGTGCGAGTATTTTTGCCGGCAAGCTGCTGTGCCACGCGGTTCGGTACATAGTTGAGCTGCTGCATCGCCGCTTCGACTTTGGCGCGGGTACGCGGCGAAACCTGTGCGGAGTGGTTGAGAACGCGGGACACGGTTTGGTAGGAAACCCCAGCTAATTGGGCCACATCGTCAAGGGTTACGGAACGCGCAGTCATGGATCTCTCCTGAATAAACAGCCTCGAGTGTAGCAAATTTTTCCCTGCCGACGCGCACTTAAGCCGCTACACTGCCAAGGATAAAACGAGGAGAACGGAATGCAGCTCAACAACGATCAGATTCAGGACATCAACACACTGGCGGCCTGGTTGGCGCTGGATCACATGCCAAAAGACGGCTCACTCGATATCGATCTCGCCATTCTGGCTGGTCACGCGGTACTGCCCAACGTTGAAGCGGTGATTGCCGTGGCGAAAAAGTATCAATTGCCCCTGTTGATCAGCGGCGGCATTGGTCACTCAACCGCGCTGCTGGCCGAGATGCTGGCCGCGCATCCTCTGTATCGCCAAATCGCCAGCAAAGGCAAAAGTGAAGCGGAATTGTTGGGCGAAGTGGC
This sequence comes from Pantoea sp. CFCC18179, assembly GCF_059412405.1. Lineage (NCBI taxonomy): Bacteria > Pseudomonadati > Pseudomonadota > Gammaproteobacteria > Enterobacterales > Erwiniaceae > Pantoea > Pantoea sp. CFCC18179. The sequence goes on along the minus strand of NZ_JBNBPM010000001.1, from coordinate 534,741 downwards.
GCAGGTGTTTGCCGCGTTGCCCGACGCTCAGTTGCTGCTGGAAAAAGCCTCGCGTAACTGTGGCGAAAACGCGGCTTTCAGCCAAAAAATGCTGGATGAGCACAACTGGCAACCGCAGCGCGTGCTGTTGGTACAAGATCCGCTGATGCAGCGTCGTACCTGGGAAACTTTCCGCTATCAATGGCGCGATCGTGCCGACGCACCGGAATTTATCAGCTGGCCGGTGTTTGTGCCGCAGGTGATGATGGATGCGGGCATGCTGCGCATTATCGGCGCGCCGCCGCAAGGATTGTGGTCGATGGAGCGTTTTCTGTCGCTGCTGATTGGCGAAATTCAACGTCTGCGTGACGATGAAAACGGCTATGGCCCGCACGGCAAAGGTTTCCTCGGCCATGTTGAGGTGCCGGAAGCGGTGGAAGCGGGATGGCAGCGATTAGTGAAGTTGCCGGGCGTACAGTCGCGATTGTAAGAATTTGGTTGCCGATAATGGCGACCGTACGGATGTTGTAGGGTCGCCATTTATGGTGACCGCTATTATCGATTCTGCAAATACACCTGCAAATTGACATACACCGCGTTCAGCAGTGGCGTTACCACGCCGCTGCGCGCGCCGCGCACCAGCAAATCACCAATCACCTGATCGGCTTCAATCTCATAGCCTTGGGTTAAATCGCGGTACATCGACGAAGTCATCGCGGCTTTGGGATTGTTCAGCGTTTCATAAATCTTTGCCGTCACCGCCGGACGCTGCTGATAGCCTTCGGCGCTCAATACCGCCAACACTTCGCCAAAAACGCTTTGCAGCAACGCTTCGCCGCCGTGTGACGTCAGCACTTGCTGGGTATTGCCACGCGCGATACAACACACCGCGCCAAGCGTACTCAGCAACAGCCACTTCTCCCACAATTCGCTGATGATGTTGTCCGCAAACACCGTATCAAACGCCGCGCCGCTCAAGGTTTCGTTGACGCGCTGCAAACGCGCATCATTATTGCCGTCGAGCGCACCGTAATACAGCATATGCAGCGGCGTCATCTGCATCACTTCGCCGTTCTCACCCAGCGTGGCGTTAATTTTACACAAGCCGCCAATCACCTTGTCGCCAAAGTGCGCACGCAGCGTATCGATATGTCGCATGCCGTTGAGGATCGGCATGATCAGCGTATCCGCGCCTACCGCCGGCGCGATGTCATCCATCGCCTGATCCAGCCCAAAGCTTTTCACCGTCAAAATTATCAGGTCAAAGCTGCCACTGAGCGATCCGGCCTGCGCCAGCTGCGGCTGAAACACTTCGCTAGCATCAGGCGTTTTCAGTACCAAACCGGTTTGCTGTAACTGCTTGAAGCGGCGCTCGCGCACCAAAAAAGTCACATCACGTCCTGCTTGCGCCAGACGCGCACCGAAATACCCGCCGGTTGCGCCGGCGCCGACTACCAGAATGCGCATGGTTGAGATTCCCGTTAACAGTGAAACCCTTACCTTAAAGCGGCGGGCGTTGGCTTGCCAGCCCGCAAATGCTGAATCGTCTGCAAGATTTCAACGATGATTAAAAAAGGCTCAAACTGTTCGTATTTGTTCGTACAATAGGATTAGGCTATTGCGCAGCGGCGGGCAATGGTGCCCGCGCAATGACTCAGTCGAGCAGACTAAGGACGCATCATGCCCCGAACCCTCCCCATCGAACGTTATCGCAACATCGGCATCTCCGCGCACATCGATGCCGGTAAAACCACCACCACTGAGCGCATTCTGTTTTACACCGGAATGAGCCACAAGTTAGGTGAAGTGCACGATGGCGCGGCAACCACCGACTGGATGGCGCAGGAGCAAGAGCGTGGCATCACCATTACTTCGGCGGCAGTAAGCTGCTTCTGGCCGGGTATGGATGGCAGCTTTACGCCGCATCGTATCAACATTATTGATACGCCCGGCCACGTCGATTTCACCATCGAAGTTGAGCGCTCGATGCGCGTGCTGGATGGCGCGGTGATGGTGTATGACGCGGTGGGCGGCGTGCAGCCGCAATCCGAAACCGTCTGGCGTCAGGCCAATAAATACCGCGTGCCGCGCATCGCTTTCGTCAACAAAATGGATCGCCAGGGAGCGGATTTCTTCCGCGTGGTGCAGATGATGAAAGATCGTTTGCACGCCAATCCGGTACCGATTGTGATTCCCATTGGCGCCGAAGAGCACTTTAGCGGCGTGGTTGATCTCAACAAAATGCGCGCCATTTATTGGGACGATGCCACGCAAGGCATGAGCTTCAGCTATGCGCCTATTCCTGATGAAATGCAGGCGCTGGCCGCCGAATGGCGTGAGAACATGGTCGCGGCGGCCGCCGAAGCCAGTGAAGCGTTGATGGATCGCTATCTTGAACAAGGCGATCTCAGTGAAGACGAAGTGATTGCCGGCTTGCGTCAGCGCACCTTGCTCGGTGAAATCCAGCCGATGCTGTGCGGCAGCGCGTTCAAAAACAAAGGCGTGCAGCGCATGTTGGATGCGGTGATTGAGCTGATGCCGTCGCCACTGGATGTACCGGCGGTGAGCGGCGTTAACGAGCAAGGCGAGCACGACGAACGTCACGCCGATGATGCCGAACCGTTCTCGGCGCTGGCGTTCAAACTGATGAGCGATCCGTACGTTGGTCAGTTGACCTTTGTGCGTGTCTATTCTGGTGTGCTGCGCAAAGGCGACAGCGTGTGGAATGCGGTGAAAGGACGCAAGGAGCGTATTGGCCGCATCGTGCAGATGCAGGCCAACGATCGTATCGAAATCGAAGAGATTCGCGCCGGTGATATTGCCGCCTGCGTCGGTTTGAAAGAGGTGACCACCGGTGAAACGCTGTGCGATCCCAATGCAGTGATCACGCTGGAGCGCATGGAGTTCCCCGATCCGGTGATTTCGCTGTCGATTGAGCCGAAGACCAAGGGCGATCAGGAGAAAATGGGGCTGGCGTTGCAGCGCTTGGCGGCCGAAGATCCGTCGTTCCGTCTGCATACCGATGAGGAATCCGGCCAGACGATTATTTCCGGCATGGGCGAGTTACATCTGGAGATTATTGTTGATCGCATGAAGCGCGAGTTTGGCGTCGAAGCCAACATCGGGCGGCCGCAGGTGACCTATCGCGAAACCATCCGCAAAACGGTGCGCGACGTTGAAGGTAAGTTTGTGCGTCAATCCGGCGGTAAAGGTCAGTACGGCCATGTGGTGCTGACGCTGGAACCGCAAGCGGCTGGCGCGGGATTTGCCTTTGAAGATGCCACCAAAGGCGGCGTAGTACCGCGCGAGTTTATTCCTTCAGTGGAGAAGGGAATTCGCGAGGCGCTGAACAGCGGCGTGCTGGCCGGTTATCCGGTGGTGGATCTTAAAGCCACGCTGACCTTTGGTTCGTATCACGATGTCGATTCGTCAGAAATGGCGTTCCGCATGGCGGCGATTTTTGGTTTCAAAGCCGCAGCGAAGCAGGCCGATCCGGTGATTCTCGAACCGCTGATGCAGGTGGAAGTGGAAACGCCGGAAGAGTACGCCGGTAGCGTGATGGGCGATCTGTCGTCAAGGCGCGGCAACCTGCAAGGCATGGAGGAGCGTTTTGGTGCGCGCATTATTCGTGCCGAAGTGCCGTTGTCGGAGATGTTTGGCTACGCCACCACGCTACGATCGATGTCGCAAGGTCGTGCCACCTACAGCATGGAGTTTGCGCACTACGCTGAAGCACCACGTAATGTGGCCGAAAGTATCATCGCCGCTCGTGCCGAATAAATAATCGAGCTGAGCTAACGTGAGGTCATCATAAATGGCGACCCTACGAAAACCGCACCTCACCTTTGTAAGGTCGCCATTTATGGTGACCTTTTTTTTATTTCCCTTCATTGCCACATTCAACACATCGATTGCCACTATTGTCGTTTTACATTTATTTGTCCGGGTTTTAATAATTCAGCGGGAATTAATTCAGGCTCTCTGCGAGCTATTTAAAATATACCTGCATTCACCAAGGATAATATGAAATTCAATAAAATGACGTTGGCGCTGAGTTTAACGCTACTGGGCAGCGCATCGGCTGTTATCGCAGCCGATCAACCCATCAGCGGCGGCAGTTTAACCGTCGGCGTAGAAACCGAACCTACCACCTTTAATCCGCAGTTGAACGGGCAGGACAAAGCCGAAATCACGCTGCGCAACTTTTGGGAATCGCTATTGGCGCGCCGTCCGGATGGCAGCTTTGTGCCGTGGCTGGCGGAAAGTTATCAGGTCAGCGACAACGGTAAAGTGATTCGCTTTAATCTGCGGCGTGACGTTACCTTTTCCAACGGTGAAAAATTGAATGCCAGCGCCGTAGCCGCCAACTTTCGTCAAACCCAGGCGGCGCAATATTGCGCTGGCACCAGTTTGTGCCTGATGGGTTCGCACATCGACAACATCGCTACTCCGGACGATCACACCGTGGTGATCACCTTGAAAGAAGTTTATGCACCATTCCTGTCATTTGCCGCCGGTTTGCAGATTTTAGCACCGGCCAGTTGGACTTCACCGCAGCTGAAATCGGGTGGCAAAGCGCTCGCCGGTACCGGGCCCTTTATTCTCGACAGCTACGAGAAAGGCCAGCAGGTCACCTACGTGAGAAACCCAAATTATCACTGGGCGCCCGCCACCGCGCAGCACCAAGGTCCGGCCTATCTTGATCGTGTCACTTACCGCTTCTTGCCAGAATCTTCGGTGCGAACAGGCGCGCTGTTATCCGGCCAGGTGGATGTGATTGAAGGGATTTCAGGCAACGATGCCGGTGAATTCAAAGACAATCCCGACTTCACTTATCAGCATGCGCTCAACACGGGTACGCCGTATTCGCTGTTCCTGAACGTGGAATATGGTCCCACGCAAGAGGTAAAGGTGCGCCAGGCGTTGCTACAAGGATTGGACATCGATCCCTTGCTGAAATCGGTTTATCGCGGTGAACGCACGCGTGCGTGGGGCATCACTTCACCGATTGATCCGCTGTACGACAAAGCGCTGGAGGGCAAATACGGCAACAATCCCGCGGCGGCCAACACACTGCTGGATGAGGCCGGTTGGAAAACGCGCGACGGCGAAGGGTTCCGAACTAAAGACGGTCAACGTTTGCGCATCGAGTTGATTCAGGCCCAGGCCACGGTGCGCGATCAGCGCGATGTGTTATTACAAGCGATTCAGGCGCAGGCGCGTCAGCGCTTGGGGGTTGATCTTAAACTGAATTACGTCGATTCCGGCACCTATGGCGATGTGCGCAAAAGCGGCAAATTTGGCACCATCGCCAACTCCAACACGCCAACCGATGGCGTGGATATTGAAAACCATTATCGTCCCATCGCTCAGGGCGGCGCGATCAACTACAGCCGCGTGAATAGCCCAGAAATCAACGCATTGCTGGATAAAGCCGCCGCCACGTTGGATCTCAATCAGCGTCGTGATTTTTACAGCCAACTGCAACAACTGGCGTTACCACAATTGGCGCTGGCTGTGCCGCTGTATGAACCGGAAGATCAGTTAGCCACCGCCAGTTATGTGCACGGTTACGGTTTTCGCAGTTATAAGCAGATGCCCGAAAGTGTTTATGATGTGTGGTTGAGTAAGCATTAATATTCAGATTGTAGGGTCGCCATTTATGGTGACCTTTATTTTTCTCGCCTGCGAAAAATATCATTTCCCATATTCTACAAATCGATTGCCGTTATTCTCGGTTTACTTTAACCCGGCGGATTTTAATACTCTCGCCAACCTTATCTGCAAATAAATCGAATCATTCCGGAGACCAAAATGAGTCTGGAAAGCATTGTCACCCGCACGCCCAGCACGCGGCGGCCCGCTGTGTGGCGCAGCGAATTAGCGCGTCGCATCGTCAGCCGGGTTTTCGGCGGGATAGTAGTGCTGTGGGCCGCCGTGACGCTGGCGTTTCTGGGTGTGCATCTGGCACCCGGCGACATCGTCAGCGTGCTGATTGGCGAGCAGATGCGCACGCCAGCGATTGAGGCGGCGATCCGCGCCGAATGGGGCTTAAACGAGCCGTTATGGTGGCAATACGTGCACTATTTATGGCGCGTGCTGCACGGTGATTTTGGTCGTTCTTACCTGCTGAATACCGAAGTCAGCCATCTGCTGGCGACGCAACTGTGGCCGACCATCAAGCTAACGCTGGCGGCGCTGCTGGTCAGTATTCTGTTTGCGCTGGCTATGTCGGTTGGCACTGCCCATCGCCGCGTTGGTCGCCGCATTGCCAATGCGCTGGAGCTGTTGCTGGCTTCCACGCCATCGTTCTGGATGGGCATCGTACTGCTGTTTATTTTCAGCTTTACGCTGCGCTGGTTCCCGGTGGCGGGTGATCGTTCGCTGTCGTCGCTGGTGCTGCCAGCGCTGGCATTGGGCATGGCGCAGGGCGCGGTGATTGCGCAATTGCTGCGCCGCGAACTGGAACGCGCATTGGATGCGCCATTCACTTTAACGCTGCGCGCGTGGGGCGTCGCAGAAGCCACCCTTCGTCTGCGTCACGCGCTGCGCCATGCTGCGCTGCCCGCCGTGACGTTAACCGGCTGGCTGGTCGGCGGCTTGCTGAGCGGCGCAGTGATCACCGAGCAAGTGTTTGGTCGTCCCGGACTCGGCAAACTGACGGTGGATGCGGTGCTGGCACAGGATCTGCCGGTGGTGCTGGCGGTAGCGATTCTATCGGCGCTGATCTACGTGGTAATGAGCACTTTGGTGGACATTTTATCGCTGTGGATCGATCCGCGCTTGCGTGGGGAGAGCCAGTCATGATTGCCGCACTGCAACGTTTTCCCGTCGCGCTGCCTGCGGCGGTGTGGGCAGCGGTGTTGTTTTTGCTGATCCTGGCGATTGCCGTCATCGCGCCGCAATGGCTGACGCACAGCGATCCGTTACTCGCCGATCCGCTTAACGCGCAATTACCGCCGTCGGCGCAGCACTGGCTGGGCACCGATCAGTTAGGACGCGATCTGTTAACGCGCGTGATTTATGGCAGCCGTTATTCGCTGCTGATCAGCGTGGCGGCGATGGTGTTGGCGGTGGTGTTCGGCACCGTGCTGGGATTGGTGGCGGCGCTGGCGCGCGGCGTGGTTGACGAACTGCTGAGCCGCGCGGTGGATGTGATTTCCGCCTTTCCCGATCTGTTGCTGGCGCTGATGTTGATCGCCTTCACCGGTCCCGGCACCAACAACCTGATCATTGCGCTGGGCGTGGCGTCGGTGCCGCGTTTTGCCCGCGTGGTGCGCGCACAAACCTACAGCGTGATGACCTCGGGATACGTTGAACAGGCGCGCACGTTTGGTCTGTCGCGCTTCACATTGATTGTCCGGCACATTCTGCCGCATGCCATTGCCCAGGTGCCCGCACTGGCGACGCTGGGATTAGGCACCGCGATTATTGGCACTGCCGGATTGAGCTTCCTCGGCATGGGACCGCAGCCACCCACTGCCGAATGGGGCTTGATGCTGGCAGAAGGGCGCAACTACTTGCGCAATGCCTGGTGGATCGCCGTCTGGCCGGGCGTTTTGATCACCTTAACGGTGATTGCAGTCAACACGCTGGGACGCTACTGGCAAGCCCGTTTTGAAGGACGTTCCGCATGAGCCAACCGTTTATTGATATTCACAATCTCTCGATCCGCTTTGGCGCACAGCAGGTGGTGAAAAATCTGCACCTGCAAGTGTGGCCAGGTGAATCGGTGGCGTTGGTCGGTGAATCCGGCTCTGGCAAAACCCTGACCGCCCGCAGCCTGTTGGGTTTGCTGCCGGAGGGCGCAACCTTAACCGCCGATCGTTTCACGATTGACGGACGTGATATGCGCCACGCCAGCCGCAGTGACTGGCGCGCGTTGCGTGGTCGGCGCATGGGTTATGTGTTGCAGGATGCACTGGTGTCGCTCGATCCGCTGCGCCGGATTGGTCAGCAACTGGGGGATGCGTTAAGCGCCGTCGGCTATCGCGGCAACATCGAAGCAAAAAGCCTCGAACTGCTAAAGGCGGCGGGCATTCATGATGCGGAAAGCCGATTGGCGCGTTATCCGCATCAACTCTCCGGCGGCCAGCGCCAGCGCGCGTTAATCGCCACCGCGCTGGCAGGCAGCCCAGCGCTGTTGATTGCCGATGAACCCACCACGGCGCTGGACATGACGGTGCAGCGTCAAATCCTGCAACTGCTGGCGCAGCGGCGGCGCGATGGACACGGTTTGCTGCTGATCAGCCACGACCTGGCGGTGGTGGCGGAACTGGCGGACCGCGTGCTGGTGATGCGCGATGGCGCAGTGGTGGAGCAGGGCGACAGTGGCGCACTGCTGCAACGTCCGCAACATGCCTGGACGCAGCGCCTGCTGCGCGCGGTGCCAACCCCCGCCACGCGCGGTTTTCGGCTCAGCGCGGCGGAACCCACCGCGTTGCCAGCTCGGCCAAAACGCAGTGAAACGCCGTTGCTGCAAGGCATCGGTTTGCACAAAACCTATGGCGATCGCCGGGTACTGAATGACATCAACTTTACGCTGCACGCCGGGGAAACGCTCGGCGTGGTGGGTGAATCGGGCTCGGGCAAAACCTCGCTGGTGAAACTGGTGATGGGATTAAGTGAACCAGACAGCGGCACGCTGCTGCTGGCAGGTGAACGCTGGGATCGTCTACCAGAGAAAGCGCGCCGCGCTCGTCGTGCGCGTTTGCAGCTGATCGCCCAAGATCCGTTCAGCTCTTTTGATCCGCGCTATACGGTGGAAAAGATTATTGGCGAAAGCCTCGACAGCGCCGGGATTTACGGTGATGCACGCCGCCAGCGCGTGCGCCAGTTACTGGATGAGGTGCAGCTAGGCGACCACTTCCTGCAACGCTATCCGCAGCAATTATCCGGCGGTCAGCGACAACGCGTGGCGATCGCGCGCGCTTTTGCTCCCAATCCCGCGCTGCTGGTGGCCGATGAACCGGTGAGTGCGCTGGATGTGTCGGTGCAGGCGCAGGTGCTGGATTTGCTGGCGGAGATGCAAGCCGAACATGGCACGGCGTTGCTGTTCATTTCTCACGACCTCGGCGTGATTCAGCATCTGGCGGATCGCGTGTTGGTGATGCAGAACGGACACGTGGTGGAGAGCGGCGCGCTGCAACAGGTGTTTGCCGCGCCGCAGCATCCGTGGACACAAAAACTGTTACAGGCGCTGCCGGTGATTCCCGACTGGCAGCCCGCGAACGTCTACTAAGGAGATCAGCATGAGTCAGACACAACGCCAGCTTCGGCTGGGCGCGATTATTCAGGGCGTATCGGGCAACATGTCGGCATGGCGCCATCCGGATGCGATTGCTGATGCCAGCATCAATGTGGATTACGTGCTGGATTTGGCGCGTAAGGCCGAACAGGCGAAGATCGATTTCCTGTTTGTCGCGGACGGTTTGTACATCACACCGCAGTCGATTCCGCATTTTCTCAACCGTTTTGAACCGATCACCTTGCTGTCAGCGTTATCGCTGGTGACGAAAAATATCGGTCTGGTCGCCACGCTATCGACCTCCTACAGCGAACCGTTCACCGTGGCGCGCCAGTTTGCCAGCCTCGATCACCTGAGCGGTGGGCGCGTGGGGTGGAATGTGGTGACCTCGCCGCTGGAAGGCTCGGCAAAAAACTTCTCGCGCGCGTCTCATCCTGAACATGATGAGCGTTATCGCGTTGCCAGCGAATATTTGCAGGTCACCAAAGGGCTGTGGGATTCGTGGGAGGAAGATGCGTTTGTGCGCGATAAACTGAGCGGGGAATTCTTCGTCGCCGATAAACTGCACACGCTGAATCACGCAGGAAAATACTTCTCGGTACAAGGGCCACTGAATGTTGGGCGCTCGCCGCAAGGCCGTCCGATTGTGTTCCAGGCGGGCGCGTCAGAAGCGGGTAAAGCCTTTGCCGCCGAAGCCGCCGATGCGATCTACACGCGGCAGGAAACGCTGGATGAAGCTCGCGAGTTTCGCGCAGACGTACGCCGTCGTCTGGTGGCGCGCGGCCGGGATGCGGATGATATTCGTGTGTTTCAGGGCATTAGCGTGATTATCGGCGACAGCGAAGAACAGGCCGAACGTCGCTATCAGCAAACCGCCGAGTTGGTGACCATCGAGAAAGCGCTGGAGTATCTGGGCCGCTACTTTGAACATCATGATTTCAGCCAATATGCGCTGGATGAAGCGTTCCCGGATATTGGTGAATTGGGCAGCAACAGCTTCCGTAGCACCACCGATAAGATCAAACAGAACGCCAAAGCACGCGGATTAACGCTGCGTCAGGCGGCACTGGAAGAAGCTACGCCACGTCCCAGTTTTCTCGGCACGGCACAGCAAGTGGCGGATGGCCTGGCGACATGGTTCCTTGAGGGTGCGACCGACGGTTTTATCGTGCGCGGCGGCACGCCAACAGCCTTTGATGATTTTGTCGAGCAGGTGATCCCGCTGTTGCAAGCGCGTGGTATTTATCGCCGCGAATATGCCGGTGCGACATTGCGCGAAAATCTCGGTTTGCCCGCGCCAGAAAACCAGTTTGCGGTACAGCGCGGTGATCAGCAGGTCGCGTAAGCCGCCAATTTCCCGTAGGGTCGCCATTGATGGTGACCTGGGAATCCCATCTCTGCCAGCCAGGTCACCATAAATGGCGACCCTACAAAGGGCTGCTATTACAACGCCGTCACGCCCAACGCGGCGGCTTGTTTTTCCCACGTCAGCACTTCGTCGTAAAACGCACGATCGCTGACGCTGAAACCGCTAATCAAATTCTCCGCCAGCAAATCCTCATATCGCGCATCGCTGGTTAATTCCTGTAACGCGCTACGTAACGTCTCTAACGTTGCTGCGCTGGTTTTCGCCGAGGTAATCAACGGTAGCGCCGCACACAATGGCGTTTCGCCGATAATCTCCAACCCGGCCAATTCCTGCGGAAAATGACGTCGCAGCAGCGCCCAGGTGATGCAATCAATTGCCGCGATATCCGCTTTGCCCGCGCGCAGCGCTGCCAACGATTGACGATGGCTTCCGCTAAAATGCGTGGCACTGAAGAATGTGCCGTCCTGTGCCAGCGGTGCAATCACGTAACGCAGCGAATTGAAGCCGGAGTGGGAATCATCGCTGTTGCACACGGCGCGGCGTCCACGAAAGTCGCTGATCATTAAATGATCATCTTCTTTGCGTGCCACTAACCAACTGCGATAACGCAGACCATCACAACCTTGCGCGCTGGATTGAAAGCTGCCGACTAACTGCACATCCGGCAATAACGCCACTAACGGATAACCGCAGGTTTGGCTCAGTAACAAATTATCCGCGCGCCAATGCGGCAATAAATCCTGCGGCCATCCAACCTCAGCTGGCACGCCGCGTTGTTGCAACAGCGTCGTTAGCGCTGAGGTCAGGCCAAGCGTCGCCTGATGATTGATGTCGTACATCGGTAACGAAAGAGAGGGCATCCTGTGCATCCTTTTGTGCTGCCGGATGGGCGTTAACCGCGACCGATTTGCGCCAGAAGCGCGTTATCCACTCGCCATAACCGGCGACGCGAAAACCGTGATTCCGTTGGTAATAGCCATCGCGATACAGCAAATAGACTTTGCGCAGGCCGTACCACGGCAAACCGGGCAGATCGTGATGTACAGAATGATAGTTGAGATTCAGGAACAGCAAACGCCACGGCAGCGCAGCTTCGTTATTCACTGAGCGCGCCAGCGGATCGTCTTCGGCGCGATGTTCGTAGAATGAGCGCACTTTGGTCAGCATCAGCGCCGGATAACTGACCGCCAGCACGAACCACAGCGGCGAAAATCCTTGCAGCGTCATCCAGTAAAACACGGCGCTGAGCAAGCTGAGATGAATCGCCCACATTGCCATCGCCGGTTTATCGCGCTGGATAAAAGCGCGCAGCAACGTTTTCAACGTGGCGGCGATATCCAGCAGCGGACCAATCAGCAAACGGCCGGGAAAGGTATTGCGCAGATGAATCACCTGTTGTTGCCACGGCTTAAGCTGCGCCCAGCGATCTGGCGACAGGTAATAGGTTTCAGGGTCTTCATCGGGATCGGTCAAGGTGTGATTGCGATGGTGCGCCAGATGCGAATCGCGATACAAACCATACGGATACCACACCGCCAGCGGCAGCGTGCCGAACAGTTGGTTCAGGCGCGGCCAGCGCGTGGGATGGCCGTGAATCAGCTCATGTTGCAGTGATAAATACCAGGTGGTGAACAGCACCAGCAGCAGGGTACTCCACGCCAATCCCAGCGTTTGCCAGTAAATCACGCAGGAGAACCAACCGCCATATACAGCCGCAATAAGCAGCCAGGTGGGTAGCTCGCTGCGCCACAGCCAGCTGCGTGCCAGTTGGTGCACCACTTCGCGCTGTTGCGCACTGAGATATTCGCTCGCCATGATTAACCTGCTGCAAAAGAGATTGCGCTGAAAATGCGCTATTGCGCAGCGGAAGACAAAGATCCTCTTTTTATGACTTATGCAAAAAAGTTGATGATGCGCGCGAAATCTATTGGCTATCAGTCACCTCGTGTCTGGCGTAACCTTTCTCCATCGCAAACATCTGGGCCGACTTTGCCCACGAGGAGAATTTCCGCATGAAAAAGATTGGCTTTTTATCCTTTGGTCACTGGACGCCATCAACCCAGTCCGCCACGCGTTCCGCGCAAGAGGTGTTGTTGCAATCGATTGATTTAGCCGTGGCTGCCGAAGAACTCGGCGCTGATGGTGCCTATTTCCGCGTGCATCACTTTGCACGTCAGTTGAGTTCGCCATTCCCGCTGCTAGCGGCGGTCGGCGCGCGCACCAAAAAGATTGAAATTGGTACCGGCGTGATCGATATGCGTTACGAAAATCCGCTGTACATGGCGGAAGATGCCGGCGCGGCGGACCTGATTTCCAATGGACGTTTGCAGCTCGGTTTAAGTCGTGGTTCACCGGAGCAGGTGATTGAAGGCTATCGCTATTTTGGCTTCGATCCGAAAAACGGTGAAAGCGATGCCGATATGGGCCGCCGCCACACCGAAGAGTTTTTGGAAGTGCTGCGCGGTGAAGGTTTTGCCAAACCTAATCCGCAGCCGATGTTCCCTAATCCACCGGGACTATTACGTCTTGAGCCGTTCTCAGCCGGTTTACGTGAGCGTATTTGGTGGGGCTCGGGTTCCAACGCCACCTCCGTTTGGGCGGCACAGCAGGGCATGAACTTGCAAAGCTCAACGCTGAAAGATGATGAGACCGGCGAACCGTTCCATGTGCAGCAGGCGAAACAGATTCGTGCCTATCGCGAGGCGTGGCAAGCGGCGGGTCATCAACGTACGCCGCGCGTTTCCGTCAGCCGCAGCATCTTTGCGCTGACCAATGACATCGACCGCGCCTACTTTGGTCGCAGTGGACAGGATCAGGATTCGGTCGGTTTCCTCGACGAGAAAACCCGCGCTATCTTTGGTCGCAGTTATGCGGCGGAACCGGATCAGTTGATCAAACAGCTGGCGCAGGATGAAGCGATTGCCGAAGCCGACACGCTGCTGTTAACCATCCCGAACCAGTTAGGCGTGGATTACTGTGCGCACGTGATCGAAAGCATCCTCACCCACGTCGCACCTGAGTTGGGCTGGCGTTAAGTCTAAACGGTGCGGGCACCCGCACCGTTTTTGCGTAGGGTCGCCATTTATGGTGACCTGCCAATATCACCACATCATAAAATAACCCCAATAACTCTTATTCTTGCAATGTAGAGTTATTGGGGTTATCTTTTTGCTTTCAGGATGCAGTAGGGCATCGACATGGATAGCAGATCATTAATGGCCGAAATTAAGGCCGACGGTTGGGAACTGATACGCATAAACGGCAGCCATCATCATTTTGTGCATCCCGTCAAAAAGGGATTGGTGACGATACCGCACCCAAAAAAAGATTTACCGTTCAAAACGGTGAAAAGTATCAGGAAACAAGCTGGACTGACTGTCCATTAAATTGAAAGAGGTCAATATGTTCTATCCCATCGCAATTGAAGCCGGTGATGACACCAGCGCTTTTGGTGTCACTGTCCCTGATTTGCCAGGCTGTTTTTCTGCCGGTGAAACGCTGGAAGAAGCGGTGAAAAATGCCAAAGAGGCGATCACTGGACATCTGGAATTGATGGTTGAATTGGGTCACGATATTCCAGCGGTGTCAGAATTGAAATCGCTGATGAAAGAGCCAGATTATGTTGGTTATGTGTGGGTACTTGTTGATGTCGACGTCACGCGTATCTTTGGCGGGTCCGAAAAAATCAACGTGACGTTGCCAAAGTTGCTGATTGACCGCATTGATCGCTGCGTGGCAACCCATCCCGAATTCAAAACCCGATCAGGTTTTCTGGCGCAGGTTGCGCTGGAGAGAATCGCTAAAACCAGTTAATGGTTCGTGTTTCGTAGGGTCGCCATTTATGGTGACCAGGTGCGCAAAAATGCGCACCCTACGAAGTCCTAAACCTTTGACATTTCCCACCACAACTTATCCAGCGCGTAATAGCGGTCGCGTTCGGCTTCAGGCTGGTTGAGATCGCGCTTCCACGGCTTTGCCAGAATAAAGTGCAAATTCTTCACTTCATCCTCACGCCACATCGCGCTGTGCTGGAACGGCAAGGTTTTCAAGGCATTGTAGATGTACGGCAGCGGCAGCCAGCGGTCTTCGAACACCTCATTAAGCAGGTCTTGCTCGGAGAACGGATAACGGCGCAGGTCACTGATTTCCGCTACTTTCTGCTGCAACCAGCTAAACACCGACAAATCCGGCTTCAGCACCAAAAAACCGCCGTTAAGATAGCGGTCCAGCGATTTCGGAGCAGGTTCACCGCGATCCTGCCAGGTGTAATGGCAATTCTCCGGCTGCCAGCTGGCGGGATAAGTGGCGATTTTATTCGGGTTGCAGCGACAGGCGTGGCAGGCTGCTAACGCGTATTTGCCGAGATCGAGCGTGAACAGCTCGTCCATGTTTTTCAGCACCAGCATATCGGCATCGAGAAACACCACGCGCTCGCAATCCACTAATTCCCACGCACGCAATTTGCTCCACACTTCGCCAAATTGCGCCGACGCATAATGCTGCTCCAATTCAGCATTGGGCATCAGCGGTTCAACCGGGTGGATCACGCAGCCCAGATCCTGTAAGGCTTCACGCGTTTCCAGGTCGATCGCCTCGGTAACCATGACGATCAGTGGCCACTGGGTTTCACTGCGTTTTAATGAACGATGTAGCGCCTGCACGCCAATAAAGTAGTCGGGCTGCGTTAACAGCGTTACCCATGCAAACATGTTTTCTCCCCTCAAACTTAATCAAACAAAGCCGTGACATAGTCATTGCTAAAGCGACGCTGTGGATCGAGCTGTTCACGCACCGCACGGAAGGCATCCCACTGCGGATAGATGTCGCGCCACTGATAACGCTGCGGATCGTAGTATTTGCCCCAATGCGGACGTCCACCTTCGGCGACCAGCAATTTCTCCACTTCGGTGAGGAAATGCAGGCCATCTTGCGACAGCGAACCGTCATCGGCGTAATAGACCACGAAGCCGAAAAAGCAGGTGGCGTGCTGATAAGCCGGGCTAAGCCACGCTTCCGACGCGCCGGTGCAGCGCAGGATAATGGGATAGTGCATATGCGGATGATTCTCGGCATACCACGCTTTGATCTTGCTGATAATCTGCGGCGTTTTCTCCAGCGGCACGCCGATCTCGACGTTAATTTGCGGCACCGCAATGCCACGGCAGAACAGCTGATAGATATCGCCGCTGATGTCGGTGAAGTCGCGGAAGCGCGTCACGGTGCGGAACTGTTTGCCGCCTTTACCGTGAATCTGCGTGTCGCGGTGCATCTGCGCTAATGTCTGATCAATGGTGTCGTTCAGGCTGCTGTCGGTGTCGTCGCCGTGTTCGATCACTGCGCGTTGATTGGCGTAATAGTCTGCCGCATCCGTCTCGCTGGCCTGCTGCGCATTCCACACGTGCATCAGATTGTCATCGACAAACCACCAGGCTTTGCTCATCTCATATTGCTGATTCCACGCCATCAAATCGTCTTCCAGCGAATCGGCCGAAACGGCAAATTTGTGGCAGGTAAACAGGCGGAAAGGTTGAGTGCGCAGTGTCACGGCGGTGACGATGCCCAGCGTGCCGAGTGACACTTGTGCGGCGGGGAAATCCGGCTCGCCACGCACAAACTCGCGCACGCTGCCATCGGCCAGCACCATGCGAATGCGGAGTGCTTCATCGGCTAACGAGCTTTGCCCTAAGCCCTGCCCGTGGGTGCCGGTTGCCATCGCACCGGCCAGTGTTTGTACCGCAATTACACCCGGCGAAGAGGCCAGCATGCGATCCATGTTGGTGAGATGGTTGTAAACCTGCTCCAGCGGTGTTCCCGCTGCAAACGTCACGCTGTCGGCTTCTTCGGCGATCACGCCATTAAAGGCGCTGAGATCCAGCAACACATCTTGCGGGTGCACTTGTAGCATACGGCCCGGCGACAAGCGGCTACCCAGCACGCGAACTTTGCCGCTGGATGTGCGCAGTAACTGTTGCAGCTCGTCTTCATTTTGCGGCTGTTGCAGCTGCTGACGTTGACCGACCACCGTGTTTTGCGCCCAGTTCCACAGTGCGCTGTCCTGGTCAGTATTGTGCGTATGGCGTAAGGGATAAAGGTGGGAGTCTTTGTTCACTACGGCGTTCCTTAATCTGAGGTCTGTGACGGTCCCAAGATTTTAAGCGTAGACCATCACAGAGAAGCCGCGGATTACGGGGCTTTGCGGATATAACGCAGTGTGGCGGTGACCGCCAACTGGCGATTACGGCGGATGCTGTCCTCTTCGCTATCGTTGGGGGTAAACAGCGTATGGAAGGTGTAGCGATTAGAAACGTGGTGCACGCAAATACTGCTCAGCAAGCGGTGCACATCTACGGTATCAAGGCCCTCAATAAACAGTCCTTGCTGCTGGCCGCGGGTGAGAATGTCATCCAGCAGATCGAGGGCGCTTTTATTCAATGATTTGATGCGTTCCGATTGCATGATGTAGCGTCCGCGCAGCAGGTTTTCGGTACACACCAAACGCATAAAATCGGGATGTGAAACGTGATAATCGAAGCTGGCTTCTACCAGTTTGGTCATCGCCAGTTCCGGCTCCATCGCCGCCAGATTCAGGCCGGTTTCATGCTGACGAATCGCCTGATAAACCTGCTCCAGCACCTCAATATACAGCTGCTCTTTATTGCCGAAGTGATACACCACCATGCGTTTGGTGGTTTGCGCATGTTCGGCGATCTGCTCCAATCGCGCGCCTTGCATACCGAATTCGGCAAACATCTTTAGCGCGCCGGCGAGAATACGTTTCTTCAGCCCTTCAGGGTCATTTTTTCGTTTAGTAGTAGTGTCCGACATAGCGCTCAATATTAAGTCCAGCAAAAGGGGCATGGTAACACAGCGCAATTTTCGCTTGTGGCGATGCGAGCGGCGCGCGGCATTATGCTTTTTAGGAATAGCTTTCCCGAACAAATCATAATGCTGGAATAAGCATGTCGATATACTGCCAACAAATCCAACATCGGCCGAAATTTTAGCATGGTGATGATAACTGTTGGGAAGGAAAAGCCATGACGCAATTGTTTGAAGTCGCCACGCCTGATACTGCGCTGCTGCGCGGGGTGACGGAATCGGCGCATTCTCCTCTGCGAGCGCAAAACAACGTGGTGCGTTTGCAGGGTATTTCACGCCGCTTTGGGCAAACGCAGGCGCTGCGCGATGTCTCACTCACGCTGCAAAAGGGTGAGATTGTTGGCCTGATTGGGCGCAGTGGCGCGGGCAAATCGACCTTGATCCGCTGCCTTAACGGACTGGAACAACCGGATAGCGGCGTGATTGAGATTGAAGGCCAGCGCATCAGCGGTTTGTCGGAAAAACAGCTGCAAGCGGTGCGCAGTCGGGTCGGCATGGTGTTTCAACATTTCAATTTATTGTCGGCAAAAACCGTGGCGCAGAACGTGGCGCTACCACTGAAAATCGCTGGTATGGATAAAGCCCAACGCCTGCATCGCGTGGCGGAACTGTTGGAACTGGTGGGATTGGCCGACAAGGCGCAGCACTATCCCGCGGCATTATCCGGCGGACAGAAACAGCGCGTCGGCATTGCGCGTGCGCTGGCAGCCAGCCCAGCGCTGCTGTTGTGTGATGAAGCGACTTCGGCGCTGGACCCTGAAACCACGCGCTCAATTCTGGCGCTACTCAAATCGCTCAACCAAAAACTCGGCATCACTATTTTGCTGATCACCCACGAAATGGAAGTGATCAAATCCGTGGCGCATCGCGTGGCGGTAATTGATGGCGGGGAAATCATTGAACAAGGGCCGGTTTGGCAGGTCTTTGCCGATCCGCAATCTGCTGTGACGCGCACGCTGCTGCGCGGATTGTTACCACAGTTGCCGGACAACCTTGCCGCGCGCCTGAGCCAGCAAAAGCAGGGCGAGGCGATCTATTGCGTGCACTTTGCCGGTGCTGATGCGCAGGGCGATTTGTTAACGCGCTTTTCGGCGGCGCAGTCGGGCAAATTCCGTTTGTTACAAGGCGGCGTTGAGCACATCCAGCATTACGCGGTAGTGCGTTTCTTTATTGCGCTCCCGGCCAGCAATATCGCCGACGAGCAACAGATTCTCAGCTGGCTGCATACGCAGCAGGCGCAGGTAGAGCGGATGGGTTATGTCGCCAGTCATGATTGATATGTTACTTAACGCACTCGGTGAAACGCTATTGATGACGGCGATTTCCGGCCTGTTTTCTTTGGTGGCGGGTTTGCCGCTCGGCCTGATTTTGGTGATAACCAGCCCCGGCGGCATTGCTGAACATCGCGGCGTGAATCGCGTGCTCGGCTTGATCATCAACGGCTTTCGTTCACTGCCGTTCATTATCCTGCTGGTGGCGTTGATTCCGTTTACCCGTTTTCTGGTCGGTACGTCGCTTGGCACCTGGGCGGCGATTGTTCCGCTCTCGATCACCGCTACGCCGTATTTTGCTCGCGTGGCAGAGGTGTCGTTGCGCGATGTTGATCGCGGGCTGATTGATGCGGTGCGTGCGATGGGCGCCGGCAAACTGCGCATCGTCTGGGAAGTGCTGATCCCGGAAGCACTGCCCGGCATTGTTTCTGGTTTTGTTGTCACGCTGGTGGCGTTGATTGGCGCGTCGGCGATGGCGGGAGCTATCGGCGCGGGCGGCTTAGGCGATCTGGCGATTCGCTACGGTTACCAACGCTTTGAAACCTCAGTGATGATCGCCGTGATTGCGGTGCTGATCATATTAGTGTGCGGCATCCAGTTTGTTGGCGATCGATTGGTGCAGCGCATCGATAAACGTTATTAATTCGCGCCCAACGCACGGATTTCGTAGGGTCGCCATTTATGGTGACCGCCTTTCCGGGGAGAATACCTATGCCGCTAAACACGCTTCAGCTCACGCTCGAAAATACGCTCGAACAGCACAGCGCCAACTTCATCACGGTCGCTAAAGCGATATTTCAAAATCCTGAAACCGGCAACGACGAATACTTCGCCTGCGAACAGCTCACGCAACTGCTCAGCGCGCAAGGTTTCGACGTCACGCGCCACGTCGCCGGACATGAAACAGCTTTTTACGCACTGAAAACCAGCCACAAACCCGGGCCGACCATTGCGTTCCTTGCGGAATATGATGCGTTAATCGGTATCGGACATGCTTGTGGCCACAACCTGATTGGCACCATCAGTGTGGCGGCGGCGATTGCTCTTGCCAGCGTGCTGGAGGAAACCGGCGGACGCGTGGTGGTGCTGGGTACGCCAGCCGAAGAGGGTGGATTAGCCGGGCCAGGTGGGCCAAAAGGCAACGTAAAAAAACGCTTTGTTGAAGCCGGATTGCTCAACGATGTCGATGTGGCGCTGATGGTGCATCCCGCCGGTAAAACGCGCCTGACCGAAGCCACGCTGGCCAATAATCATCTCTATTTCCACTTTTACGGCAAGCCATCGCACGCCGCCAGCGCGCCGCATGAAGGCATTAATGCGCTGGATGCGTTGGTGCTGCTGTACAACGGCATCAGCGTGCTGCGTCAGCAACTGCCAGATGGCGTGCGGGTGCACGGCATCATTACCAATGGCGGCCAGGCGCCCAACGTCATCCCGGAATATGCCTCAGCGCATTACTACATTCGTGCCGACAGCCGTGAAGTGGTGGAAGCGCTGGAACCGCGTTTACGCGCGATTGCGCAAGGTGTGGCGCTGGCAACGGGCACGCGCGTGGAGATCGATCACCAGATTGGCCCGCGTGATTTCAAGCTGAATACTGCGCTTGATGCCTTGCTGCTGGAGGAATTGACGCTGGCAGGCGAGCAGGTCGATGTGTCGCCGCAAAAGAACAAAGTTTCCACCGATGCCGGTGATATCAGCCATGCGGTGCCGACGGCGCATCCGTGGCTGAAGATCGGCCCCGACGATTTGATTTTTCATACTGTGCCATTTCGTGAAGCTGCCAATTCGGAACGCGGTTACCAGGCGTTGCTGATTGGCGCTCGCGTATTGGCGCGCACGGGGCTGCGTCTGCTGACGGATGCCGATGCGTTACATGACGTCAAAGCGGATTTCGCGCGACAACCATAAAGGAGAAGGCTGTGTCGCAAAGCTATCGTAGAAAATTGAAAACCCTGGTCGGTGCCAGCAGCGTAATTTCTGCCGGTAATGATCCGCAGCCAGGCGTGGGCATCGCGCGCGCTATTGAACTGGCGAAGATTGCCGAACGCGAGAAAATCACCGGTTTATTCACGGCCGATTTGCTGCAAGCCGATCCCGCTGGATTGGCGGGTACCACGGGCACGCAAGATCCGTTGATTGCGCTGGCGGCCTTGAGCCAGGTGACTTCGCATATCGGCCTGATCGCCACCGTCAGCACCAGTTGGCTGCATCCGTATAATCTGGCGCGTCAAGTCGGCACGCTCGATCACATCAGCGGCGGACGTGCGGGCTGGAACGCGGTGACTTCTTCGGTGGGCGAAGAAAATTTCGGCGAAAGTCCATTGCCGCCGCCGCAGGAACGTTACGCACGCGCCACTGAATTTATTGAGGTAATGAACGCGTTGTATGACGCCAATGATCCCGCGGCGGTGCAGCGAACAGCCAGCGGCGGCATTCGTCTCGATCACCAGAAACTGCATGCCATTGACTATCGTGGCGACTATTTCCAGGTGGCGGGCCCGTTGAATGTGCCACCGCCGCCACAGCGACGTCCGGTACAGTTCCAGGCGGGGCAATCCGAAGCCGGCGTCACGCTTGGCGCGCGCTATGCCGAAGTGGTTTATACCTCGCAGCCCACTTTCGACGCGGCCCAGCGTTTTGTCGCCGATGTGCAGCAACGCGCACGCCGCTTTGGTCGCGAGCACAATCCACCGTTAATAATGAATTCGTTCCACGCCATCATTGGTGACAGCGAGGCCGACGTGGCGCGTCGCCTGCGTGAGAAACATGAACGCATCAACTATCAGCAAGGTCGATTGCGCGTGGCGGATATGCTGGGTGGTGAGGTGGATTTGCGCGAGGTGCCGTTGGATCAGCCATTACCGGCGGCGCTGATTCCAGAGATTACACAAGTGCAGCGTCGGCAGGGACGTGCGGCGATTTTCCGTGGCTATGCGTTAGAGGGATTAACGCTGCGCGAGTTGATCATCAAAGCCGAAGAGACCGGCCATTGGTTTGTCGCAGGTACGCCAGAAACGCTGGCCGATGCCATCGAACAACGTTATCAGGCTGGCGTGCTGGATGTGATTTCACTGCACGGCCTCGGTCAGCCCGATCAACAAGATTTGCTGCTCAACGGCTTGCTGCCGGAACTGCGCCGTCGCCAGTTGATTGATAGCGATTATGTTGGCAGTGATTTCCGCAGCAGTTTGGAGTTGCCAGCGTTGAAATAATTGCACGTGGCAACACGCGGTCACCATAAATGGCGACCCTACAAACCAGCACCTGTAGGGTCGCCATTTATGGTGACCTGGCAAAAGCGCAGAATGACAAAAGCCCGCTCAGGTTTCCCTGAGCGGGCTTTTTGAATTTGGCTCCTCTGACTGGACTCGAACCAGTGACATACGGATTAACAGTCCGCCGTTCTACCGACTGAACTACAGAGGAATCGTGTGAACGAGGCGCATATTAGCGATGCCGATCTCTAATGTCAAAGCCCGACTGCACACTTCTGGTTTAAGTGCGCGGAAAAGCAGCGGAATGGTGCTTTTCTGCCTTGAATGAGCAGATTCTAAACTGCCAGCAAGATCTCACTTTAAACGCAATTCCTTTGAGATGTTAGAGGCGTGTCAAAGTTTTGTTATTTGCCGATTTTAAAACAATCATTTCAGTGCTTTTATGATGAAAATTTCAAATGAACATCAGATGAAATAAATGAACTGCTTATCATCACCCGCGAAACAAGTTACTTCATCGGGAATGTGATTTTGAAAACAACTGATTGATAAGGAATAAATTGTTCAATACGGATGTTTGTGACCGATAGCGTTAAACCAGAAGCCTTACCTCTACAACCACATAAAAAACGCCAGCGACGTTGAATGAATGTAAAAGATATTTTTCATTCGCGGTTTCAGCCAACCTGAGCATGTTAACGAAAAAGAAGGGTTACCTATGAAATTCAAAAAAGCGTTAGTGACTTCCCTGTTAGCTTGCATGTTACCTGCCGCAGTTATGGCAAAAGACCTTCAGGTGGGCGTTTCTATGGCGCTGTTTGATGACAACTTCCTCACCATTCTGCGTACCGCGATGCAAAAAGAGATGACCAAAGATGGCATCAAAGGTCAGGTCGAAGACGCGAAAGGTGACGTTTCACAGCAGTTGCAGCAGGTGCAGAACTTCATTGGTCAGGGCGTTGACGCAATTATCGTTAACCCGGTTGATACCAACGCCGTGAAACCGCTGGTGGATGCTGCGGCCAAAGCGGGCGTGCCGCTGGTGTTTGTTAACCGCAAACCGGCGGGCGAGCTGAAAGACAAAATGGCGTTTGTCGGTTCAGATTCTGAACTGGCGGGACGTTTGCAGATGGAAGCGCTGGCGAAAAAAATGAATGGCAAAGGCAACGTAGCGATTCTGCTGGGCGATCTGGCTAACGAATCCACCCGTGAACGCACCAAAGGTGTGGAAGCCGTGGTGGCCAAATATCCGGGCATCAAAGTGGTACAGAAACAAACTGCGAAATTCACCCGTAATGATGCGGTTGATGTGGTGAGTAACTGGTTAACAGCAGGCGATGACATTCAGGCCATTGCTTCTAACAACGACGAAATGGCAATTGGTGCACTGCAAGCATTAGGTAAAAACCCGAACCACATTCTGGTAGCCGGTGTGGATGGTACGCCCGATGCATTGCAGATGATCAAGAACGACAAAATGGTCGCCAGCGTATTCCAGGATGCGAAAGGTCAGGGCGAAGGCGCGGTGCAAACAGCGGTGAAACTGATCAACGGCGAAAAAGTGCAGAAAGTGGTCGACATTCCATTCCAGCTGATCACCAAAGAAAACTACGAAAAGTTCGCCAACCAGAATCAGAAATAAACCGTTCCCGACTCAGCCGTACGGAGGTGATGTATGACCGCTTTTGCGCTTGAAGCCGAAGGCATCAGCAAGTTCTTCCCCGGAGTGAAGGCACTCGACAATGTCTCACTGCGTATCAAACCGGGGTCGGTACATGCCCTGATGGGTGAAAATGGCGCGGGCAAATCCACTTTAATGAAATGCCTTATCGGGATGTATCGTCCCGATAAGGGCACCATTCGCATTAAAGGGGAGCCGGTGCAGTTTCAGGACACCATGGATGCCTTACGTTCTGGCATCTCCATGATTCATCAGGAGCTGAATCTGGTGCCTTACATGACCGTGGCCGAGAACATCTGGCTTGGTCGCGAACCGATGAAGTACGGCTTTGTTGATCACAACAAGCTCAACAAGCAAACCCAGGAATTGCTCAATCGACTGAATATCCGCCTCAAAGCGGATCGCATGGTCGGCGAGCTGAGTATCGCCGCCCAGCAGATGGTGGAGATTGCCAAAGCGGTATCGTGGAACTCCGACATCGTGATTATGGATGAACCGACCTCGGCACTGACGGAAACCGAAGTGGCGCACTTGTTCACCATCATTCGCGACCTGCGTGAGCAGGGCAAAGCCATCATCTATATCAGTCACAAGATGGACGAGATTTTCTCGATTACCGATGAGATCAGCATTTTCCGCGACGGCACCTGGGTGGGCAGCAACAACACCAGCGAATTTACCCGCCAGTCGCTGATTACCCAGATGGTAGGTCGCGAATTAACGCAGCTGTTCCCGAAATTCAATGGCGAAATCGGCGGCGATGTGCTGACGGTGCGCAATCTGACCTGCAAGGATCGTTTCACCGACATCAACTTTACGGTGCGCAAAGGCGAAATCCTCGGCGTGGCTGGTTTAGTCGGTGCCGGGCGCAGTGAAGTGATGGAAAGCCTGTTCGGCATGGAGAGTTTCGACAGCGGCGAAATCCTGATTGATGGCGTGCCGGTCAAAATCGATTCGCCTTCCACGGCGATTGAAAAGGGCATGGCGTTCCTCACCGAAGACCGTAAAAAGTCCGGCCTGTTCCTGGTGCTGTCGGTGATGGAGAACATGAGCATCGTCAACATGCCGGATTACACCCATAAAAGCGGTTTTGTCAGCCACATCAAAATGGCGCAGGACTGCATGGATCAGATTCGCAAGCTGAACATCAAAACGCCGACCATGGATCAGATCATCAATAACCTCAGCGGCGGCAATCAGCAGAAAGTGTTGATTGCACGCTGGCTGCTGGCGCAACCGAAGATCCTGATCCTCGACGAACCGACGCGCGGAATCGACGTTGGGGCGAAGGCGGAGATTTATCGCTTGATCAGTGAACTGGCAAACCGTGGCGTCGCCATCATCATGGTGTCGTCTGAGTTGCCCGAAATCCTCGGCATGAGCGACCGCGTGATGGTCATGCACGGCGGACGTATAACCGGCATCCTCGATAAAGAAGAGGCCAATCAGGAAACCATTTTGTCGTTGGCATCCGAGTGAGGCGTGAGACATCTATGAGTAACGTAAAAATTACGGCCCCGCAGGCCGCGGAACAACAGAGTTCTTTCTTCAGTAACCTGCGTCATAAGCTGCCAAAAGATACCGGCATTTTCGTGGTGATGGTGGGCATTGCGCTGATTTTTGAAATTGCCGGTTGGTATGTGCGCGATCAGTCATTCCTGTTGAACACCAACCGTTTGGTGCTGATTATTTTGCAGGTGGCGATCATCGGCATCATCGCGGTAGGCGTGACGCAAGTCATCATCACCACCGGTATCGACTTGTCCTCCGGTTCGGTCATCGCCTTAACCGCGGTCGTGGCGGCCAGCCTGGCGCAAACCTCGGACAGCTTAACGCCGATGTATCCGTCGCTGGTTAACCTGCCAGCGGTGATACCGATTGTGGCCGGGATTGGCGTGGGATTATTGTGCGGCGTGATGAACGGCGTGCTGATCACCAAAACCGGCATTCCACCGTTTATTGCCACCTTGGGCATGATGGTTTCAGCGCGCGGTCTGGCGCAGTACTACACGCAAGGTAACCCGATCAGCTTCTTGTCAGATGGCTTCACCTCCATCGGCCAGGGCGCGATGCCGGTGATTATCTTCCTGGTGGTAGCATTCCTGTTCCATATCGCCTTGAAACACACGCGCTACGGCAAATATGTTTACGCGATTGGCGGCAACATGACCTCCGCCAAAGTGTCGGGCATCAACGTTAACAAATATCTGATCATCGTTTACACCATCGCCGGTGCGCTCTCTGGCCTGGCGGGTGTCGTGCTGGCGGCGCGCGTCAGTAGCGGTCAGTCAAGTATGGGGATGGCCTACGAACTGGATGCGATTGCCGCAGCAGTCATCGGCGGCAGCAGCCTGATGGGCGGCGTCGGACGCATCACCGGTACGCTGATTGGTGCAGTGATTCTCGGCCTGATTAAAAGCGGCTTCACCTTCGTGGGTGTCGATGCGTACGTGCAGGACATTATCAAAGGCATCATCATCGTCGCCGCAGTGTCCATCGATATGCACCGCAACCGTAAAAAACGTTAATCAGCCAGCCCCACAGCTTGCTCGATCGGTTCCCTCTCCCGCGTGCGGGAGAGGGCTAGGGTGAGGGACAGCGCGCACCGAGTCATCCACAGCGCGCACTCTCTTACCTACAACTCGCCCAACCCACCACATAAGTTTTCCCACTGACCAACCCCGTTCTTTTTTGCTCGTTTGCTTTCGTAATCGCCGTTTCTGCCTGATTTTTGTTATTTCTGCACCATCGCGGCTCAAAACGTCATCACTTTTTTGCACGGCTGGCTCGCATTTCCTGCACCAATCCAGTGCGCAACGATGAATTCCTAAACCTCCTGTGTCATCGCTCAGGCTTATTAACCCGTTAGAGGTAATCACAAACGCTTATTTTTCGTGCCTTTAGGAAAAATCTGGCAATGCTTTTTCGCACCTCGAACAAACCTGGCCTGCATATTGCAAATTCATCTACACAAGCCAGCAGGCTGAGACGCCCAACCTGGGTATTCGGGGATTGACGGAGGCAACATGAATTTAAGACGACTCAAGTACTTTGTAAAAATCGTCGATATCGGCAGCCTGACTCAGGCAGCAGAAGTGCTGCACATCGCGCAGCCTGCGCTTAGCCAGCAAGTCGCTACGCTGGAAAATGAACTCGATCAGCAATTGCTGATCCGCACCAAGCGCGGCGTGACGCCAACGGAAGCCGGTAAAATTCTGTATGCCCATGCGCGGACTATTTTGCGCCAGTGTGAACAAGCCCAAACCGCAGTGATCAATGCCGGACAAGCATTAAATGGCCAGGTATCGATTGGTTTAGCGCCAGGCACCGCCGCCTCGTCGCTGACCATGCCGCTGCTGCAAACCGTACGTGAACAATTCCCGGATGTGTTGGTGTATCTGCACGAAAACAGCGGCACCTCGCTGAACGAAAAAGTGATGAACGGCCAACTGGATATGGCGGTGCTGTATGACCGCGCGCCAACCGCCGGCATCAACAGCATTCCGTTAATGAAAGAAGAGTTGTATCTGGTCGGTGCGACCGCGTGTCCGGGTGCTTCGGTGGATCTGGCGGAAGTGGCGCAGATGAATCTGTTCCTGCCACGTGATTACAGCGCGGTGCGCAAACGTGTGGATGAAGCCTTCTCGCTGCGTCGCTTAAGTGCACGCATCATCGGTGAAATTGAGTCGATCTCCACGTTGACTGCGGCAGTTGCCAGCGGCATGGGCGTCACCGTGTTGCCAGAATCTGCGGCACGTGCGTTGGTCAGTTCAACTCATGCGTGGATGGCGCGGATTAACAGTCCATCGCTGAATCTGCCGCTGTCGCTGAACATCTCGGCGCGTCTACCGCTGTCGCCATCGGCGCAGGCGGTGAAGAATATTCTGCTGTCGCTACTCAATAAGCCAATGGTGGAAGATCGCGAATTGATGTTGGTGGGGTAAGTCGGTACGCGCTTTCCCTCACCTTAACCCTCTCCCATAAATGGGAGAGGGGACCGATCCCGTCTGTTCTTAGCTAAATTGTTTACCTAACCTTCCATCCGCTCAAACTCCCGCCTTATTACTATTCCGCATAACACACCGTTTTTTATTATTTGTTGCGATGACACCAAGTTCATAACATGGATGAAACAGGGCAGGAATCAGGAGAAAAGGGTGTGAATTTCCAACAACTTAAAATTATACGTGAAGCGGCCCGTTGCGAGTTCAACCTCACCGAAGTGGCAAATACGCTGTTCACCTCGCAATCAGGTGTCAGTCGTCATATTCGCGATTTAGAAGATGAACTGGGCGTGGAAATTTTTATTCGTCGTGGCAAGCGACTGTTAGGCATGACCGAACCGGGCAAGGCGTTGTTGACCATTGCTGAACGCATCCTTGATGAAGCGGGCAAAGTGCGCCGTTTAGCGGATGTGTTTACCAATGAAACCAGCGGCGTGCTGACCATCGCCACCACGCATACCCAGGCGCGTTACAGCTTGCCGCGCGTGATCAAAGCGTTCCGCCAGCTCTATCCCAACGTGCGTCTGGAACTGAACCAAGGCTCGCCGCAGGAGATCGTCGCCATGTTGCTGGCCGGTGAAGCCGATATCGGCATCGCCTCGGAGCAATTGGTCAATAACAGCAGTCTCGCGGCGTTCCCGTGGTTTAGCTGGCATCACTCGTTACTGGTGCCGCACGATCATGAACTGTTGCAGCAGCAACCGGTAACGCTTGCCAGCCTCAGCCGCCATCCATTGATCACTTATCGCCAGGGCATCACAGGCCGCTCAAAGGTTGATCGCGCATTTCAGGCGGCGGGATTGCGACCGGATATCGTGCTCAGTGCGCAGGATTCAGATGTGGTGAAAACCTACGTTGAGCTCGGTTTAGGCGTTGGGATTCTGGCCGATCAAGCCTGCGATATCTATGAAGGCGAAGATTTGGTAAAGATCGATACCCATCATCTGTTCGATGCCAACACCGTGTGGCTCGGTTTGAAACGCGGACAATTGCAGCGCAATTATGTCTGGCAGTTCCTCGAATTATGTAACGCCAATCTGTCGCTGGAGGAGATCAAGCGTCAGGCGCTCTCGTATGAAACCGAGAACGAACCGGCCATCGATTTCCAGATCTAATGTACGCGGTCACCCTAAATGGCGACCCTACAAAACCACACCGAACCCGTAGGGTCGCCATTTATGGTGACCTTCTTCCCCACAGCATAAAATTTCTTTTCCCGCCGCAAAACAGCCACCGAAGCCGCTTCCCCGCGCCAGAAAAACATCCTGCGCTGTCGTCGCACGTTACAGTGAAAAGACAGTGAAACAGGGGATAGCCATGTCGCGGATTCAACTTAAAGATACGGATTTACTGCGTCAGCAGGCGCTCTTTGCCGGGCGCTGGCAGGATGCGCAGCAGGGCGCCACGCTGGAGGTGATCGATCCCGCCACACAACAGCCGATTGCCACCATCCCGGCACTGGGTGCGGCGGAAACCGAGCTGGCGATAGATTATGCTGAATCGGTGCGCGTTAGATGGGGCAAAACGCCCAACGCCACGCGCGCGGCGCTGCTGGAGAAGTGGCACCAGTTGATACTGGATAATGCTGACGATCTGGCGATTATCATGACCGCTGAACAAGGCAAGCCGCTGGCGGAAGCCAAAGGCGAAGTGCTGTACGGTGCCAGTTTTGTGAAGTGGTTTGCCGAAGAGGCGCGCCGTATTTATGGCGATACCATTCCTGCACCCAGCGAAGATCGCCGCATTCTGGTGCTGAAACAGCCGGTCGGCGTGGCGGCGGCCATCACGCCGTGGAATTTCCCGATTGCGATGATCACTCGCAAAGTCGCACCTGCGCTGGCGGCGGGTTGTCCGATCATTGTCAAACCTTCAGAACTGACGCCGTTGTCGGCATTAGCCTTAGCGGTGCTCGCCGAACGCGCGGGTTTCCCCAGCGGCGTATTGCAGGTGCTGACTGGCTTGCCGACCGAGATCGGCAGCACCTTAACCGCCAGCCGCACGGTGCGCAAAATCTCCTTTACCGGTTCGACCCGCGTTGGTCAGTTGCTGATGCAGCAAAGTGCCGACAGCATTAAACGCTTGAGTCTGGAACTCGGCGGCAATGCACCGTTGATCGTGTTCGATGACGCCGATCTCGATGTCACCCTTGCGGGCGTGATGGCGAGCAAGTTCCGCAACGCCGGACAAACCTGCGTGTGTGCCAACCGCATTCTGGTGCAGCGTGGCATCTATCAGCAGTTCAGTGAGCGTTTGCTGGCGGCGGTGGCAGCGTTGAAAGTCGGCGACGGCTTTGCGCCCGATAGCACCATCGGCCCGCTAATTAACCAAAGTGCGGTGGAGAAGGTTAACAGCCATATCGACGATGCATTGAGCCAGGGCGCAACCTTATTGCGCGGTGGTATCAGCGCGCCGAATGGCACTTTTGTCGAACCCACGGTGTTAGGCAATGTCACCAGCAGCATGCGTATTGCGTATGAAGAAACCTTTGGCCCGGTAGCACCGCTGTTTGTGTTTGACGATGAAGAGCAAGCGATCCGCATGGCGAACGACACGCCATATGGACTCGGTGCCTATTTCTTTACCGAAAATATTCGCCGTGCGTGGCGCGTCGCAGAAGCATTAGAATTTGGCATGGTCGGATTTAATACCGGCGCAATATCATTAGACGCGGCACCCTTTGGTGGAATTAAATTATCGGGTTTAGGCCGTGAAGGATCGCGTTACGGTATTGAAGAATATTTAGAACAGAAAACGTTTCATATTGGCAGTCTTTAAATAACGACCACCCTATTTGTAGGGTCGCCATTAATGGTGACCAATAAACAGCGCCGCTACCGCATGGTTCGCGGCGCTGTTTATTTTGTGCGCCTCATCATACTTTTCCCGCTCATCCCCGTTTTAGTGCAAGTTTCATGCGCACTGCACCGCTGCGATGCACATAATTTGTGAGCTAAATCATCTGTTTATTCCTTCGGCAATTCCGCAAAATTTCGCTCACCAATACGGCAGAAAATTTTTTTGCGCTGTTTTTTACGCATTTTTATTTTTTAGCGGGCTGGCATACTTTCTGCATTAGCTTATTAGCGAGACAGAAATGCGCATTGCAAAATGTTAATTAGCGCGTCTGTGATGGGTGTAACAAATAAGGAATTTTCCATGTTAAGTTTCGACCCTGAAAAAGTTTTATTGCCGGCGGGACATTATATCGACGGCCAACATGTTAAAACCGCTGGCGCGCGTTTTGCGGTGAAACGTCCTTCCGATGGCCAAATTTATGCCGAGCTAACCGAAGCGACCATCGAGGATGTGGATCGCGCGGTTACCAGCGCCCATCAGGCATTAATCACCAGCGGCTGGCGCAGTTGCGCGCCACGTGCCAGAGGCAAAATTCTGCGTCGCTGGGCCGATCTTATTGAGAGTGATGCGCTGCTGGCGCAACTGGAATCCCTTGGCTCCACGCGTCCGATCAGCGATGTCATCCAGCATGAAATTCCCTTTACCGCCGAAGCCATTCGTTTCTACGCCGAGTGCGCCGACAAATACAGTGGCGACCTGTTCCCAACCCAGGAAAGCAGCCTCGGCATGCTGATTGCCGAGCCGTATGGCGTGATCGGTGCCATCACGCCGTGGAATTTTCCGCTGTCGATGGCGTCATGGAAATGCGGCCCGGCGCTGGCCGCCGGTAACGCGGTGGTGCTGAAACCGTCAGAACTGACGCCGTTCTCCACCGTGCGCATGGCGGAACTGGCGGTACAAGCCGGATTACCGGCGGGCGTGCTGAATATCGTGCAGGGCAGCGGCGCGGTCACCGGCCACGCGTTAGTCACCCATCCGCTGGTGCGCAAGGTTTCCTTCACCGGCTCCACCGTCACTGGCTCGCGCATTATGAGCGATGTGGCGCAGCACGGCATGAAACCGGTCACGCTGGAGCTGGGCGGCAAAAGCCCGCAGCTGGTGTTCGACGATGCCGGTGATATCGATGCGCTGGCGCAACGCATTCTGCGCGGCTTCACCGCCAACGGCGGCCAGGCGTGCGTCGCCGGAACGCGCTTAATCGTGCAACGCGCTATTGCCCAGCCGCTGCTGGATCGCCTGGTGGCGCTATGCCAGCAGCCGCGTCCGGGCGCCACCTGGCTGGAGAGCAGCCGCTATGCGCCGCTGATCGACGAACGTCAGGGTAACAAAGTGGCGTCGGTGATTGCCGAGGCCAAAGCGCAGGGCGCAGAGGTGTTAGTCGGCGGCGAACGATTTGCCGATACCGCCGAAGGCTGGTTCTGGCAGCCCACCTTGCTGTGCGGCGTAGCCAACAACAATCCGGCGGTGCAGCAGGAGATCTTTGGCCCGGTGCTCACCGTGCAGCAATTTGACGACGAAGAAGAAGGGCTGGCGTTGGCGGCGCATGAAACCTACGGCCTGTGCGCGGGCGTGCACACGCTGAGTTTGCCACGCGCGATGCGGGCGATCCGCGCGCTGGAATCCGGCACCGTGTGGGTGAATCGCTACGGTCGTTCCGGCGATTTCATCATTCCCACCGGCGGCTTCCTCGGTTCCGGTATCGGCAAGGATCTGGGACGTCAGGCATTCCAGGCTTGTCAGCGCCAGAAAAGCGTCTTAATCGATTTTTAATTCACGTATCAAACCACCACGAGGTCGCGTCATGGCACTGTTTAAACCGAAATTCATCACCTTTGATTGTTACGGCACCCTGATCAACTTTGACATGGCGGGTGCTGCCACGCGCTGCTTTAGCGACCGCGTAGCCGCGCAAGATATGCTGGCCTTCACCACCGATTTCGCCCATTACCGCCGCGATGAAGTGCTTGGCGCGTGGAAACCGTATTACGACGTGGTCAGCGATGCGATTGAGCGCACCTGCAAAAAGTGGGGCGTGCAGTGGAGCAAAGCCGATAGCGACTTTATCTATACCGATTGCGCCACTTGGGGACCACATCCCGATGTGCCTGCGGGCTTAGCCAAGGTCGCCAAAGAGTTTCCGCTGGTGCTGCTCACCAACTCGATGAATGACCTGATCCCACATCACGTACCGCGTCTCGGCGCACCGATTCATATGACCATCACCGCCGAGGAAGTCGGCGCGTACAAGCCGCAAATGAAAGGCTTCGAATACATGCTGGACAAGCTGAACTGCGGCCCGGAAGAGATTCTGCACGTCTCCTCCAGCCTGCGTTACGACCTGATGACCTGCTACGACATGGGCATCAAGAACAAGGTTTGGGTCAATCGCGGCCACGATCCGGCCAATCCGGCCTACGAATACACCGAAATCAAAGACATCGGCGGCCTGCCCGCTGTGGTTGGACTTTAAGCCCGGAGGCGGCGATGAAACTCGAATCATTCTGGCAAGCCACCGCGCCCGCCTTCGGCGGAGCTGCCACCGGCGAACTGCCGAGCGTGGCGGACGTGGTGGTGATTGGCGGTGGCTTTACCGGCGTCTCGACGGCGCTCAACCTGGCGCGTAGCGGCATCAATGTGGTGCTGCTCGAGAGCGGCGAGGTGATGAGCCAGGCATCAGCCCGCAACGGCGGACACTGCAACACTGGTGTGGCGCAGAACTTTGCCTCGTTGGTAGAGAGCCAGGGAATCGAGCAGGCCAGCCGCTTCTATCGGGCGTATGACGATGCGGTGAGCTACGTCGAGCAGTTGGTACGCGAGGAGAAGATCGATTGCGATTTCCGCCTGTGCGGCAAGCTCAAGCTCGCCAGCAAAGCCTCGCATTTCCCCGGTTTACGCAGCGCGTGGCAACTGATGCGCGACACCGTTGATCCGGAAATCGAACTGATCGGCAAAGATGAGATTCGCCGCGAAGTCGGCAGCGACAGCTTCCACGGCGGCCTGCTGCAAAAACGTGGCGGGCAGATGCACATGGGCAAATTTGGTGTTGGCCTGGCGGAAGCGGCGGCACGCAGCGGGGCGAAGATCTTCCCGCATCATGCGGTTACTGGCTTAACCCGTCTCGACGGTTATCGTCACCGCGTCACCACCGCCAAAGGCGAGATCATTGCCGACAAAGTGATGATGGCGACTGGCGTGTCGAACGAAGGGCCATTCCCGTGGTTCCAGCGCCGTATCGTGCCGGTTGGCAGCTTTATCGTGGTCACCGCGCCGCTGGGTGATGAATTGATTGAGCAGATCTTGCCGCGCGACCGTACCTACGTGACCTCGCTGAATATCGGCAACTATTTCCGCACCACCGCCGATCGTCGATTGGTGTTTGGTGGCCGCGCACGTTTTGCCGTCAGCAATCCCACTTCGGACACCCGCAGCGGCGACGTGCTGCGTGCGGCGATGACCGCGCTATTCCCGCCGTTGGGCAAAGCGCGCATCGATTATTGCTGGGGCGGCATGGTGGATATGACAGCCGACCGCCTGCCACATGCCGGTGAGCAAGATGGCGTGTTTTATTCGATGGGTTACAGCGGGCACGGCACGCAGATGTCGGTGTGGATGGGCCGTGTGATGGCCGATCTGCTGGCCGAGAAACGCAACGAAAATCCCTGGCAGCGCGACGCATGGCCTGCGCTGCCCGGTTATCACGGGAAACCGTGGTTTTTGCCCCTCGCGGGGTTGTATTACAAAGCCAAGGATCGGTTGTCGTGATTTCAGGGGTGTCGTAACGGTTCGCGCGTCCATCGGGAAGGTCACCATAAATGGCGACCCTACGCTAATGGCTTGTAGGGTCGCCATTTAGGGTGACCAGGCAAAACGCGCAGAACCAAACAAACAACAATTCATATTGAGGGTGTGCAGATGAGTAAATTCGATAAAGAGTCTGACGCTGTAAATCCGGCCTTAACGCGTATGTTGACCGAAGGATCGATGTCGCGGCGTGGCCTGATGAAGTTGTTGTCTGCCGGTGCGGTGATGAGCAGCGGCATTATCGGTTTCCCGCAAATGAGTTTCGCCGCCACCACGCCGGTGAAAGGCGGCAAATTGCGCGCCGCAATGTCCAACGCCTCAGCCACCGATACGCTGGATCCGGCCAAAGGCAATAACAGCGGCGATTATACCCGCCAGTTTATGGTTTATAGCGGTTTGACTGAGCTGGATAAAAGCCTCGCGGTGCAACCGGCGCTGGCGGAATCGATTGATTCCAGCGATGGCATCACCTGGCAGATCAAACTGCGCAAAGGCGTCACTTTCCACGACGGGAAACCGCTGACCGCCAAAGACGTGATTTACTCGCTGAGCCGCCACAAAGATCCGGCGGTCGCCTCTAACGCCTTCAAACTGGCGGATCAATTCAAAACCTTCACCGCCGTCAACGACAACGAAGTGACGCTGGAACTCAGCCAGGCCAACTTTGACGTGCCGTTTATGCTGGCGAGCGCGCCGTTCCTTATCGTGCAGGATGGCACCAAAGATTTCAGCAAAGGCATCGGCACCGGGCCGTTCAAGCTGAAAGAGTTCACGCCGGGCGTGCGTTCGGTGGGCGTGAAAAACCCGAATTACTACAAAACGGGTTTGCCGCATCTCGACGAAGTGGAACTGCTGGGCGTCACCGATCAAGCGGCACGCGTCAATGCACTGATGTCTGGCGATCTGCACATCGTCTCCACTTTGAGCGCGGCTGACTGCAATCGCATCAAAGCCACCTCGGATTTCGCGGTGCTGGAGAGTAAATCCGGCATGTACACCAACCTGATCATTCGCACCGATGTGAAACCGGGCAGCAACGAAGATTTCGTGCTGGCGATGAAGTATCTGCAACCGCGCGACATTCTGGTGAAAACCGTACTGCAAGGTTACGGCGACGTCAGTAACGACACGCCAGTACCGCCGTGGCATCCGCTGTATAACGCCGATCTCAAACCGCGTCCGCTGGATGCCGAGAAAGCCAAGTTCCACATCGAGAAAGCGGGCATGAAAGGCGCCACGGTGGAGATCATCACCACGCCGAACATCGAAGGTTCGGTGGAAGGCGGTCAGTTAATTCAGCAGGTTTCACGCAGCACCGGACTCAACATCAAAGTGCGCCGCGTGCCGTACGACGGTTATTGGTCAACGCATTGGACCAAAGATCCGGTGGGTTACGGCTCGATTAACCCGCGCCCGACGCTGGATATGTTGTTCTCGCAGTTCTATCTCTCGACAGCATCTAACAATGAATCCGGCTGGAAGAACGATCAGTTCGATCAGTTGGTGGTGGCGGCACGCGGCGAACGCGAGCAGAGCAAACGCAAGCAGATGTACGGCGACATGCAGAAGCTGATTTACGATCACTGCGGCACCATCATCCCGACCTTTATCAGCTCCACCGACGGTTACAGCAAGAAAGTCGGCGGCGTTGAGGCATGGCCAAGCGGCATGATGATGGGCTATCGCTTCCATGAGTTTGCCTGGTTGAATGCCTAACGCTGCGGGTGTTGTAGGGTCGCCATTTATGGTGACCGATTCGCCTGTGCCCGATGATTCTGTACCAGGAGATCGCCGATGAACCGATACATGTTGTTTCTGATTGCCCGCCGCGCTGGTGCTGGCATCCTGACCTTACTTATCGTCTCGGCGGTGGTGTTCTTTATCACCAGCCTGCTGCCCGGCGACGCGGCGCAGATGATTCTGGGACAAAACGCCACGCCGGAAACGGTGGCGGCGTTACGTCAACAATTGGGATTGGATCAGCCGCTGCTGGTGCGTTACTTCACCTGGCTCACCGGCATGCTACAGGGTGATTTCGGCACCTCATTTGCCAGCCATCTGCCGGTGCTGCAACTGGTGGAACAACGCATTCCCGCCACGCTGCAACTGGCGGGCATCACCACGGTGATTTGTGTGCCGCTGGCGTTGATTATCGGCATTGTGGCGGCGATGAATCGGGGATCGGCGCTGGATCGCTTCCTGGTGATCAGCACCATGGCAACGGTGGCGGTACCGGAATTTTTAGTCGCTACCGTGGCGGTACTGATCTTCGCGGTGCAACTGCATTGGGTGTCGGCGATGTCGTTCGGCAGCCCCAACATGGATGTGATCAGCTACCTGAAAGCCTACGCGCTGCCGGTGATGACCTTATGCTGCGTACTGGTGGCGCAAATGGCGCGCATGACGCGTTCCGCCATCATCAATCAGCTCGACAGCCCGTATCTGGAAATGGCGCTGCTGAAAGGCGTGTCGCCGCTGCGCGCGGTGTTACGTCACGCGCTGCCGAATGCGGTCGGGCCGATTGCCAATGCCATCTCACTCAGCCTGTCGTATTTGTTCGGCGGGGTGATCATCATCGAATCGATCTTTAGTTATCCCGGTTTAGCCAGCGCCCTGGTCGATGCGGTCAGCAACCGCGATCTGCCAGTGGTGCAATTGTGCGTGATGCTGTTCGCCGCCTGTTATCTGGTGCTGCTGCTGGTGGCCGACATTCTGACTATCGCCTTTAACCCGAAATGGAGAAGCTGATGAATAGCTTACTGCTTCCTGTGCGCTTATTTCAGGCGCTGTCGCTCTCGGGCCGAATTGGGCTGCTGATTTCGCTGTTTTGGCTGTGCATGGCGCTGTTTGGCACGCAGTTAGCGCCGCACAGCGTGGAGGATATCGGCGGCGGGCCGATGCTCGGTGGCATGACCGGCGCCAACCTGCTCGGCACCGATTATCTTGGGCGCGACATCCTCAGCCGCATTCTGTATGGCGCGAAGTTCTCGATTGGTCTGGCGCTCACCGCCGCGCTGTGTGCCAGCATCATTGGCACCTTGCTGGCGCTGCTGGCGGCGGTTGCTGGACGCTGGCTGGAAGAGTTACTCGGCCGCATCAACGATGCCTTATTAGTGCTGCCGGGCAAAGTGTTGTCGCTGATGATTGTTGCGGTGTTCGGATCATCGCTGCCGATGCTGATTCTCACCGCCATCTTCACTTACTGGCCTGGTGCGTTTCGCATCGCGTTTGCCATGGCGAGTAGCCTGCGCAATATGGATTACGTTCGTGCTTCCCGGCTGCGCGGTGAAAGCCGCTGGTACGTGGCGATTCACGACATCCTGCCGAATATGGTGCATCCGATGCTGACCGATTTCGGCCTGCGCTTTGTCTACATCGTGTTGTTGCTCAGCGGTTTGAGCTTCCTCGGCCTCGGCGTGCAGCCGCCTTACGCCGATTGGGGCACGTTAGTGCGCGAGAATATCCAGGGCTTGTTCAACGGTTCACCTGCGGTGCTGATGCCTGCGGTGGCGATCGCCAGCTTAACGATCGGCGCGAACCTGTTTATCGACAGCTTGCAGCAGATGCGTCCGCTGACGTTGGCGAAGGAGGGAGCATGAACGTGACGCCACATACCGCCATGCCGGTGATCTCGGTTGAGAACCTGCGTGTTACTGCGCAGACCGATAAAGGCGAAGAGATCGATCTGGTTTCCGATATCCGTTTCACGGTGCAAAAGGGCGAAGTGCTGGCGCTGATTGGTGAATCGGGCTCCGGCAAAACCACCATTGCGATGGCGCTGATGGGCTACGCGCGCCACG
Organism: Pantoea sp. CFCC18179; assembly: GCF_059412405.1. NCBI lineage: Bacteria > Pseudomonadati > Pseudomonadota > Gammaproteobacteria > Enterobacterales > Erwiniaceae > Pantoea > Pantoea sp. CFCC18179. The sequence continues at coordinate 496,636 of NZ_JBNBPM010000001.1, read as the reverse complement.
GCTGCCGTATCGCCGACGGCAATATTCACATGGCGGGCACCGATGTGCGCAGCCTGACGCCAAGCCAACTGCGCGAGTTTCGTGGCAATAAAGTGGCCTACATCGCGCAGAGTGCGGCGGCCTCATTCAATCCCGGCATGCGCATTCTTGATCAGGTGATTGAGCCGGTGGTGATTCACGGCACCATGAAGCGCAAAGAGGCCAAACAGAAGGCGATTGCGCTGTTCCGCGAGCTGGCGCTGCCGAATCCAGAAACCATCGGCGATCGTTTTCCGCATCAGGTTTCCGGTGGACAGTTGCAACGCTTGATGACCGCGATGGCGCTGATTGGCGATCCGAATGTGGTGATCCTCGACGAACCAACCACCGCGCTGGATGTGACTACCCAAGTGGAAGTGCTCAAAGCGTTTCGTCGCGTGGTGGCGCAGCGTGGCGTGACGGCGATTTACGTCAGCCACGATTTGGCGGTGGTGGCGCAAATGGCTGACCGCATTCTGGTGCTGCTGCGCGGACAAATGGCCGAATATGGCACCACCGAGCGCCTGATTGGCGCGCCGCAGGCCGAATACACCCAACTGCTAATGGATGCGGCGCGGCAGAAAGAGCGCCCAAGCAGTTGGACCTGTGCCGATGCAGAGATGCAGCCGCTGATGGAAGTGCGCGATCTCAGCGCCGGTTATGGCCCGCGTGACAGCAAGGGTCAGCAGAAGATCCGTATCCTCGAAGACATCAACCTTAAGTTATGGAAAGGCCAGGCGATTGGCATCATCGGCGAATCGGGTTCCGGTAAAACCACGCTGGCGCACGCCATTGCTGGACTGAATGCGCCGAGCCACGGCCATATTTTGTTTAACGGCCACTACATCAATGGCGACATGCATAAGCGCCCGGACAATGAACTGCGCCGCATTCAATATGTGTTCCAGATGGCCGACACTGCGCTGAACCCGGCACACAGCGTCGAGCAGATTCTGTCGCGCCCGCTGGTGCTGTTCCACGGACTGAAAGGCCCGGCGCTCAAGGCGCGATTGTATCAACTGCTGGACCTGGTGAAACTGCCGCGCACCGTGCTGTGGCGGCGTCCGTGGGCGCTGTCTGGCGGGCAGAAACAGCGCGTCAATTTGGCGCGTGCGCTGGCGGCGGACCCGGATCTGATTCTGTGTGATGAAGTGACTTCGGCGCTGGATACCGTAGTGGCGGCGGCAGTGCTGGATCTGATCAGCGAACTGCGCCGCGAGTTAGGCTTGTCAGTGCTGTTTATCAGCCACGACATGCATGCGGTGCGCGCGGTGTGCGACGATATTGTGGTGATGCAATCCGGCAAGATTGTCACCCAGATTGCGCGTGCCGACTATGATAAGCCGACCAGCGAGCTCTATTTCGAACGCCTGAAACGTGCGGTGCCGGAGTTGCGCCAAGGCTGGCTGGATGAGCACGAGGATGTGTTGAAGGCGGAGTAGGGTGTGAGGTCACCATAAATGGCGACCCTACGAAAACCCGCCCCTACCCGTAGGGTCGCCATTTATGGTGACCGCAGACCGCGCCAAAATATGTAGGGTCGCCATTTATGGTGACCTGATTAACAAGGAACAACCATGATTACACTACGCGCCATGATGCGTGACGACATTGAACACGGCTACGCCATCACCCAACAACTGCAATGGCCGCACCGCCGCGAAGACTGGCTGCAAGCGCTCACGCTGGGCGAAGGCGTAGTCGCGGAAGAAAACAGCGCATTCGTCGGCAGCGCCTTTGGCTGGCGCTGGGGCGAGCGGGCGGCGACCATAGGTTTGGTGGTGGTCAACCCGCAATTTCAGGGGCGCGGTATCGGCAAGCAGCTGATGCTAGCGGTGATGGAAAAATTCCCCGACTACAACATCCGCTTACACGCCACCGAAATGGGCAAAGGTTTATACGAAAAGCTCGGCTTTAAAATTACTGGCCACATTCAGCAGCATCAAACCCGCGAGCTGGCAGCGGTACCTTGCGTTCACATTCCTGCCGATCTCACGCTGCGCAATGCGCAACCGGCTGATGCCGAGTTGCTAACTAAACTGGATCAGCAAGCGCACGGCATGTGGCGGCCAACATTGATCAACAGCTTGATCGCCGAATATCAAACCGTGTTGCTGCAAGATGCCAACCAACGCATGCAGGGTTTTGCCAGCCTGCGCCGCTTCGGTCACGGTTATGCGATTGGTCCGGTGATCGCGCTTAATCTCGAAAGCGCACAAATGCTGATTGCCGCCTTAATGCAAGGTCTGCGCGGCGAGTTCGTGCGTATCGACACCGATGGCGCGCTGCCGCTGGCCGCATGGCTGGAAACGCTGGGTTTGGTGCAGGTCGATGCGCCAACCACCATGATTCGGGGAGCGCCGTGGTCGCCGCAAGCCGGTGAGATGCAGGCGTTTGGGTTGATGACCCAGGCGATGGCCTGATGCATATCGTTTACAAATCTGAACCGACGCGCGGTGCCAGCTGGCAGCGCTGGCTGGCTGAACATGCGCCAGACATTCAAATGCACATCTGGCCGGATATCGGCGATGCCAACCAGGTGGAACTGTTGGTGGCATGGCAGCCGCCAGAAAACCTGATGACCACCTTTCCCAATCTGAAAGCGCTGCTTTCGGTCGGCGCGGGTGCCGATCAGTTTGATCTCAGCCAATTGCCGCCGGATTTGCCGGTGGTACGCATGATCGAACCCGGCCTGACGCAAGGCATGGTCGAATACGTCACTTTTGCCGTGCTGGGTTTGCATCGCGATATGCCGCGCTACTTCCAGCAGCAGCGTGCCGAACAGTGGCAAACCCATCCGATTCGTACCGCCAATCAACGTCGCGTTGGCGTGATGGGCTTGGGCGAACTCGGGCAAGCCTCTTTGCAGCAGCTGGTGGCGCTGGGTTTTGATTGCGCTGGCTGGAGCCGCACACCGCGAGAGATTGCTGGCGTACGCTGCTGGCACGGTAGCGATCAGTTAGCCGATTTCCTCGCCCACAGCGACATTCTGGTGTGCTTGCTGCCGCTCACCGACAGCACGCGCGGCTTGCTCAATGCAGCGCTGTTTGCCCAATTGCCAGCGGGCGCGGCGCTGGTACAAGTCGGACGCGGTCCACAGCTCAATGAAGAGGATTTGCTGGCGGCGCTGGCGAGTGGGCAACTCAGCGCGGCGGTGATTGATGTCACCGATCCCGAGCCGCTGCCGGCCGGACATCCATTCTGGCAGCATCCAGCAATTTGGCTGACGCCACACATCGCCAGCTCCACGCAAACCAACAGCGCGGTGTCGGCAGTGCTCGACAATTTGCGGCGTTTTCAGCGCGGCGAGCCGATGGTTGGCGTGATTGATCGCAGCCGCGGCTACTGATGCAGCACGCCAAATTTCCCTGCTGATTAGCCTCTGATTTTGACAGGAAATGCCGCTGTCTGGTGGATTACGGCAGCGTGACAAACCAAGCGATTGCGATACTTGAGCCAACCGAACGTTACGTGGATAGGGGTTTTAGAAAATGCAGAATGTCATGGCGGAGCAGCAAACATATACCGATAACAGCGTGTTACTGGACGCGCGTGAGCAGCATGTGCCACGTGGCGTGGTCACCGCGCATCCGTTGGTGATCGAGCGAGCGAAAGGCAGCGAAGTGTGGGATGTGGAGGGCAATCGCTACCTCGATTTCGTGGGCGGCATTGGCGTGCTCAACGTTGGTCACAACCATCCGGCGGTGGTCAATGCGGTGACTAAACAACTCGGTTTAGTGTCGCATGCCTGTTTCCAGGTGGTGGCGTATCCGGGTTACATCGAGCTGGCGAAACGCCTCAATGTGCTGGTCGGCGGCGGCGAAGATTTCAAAAGCGTGTTCTTCACCAGCGGCGCGGAAGCAGTAGAAAATGCGGTGAAGATCGCACGTGCGCACACCAAACGCAGCGGCATAATTGCTTTCGACGGCGCGTTCCACGGCCGCACCTTGCTTGGCACCACGTTGACCGGCATGTCGGCACCGTACAAGCAGAATTTCGGCCCGTTCCCGAGTGACATTTATCGTTTGCCGTTCCCGAATGCGTTTCATGGCGTGAGTGATGACGATTGCCTGCAAGCGCTGGATCAACTGTTCGCGGTGCAAATTGCGCCGGAACGCGTGGCGGCGATCATCATCGAACCGGTGCAGGGAGATGGTGGTTTCCTGCAAGCTGGCGCCAACTTCATGCAGGCGCTGCGTCGCATCACTGAGAAGCACGGCATCGTGCTGATTCTCGATGAAGTGCAAACCGGTTTTGGTCGCACCGGCAAGATGTTTGCCTTCCAGCATCTCGGCATCACGCCAGATCTGGTGACGGTGGCGAAGAGCATTGGAGGCGGCTTGCCGATTTCCGGTGTGGTGGGTAAAGCGGCGATCATGGATGCGCCACAACCGGGCGGTTTAGGCGGTACTTATGGCGGTAATGCACTGGCTTGTGCGGCCGCGCTGGCGGTGCTGGATCTGCTGGAAAATGACAATCTGTTAGCGCGATCCAACCAGTTGGGCGAGCAACTCAACGCACGTTTGCAGCAACTGGCGGAGAAATATGCCTGCATTGGTGATGTGCGCGGCATTGGCTTTATGCAGGCGGTGGAGATCATTGATTTCGAGACCAAACGTCCGGATGCAGCCTTAACGCAAAAGATCCTCGATAGCGCCTGCCAGGAAGGTTTACTGCTGATTAAGTGCGGCATTCATCGCAACACCGTGCGTTTCCTCGCGCCGCTGGTGACCACCGATTCGCAGCTGGAAGAGGCGTTGCATATTTTCGATATCGCGCTGGCACGCGCCACGGGTCGTCTGGGATAAAATCCGCTTCCTCATTGAAATTGTTGTAGTAATTTGAAAACCTCCCGCTGGTAGAACCAGTTAACGAGATAGCACAATTGCCTTAAAGCGTGGTATATCTTCGGGAGGTTAAACCTAATTGGTTGACAATGAGGGGTGCTATGAACGGCTTAATGAAACTCGACCGCATCGACATCAATATCCTGGTGCAACTCCAAAAAGATGGCCGTATTAGCAACGTCAATCTCGCCGACGCCGTTGGGCTGTCGCCCAGCCCGTGCTTGCAACGAGTGAAACGTCTGGAGCAGGCCGGGTTCATCAATGGCTATGAAGCGCATATTAATCTCACCAAAATCACTGATTCCGTGACGGTATTTACCGAAGTCACGTTGTCGGGCCATCGCCGCGAAGATTTTATGAAATTCGAGAACGCGGTGCGTGAGGTGGATGAATTAATGGAATGCCATCTGATTACCGGCGGCTATGACTATTTGCTGCGCTTTATTACCCGCAGCATTGAGCATTATCAGGAAGTGATTGAGAAGATGCTGGATGCGCAGATCGGCATCGATAAGTATTTCAGTTATATCGTGATTAAATCGCCGATTATGAAAAGCAGCGTGCCGTTACGATCGTTAATTTCCAAACAGAATTCGGTGGAGTTTGGTTGAGGTTTAATTGGGTGATGCAAACACGGTCACCATAAATGGCGACCCTACGAAATGACGGCGTGTTTTTGTAGGGTCGCCATTTATGGTGACCACGCATTTAAGCAACATGCCGAAATCAATAACCGAAGATGCCGTAGCGGCGCAATTTATTGCGCAATGCCTGTTCGGGCACAATGCCAACATTGAAATGCGCGATAAATCGCGCCGCTACAAATGGTGCGCTATTTTTTTCAGAAAAAATACCACCGTAATAAATACGGTGGTTGAGTTTTAACCATTTTGATTGAAATAATTATTCAACCATTAAACCAGTTCAGTTTTTACGCCTTGCTGCACCAGCAGTTCCGCGTCATTGCCGTGGCTATAGACGTTATATTCCACGCCCGCTACGGTGACTGTGCCGTTCTGATGCTGCCATTGATGGATATCGCTGCCTTTAGGCAGAATATCGACCAACTGAACAACGCTGCCTTCTTCGCCAGTTACCATCAACTGTGTTTTTCCATCTTCAATAAACAGATTTTTTTCGCCATGTGAGAGTAAATGAGCTACATCAACTTTCACCGCGTTATCAACAACATTGTTAACATTAATAACATGCTCAGTATCAGGAAGATCAATGTTCAAATTTGAAAACTTTCCTGTTCCATCATCAGGTAATGATGTTGGATAAAATGCATGCTTGAAAACATTTGAATAGCCGCTGTATTTACCGGCCAAAATGCTGTAGGCGCGTATTTCATAAAAATTATGGAATGTAGGACTTCTCAATGTATATTCCCACTTTCCAGTATGATCGACATTGATTCTTCTATATTCACCGAAACCGCTGTCGTAAATATCAGTATCAACCTCAAGCACAAGAATACTGTTGGGGGTCGCAGTGCCACGGAATGTAGGATTAAGGTCATCGCTAAGCTGACCTGAATAACGCACGCCGACACCATCAATATGGTTGACGTTATCCCAAAAATCTACAATCACTGGGGTTGATGGGGGAAGCACCGTATCAATCTGAATTTTGAAATTGTTAGACCATGTGCTTTGACTGTTTCCTAACGCAGCTTTTGCGCGGAATGTGTACGAGCCATCGGCCAATTGGCTTGGCGTATATGACCAATTACCGGCGCTATTGGCCGAGGTTTGTCCAATGGTTACCCAACTGCTGCCAGACTGGCGTTGAATCTCAATCATCGCGCCATTTTCGCCAGTACCTCTCAGCGTTGGCGTATTGTCATCGGTGGTACCGTTATTGCCAATAATGCTGATCCCGCCGACGTTATCAAGCACATCATCGATGGTTGGGCGAGGAACAAAGATTGTGGTATCAATTTTTAAGTTAAAAGCATTCCAGCCAATTTGACCCGTTTTCTGCGCTTCAAACGTCCAGTTACCGTTAGCCAACGTAGGCGCGGCCCAACTCCAGTCACCCTTGCTATCGGCGGTTACCGAAATTGTAATCGGGGTTTGGCCTGAGCTGTAGCGCAGATAGACGAGGCTGTTGGCTTCAGCGCGACCGTGCAATGTTGGCGTGGTGTCGTCAGTATTAGCACCGCTGTATATTTTGCCCTGAGAAGCGCCCACGTCGTCGATAGCATAATCAATGATCGGATCGAAGCCACTGGCGCTGACGATGTTAAGGGTGAAGGCGTCACTCCAGCTGGTTTGCCCCTGCTGCTGCACGTCAAAACTCCAGTTACCCGTGGGCAGATTGGCTGCTGATGTCCATTTCCAGTTACCACTGCTGTCAACGTCAATCACCACGGTGTTCGGGATCTGACCGGTTTGAGCGAAACGTAATACCAACTTGCTGTTAGCTTCACCTCGACCATGCAGTGTTGGGGTTTCATCATCGGTTATCGCGCCGCTGCTTAGCGTACCTTGCCAATTGCCAAAATCATCATAGGCGTACTCAATGCGGGTTTTCAGCACAATGTCCACCGCACTGGCGATTTCTAAGGTAAACAGGTTGCTGTGAGCCGTGCCGATGGTGGCCTGGAATTCGTAGGTTGCAAAAGGCAGGGCGCTACCCGGCGTCCAACTCCACTCGGTTCCGCTAACCGTTGCCGTTGCGCTGCCAGCCCAGCTGCTGCTGCCGGCAAGGCGATAGTAAACCGTCACGCTGCTACCCGCAGTGACGTCGCCGCGTAAAGTTGGCGTGGTGTCATCGGTCAGAGCACCGCTGGCCAGGATACCGGTGAAAGCGCCCATATTATCGAAGGCGTCATTGATGGTAATGGTGTTTGGCGGCAGGATGCGATCATCCTCGCCAATCACGATGGTGAAAACCGGCGAAGAGGGGCCTGTGCGCAAATTTTTAGCGAAGTTCTCCTCTGCGACCAGAGTCAGATTATTTACGCCATCTTTCAGGTCTTCATTCGGCTCCAATCTCCAGATGCCGGTGACCTTGTCTGCCACTGCGCTGCCGATGATTTTACCGCTCTCGTCCCGCAGGTAAACGGTGGTGCCTTCCTGAGCGAGACCGGTCAGGGTTGGACGTTTATCGTCAGTGGTTTTGCCAGTATTGAAGCTGCCGGTGATCGCACCCTGGTCGTCGTACAGGTTAATCAGGTCTGGTGCGTCCGGCGGCGTGGTATCCACACGCAGGGTGGCCAGCGTAGGTGCGCCCACGTTCCCCGCGCGGTCTTTAATGGTGATAGAGATGCTGTAATCACCATCAGGAATTGGGGTGGTAGCGGTCCACGAGTAACGGCCGGTGACGGGATCAATCTCGACTTCGAAATATTCGGTACCCACAATGATTTGCGCAATCGAGCCGGACTTACCTATTTCCGTTGTCGCTACGCCTGCGAGGGTTGGCAGCGCACTGTCCCGCTCGGCATATTCCGTTTTGATGTAGGCCAACGTGCCAATAGGGTCAATGCCGGCAGCCTGAGTCGCTGTTTCTTCCTCGATGCGGGCGGGGAGTTCTTGGTTAATGGCGGTCGTGTTTGCGGCGAGGACGGAAGTGTCTGCGCCAATCACAATAGAGAACACCGGTGAAGGCGTGCCAGTACGCAGCTTTCTCGCGAAGTTTTCCTCAGCGACCAATGTCAGGTTGTTCACGCCGTCTTTTAGGTCTGAAGTCGGCACCATCACCCATTTGCCGGTTTTGGCATCGGCGACCGCGCTGCCTATGGTTGTGCCGGTTGCATCGCGCAGGTAAACCGTCGTGCCTTCCTGGGCAAAGCCGGTGAGTTCAGGCCGCTTATCGTCGGTGGTTTTGCCATTATCAAAGCTGCCGGTTACCGCGCCCTGGTCGTCATACATATCCAGCAGGATTGGCGCGGCCGGCGGTGTGGTATCCACGCGGAGAGTGATCAGGTTTGGTTTGCCAAGGTTACCCGCCTTGTCCTGGATGGTCACGGAAACGCTGTAATCGCCGTCAGGGATGGGCGTGGTGGCGGTCCAGGTATAGTGACCCGTTAGCGGATCGACAGGCACTTCAAAATATTCGGTGCCCACGTATATTTTTGCCATGCTGCCTGTTTTGCCAATTTCAGTGGTGGCAGTCCCCGAGATTGTGGGCAGCGAAGTATCTCTTTGGGCGTAAACGGTGCCTGTATAGGCGTTAATTTGCATAAGGACAATCCTTTATTTCAATGATATCCATTTTATAAGTGGCGCTTACGTTGCCGCTTATTACCATGCGGGCTTAAAAATAGACAACCTGGCAGGAAAGTTAATAGAGCTCGCAAGCATCCGTGACGAGAACAGTCTCAAAGGTAACGAATCTGCGACGAGTCTTAAGTAGAGAAAGGGTCGTGAAGGATGGGTTTGTCTTATCTGGGCAATAAAAAGCCACCGCAATTGCAGTGGCTTCAGGGAATAACTCATTTGTTAACAACGTGAATTATATTAACACCACGTGGCTGCCTATCGTCTATTGATGGATGAGTTCGATTTTCACACCTTGTTGTACCAATAGATCGGCGTTGTCTGCATGGCTATAAACTTGATACTCAACGCCTGCAACCGTAACCGTACCGTCCTGATGTTGCCATTCACTGATATCGCTGCCTTCTGGCAGAATATCTTTTAACTCAACGACATCACCTTCATTACCTTTGACAACTAACTGGGTTTTGCCGTCTTCGATAAACAGATCTTTTTCACCGCGCTGCAGCAGGGCGGTGAGATCCAGTTTCAGGGTATTATCGCCGCTGCCGGTGATGTCGATAATTTCCACCGATTCAATCTGGCTGCTCAGTGTGGTTAAATCGAGAAGCTGATCTTTACCGGTGAGTTGCAGAGTGTCGGTTTTTAAAGCGTTACCCACTACAGGCATCGTGTAGAGATCATTTACATGACTAACAGAATGAATATCATCTTCAATATATGAAGTAATGACCGTTTCGGATGAATCATTCAAAAATGAATTGTCATTTTCTTCAACATTAAAGTAAGAGTATCTTCCACTACCCCATTCTACACTTTTTAAAGTAAATCCAGCATCATCATTTCCATCTTTACTGCGTAAAGTAAAATAGGCTATTTTCTCACCGCTATAGGCGTAGTAAGTCTTAGTGAAACTTTTATTTCCATTGCCAACCCCATTGCCAAGTAATTCCTGGCCCAACTGTCTACCGTCGGCGCCAAATAAAGCTAAAATTCCATTTTGAACAGCCGAAATTTCTAAGGTAAAGCTATTTGTTGGTTTCGGGAATATAATTCTTGTAAAGGATTCATCGATAACGTGATATCCCGGTGTACCCGAATTATGAAAGCCAGGTTTAGCAAGGTTTCCTCTGACCAATTCTTCGGCATAGGTTATAAGTTTTAATTTTAGCCCTGAGGTAAAAGTTTTTTCATATCCTGCCGAAATATTGCCAACAACCTCTGAAAATTCTTCATAGCCACCATCGGGTAAATCATCAAAATTTAAACTAAATGTTGGAGACCAGGCACTCTCGTTGTTGCCATCATTTGCTTTCGCACGATAATCATATTTACCAGAACTGTTTAGTACAGGGGACGTCATTTCCCAATTACCGCTGGCATTGACGGTAGCTGTACCTGCATAAATCCAGCCACCTGTAGGTTGAGCATATTCGACTGTAATCACACTACCCGGCATGCCAGTGCCTTTCAGGGTTGGAGTGCTGTCATTTGTGGTATCACCGTTACCCAGATTTTGCGGTGTACCCACGTCATCATAGGCATGCGTAATGACCGGGGTAAAGCGATCGGAGCTGTCGATGCTCAGCAAGAAGGTGTCGGACCAGTTGGTTTCACCCTGCGGCTGCACGTCAAAGTTCCAGTTGCCTATTGGTAGGTCTGAAACTGGCGTCCACGCCCAGTGTCCGCTGCTGTCCACGTCTACCACAACGGTGTTACTGAGCTGGCCTGGCTGGCCATAGCGAACCACCACTTTGCCATTGGCTTCACCGCGTCCGCTGAAGGTCGGCGTGGCGTCATCGGTGATGGCGCCGCTGCTGAGCGCGCCTTTCCAGACGCCGAAGTCGTCCTCTACCAACTCAATAACGGTTTTCTTTACGATGTCGGCAGCGGTTGCTATATCCAGCGTGAACAGGTTGCTGCTGAAGCTGCCAATACTGGCCTGGAACTCATATTCGCCATAAGCGAGCGCGCTGGTTGGCGTCCAGCTCCACTCGCTGCCGTTCACGGTCGCGGTGGCACTGCCGGCCCAAGAGGTACTGCCAGCGAGGCGATAGTAAACGGTTACGCTATTGCCAGCAGAGACGATGCCCTGCAATGTCGGTGTCGTGTCATCGGTCAGCGCTCCAGTCGTGAGCTTGCCGGTTACCGTACCCGCATCGTCGATGGCATCCTTGATGACAATGGTATTTGGCGGAAGGATAGGGGCATCGGCACCAATCACAACAGTAATGGGGGCAGAAGCCGCGCCTGCACGTAATTTTCCAGCGAAGGTCTCTTCAGCAACCAGTGTCAAGGTATTTACGCCGTCCTTGAGATCGACATTAGGTTCTATTTCCCACTTACCGGTCACTTTATCGGCCACCGCGCTGCCAATTTTATTGCCGCTTTCGTCCTGCAGGTAAACCGTCACGCCTTTCTGTGCAATGCCGGTGAATGTTGGGCGTTTATCGTCAGTGGTATCACCAGAATCAAAGCTTTCCTGAATTGCACCTTGATCGTCATACATATTAATCAGGTCCGGTGCTTCTGGTGGTGTGGTATCAATTCGCAGGGTAAAGAGCGTAGGTTTACCCACGTTACCCGCGCGATCGACCACTGTCATCGAAACGCTGTAATCCCCGTCAGTTAACGGAAGTACAGCCGTCCAGGAATATTTGCCAGTTACAGGATCAATATTCACTTCATAGGCTTCACCACCAACAATGATTCGCGCAATGGAACCTTGTTTACCAATTTCACTCGGCGCGCTAGCGTTAATGGTCGGAAGCGGGGTGTCTCTTTGCGCAACCAGGGTTTCAACGTATGCGAGTGTATTATTTCCATGATTTTCAACAGCTGATAGCAAAGAGATGGCACCGGCATCGTCAATCGCGTCATTAATGGTGATGAGATTTGGCGGTATTACCGCACCGTCAGCGCCAATGACGATAGTGAAGGGAGAGGAAGCTGTGCCAGTGCGCAATTTGCCTGCAAAAGTCTCTTCGGCAACCAGTGTGAGACTATTGGCACCGTCTTTCAGGTCTACATTTGGCTCCATCACCCATTTACCGGTGACTTTATCGGCGACCGCGCTGCCAATTTTATTGCCGTTTTCGTCACACAGATAAACGGTAGTCCCTTCCTGTGCTACGCCGGTGAGTTTTGGGCGTTTGTCATCGGTGATTTTACCCGCATCAAAACTGCCGGTAATCGCGCCCTGATCATCAAACAGGTTAAGCAGCTGGGGCGCTTCTGGCGGCGTCGTATCAATACGCAAAGTAAAGAGGTTTGGTTGGCCCACATTGCCTGCACGATCTTTGATCGCCATTGAGACACTGTAATCACCATCTGGCATCGCAACATTAGCCGTCCAGGAATATTTTCCGGTTACTGGATCAATCTCGACTTCAAAGGATTCACCACCAACGGTAATCAGCGCTATAGAGCCTTGCTTCCCGATCTCGGTTGACGCGGTGGCGTTGATGGTGGGCAGCGATGTATCCCTTTGCGCATAAGCTGTGCCAGTATAATTTATTGTATTCATGATTAAACGTCCTGGTTATCAATAAGTTGGGTTAGAGAGGATGAATGGCGAGCCTGCTGCACAGCGAGGCGTAAAGTGGAAACACCAATCCTGGCGTGAAAGGTAATAGAAGACGTAATTTCTGCTGACGAGAAAGGTCTTAAAGCGGGACAGGAAAATGCGAGCTAAGTGCATAAATTGTTCACAGCATAAAATTTCTTGCCATCACAAAATTCCCCTGATCCTGCTGGATTTCAACCCAGCTTCAGCAACGGGGTAAAACCCAACGCTTTTACACTGAATCCATCCGATACAAGGAGTTGTTATGAGCACACTCAACATTCCCGATCAGGTCTGGCAGCGCGATGCATTCACGCTCTCTACCGAGCGCGCCAAACTGGATTTCGCTTACATCCACTGCCAGCTAACGGAAAAATCGTACTGGGCGAAAGACCAGCCACGCGCCAAAACTGAGCGCGCGTTTGCTGGCTCGCTGCCGTTTGGTCTTTATCATCAACACCAGCAGATCGGTTTCGCAAGATTGGTAACGGATTACACCCGTTTTGGCTGGCTATGCGATGTGATGATTGATGATAACTGGCGCGGACATGGATTAGGAACCTGGCTGGCGACCTGTGTGCGCGAGCACCCGGAACTGGTGACGGTTCATCGCTGGATGCTCTCGACCAATGATGCCCATCAGCTGTATCAGCGCCTCGGCTGGCGCGTGGTGCAAGATCCACACAAGCTGATGGAATTTCCTCTCTCCTGAAACTGGAGTTTTGACATGGGTTACCGCGTTGGCGTCGATATTGGCGGATCGTTTACCGATTTCGCCGTGCTGGATGAAGAGACAAATCAGATTCACACGTTAAAAGTGCTGTCGCGCCCGGATGCGCCGGGCAGTGAAATCCTCACGGGGTTAACGCAGTTGCAGCAGCGCGACGGCATTGAGCCGCGGCAGATTGATTACTTCACGCACGGCACCACGGTCGGCATCAATGCGGTAATCCAGCGTCGTGGTGTGCGGCTGGCGCTGTTTGCTACTGAAGGATTTTGCGATGTGCTGGAGCTGGCACGTCTGAAGATCCCACATATCCACGATTTGTTCTCACGCCGACCGGCGCCGCTGATTTCGCGCGATCGGGTGTTCGCCATTAAAGAGCGCACCGATCGCCACGGCAAGGTGTTAACCGAAGTGGATACGCAAAGCGTGCTGGATGCCATTGAAGCTGCGCGCGCCGCCGGTTGTCAGGGCATTGTGGTGTCGCTTTTGCACAGCTATCGCAATCGCCACAACGAAGCGGCAGTGAAAGCCATCATCAATCAACATGCTCCGGAATTACTGTCCTCCTGTTCCGCCGACATCTGGCCGATTATCCGTGAATATGAGCGCACCATCACCGCCACCATTAACGCCTACGTGCAGCCGATGGTGATCCATTATCTGGAATCGTTTGAGCGTGCATTAAAAGAGAAGGGCGTGCGTCCTCCACCGCGTATCACTAAATCCAACGGTGGCGTAATGGGCGTGGAGCAGGCGAAAAGCGAATGTGTGCAGATGGTGTTATCCGGCACCGCGTCAGGCGTGATCGGTGCCAGCTTCCTCGCCAGCGCCTGCGGTTTTGACAAAATTCTCAGCCTCGATATTGGCGGCACCAGCGCCGATGTGGCAGTGATTGTTGATGGTCAGGTGGCGCAGGGCAACGGGGAAATTATCGGTGATTTCCCGATCTATATTCCTTCCGTTGCGGTGACATCGGTTGGGCAAGGCGGCGGCTCGCTGGCATGGATCGATAATCAAGGCGTACTGCAAATGGGGCCAGACAGCGCCGGATCGCTGCCCGGTCCGGTGTGCTTCCAGCGCGGCGGCACGCAGCCGACCGCCACCGATGCGTTTGCCGCCTGCGGCATGATCGGTCACGGCGATCTTGGCTATAACGCGGTGCAAGTAAATGTCGCGGCGGCACGCGCGGCCTGGCAACCTTTAGCCGAGCGGCTGGGCATCAGCGTTGAAGAGACCGCCGAAACCGCCATCGAACTGGCAATCTCCAGCATGTATGGCGACACCAGCGGCTTGCTGTCGCGTTTCGGTCTGGATCCGCGTGAATTCTGGTTCCTCGCCTTTGGCGGCGCAGGTCCGATGATGGGCTGTTTCCTGGCGCGCGAGTTGAATATGAAAGGGGTGATTGTGCCGCCGACGCCGGGCGTGCTGTCGGCGCTGGGCGGATTGGTGGCGGATATCCGCAATGATTTTATCCGTACGCTGTACAGCGATCTCGATGCCACTTTAGCCGATCGTCTGGCGAGCGAAGCCGATGCGCTCAGTCAACGCGCGCGCAATTGGCTCAGCGAGCAGCACGGCGCACAGATGCCATTTACGCTGCACTACAGCGCCGATATGCGCTATCGCGGCCAGTCATTTGAAATCGAAGTGGCATTAGAACCTGCATGGTTAGCGCAGGCCAATGTTGCCGCGTTGCACGCGGCGTTTGATCGCCAGCATCAACAGTTATTTGGTCATTGTGATGGCGATGCGCCGGTACAAATTATCAATCTGCGTTTAGTCATTGCCTCGCCGACGCCTAAACCCACGCTCAATCCGCTCGCCGCCGCCGATGCGCCGGTTGACGTGGCGCAGCAGGTTAGCGCGTGGATTGATGGTGCCACGCATCAGGTGGATGTGGTGCGTCGTGGCACGTTGCGCGCCGGACACCAACTGATCGGCCCGGTGATCATCGCGCAGGACGATTGCACCACCTGCGTGCCGCCGAAGATGAAAGTGGACGTGGATAGTTTTGGCAACTTGCTGATCACGCCAACGGAGGCGAATTAACATGGCGATTGACGGACGTAACCTGCAAATTCTGGCCAATTACTGCGCGGCGGCGGCGGATGCCATGGCCTTCACCTTGATGCGCACGGCGCATTCGACATTCGTTAAAGAGACGGAAGATTTCTCCTGCCAGATTGTCAGCCGTGACGGTTTGGCATTTGCCTCGCCGCGCAGCTTCGGCGCGCCGTGGTACAGCGGCATCGATTACGGCCCGGTGTTGGCCTTGATCGACAGCTATCAAGAGGGCGATATCTGCATCACCAACGATTCCTACGCCGGAAACGTGGCGACGCATTCGCCGGATATCCATATCTGGAAACCGGTGTTTCACCACGGCGAGATCGTCTGCTTTGTCGTCGGACACATTCACAACACCGATGTCGGCGGCGCAGTGCCAGCGTCGCTGTCGCGTTCATTGACCGATATCGTGCAGGAAGGGATTCGCATTCCGCCGCTGAAAATCGTGCGTAACGGTGAATTGAATGAAGAAGTGGCGCGCATCATGCGTCTCAACGTACGCGCGCCGGAGCAAAACTGGGGCGACTTCAAAGCGCAAATCGCGTCGGTTAACGTCGGCGAACGTAAGATCCACGACATCATTGCGCGCTTTGGCATCGATGATTTCCTGCAAGGCATTAACGGCATTCTCGATTACGCCGAAGCACAAGCGCGCAGCATCATCGCCACCCTTCCCGATGGAGAATACTTCTACGCTGATTTTGCCGATGAAGATGGCGAAGGCGGTTTTCCGTGCCGCGTGGCGATTACCTTGCGCGTTACCGGCGACACGCTGGAACTCGATTACACCGGCAGCGATCCGCAACTGACTTCCTCGTTGAATATGCCGACCGGCGGACGTGAGCGGCATCCGCTGGCGCTGGTTGGCGTGACGTATGTGCTCTCGACGCTGGATCGCAATCTGCTGCTGAATGCCGGAACCTTAAGGCCAACACGCGCCATTTTGCCGCCGGGCACGGTGATGAACTGCGAAGCGCCAGCGGCAGTGGGTATGCGATCGCTGACCTGCGCGCTGTCGCAAATCGCCACGCTAGGCGTGTTTTCACAGGCGATTCCCGAGCGTTTGCCCGCCAACTCGCCGGGCGGAAATTCGATCATGAACATTCGCACCAGCGATAGTGCCAATCGTAACGTGGTGGCGTCGCTCGGCCCGGTGGGCGGCGGTGCGGGCGGCACGCCGCGGCATGATGGCCCGGATGGTTCTGGCGGCTTGTCGGCATTCCTGAAAAACACGCCGATTGAGATCAACGAAGCGGAAGTGCCGATCCATTTCCATCGCTACGGTCTAGCCGCCGACAGTGCCGGAGCCGGGCGTTATCGCGGCGGATTAGCCACTGAAATGGCGTTTGAAATCTTCGCGCCGAATACCACCGTCACCGCGCGCAACCGCAATCGCTCGGTATTTGCCTCGGCGGGCGTGCTGGGCGGCGCGGCGGGCGGCCTGTCGCATTTCCGCACCTTACGCAACGGCGTGGCGATTGAGCATGGCAACACCGATGTGATCCACTGCCAACCGGGCGATATCGTTGAAGTGCGCGGCCCCGGCGCAGGCGGTTACGGTTTGCCTGTAGAGCGTGATGTACACGCGGTGTTGCAGGATATTCGTTGTGGCTTCCTCTCGGAACGGAGGGCGCGCGACAGTTACGGCGTGGCGCTGCGCGATGGCGAGATCGATCACGCCGCCACCGAGCAACTGCGCGCGGAGATGCAAACGCGTGCCAGCCAACATTTCGATCACGGTGCGGCACGGAGCGCATTCGAAGCGATTTGGACGCCGGAACGTTATCGTCTGCTCACCGCGTTTTTGGCGGCAGCGCCGATCGGCTGGCGTCACTTCCTCAAGCAGCAGGTGTTTACGGCGGTTGCAGCGGATAACGACAGGCCGATGCAGAACATCTTCGACCAGCTTAAGCAACGCTATCCGGCAATGACGCCTTAGGCGCACGCAACGCTAATCGCCACGGAAGGTGTTTGCCATAGTTACTCTCTTTGCCCGATGGCGGTTCATTGGGCGTGATTGAAGGGGACGTCATCATGGCTTCAGCAAACACTCCGGTATGGTTCATTTCAGGTTGCTCAACCGGCTTTGGCCGCGAACTGGCACAGCAGGCGATTGCACGCGGTTTCAACACAGTGGTCACGGCGCGCGATGCCAGCAAAGTGCAGGATCTGGTCGCCGGACATGAAAACGCGCTGGCGGTAGCGCTGGATGTGACCGATCAAAGCAGCATCGATCGGGCGGTAAGCGCTGCGCTGGAGAAATTCGGCGGCGTGGATGTACTGGTGAATAACGCCGGTTACGGTTATCAAAGTTCGGTGGAAGAGGGCGATGAAAAAGAGATCCGCGCCCAGTTCGATGCCAACGTGTTTGGCCTGTTTGCCTTAACGCGCGCGGTGTTGCCGTCGATGCGTAAAGCACGCAGCGGCCACATCATCAACATCACATCGGTGGCCGGATTTATTGGCTTCGCCAGTTCGGGCTATTACTCAGCCAGCAAACACGCGGTAGAAGGTTGGTCGGATTCGCTGGCGCTGGAAACCGCACCGCTCGGCATTCATGTCACCTGCGTCGAACCCGGCCCGTTCCGCACCGATTGGGCTGGACGTTCGCTGCATCAAACGCCAAGCACCTTGCCGGAGTACGCCGAAACGGCCGCAGCTCGCATGAAAGCCACCTCCGAATACAGCGGCACGCAGGCAGGCGATCCGGCACGCGCAGCCAAAGCGATGATCGCCATCACCGAGCACGACAACCCGCCACGTCATTTGGTGATGGGCGCGTGGGGATACGACGCGGTGACCACCAAATTGAAAGAGCGTTTGGCGCAGATCGAGGCATGGAAACAGACTTCGATTGAGACCGATTTTCCGTCGTAGCGTTGGCTTGTTGCGGTCACCATAAATGGCGACCCTACAACATCAGGTTTTCGTAGGGTCGCCATTTATGGTGACCTCTTTAATTTGAACTCGATACATACAACCGATCCAACGCCCACTGCTTCGGGTTGTTTTCAATATATTTGCGGATATTAAACAACTCCACCTCATCCCGAATCACCCGATCATAAAAGCTGCGCTGCCACGCTTTCACACCGGTTTCCCGTGAGACTTCCGCTTTAAAGCCATTAACAATGTCTTGCAGGCTTCTTGCACTATTTTTCCCCAGCCACAAAATGCCATGCAGGTGATTCGGCATCAGCACAAACGCATCAAGGGTGATTGCCGTATTGCGTTGCGGCAAGGCACGCCAGGCTTTAATCACGTAATCCTCAACAGAGGAGAGATCCAAATCTGTACCGAAAAGTTGACCGAATAATGGTGCGCGTCGATGGCAGACCAAGGTAATGAAATAGGCGCCAGGCGTGCGGTAATCATAATTTTTCAAACGAGGATAGTGGCGGTTTTTCATTCGGCCTCCTTGCCGACTGGATATTGCATGATATGCGGCGAAAGGAGTACGACAGGAATTAATTATTGCGAGGCGCATTCGGGGAAAATTCAGGTCACCATAAATGGCGACCCTACAGAATCAGCCCGTAGGGTCGCCATTTATGGTGACCTGGCCGATAACCACACTTCCGTCACATCATCTTCTCAATCTCACTAAACGGCACCGCGTGACTGAACAAATACCCTTGCAACTGATTACACCCTGCATCGGCCAGCGCGTTTTTTTGCCCTTCGGTTTCGACACCCTCGGCGGTGACGGTCAAGCCCATCGCGTGGCCCAAACGCACCACCGATTCGACAATCGCGGTGGAATTTTGCGCCACGCCGAGCGATTGGGTAAACGAGCGATCGATTTTGATTTTATCCACCGGGAAGGTGCTGAGGTAATTGAGGCTGGAGTAGCCGGTGCCGAAATCGTCCAACGCAATACGGAAACCAGCATCGCGTAGCGCGATGATGTTGTTGCGCGCTTCATGTTCATCTTCGATCAATACGCCTTCGGTGATCTCCAGCTCCATATGTTGCGGATTGGCGCCTTCCGACTCGACGATTTCAATGATGCGCTCGACAAAATTGCTGGCACGGAACTGCACCGGCGAGACGTTAACTGCCACCACAATCTGCGGCAGCTTGAGCGAGGTTTTACAGGCTTCGCGCAGCACCCATTCGCCAAGCGGAATGATCATGCCGGTCTCTTCGGCGATGGCGATGAAATCTCCCGGCGCCACATCGCCGCGCTCGGCGTGATGCCAGCGCAGCAGCGCCTCAAGGCCCACCACGCGCTGCCCGCTGATATCCATTAACGGTTGATACCACACCGCCAGCCCTTCGAATTTTAAGATCGCCTGGCGCAAATCGGCCGCCATTTGCTGGCGGGTACGCAGCGACTCATCCATCACTTTTTCGAACTGGCGATATTGACCGCGTCCGTGGTTTTTGGCTTCGTACAAGGCAATATCGGCTTTGCGCATCAGATCCAATCGGTCAATGCCATCTTTGGGAGCCAGCGCTAACCCGACGCTAACGCCAACCCACAACTCGCTGCCGACTAACGGATACGGCTCGCTTAGCCGGGTAATGATGCGCTTCGCCAGCGATTGCACTTGCCCAATATTATCGACATCCGGCATCACAATAATGAATTCATCGCCGCCGATGCGCCCAACGGTATCGCTGGCGCGCACAATCTCATTGAGACGGCGCGCCACTTCAATGATCAGCTCATCACCGGCGTGATGGCCGTAAGTGTCATTAATGTTCTTAAAACGATCGAGATCCAACAGCAGCAATGCTACGCGATGATCGTGCCGCGATGCTGCCGCCAGCGCCTGGGTTAAACGGTCTTCGACTAATGAACGATTCGGCAAACCGGTCAGCACATCATGAAACGCCAGATGCTGTGCCTGCGCTTCACTGGCGCCCAGCTTGAGCATGGACTGCGACAGTTTCAGCGACGAGGTCCAGATGCGCCTCACCATAAACATGCACAGCAAAGTGATCAGCAGCACCGAAATCAACGTGGTGGGGCCGATGGTGCGCAGCATTTGTGCGCCAGGTTTATCCGGCCGCCAGCTGAGAAAACCCACCGGTTCACCTTGCTGAGAATTGAGTAAATAGCGCGCTTTGGTGGGTGTGGCTGGTTCGGCATCGGTAAAGGTCAGTTCACGTAACTGGCTGCGATCGGCAAGGTTTTGCAAATAACCATCATCAAGGAATTTGATGCTCACCAAACGATAGCGTCCGGCCTGTTTGGTGCTGCTGATGTCGCCCACCGCCAGCGCCGCTGCGCGTTGTCCAACCCGCACGAAATCGGCGTGATCGTTCGGGCCGACCACCACATCGCTGTTTTGCACCAGCGGATTATTCAGGATGTCCTGCATCACCGGGCCAATATTTTTGTCCGGCACCGTTTGCCCGTTGCGCCACACATCGACCAACTGATTGTCGCGATCCAGCAGTACCACCAGTTGGTGATCAAACATGTCGTACAGCCAACCGCCAACATTTTGCGTCAGCCAGCTTTCATCAGGATGGGCCAGTGCCAGCTGATCGGCCAGCGGTGACCAGCGTGTCAGGCTGCGCAACTGGCGCAAATGTTCCGACAAACTTTGGGTAAAAGAGGCTTCGATCATGCGCTGCTGCTGATCGCGTGCTTCATTATTGGTGAGCGAGGTGCCCCAGAATAAACCCATGCCGGCACCAGCAAAGGTCAGGATAAGAATAGCCATCAGCGGCAAAATAACTTCACGGACAAAGTTGCGGCGAAAACCATCCGATAGTTTCAACGCGTTAATCATTTTAAGTTTCACTTAACAAGTGGGTTACATATTTTAACTTAGCAGACTTTTCTTAAGCTGCGTGATGTAAGGGCGGTGCAAAAGAGATGTAATTAAGCGGTAAATTTTTGAACACTGTCACAAAGGTGATAGTTAAAAATATTTTATTGAATTGCCTGCCGTTTCGCTCACATCCTTCTGTCTTAAAGCAAATTCATCAGCGCGTCATTGAGCCGTCACGGCGCTGTCATCTGGCTCGCGCAATGTAATCGCCATCCCGCAGCAACCCTCGCTGCGCTCCTCAACCAATGTGAATGAGGTATTGAGCGTGATGGAGATATCCAGACATCCGACCACTGTCTATCAGGCAGTCGCCGCGCAACTCGAACAGGCGTTACAGGAACGTTATCGCTGTGGCGACTATCTGCCTTCCGAACAACAGTTGGCCGATCACTATGAAGTGAATCGTCACACCTTGCGCCGCGCCGTCGATGAGTTGGTCAATAAAGGGCTGCTGCAACGTCGTCACGGCGTCGGCATTTTGGTGCTGATGCGTCCTTACGATTATCCGCTGCATGCGCAGGCGCGTTTCAGTCAGAACCTGATGGAGCAGGGCAGCCATCCAACCAGCGAACGTTTGCTGGCGGTGGTGCGTCCGGCCAGCAGCGATGTGGCGAGCGCGTTGGCGATCAATGAAGGCGACAACGTGATTCATCTGCGCACGCTGCGTCGCGTCAACGGCGTGGCGGTGTGCGTGATCAACCACTTCCTCGCCGATCTCAGCTGGTGGCCGACGCTGCAACAGTTTCACAGCGGTTCGCTGCACGACTATATGCAGAAAAACCTCGGCTTATTCCTGACGCGCAGCCAAACGCGCATCAGCACTCGCCGCGCACAGGCCAAAGAGTGCAAGCAGTTGGAGATTGCGTTGCAGTCGCCGCTGTTGTGCGTGCGCACCCTGAATAAACACAGCGACGGCCAGGTGGCGGAATACTCCGTCAGCCTGACGCGTGGCGACATGATTGAACTGACTCTGGAGCACGAATGAAACAGCAAACCGCCCGCCAACATTGGCTCTCGGTGCTGGCACACAGCGACGCCAGCACGCTTGAAGCGCATTGGCAGCCGCTGAATCTGCATGCCGATTTTGAAGCGATTCGCCCGGCAGAGACCGGCTTAACCCGCCTGCAAGCGCGTATGGGCGGCAGCGGCAAACGCTTCGTGATGGGCGACGCCACGGTGACGCGTGCAGTAGTGAAGCTGCACGATGGCACGCTGGGTTTTAGCTATGTGTTGGGACGCGATAAGCCGCACGCCGAACGTTGTGCGCTGATTGATGCGCTGCTGCAACAGCCGGAGACCCAGGCGCTGTTGCAGGAAAAATTGATTGCCCCGCTGGCGGCACTGCGTGAAGAGCAGCGTCAGCTGCGCGCGCGTGAAATCGCCAGCTCCAAAGTGGATTTCTTTACGCTGGTTCGCGGAGATAACTAATGACATTACTGGCAAGTTTTAACCATCCGGTTGCTGATGCACAACGTGCCTTCCGCCGCATTCTCAAAGCGATGAGCGAGCCGGGCGTGATGGTGTCGCTGCCGCTCCAACAAGGCTGGGGCGATCTGTCACCTGCTGCTACCGCCGTGCTGCTGACGCTGGTCGATCAAGAGAGCGCGCTGTGGCTGGATAGCCGCATTGATAATGAAGTGGTGCGCAACAACCTGCGTTTCCATACCGGCGTACCGATTGTGGATGAGCGCGATGCGCCGTTTGCTTTGACGCATGCCGCCGCCAATCCCGATCCGGCGCTGTTTGCGGCGGGCGACAATATGTCACCGGAAAAAAGCACCACGCTGATTGTCGAAGTGCCTTCACTGAATGGCGGCTTAACGCTGCGTCTGAGTGGACCGGGCTTGCGTGAATCACGCGCCATCGCGCCACAACTGCCCGACGCGATTCTGCATTATCTGCGCGAGCGCCCGCATCCGTTCCCACAAGGCGTGGATCTGATTTTCACCTGTGGTGAAGCGATGATGGCCTTGCCGCGCACCACCGACGTGGAGGTGTGCTGATGTACGTTGCGGTTAAAGGGGGCGAAAAGGCGATTGCCAGCGCCCATGAACTTCAGGCGGATTTGCGCCGTGGTGACCGCGACGTAGCTGAACTGGGTTGCGATCAGGTCGTGCAACAACTCGGTTTAGCGGTGGATCGCGTTATGACCGAAGGCGGCATTTTTGATCCGCAACTGGCGGCGTTAGCGATTAAACAAGCCAGCGGCGATTTGGTCGAAGCGATCTTTCTGCTGCGCGCTTACCGCACCACGTTGCCGCGCCTCGCCGACAGTTTGCCGCTGGCAACCGATGAGATGCGCATCGAACGTCGTATCTCGGCGGTGTACAAAGATCTGCCCGGCGGCCAGGTACTTGGCCCGACTTACGACTATAGCCATCGTCTGCTGGATTTCACCTTACTCGCCAATGGCGAAACGCCGGCAGCACCGCGTGACGATCAGGCGCTGCCTGAGCGCTGTCCGCATGTGTTCAGCATGATGACAAACGAAGGATTGGCGGCGCGTGAAGAAGATGACGGCAGCGAGCCGTGCGACATCACCCGCGAACCGCCCGGTTATCCGGCGACGCGTGCTGCCCGTTTGCAACAACTGGTGCGCGGCGACGAAGGTTTCCTGCTGGCGTTGGGTTACTCAACGCAGCGCGGCTACGGTCGTAACCATCCGTTTGCCGGTGAAATCCGTACCGGCTATCTCAGCGTATCGATCTGCCCGGAAGAGCTCGGTTTCGATATCGAGATTGGCGAAATCCTGCTGACCGAATGCGAAATGGTCAACGGCTTCATCACTGAAACAGACAGCGCGCCGCACTTCACGCGCGGTTACGGTTTGGTGTTTGGTCGCTCCGAACGCAAAGCGATGGCGATGGCGCTGGTTGATCGTGCGCTGCAAGCGCCGGAGTACCACGAGCGCATTGCTGGCCCGGCGCAGGATGAAGAGTTTGTGTTGTCGCATGCCGACAACGTAGAGGCGGCGGGCTTTGTCTCGCATCTGAAACTGCCGCACTACGTCGATTTCCAGGCGGAGCTTGAGCTGCTGAAACGGCTGCGCCAACAGCATCAGGAGCAGAACCATGAGTGAGTTAACCGGCTACAACAACGGTTATCTGGACGAGCAGACCAAACGCACCATTCGCCGCGCCATTCTGAAAGCGGTGGCGATCCCCGGTTATCAGGTGCCGTTCGCCGGACGTGAAATGCCGATGCCGTATGGCTGGGGCACCGGCGGCATTCAGATCACCGCCAGCATTATTGGCGATGCTGATGTGCTGAAGGTGATCGACCAAGGCGCGGATGACACCACCAACGCGGTGTCGATTCGTCGCTTCTTCCAGCGCGTCAGCGGCGCGGCAACCACGGAATCCACGCATGACGCCACGCTGATCCAGACGCGTCACCGCATCCCGGAAACGCCGCTCGAAGAAGATCAGATCCTGATTTTTCAGGTGCCGATTCCAGAACCGTTGCGTTTTATCGAGCCGCGCGAGACTGAAACCCGCACCATGCACGCGCTGGAAGAGTACGGCATCATGCAGGTGAAATTGTATGAAGATATCGCCCGTTACGGCCACATCGCCACCACCTACGCGTATCCGGTGAAGGTCAACGATCGCTACGTGATGGATCCCTCGCCGATTCCGAAATTCGACAACCCGAAGATGCACATGATGCCGGCGCTGCAACTGTTTGGTGCCGGGCGTGAAAAACGCATCTATGCGCTGCCGCCGTTTACCAAAGTAGAAAGCCTCGATTTTGACGATCATCCGTTCAGCGTTCAAAGCTGGGAAGAACCCTGCGCGCTGTGCGGTTCCCGTCACAGCTATCTCGATGAAGTGGTCATGGATGATGCCGGTACGCGCATGTTTGTCTGCTCCGATACCGATTTTTGCCACCAGCAGCAGGAACAACAGCATGCACAGTGAACAGCCGCTGCTCGCGGTCAACAATCTGACGCACCTTTATGCGCCAGGCAAAGGCTTTGAAGATGTCAGCTTTGAACTCTATCCCGGCGAAGTGTTAGGCATTGTCGGCGAATCCGGTTCGGGTAAAACCACGCTGCTGCGCAGTTTGTCGGCGCGTTTGGCACCGCAGCAGGGCAACATTCTTTATCGCGCGCAGGATCTTTATCAACTGAGCGAAAGCGATCGCCGCCGCTTGCTGCGCACCGAATGGGGCGTGGTGCATCAGCATCCGCTCGACGGTTTGCGCCCACAAGTGACGGCGGGCGGCAATATCGGCGAGCGTTTGATGGCGGTGGGGCAACGCCATTACGGCGACATCCGTAAAGAAGCGATGCGCTGGTTGCAGGATGTTGAGATCCCCGCCAACCGTATCGACGATCTGCCCACCACTTTTTCTGGCGGCATGCAGCAACGTTTACAGATTGCGCGCAACCTCGTGACGCAGCCGACGCTGGTGTTTATGGATGAGCCGACTGGCGGTTTGGATGTGTCGGTACAGGCGCGCCTGCTGGATCTGCTGCGCACGCTGGTGCGTGAGTTGAATCTGGCGGTGGTGATTGTCACCCACGATCTCGGCGTGGCGCGTTTGCTGGCGCATCGCCTGTTGGTGATGAAGCAGGGCCGCGTTGTAGAGAGCGGATTGACCGACCGAGTGCTGGACGATCCGCATCATCCTTATACTCAGCTGCTGGTTTCGTCGGTGCTGAGTTAATCGCATCAAACGGTCACCATAAATGGCGACCCTACGGTAACCGAGCGTGCTTTTGTAGGATCGCCATTTATGGTGACCGAAAGCGGTGTAATGGCCCAACCGTATTGTTTCGTAGGGTCGCCATTTATGGTGACCTCCAGGAAAAACATCAGGACATCAACATGCAACCTTTATTGCGCGTAGAGCATCTGAGCAAAACCTTTGTGCTGCACAACCAAAGCAGCGCTGCGCTGCCGGTGTTGCAGGACGCCAATCTTGAAGTCAACGGCGGGGAATGTGTGGTGCTGCACGGACGTTCCGGCAGCGGCAAATCCACCTTGCTGCGCGCACTGTACGGCAACTACCAGGCCAACAGCGGCCACATCTGGCTGCAACATCAAGGCGAATGGATCGACATGGCGCAAGCGCCAGCACGGCAGATTCTGGCGATTCGTTGCCACACTATCGGCTGGGTCAGCCAGTTTTTACGCGTGATTCCGCGCGTGCCAACGCTGGAGATCGTCATGCAGCCGTTGCTGGAACGCGGCGTGGAGCGTGCCTTCTGTGAGAAACGCGCCAAAGAACTGCTAACGCGTCTCAACGTGCCAGAGCGCTTGTGGTCGCTGGCACCATCGACCTTCTCCGGCGGCGAACAGCAACGTGTGAATATCGCACGCGGTTTTATCGCCGATTATCCGGTGCTGCTACTGGATGAACCGACCGCCTCACTCGACAGCGCCAACAGCGCGGCGGTAGTGGAACTGATTGAACAGGCCCGCACTCGCGGTGCCGCCATCGTAGGTATTTTCCATGACGAAGTGGTGCGCAGCCGCGTTGCCGATCGCCTGCACGTCATGCAGCCAGTGAACACAGGAGCAGAAGCATGATCGTGAATAACGTCCAGCTGGTGCTGGATCAGGAAGTGGTGGCCGGTTCTCTGGAGATCCGTGACGGTCGTATTGCCAGCTTCAGCGACAGCGCCAGCCAGTTGCCGGGCGCGCTGGATGGCGAAAATGCTTTCCTGCTGCCGGGTTTGGTCGAGTTGCATACCGATAACCTCGACAAGTTCTTTACGCCGCGTCCGAAAGTTGATTGGCCTGCGCATTCGGCGATGAGCAGCCACGATGCGTTGATGGTCGCCAGCGGCATCACCACGGTGCTGGATGCGATTGGCGTCGGCGATGTGCGCGATGGTGGGCATCGCATTGAGAATCTTAACAAGATGATCGAGGCGATTCAGGACAGTAATCGCAAAGGCATTAACCGCGCCGATCACCACTTGCATCTGCGCTGCGAGTTGCCGCATCACACCACCTTGCCATTGTTTGAAAAGCTGATGAGCACGCCGGAATTGTCATTGGTGTCGTTGATGGATCACTCGCCGGGCCAGCGCCAGTACGCCTCGCTGGAGATGTATCGCACCTATTATCAGGGCAAATATCAGCTCAACGATGAGCAGATGGATCAGTTTGAGCGCGAGCAACTGGCGCTGGCGGCCGAGTTCTCCACGCCGAACCGCAACGCCATCTCCAGCTTGTGTCGTTCTCGCGGTATTCCGATTGCCAGCCATGACGATGCCACCGCCGCACACGTGGCGGAATCACACGAAGTCGGCAGCGCGATTGCTGAATTCCCGACCACTATTGAGGCGGCACGCGCCTCACGCGAATGTGGCATGCAAGTGCTGATGGGCGCGCCGAACATTGTGCGTGGCGGTTCGCACTCCGGCAACGTCGCGGCGGCCGATCTCGCCAGCCACGGGCTGCTGGATATTCTGTCGTCGGATTACTATCCGGCCAGCTTGCTCGATGCGGTATTCCGCTTAGTGGCCGATGAGCGCAATAGCCTGACGCTGCCGCAAGCCGCCGCATTGGTGACGTGTAATCCGGCTCGCGCCATTGGCCTGCACGATCGCGGTTCTATCGCCGAAGGGATGCGCGCCGACTTGGTGCTGGCACATACCGCGCACGGTCATCCGCATATTCGTTACGTCTGGTCGCAAGGCAAGCTGGTGTTCTGATGGCGCGCCTGATTTGGCTAACCGGGCCTTCGGGCTCGGGAAAAGACAGCCTGTTGAATGCGCTGCGTGAAGCGCCGCCGGACAATCTGCTGATCGCCCATCGCTACATAACCCGCGCCGCCGATGCCGGTGGCGAGAACCATGTGGCGCTGAGCGAAGCCGAGTTCCGACGGCGTGAAGCGCTGGGCTTGTTCGCGGTGAGCTGGCAGGCGCACGGCCTCTATTACGGGCTGGGCGAGGAGATCGACTTGTGGCTGGCGCGCGGTTTGAATGTGCTGGTCAACGGATCGCGGCTGCATCTGCCGATTGTGCAGCAACATTACGGTGCGCAGCTGTTGCCGCTGGTGTTGCAGGTGTCGCCTGCGGTGCTGGAAGCGCGTCTGCGCCAGCGTGGACGCGAGGATGATGCCGAAATCGCCCGACGCCTGGCACGCGCTGCCGAGCCGCTGCCCGCCCATTGTCATGCGCTGAGCAACGATGGCGCGCTGAGTGACACGCTGAATCAGTTGCGTAATTTCCTCGCCGAGTAACTCGTAGGGTCGCCATTTATGGTGACCTCTTATTAAACCGCGCACTGGCTTGAGGTCACCATAAATGGCGACCTTACGAATCTTCAGGCTGTAGCGAGCGGTCACCATAAATGGCGACCCTACGACGGCTGATGAAACGCTGTCACGGTTTAATCACTTTACTGTCATCAAGCTTTCATCCGATTTGGCCGTAATAGCGGGCAATCAACACCTCAGAAGAGATGGAGCGCAACATGGCACAGGCATTACTGAAGACCGTCGTCGACAATCCGTTCCCGCCTGTAGGCCAGAGCAGCAAGGTGCTGTCGGTACAAGGATTGTGCAAAGCCTACGGCGAAAACAAGGTGCTGGATAATGTCAGTTTCGATCTGCATGCGGGCGAGCTGGTGGCCGTGATTGGTCGCTCTGGCGCAGGCAAATCGACACTGCTGCATATGCTGAATGGCACCATTAGCGCGTCGCAAGGCGCGATTCAAAGCATTCATCAAGGGCAAGCCGACCGCGATGTGGTGACGCTGAATAGCCGTCAGATGCGCGAATGGCGCACCGAATGCGGCATGATTTTCCAGGATTTCTGTTTGGTGCCGCGCCTCGATGTGCTGACCAACGTGCTGCTGGGCCGCTTGAGCCAAACCTCAACGCTGAAATCGTTTTTCAAAGTGTTCTCCGAAACCGACCGTGCGCGTGCCATTGAACTGTTGCAGTGGATGAACATGCTGCCGCAGGCGCTGCAACGTGCCGAAAACCTGTCCGGTGGTCAGATGCAGCGTGTGGCGATTTGCCGTGCGTTGATGCAGAACCCGCGCATCTTGCTGGCCGATGAACCGGTAGCGTCACTCGATCCAAAAAACACCAAACGCATCATGGATGTGTTGCGTCAGGTGAGCGAGCAGGGCATCAGCGTGATGGTGAACCTGCACTCCATCGAACTGGTGAAAAGTTACTGCACCCGCGTGATTGGCATTCAGCGCGGCAGAATCCTGTTCGATGGACATCCTTCCCAGTTGACCGATGGCTTGATGCATGAGCTGTACGGCGACGAAATTAACCAGCTCCACTAA
Source organism: Pantoea sp. CFCC18179 (assembly GCF_059412405.1). NCBI lineage: Bacteria > Pseudomonadati > Pseudomonadota > Gammaproteobacteria > Enterobacterales > Erwiniaceae > Pantoea > Pantoea sp. CFCC18179. The sequence continues at coordinate 467,133 of NZ_JBNBPM010000001.1, read as the reverse complement.
CTCCCACGGCAAGAGAAAACCTAAGAATGAAACTGACTTCTTTAGCTTTACTGACTATTGCGATGGCATTTGGCGCAAACGCAGCGGATGCACCAAAAGAGTTGAACCTCGGGATTCTTGGTGGCCAGAACGCCACGCAGCAGATTGGTGATAACCAGTGTGTGAAAGACTTCTTCGACAAGGAGTTGCAGGTTGATACTAAACTGCGCAACTCGTCTGACTATTCAGGCGTGATTCAGGGTTTGCTGGGTAACAAAATTGACCTAGTGCTGAGCATGTCACCGGCCTCTTACGCTTCTGTTTACCTGCAAAACCCGAAAGCAGTGGATGTGGTCGGTATCGTGGTAGACGACAAAGACGGTTCACAAGGTTATCACTCTGTGGTGATCGTGAAAGCCGACAGCCCATACAAAAAGCTGGAAGACCTGAAAGGCAAATCGTTCGGGATGGCCGATCCTGATTCTACTTCGGGCTTCCTGATGCCAAACCAGGCCTTCAAGAAAGAGTTCGGCGGCACGGTTGATGACAAGTACAACAACACCTTCTCTAGCGTGACCTTCTCTGGCGGCCACGAGCAGGACATCCTTGGCGTGCTGAACGGTCAGTTCGAAGGCGCGGTCACCTGGACTTCACTGATCGGCGATCGTGAAACCGGTTATACCTCAGGTGCTTTTGGTCGTCTGATTCGTATGGATCACCCAGACCTGATGAAGCAGATCCGCATCATCTGGCAGTCGCCGCTGATTCCAAATGGCCCGATTCTGGTGAGCAATAATCTGCCAGCCGACTTTAAAGAGAAAGTGGTCGCGACCATCAAGAAGCTGGATAAAGAACAGCACAGCTGCTTCGTTAAAGCGGTTGGCGGTGCGCAGCACATCGGTCCTGCAACCGTGGCTGATTACCAGAACATCATCGATATGAAGCGTGATTTGATGAAAGGTTCGCGCGGTTAATTAACAAGGGGCGCATTCATGCACCCCCATGTTTTTGTAGGGTCGCCATTTATGGTGACCTTCCTACCACAGGAATTCCTCCCTTGACCGATTTCGAACACTACTACCAACGCATCCGCCGCCAGCAAAAGCGCGACTCGCTGCTGTGGTCGCTGCTGTTACTGGCGCTCTATCTGGCCGCGGGCAAGATGTCGGAATTCAGCCTCACCACGGTCTGGCAATCGCTGCCACACTTTTTTGACTACATCGGCGAAACCATGCCGGTGTTGCATTGGTCGGTCTTGTTCTCTGATGTGAAAACCGAAGGATCGCTGGCCTATTGGGGCTATCGTCTGCACTTCCAGCTGCCCCTGATTTGGGAAACCTTACAGCTGGCGCTGTCGTCCACCATCGTGGCAGTCATGGTCGCGGGTGTGCTGGCGTTCTTCGCCGCCGATAACACCAACACGCCACGCAGCCTGCGCATCGCCATTCGCGCCTTTGTCGCCTTCCTGCGCACCATGCCGGAACTGGCGTGGGCAGTGATGTTCGTGATGGCGTTCGGCATTGGCGCGATTCCTGGCTTCCTCGCGCTGGCGTTGCACACCGTCGGCAGCCTAACTAAGTTGTTCTACGAATCGATTGAAAGCGCCTCCGATAAACCGGTGCGCGGCCTTGCCGCCTGTGGTGCCACCAAATTACAGCGCATGCGCTTTGCTTTCTGGCCGCAGGTCAAACCGACGTTTCTTTCCTACAGCTTTATGCGCCTGGAAGTGAATTTCCGCTCCTCGACCATTCTCGGTTTGGTCGGCGCAGGCGGGATTGGCCAGGAGCTGATGACCAATATCAAACTCGATCGTTACGATCAGGTCAGCATCACGCTGTTGCTGATTATTGTAGTGGTGTCGCTGCTGGATACGCTGTCCGGCTGGCTGCGTCGCCGCGTGGTGGAAGGAGAGACGCTATGATTACCCTCGCGCCGGATGTTGCCAAACTCAAGCAGGAACACGCCGCGCTGTTTGCCGCGCAGAACCGTTATTTGCGCCGCGTGGCGTTGGTAGCATTGGCTATCGTGCTCTATTACCTGTTCTTCTTTGAGTTTTTCGGCATTGAGTGGAGCCGCTTTCTGGTCGGCTGCCAGCAGTTGAGTCGCTATTTCCTGCGCATGTTTGTCTGGCAGGATTTCATGAACTGGCCGTTTGCTTACTACTTCACTCAAGTCGGCATTACGCTGGCGATTGTGTTTGCCGGCACCATAACCGCCTCGTTTATTGCGCTGCCGGTTTCGTTCCTTGCCGCGCGTAACGTGATGCACGATCCGGTTACGCGTCCGATTTCGCTGGTGGTGCGTCGCATCCTGGATGTGCTGCGCGGCATCGACATGGCGATTTGGGGTTTGATCTTCGTGCGCGCCGTCGGCATGGGGCCGCTGGCCGGTGTGCTGGCGATTGTGATGCAGGATGTCGGTTTGCTCGGCAAACTGTATGCCGAAGGGCACGAAGCGGTAGAACGTTCGCCAAGTCGTGGTCTCAGCGCGGTGGGCGCCAACAGCCTGCAAAAACATCGCTACGGCATCTTCACCCAATCGTTCCCGACCTTCCTCGCCCTCAGCTTGTACCAGATTGAATCCAACACCCGTTCCGCGGCGGTGCTGGGCTTTGTCGGCGCGGGCGGCGTCGGTTTGGTGTATGCCGAGAATATGCGTTTGTGGAACTGGGATGTGGTGATGTTCCTGACCATTATTCTGGTGGCGGTGGTGATGATCATGGATGTAATCTCCAGCAAACTGCGTAAACGCTACATCACCGGGAAAGGGGTGCCGTTGTGGCAGCCTGCCGCGCGCGACTAAGCCGCTGACTGCGTTGCCAGGCGCGCTCCAGCGTCTGTACCAACTGCGCCTGATGCCAGGGTTTTGCCAGCCGCTCACACAGCGGCAGCGTCACCTGGCTCCGGCGCAAATCCTGCCCGCTGATTAACACCGTTGCCAAATGCGGCCATTGGGCCTGCGCCTGACGGATCACATCCGCGCCGTTCATCCCGCCCGATAACATCAAATCACTGATCAGCATGTCGATATCTGGCGTTTGACGCAGCAAGGCCAATGCACTTTCACCGTCGGCACACTCCAGCGTCAAATAGCCCAACTGATGCAGATGCTCACACAGCGTTTGCCGCACCGCCGGTTCATCATCCAGCACTAAAATCAGCCGATCATTGCTCGCGGTTGGCGCAATCGATACAGGCAAGCGAGTGGGTTGCACCGCTTCCGGCGCACGCGGCAGCAGCAAACGCACGGTGGTGCCTTGGCCCGGCGCGGTTTCAAGTTCGATTTGCCCGCCGGATTGGCGCACAAATCCGTACACCATCGATAATCCCAATCCGCTGCCGCTGCCAATCGCTTTGGTGGTGAAGAACGGCTCAAACACCTGTTCGCGCACTTCGTTCGACATGCCGCAACCGTGATCGATGACTTCGATCGTGACGCAATCGCGTTCGCCATCGGCCAGCGCTTTACGTTGATTCCAGATACGCAGCCGAATCTCGCCGCGCTGTTTCTCCATTGCATCACGCGCGTTAACCACCAGATTCATCAGGGCGTTTTCCAGTTGCCCAGCATCGATCCACGCCGGCCAGCCAGGACCTTGCGCATCGACCACCAGGTTTTGGCCGGGCAGCAGCGCGTGCTGTAGCAGCGAGTGCAAATTTTCCACCAGTTCGACCACCGCCACCGCGCAAGGATAGAGCGCCTGCTTGCGCGAAAACGCCAGCAAACGCTGCGTCAGTTGCGCCGCGCGATCGGCGGCCTGACGTGCGCGATCAATGCGGCTGGCCAGCGTACCGGGCGGCAGTTGATCCACGGTTAGCGCCAGGCTGCCAATGATCACTGCCAGCAGATTGTTGAAGTCATGCGCCAGGCCGCCGGTCAGTTGCCCAACCGCTTTCATCTTCTGGCTGTGCAGTAACGCTTCTTCCGTCGATTCCAGTTGATTGCTTTTCTCTCTCAGCAAACGCGAAGTTTGTGCCAGCGAAGCGGTATTGCGCGCAAACACGTTAAACGCCCGTGCCAAGTCGCCCAATTCATCACGTCGCGCCAGGCCCGGCACATTGACGCTTTTCTCACCCTGCGCCAGCCGCGTCATGGCGTGGGCGATGGCGGTCAAACTCGATCCCAGATTGCGATAAATGTAATAACCGGCGTAACCGGTGATCAGCAATGCCAGCAGCATAAACAGGCCGATAAAGCCGATAATTGAATCCAGCTCTTCATGCGTTACCGCGCTGCGCGCATCGCTTTGCTGCGCCACCAGCTGCACATAATGGGTGATGTCGTCGTTGAGCATTGCCACTAAGGCCTTGATGCGATAGGTGGCGTAGGCGATGGCGATATCACTTTGTTCCAGTTGTTGCGCCACCGGCAGCAGATCGTTGCCCGTGGTGATCAATCGCTGGACTTGGTCATTCAACACGCCGTTTAGCATCAGCGTTTGCCACTGGCCTAGCACCGTGGCGAGTTGCTGCACCGCCGCTTGTGGCGCAGCAGATTGAATCGCCACGCTCAATAAACTGGCGGTTTGCTGGCGCAAGGCGCGGGAAGGCGATGGGGTGTGCGTCAGTAGGTTGATGTGGTTGAGCAGCAGCTGCGATTGCCATAAACCGCTCAGCATCACGTTGCGCTGCAAATGGCGCTGATGTCCGGCCAATAACAACTGATTGATGGTCTGTTCCAGCATCTGGCTGCGATCGCGGATGCGTGCCAGCAGTTGCGGCTGTTGTTCGGCCAGTGGTGCGTGCGCCAGCAAGTTCAGCGAGTGTTGCAGTTCCTGTTGCGTTTGCTGCAAACGTGCCGATTCGCTTTGATATTCCAGCGCGCCCACCACTTGTGATAAGCGCACCGCGGCAATCGCCACGTTGGCGGTATCGCGTGCCAGCGCCAGACTGCCGTTCATATCGGCCAGCGTTTGCGCCTGCGCCTGTTCCTGAATGTGACCGGCGTGGCGAAATCCAAAAATAGCCACCAGGCTCACCGCCAACGTCACCGACATCACCAGCAGATTAAACAGCAGCAGGCGACTGCGTGCGCCCGCGTGCCAATGCCGACCGTGACTCATTCTTGCCACCTCATGCCGTTCAACTCCCGGCGAGTATAGAAGCGCACCCGAGGCGAAATATGACAAATATGAACGGGACGCTGACATTTTCCATTTATCTACAGCGGCTTTACTCGCTGCAACCTTTGCCAGCAGGAGCTTACCGATGACAGCGACACCGATATTGGAAATGCGCGCAATCAACCGCCGCTTTGGTAGCTTCTACGCGCTAAAAGGCGTCGATCTCACCGTCTGGCCCGGCGAAGTGCATGCGCTGATGGGTGAAAACGGCGCGGGGAAAAGTACGCTGATGAAGATTCTGGCCGGAGCTTACACCGCCAGCAGCGGCGAGATCCTTATCGATGGGCAACCGTACGCCATTAAAGGGCCGAAAGAGGCGCTGGCGGCGGGCATCACGCTGATTTATCAGGAGATCAATCTGGCGCCCAACTTAACCGTGGCGGAGAACATCTTCCTCGGCAGCGAAATCACCCGTGCTGGATTAGTCCGGCGTCGTCAGATGGCGGAAGAGGCGCAGGTGGTCATCGACCGGCTCGGCGCGCAGTTCAACGCCACCGATCTGGTCAGCCGCCTGAGTATCGCCGAGCAGCAGCAAGTAGAAATCGCCCGTGCGCTGCATCGCAACAGCCGCATTCTGGTGATGGATGAACCCACTGCCGCGCTTTCGAATCGTGAAACCGAACAGCTGTTTGCGCTGATTAAACGTCTGCGCAGCGAGGGCATGGCGATCATCTATATCAGCCATCGCATGGCGGAAGTGTATGAGCTTTCCGACCGCGTTAGCGTGCTGCGCGATGGGCAATACGTTGGCAGCTTGACGCGCGATCAACTGAACGCCAGCGAGCTGGTGCGCATGATGGTCGGGCGTCCACTCAACGATTTGTTCAACAAAGATCGCAACATCCCGCTCGGCGACATTCGTCTGGCGGTTAATCACCTGTGCGACAAACGCAAAGTGCATCCCAGCAGTTTAGCGGTGCGCGCTGGCGAGATTGTTGGTCTGGCTGGTTTGGTCGGAGCCGGGCGCAGCGAGCTGGCGCAACTGATTTTTGGCGTGCACAAACCCAGCGGTGGTGAGATCTGGATCGATGGCGAGGAAGTACAGATTCATTCCCCGCGTGATGCCATCGCGCGTGGCATAGGTTTCCTCACCGAGAACCGTAAAGAGCAGGGCTTATTCCTTGAGATGGCGGCGCAGGAAAACATCGTGATGGCGACGCTGGAGCGCGATGCCAGTTACGGTCTGCTGAATAAGCGCAAAGGGCAGAAGATCGCCAGCGAAGCAATTGATTCGCTGAATATTCGCGTGCCGCATGCGCAGGTCAGAGCGGGCGGCTTGTCCGGCGGCAACCAGCAAAAATTGCTGATTTCACGCTGGGTGGCGATTGCACCACGCATCCTGATTCTTGATGAACCGACGCGCGGCGTAGACGTTGGTGCCAAGAGCGAAATCTACCGCATGATGCAGCAAATGGCACAGCAAGGCGTGGCGATTTTGATGATTTCCAGCGAGTTGCCGGAAGTGGTCGGCATGAGCGACCGCGTTTATGTGATGCGCGAAGGCACCATCGCGGGCGAGTTGAGTGGGGCGGAGATTAGCCAGGAAAACATAATGACACTGGCCACCGGCGCGCAGCCGGTTCAGGCCTGAGGAGAGCGCAATGACCAGTGAAACCGCACGCGTAAAAAGTCCAACGCTCAAGCGCGCCTTGATGAGCGATCTGCTGCAAACCGTCGGCATCTTGCCGATCTTAATCCTGATTGTGGCGGTATTTGGTTTTGTTGCGCCCAACTTCTTTACCGAAGGCAATTTGCTGAATATCACGCGTCAGGCGTCGATCAACATCGTGCTGGCGGCGGGCATGACCTTTGTGATTCTCACCGGCGGCATCGATTTGTCGGTGGGATCAATGCTCGGCACTACGGCGGTGGTGGCGATGGTGGTGTCACTCGATCCGGCCTTTGCTTCACTCACTATTCCGGCGGCGTTGGGTGCCGGTCTGATCATGGGATTGTTCAACGGCATTTTGGTGGCGTGGGCCGGTTTGCCGCCGTTTATTGTCACGCTGGGAACCTATACCGCAATGCGCGGCGCGGCCTATTTGCTGGCGAATGGTACCACGGTGATTAACTCCGACATCAACTTTGAATGGATTGGCAACGGCTATCTCGGCCCGGTGCCGTGGCTGATCATTATCGCCTTTGCGGTGATTGCGCTGTGCTGGTTCATTCTGCGCCGCACCACGCTGGGTGTGCACATCTACGCGGTAGGCGGCAACGTGCAGGCGGCGCGCTTGACCGGCATCAAGGTTGGCGTGGTGCTGCTGTTTGTCTACGCCATGAGCGGGCTGTTGTCAGGCTTGGGCGGATTGATGAGCGCCTCACGACTTTACAGCGCCAACGGCAATCTCGGCGTCGGTTATGAACTGGATGCGATTGCCGCGGTGATTCTCGGTGGCACCAGCTTTGTCGGCGGCATCGGCACCATTACCGGCACGCTGATCGGGGCGCTGATTATCGCCACGCTGAATAACGGCATGACACTGATGGGTGTGTCTTATTTCTGGCAGTTAGTGATCAAGGGTGCGGTGATCATTATCGCGGTGCTGATCGATAAGTACCGCACGCGGCATCACGTGGGTTGAATTAGAGCGTCGTTATGTAGGGTCGCCATTTATGGTGACCACAAAAACCAAAAAAGCAGGAGAACATCGACTATGCGTTTTAATCCGATTATTACCGGACTGCTGGCAGCTTCGCTTTTGAGCGCGCCATTGGTGCAGGCCAAAGATCTGAAATCCATTGGTGTGACTGTCGGCGACCTCGCCAACCCGTTCTTCGTGCAAATTACTAAAGGCGCGGAACTCAAGGCGCGAGAACTGGCGGGCGACAAAGTGAACGTGACGCTGGTTTCCAGTGGCTACGATCTCGGTCAACAGGTGGCGCAGATTGATAACTTCATCGCCGCCAAAGTCGACATGATCATCCTCAACGCTGCGGATTCCAAAGGTATCGCGCCAGCCGTGAAGCGTGCGCGTGACGCCGGTATCGTGGTAGTAGCGGTGGACGTGGCGGCTGACGGTGCCAATGCCACCATCACCTCCGATAACACCGCTGCCGGTGCGATGGCGTGCAAGTACATCTCTGACCGCCTGAAAGCCAAAGGCAATGTGGTGATCATCAATGGGCCGCCGGTCTCCGCAGTGCAAAACCGTGTTGAAGGCTGCATGACCGAGCTGAAAACCCATCCAGATATCAAAATTCTCTCCTATAACCAGAACGCCAAAGGCAGCCGTGAAGGTGGCCTGGAAGTGATGACCGGTTTGTTGTCGGCTAATCCGAAGATCGATGCGGTGTTCGCAATTAACGATCCGACGGCGATTGGTGCCGATTTAGCGGCGAAACAAGCACAACGCAGTGAGTTCTTTATTGTCGGCGTCGATGGATCACCAGATGGCGAAGAGGCGCTGAAGCGTAAGGGTTCACTGTTTGTCGCCACACCAGCGCAAGACCCGCAAGTGATGGCGGCGAAAGCGGTGGAGATTGGTTACGACATTCTGCAAGGCAAGCCTGCGCCAGATAAACCGGTGCTGATTCCGGTGACGATGATCGATCGCAACAGCGTCAGCAGCTACAAGGGCTGGACGGTGAAATAGGCGCTCGCTTTTCCTCACCCTAACCCTAACCCTCTCCCGCAAGCGGGAGAGGGGATAATTAGGAGGACAACATGGCATTGATTTCACTGGCGCAGGGCATGGCGCATGCGCAGCAAAATGGCTACGCACTGGGCGCATTTAACGTGCTCGATACCCACTTTTTGCGCGCGCTGTTTCAGGCGGCTGAACAACAGCGTTCGCCATTTATCATCAGCATCGCCGAAGTGCACTTTAAGTACGTCAATCTCGAACATCTGGCGGCGGCGGTGCGCACCGAAGCGGCGCTGCACGATATTCCGGTGGTGCTGCATCTCGATCATGGCTTGCATTTTGAGGCGGTGATGCAGGCGATTCGTCTCGGCTTCACCTCGGTGATGTTTGACGGCTCAACGCTCAGCTACGACGAAAATGTGCGCCAGACGCGTGAAGTGGTGAAAATGTGTCACGCGCTGGATGTATCGGTGGAAGCGGAACTCGGTGCGGTGGGCGGCGATGAAGGTGGGGCGCTGTTTGGTGAGGCCGACAGCGATAAATTCACCGATCCGGCGCAGGCCGCTGATTTTGTACAATCCACCGGTATCGATTGTTTGGCGGTGGCGATTGGCAATGCGCACGGCAAATACAAAGGCGAACCTAAACTCGATTTCGAACGGCTGGCGGCGATACGCGCCAGCGCCGGGATTCCGCTGGTGCTGCATGGCGGTTCCGGGATTAGCGATGCGGATTTCCGCCGCGCCATTACCCTCGGCATCAACAAAATCAACTTCTACACCGGCATGTCACAGGCGGCGCTGGGGGCGATTGAAACGCAAATCAGCCAGCGTGATGCGCGCTACGATTCATTTGCCGAATTGTTAATGGCGGTGGAACGTGCCATCAGCAATGTGGTGGCGCAGCAGATGCAGGTGTTCGGCAGCGCCAGGAGGGCCTGACATGGCAGCACGCAGCGGTATTCTCGGCGCAGGTAGCATGCTGGTGGATCATGTGCAGCGCATCAGCCACTGGCCAGAGCAAGGTTGGCTGGCGGAGATCGAGCACAGCGAAAAATGCAGCGGCGGCGCGGCGCTCAACGTGCTTTTCACGCTGGCGCGTATGCAGGTGAATCTGCCGCTGGCGGGCGTCGGTATGATTGGCGAAGACAGCGACGGCGATTACATCCTGCAATTGCTTGATGATCATCATATTGATCGCCAGTTTGTCCAGCGCACCCGCAGCATCAATACCGCTATGACTCAGGTGATGACCACGCCAGACGGCCAGCGCACCTTTTTCCATGCGCGTGGCGCGAATGGGCAGCTCGACTTAGCGCACTTCGCCGCTGTGACCACTTCGCATCGTATCTTCCATCTTGGCTATCTATTGCTGCTTGATAGCCTCGATCAGCCGGATGACGAATTCGGCACCCGCAGCGCACGTCTGTTGGCGCAGATGCAGCAGCGCGGCTATCAAACCTCGCTGGATTTGGTGTCGCGCACGGGAGAATACCGTCCGTTGGTGATGCCCGCGCTGCGCTGGCTCGATTATCTGGTGATCAATGAACTTGAGGCGCAATCGCTAACGGGAGTCACTTTGCGCACGCCGCACGGATTAGCCGGAGCCAGCGCGTTCGCTGAGGCGGCTACTTGGTTGATGCAACAAGGTGTGCGTCAGCGTGTGGTGATTCACGCACCGGAGGGCGCATGGGGAGAAGAAAGCGGCGCTGAAGGGCGCTGGCAACCGGCGTGGTGTTTAACGCCGGAAGAGATTGTTGGCAGCGTCGGTGCCGGGGATGCGTTTTGCGCTGGCGTGTTGTATGCCAGCCATCAAGGTTGGTCGCTAACTGAAACACTTAAGCTGGCGCACACCTGCGCCTGTTTTAATCTGCATGCAGCAAACGCGCTGGACGGCACGCGGCCATTGGCCGAGATGCAGCGCTGGATGGATCAGGCGATTTGTGTCTCGCGCGGCGATGAAGCCGGGCGCATCACATCGGCAGAGAAAACATAGCCAAGTCCGCGAATGGTGCGGATCAGGCTCGGTTGATGCGGATTGGCTTCGATTTTGCGCCGCAGCCGCATAATCAGCACATCAATGGTGCGATCAAACACGTCAAGGCTTTCGCTGTGTGTTAGCTCCAGCAGTTGATCTCGGGTTAACACCTTGCGCGCATGAGCAACTAAAGCGCGCAACAGCGTGTATTCGCCTTGGGTGAGTGGCACGCTTTCACGTTGTGGATTGAACAATTCGCAGCGCGCATCGTCCAGCCGCCAACCGTTAAATTGCCAACCTTCATCATTGAACAGCTCTGGCTGCGCTAAGCGTCCACAACGTCGCAGCGCCGCACGGGCGCGCGCCACCACCACGCGTGGATTAAATGGCTTGGCGATGTAATCATCTGCGCCCATTTCCAACCCCACCACCATATCCGCTTCCGATCCCATGCCAGTGAGCATAATCACCAGCAGGTCCGGGCGTTGACGCTGCATCTGTTGCAATACCAGCAAGCCGTTTGTGTCCGGCAGCATCATATCCAGCATCACCAGCGAAATTTCCGGGTGCAGCGCTAACAACGCTAGCGCATCTTTACCCTGATGGCAGCTGTAAACTGTGAACACATGTTCATGCAATACATCGTGCAGCAATTCGCATACGGCACGATCATCATCGACCACCAAAATCGCGGGCTTCATCGGCTAGCCTCTTTTGTTACGAAAGGGTTAAAAGCAGTGTAATCCGGCGATTTTTCCCTGCTAATGCAAGCAACAGAAACGTGACCGCCATCGCCAGGCAGAGTGTGAAAGCGTGCAGTGCCGCAATATTTTCAATGAGACAGGTCTTGTGTAGGAAAACGATTGCGCAGATCTGGTGCGATGCACCATAATCGCGCCTCATTTTGGTTCGGAATTATCCTAACCGTAGCCGCAATTGGAAACGTAAACGATTGCGTACGGTGTGGCATAGCTATTGCTATACCCTAAATAATTCAAGTTGCAGGAAGGCGGCAAGCGTAACCATCCCCGGGAGCTTACTTAAGTAAGTGACTGGGGTGATTACGCGTAGCCAACGCGCCTGCAACTCGAAGTATGACGGGAATGAGGACAGGGGAAGGTTTGCAGCCTTACGTCCAATACAACAATAAGCATGTAAACCACATTGGCAAGGAGCGCGTGCATTCGTGCCGACTCCGCTCATGAGAGATGATGATGTTAGAAAAACTCTTCAAACTAAAAGCGCACAACACAACGGTCCGCACTGAAATTATCGCGGGTATCACCACTTTCCTGGCCATGGCCTACATTCTGTTTGTTAACCCGAGCATCCTCGGCGCAACCGGCATGGATAAAGGTGCGGTATTCGTTGCCACCTGTCTGGCGGCGGCGATTGGCTGTGTACTGATGGGCCTGATCGCTAACTATCCAATTGCACTCGCACCGGGCATGGGCCTCAACGCCTTCTTTACCTACACCGTGGTGCTGCACATGGGTTACACCTGGCAAGTCGCGCTTGGCGCGGTGTTCTTGTCAGCGGTGATCTTCTTTGCGATGTCGCTTTTCAAAATCCGTGAGTGGATTATCAACAGCATTCCGCTGCCGCTGCGTGCCGGTATCGGTGCCGGTATCGGCCTGTTCCTGGCGATCATCGCGCTTGAAGGCGCGGGCATTGTGGTGGATAACCCGGCAACATTGGTGGGCTTGGGCGATCTGACCAAACCTGGCCCGCTGCTGGCGCTGCTGGGCTTCTTCATCATCGTGGTGCTGGAAGCACGCCGCGTAACAGGTGCGGTACTGATCGGCATCCTGATCGTGACCTTTATCTCTATGGGCATTGGTTTGACACCGTTTGGTGGCGTGTTCTCGGCACCGCCTTCTATCGCACCGACCTTTATGCAATTGGATATCGCAGGTGCCTTCAATGTGGGCTTGGTCAGCGTGATCTTCGCCTTCCTGTTTGTTGATGTGTTCGATAACACCGGCACCTTGCTGGGTGTGACCAAACGTGCGGGTCTGGCGGACGAAAAGGGCAACGTGCCAAAAATGGGCCGTGCGCTAATCGCTGACAGTGCTGCGGCGTTGTTTGGTTCGCTGCTGGGTACTTCGACCACCACCAGCTATGTGGAATCGGCGGCGGGCGTCAGCGCCGGTGGCCGTACCGGTTTGACCGCGATTGTCGTAGCGATTCTGTTCCTGCTGAGCCTGTTCTTCTCGCCGCTGGCGGGCAGCGTACCGATTTATGCCACCGCGCCTGCGCTGCTGTTTGTGGCTGTGCTGATGACCTCTGGCCTGGCGGATATTGACTGGAAAGACATCACCACCGCTGCGCCAGTCACCGTGACGGCGTTGACCATGCCGCTGACCTACTCAATTGCTAACGGCATCGCCTTTGGTTTCATTACCTGGACCGTGGTGAAATTGCTGAGCGGCCGTACTAAAGAGGTCAATCCGGCGCTGATCATTCTGTCGATTCTGTTTGTCATCAAACTGGGTTGGCTGAGCGCCTAAGTTGTCGTTTACGGAAGCCCGCTCGGGCTTCCGTGTCTGTTGTTACATTCTTCAGCTGATTTTCTGCGCGATACCTCGCAATCCCCAACGAAGCTCACTTCTCCTGCATTCTGTACTGGCTTAGGCTCAGCGCATTGCTCACGCCTGCTCGCAAAATTTTCACTGCGAATGGCGGGATCGTGGAATGTTAATGCGACGCAAATCTGTTCCACTAGCTTCAAGGTGGAAAGTTACATCAAACCAGGGAAGAGGATTCGGAGATGGATTATCCCATGAGCAGCGCAACACGCGTGTTTCCACCGCTAATTTTTGGCGTCAGTAAGCAAGGAGATTATCACATGGAGCAATTGACCAAACGGGTAGAACAGCTGGAAAAAAACACGCAACAAATTCAGATGGATGTTGCTGTTCTCACTGCTCGGTCAGAGCATTTTGCGACCAAAGCGGATCTTGAATCCGTTAAAAATGAACTGAGAGCAGGACAAGACGACATGCGTGCGGAGCTCTTGGGTGAGCTTGGGAAGCTTGAAAACCGGATTGATAAAAAATTTGAGCAGGTGGATTTGAAGTTTGAGAAAGTTGATAAGCAATTCGAAAAAATAGATCAAAAGTTCGATAGGTTAAATGAGCGTTTAACCTGGAGCATTATGGTTCCCGCCGTTGCGGCAATTTTAATATGGTTTGTAAAAGATAGTGTTTTAAAAATCTAATTATTGAACAACGCCAGTCTTATTAGCGACTGGCGTTATTGCACTTCTACCTAAACGGCGGCTCGTTGAAGGTTCTGAGTTTCCTCGAATGCAGCTTGTCGCCTTCGGCACGCAGCAGTTCTACGGCGCAGATGCCAATCTGCAAGTGCTCAGAAATAGCGCCTTCGTAGAAACGATTGGCCTGGCCCGGCAGTTTGATTTCGCCATGCAGCGGCTTATCAGATACGCACAGCAAGGTGCCGTACGGTACGCGGAAGCGATAACCCTGCGCGGCAATGGTGGCGCTCTCCATGTCTACCGCCACCGCGCGACTCAGGTTGAAACGCAGCGCGGAAGCCGAGTAGCGCAGTTCCCAGTTGCGGTCATCGGTGGTAACAACGGTGCCGGTGCGCAGGCGCTGTTTAACTTCCTCGCCGGGCATGCCGCTGACTGCTTTGGTGGCGTCGTACAGCGCACGCTGAACTTCGGCAATGCTGGGGATGGGAATATCGGGTGGTAACACGCTATCCAGCACGTGATCGTCACGCAGATAAGCGTGTGCCAGCACATAATCGCCGATGGTCTGGCTTTCGCGCAGGCCGCCACAGTGACCAATCATCAACCATGCGTGCGGACGAATCACTGCTAAATGGTCGCAGATGGTTTTTGCATTGGAAGGGCCAACGCCGATATTCACCAAGGTAATGCCACGGCGATTTGGCGATGTTAAATGCCAGGCCGGCATTTGATGTTTCTTCCATGCCAGATCGGACATCATCGCGGTAGGATCTTGAGTGTCAGCGGTGATCACCACATCGCCTGCGCAGGCCAGACTGTCGTATGGCGTGGTTGGGTCTTGCACTTGCTCAATCGCCCAGCGCACGAATTCATCAACGTAGCGCGTGTAGTTGGTGAACAGCACAAATGGCTGGAAATGCTCGACGGCGGTACCGGTGTAGTGGCGTAAACGCGCCAGCGAGAAATCAGTGCGTAGGGCATCAAAGTGCGACAATGGGAAAAGCGCATTGGCGTGGAACAGGCCATCGGCAGTTTCATCACCAATTTGCGACAGTTCGGTGGTGGGGAAGTGGCGGGCGATACTGGCACTCATTGAGCGGTCCAGCGACAAGCCATCAATCACATACGGATACGGGATTTCCTGTTGTGACGGACCCACTTCAATCAACACGTCATACTCTTTCTCCAGCATCTGCAACTGCTCGCTGAGATAGTGGCGCAGCAAAGCGGGGCGCGTGATGGTGGAACTGTAGCTGCCGGTATGGGTGAAACGTCCCCAGGCGCGAGTGCGATTTTGTTGCGGACCTTCGCCCAGCCAGGTGATGCGCAGTTCCGGATAAACAAACAGCCCTTGCTGGCGTGCGCTCTCTTCCGGCAATTGCCCGTTGGTGGTGAACTCGCGAATCGCATCTCGCAGCGCTTCCACCGCACTGTCGTACAGGCGTTCCAATTCGTCCAGCGCTTGCTGGCTGCTCAATCCGTTCCGTAGCGTATTCATAGGTTCTCCTTTAGGAAACGTGGACCGTTTTCACCAGAGCATAGCGGATAAACCTTTTAGCACGATGAAGAATCTGTGATCGACCGCATTCTGCACCATCACGGTGCTGGTGCGCCGCGTAACTGTGGCTATGTTTATGATCAGCAGGGATGTTACATCGCGCGCCTCCCGCTCCGCCGCGATGCTCTGGCAAAAAATCGTCCACATTAACGTTATTGGCGAGTTTATTGCTTAGTTTTCAATCGTGGCCATAGCAATCCGATGTTATTTCGTTTGGAGTGAGTTTATTCACGCCATTGAAAGTGGTCACCATGAATGGCGACCCTACGAAAAAATCCGCTTGGTCGCACTCAGCTTCACCAAAGTTTCAGAAATTGATTTCTCCCAGGCCGTGGTATGGCTCCGTTCCTGACCCGTTGAGGATTGAAAGCATGTCTTTGAAATTCATAAAACACCCAATGAAGGTGGCGATTGCCGGTTGTTTAAGCGTGGCCTTTTACGCTCAGGCCGATATTAAAATTGGTGTGGCCGGTCCTTTCTCTGGGCCCAATGCAACGTACGGCGCGCAATATTGGAAAGGTGCCAGCCAAGCCGCCGATGATATCAATGCTGCAGGTGGCATTAACGGCGAGAAAATTGTCCTGGTGCAGGGCGATGACGCCTGTGAGCCAAAGCAGGCAGTGGCGGTAGCCAACCGCCTGGTCGATCAAGACAAAGTGATGGCGGTGGTCGGCCACTTCTGTTCTTCCTCCACCATGCCAGCCTCCGAAGTCTATGACGAAGCCGGCGTGCTGGCGATCACCCCCGGATCAACCAACCCGCAAATTACCGAACGCGGCATGAAAACTATGTTCCGCATGTGCGGGCGTGATGACCAGCAAGGTGCTATCGCCGCTGATTTCATCATCGACAAGCTCAAAGCGAAAAAAGTCGCGGTTATTCATGACAAAGACACCTACGGTCAAGGCCTGGCGGATGCGACTAAGGCCTCGCTGGAAAAACGTGGCGTGAAGGAAGTTTTATATGAAGGTTTGTCGCGCGGTGAGAAGGATTTCAACGCACTGGTAACCAAAATTGGCGCGCTCAATCCCGACGTGGTCTATTTCGGCGGCTGCCATCCGGAAGCCGGTCCGCTGGTGCGTCAGATGCGTGAACAAGGTGTCAACGCCGCCTTCTTCTCGGGTGACTGCATCGTTACTGAAGATATGGTCACTGCCGCGGGCGGTCCGCAATACACCAAAGGTGTCTACATGACCTTCGGCAACGATCCGCGCACTATCCCGGATGGTAAAGCCGTGATCGAGAAATTCCGTGCCGGCGGTTTTGAGCCAGAAGGCTACACCTTGTACGCGTATGCCTCGATTCAAACGCTGGCTGCCGCTTACAAAGCTACGGGTAAAGATAATGCTAAAGCCAGCGATTGGCTGAAAGCGAACAGCGTCGATACCGTGATGGGTAAAAAGGCCTGGGACAGCAAAGGCGACCTCAAAGTCTCGGATTACGTCGTCTATCAATGGGATGACAAAGGCAAATATCACCAACTGTGATTGGTCACGCGGCCCCGCGCGCTGCGGGGCCATTCGCGATTGAGCGCGAAGTGTGCGCTCCCATTGAGTACGAGACCCCATTATGGACGCCTTCTTCTTACAGCAGCTGATTAACGGCTTAACGCTGGGTGCCGTTTATGGCTTGATCGCCATCGGCTACACCATGGTTTACGGCATCATTGGCATGATCAACTTCGCCCACGGCGAGGTGTATATGATCTCCGCTTATCTGTGCGCGATTGGACTTTCAATTCTGAGTTTCTTCGGTATTCACTCCTTCCCGTTGCTGATTTTTGGCACACTTATTTTTACCGTCATCGTCACCTCGGCTTATGGCTGGACGATTGAGCGCATCGCTTATCGTCCGCTGCGTAACTCAACGCGCCTTGCGCCACTGATTTCGGCGATTGGTATGTCGCTGATTTTGCAAAACTACGTGCAACTTAGTCAGGGACCGAATCAGCAGGGGATTCCCACGCTGCTGACCGGCGTGCTGCGCATGGAGATTGATGGCGGTGTGGTGCAAATCACCTGGACCAAAATCTTCATTCTGATTGCCGCGTTTTGTGGCATGGCGTTGCTGACGTGGATTATCCAGTTCACCAAATTGGGTCGCATTTGCCGTGCGGTGCAGCAGGATCGGCGTATGGCATCAATTCTCGGCATCAACACCGATCGCGTGATTTCGCTAGTGTTTGTTATTGGCGCGGCAATGGCGGGTTTAGCGGGCGTACTGGTAACGATGAATTACGGCACCTTTGATTTCTATGCTGGCTTCATTATTGGTATCAAAGCCTTCACCGCCGCTGTGTTGGGCGGTATCGGTTCGCTGCCGGGGGCGATGTTGGGCGGTTTATTACTGGGCGTGGCGGAAGCGCAGTTTGCTGGCATGGTGAACTCCGATTACAAAGACGTGTTCTCGTTCTCGCTGCTGGTGGTGATTTTGATTTTCCGTCCGCAGGGACTGTTGGGACGGCCACTGGTCGCTAAAGTGTGAGGAAGCATTGATGAATGCAATGACGCAAAGTCCGTTGCGCCAGACACTGCTCGACACGCTGTTGGCGGGATTGGTGGCACTGGTGGTGTTTGGCCCGATTGTCGGCATCGTGCTCGACGGTTACAGCTTCAAATTGTCGCCACAGCGCGTGGCGCTGCTGGTGGCGGTGGTGATGGTGGGGCGATTGCTGTTTAGTTTGTTCCTGCATACGGCATTTGGCCAAAATGTGATGCGCCGCTTTTCAGGCAAAGATGACGGCGTTTACGTGCGTGAGCCGGGCTATCGTTCGCGTTTACGCTGGATATTGCCGCTGCTGTTGGTCGTGGCGATGGCATTCCCGTTTCTCTCCAGTAAATACCTGCTGACGGTGGCGATTCTCGGCCTGATTTACGTGCTGCTGGGGCTGGGATTGAACATCGTTGTCGGTCTGGCTGGATTGCTCGATCTTGGCTACGTCGCTTTCTACGCCATCGGTGCGTACGGTTTGGCGCTCGGCTATCAATATCTCGGCTTAGGATTCTGGAGCATGCTGCCGCTGGCGGCGTTGATGGCGGCCTTCGCCGGAGCGCTATTGGGTTTTCCGGTGCTGCGCATGCACGGCGATTACCTGGCGATTGTTACGCTCGGGTTCGGCGAAATCATTCGTTTGGTGCTGACCAACTGGCTGTCGTTTACCGGTGGTCCAAACGGTGTTTCGGTGCCATCGCCGACCTTTTTTGGTCTGGAATTTGCTCGCCGCGCGCGCGATGGCGGCGTGCCGTATCACGAGTTTCTGCATGTCACTTACAACCCTAATATGAAGTTTATTTTCATCTACGTGGTGCTGGTATTCGTGGTGTTGCTGGTGCTGTGGATCAAACATCGATTGACGCGCATGCCGATTGGCCGCGCCTGGGAAGCGCTGCGTGAAGATGAAATTGCCTGCCGCGCGATGGGATTGAATCACGTATTGGTCAAGCTGTCGGCCTTTATGCTGGGCGCGTCCACTGCCGGCATTGCCGGGGTGTTTTTCGCCAGCTATCAGGGCTTCGTCAATCCCACTTCTTTCACTTTTTTTGAGTCGGCGCTGATTCTCGCCATTGTGGTGCTGGGCGGCATGGGCTCGACGCTGGGCGTGGTATTGGCGGCCTTTGTGTTAACCGTCGCGCCGGAATTGCTGCGCAGTTTCGCTGAGTATCGCGTGTTGCTGTTTGGCATGTTGATGGTGTTGATGATGATTTGGCGACCACGTGGGTTGGTGCGTACCGCGCGCGTCGGCGTGCCGCTGCGTAAAGGAGTGCGCCATGAGTGATGCGATTCTGCAAGTCGATAATCTGATGATGCGCTTTGGCGGCATTAAGGCGCTCAATGATGTCAGTCTACAAGTTGAGCGTGGTTCGGTGACTTCGCTGATCGGGCCAAACGGCGCGGGAAAAACCACGGTGTTCAACTGTTTAACCGGTTTCTATCGTGCCACGGGCGGCCGCATCATGCTCAATGCCAACCAACGCAGTACCGATGTGATTCAGGTATTAGGGCAAAAAATCCATGCCAGTGATTGGATTAATCCATCGCGGCTTGGCTCGCGTGTCTGGTACAAAATGTTTGGCGGCGCGCATTTGGTCAATCGTGCCGGGCTGGCGCGCACCTTCCAAAATATTCGCCTATTTCGTGAAATGTCGGTGATTGAGAACCTGCTGGTGGCGCAGCATATGCAGGTTAATCGCCACTTGTTGGCCGGTGTGCTGAATACGCGCGGCTATCGCGAGGCGGAGAATCGCGCATTGGATCGCGCTTTTTATTGGCTGGAAAACGTTGATTTGGTGTCGAGTGCCAATCGTCTGGCGGGCACGCTCTCCTACGGCCAGCAGCGGCGACTGGAGATTGCACGCGCTATGTGCACGCGGCCGGAATTGATTTGCCTTGATGAACCGGCAGCAGGGCTCAATCCGGTGGAAACCGAAGCACTTAGCCAAATTTTGCATCGTCTGCGCGCCGATCACCGCATTAGCGTGTTGTTGATTGAACACGATATGCCGATGGTGATGCGCATTTCTGACCATATTGTGGTGCTTGATCACGGCGACGTGATTGCGCAAGGTACGCCGCAGCAAATTCGCCACGATGCCAAAGTGATTGCCGCTTATCTCGGCGCGGAAGAGGAGAGCGACCATGGCTGAACCGATACTAACGTTTGAACAGGTCGATGTGTTTTACGGTCCCTTGCAGGCGCTGAAAAAGGTGTCGTTGACGGTCAATCAAGGTGAAACCGTGGCATTGATTGGCGCCAACGGCGCAGGTAAATCCACCTTATTGATGTCGATCTTCGGCCAGCCACGCATTGCTAGCGGTGAGATTCGTTTGCGTGGCGAGGCCATCAGCCAGCGCTCGACGCATTTCATCGCCGCCAGGGGTATTGCGCAGGCGCCGGAAGGGCGACGTATTTTCCCTGATATGACGGTGGAAGAGAACCTGCTGATGGGCACCATTGCCATTGGTGAGCGCTACGTGAAACAAGATAAGGAGCGAATGTATCAGCTGTTTCCACGTCTGCTAGAGCGACGTAAACAACGTGCGATGACGCTTTCGGGCGGCGAGCAGCAAATGCTGGCGATTGCGCGCGCGCTGATGAGTCGGCCGAAATTGCTGTTGCTTGATGAACCCAGTCTGGGTTTAGCACCGATTGTGGTGAAACAGATTTTTGCCATCCTACGCGAGTTAACTCAACAAGGTATGACGCTGTTTCTGGTCGAGCAAAATGCCCGCCATGCGTTGCAACTGGCGGATCGCGGTTATGTGATGGTTAACGGCGAGATTCGGCTCAGCGGTAGTGGTGCTGAATTGCTGAATAATGATGACGTGCGCAGCGCCTATTTGGGCGGCGCAGCGGATCCTGCGGTGGTGGCGACAAAAAGTTTGTAATAATGATTAAATGGTGATGGGAAACACTTTGCATATTTGTCAGTGGCCTATCATCATTATTACTCTTCTTCCTCTCCAAAGTGATTTGGTACTCCCTTGCAAAATCCTGGCGTAGCAGTGATGCGGGCGGTGAGAAATACGGCGTGGTATCCCAAACGTCGTTCTTATCGCACGCTGTTCTGGCGTGAAATCACCCCGTTAGCCGTGCCGATCTTCATCGAAAACTTATGTGTGATGTTGATGGGCGTCCTCAGTACGTTTTTGGTCAGTTGGCTGGGTAAAGAGGCGATGGCGGGCGTGGGCCTCGCCGACAGCTTCAATATGGTGATTATCTCCTTCTTCGCCGCCATCGATCTCGGTACCACCGTGGTGGTGGCGTTTAGCCTTGCCAAACGCAACGGCAAACGTGCGCGCGCAGCAACGCGGCAGTCGTTGGGATTGATGACCGCGCTGGCCTTCCTGCTGGTGATCGCCATTGAGTTTTGGGGACACCTGATCATTGATGTGATTGCCGGCAGCGCCGATCCCAAAGTTAAAGAGTTGGCGTTGAGCTATTTGCAAACCTCGGCGTGGAGCTATCCGGCAGCGGCGATTGCGCTGATTGGCAGTGGTGCGCTACGTGGCGCGGGCAACACCAAAATTCCGATGCTGATCAACGGCGGCATGAACATCCTGAATATCGTGATCAGTAGCGTACTGATTTACGGCTGCATGGGATGGGAAGGATTGGGATTTGTCGGTGCCGGATTGGGACTGACCATTTCACGTTATATCGGCGCTGCGGCGGCGATTTACGTGCTGTACCGCGGCATTACGCCCGCACTGAAAATCTCCATTGCTAGCTATTTTCGTCGCTGGGATCGCAACATCTTGATGGAAGTGTTGGGCATTGGCGTGCCCGCCAGTATTGAATCGGTACTGTTCAACGGCGGTAAATTGCTGACGCAGATTTTTGTCGCAGGCATGGGCACTAACGAAATCGCCGGTAACTTTATCGCCTTCTCGATTGCCACGTTGATCAACTTGCCAGGTAACGCCTTGGGATCGGCTTCGACTATCATTACTGGCCGCAGGTTGGGGCTTAATCAGGTGATGCAGGCTGAACGGCAAATCAAACATGTGTTCTGGCTGGCAATGATTGGCTTGTGCTCGCTAGCATTGCTCACTGTCCCGCTCGCCGGAACGCTGGCGCAGTTTTACAGCCGCGATCCCGAAGTGATTTCGGTGACCAAGCATTTGATTTGGCTCAATGCCGCCTTTATGCCGATTTGGACGGCTTCCTGGGTGCTGCCAGCCAGCTTGAAAGGCGCACGCGATGCGCGTTTCACCATGTACGTGTCGATGTTCAGCATGTGGGGTGCACGCGTAGTGGCAGGCTATTTCCTCGGTATTGTGCTGGGGATGGGCGTGATTGGCGTGTGGCTCGGCATGTTCCTTGACTGGACGGTGCGCGGCGTGTGCTTCTGGTGGCGCTTGACCAGCGGAAAATGGCTGAACAATTATCGCAAGATGATGGCGAAGACTAAGGGATAGGTCGCGCCAGGTCACCATAAATGGCAACCCTACAAAACCTCACTTCCGCACGTAGGGTCGCCATTTATGGCGACCTGCTTTTATATGCATTCTTCGGAAAAGAAACGAACAACTAATCGTTTTGGTTATATCTCGGCATGCGTTTTACTGTCAGCGTCAATCATTTGTGGAGACGCTAACGATGAAAACACGTTTGCAAAATTGGTTTAACCAACTAATAAACGGCGATACCAGAGCAATGGAAGCGGGAGAATTCGATCTTGGCAATCATATCGATCTGCTGATCCCGATTAGCCAACTCTACGGCGTAGAGTTCCACCCTTCGGTGTATCGCTATTATGAGAGATGAACTCCAGCATCATGCAATGCGTTACAGTTACTGGAATGAACTGTGCGTCAATGAATAAAAACCCGCTGCTGACCAGCGGGTTTTTTATGTTTAGAGGTCAGTCACGGCGAGCAACGTGATACGCCGGGCAACGTACTCAAGGACGGCATGGCGCTGAACTTCAGGCATATGGCTTTCAGTGTAGGTTTCAATAATCAACGGATGGCTGCTAACCACGTCGGCAAGCCATTTGCGTGCTAATGCGGGATTGATATCCATCCCTTGTGCCAGCAGGATAAAGTCTGCGCCAACATATTCGCCGTACCCTGAATCGATGCCCGGTGCGTTCTCCGCATCATTTTCTTCACGCTCCAACAGTGGCAAGGCGAGATATTCACCGAACGCGGCAGGATAGGGCACCACGCTAATAAAAT
The DNA here is from genome assembly GCF_059412405.1 of Pantoea sp. CFCC18179. Classification (NCBI taxonomy): domain Bacteria; kingdom Pseudomonadati; phylum Pseudomonadota; class Gammaproteobacteria; order Enterobacterales; family Erwiniaceae; genus Pantoea; species Pantoea sp. CFCC18179. The sequence continues at coordinate 444,013 of NZ_JBNBPM010000001.1, read as the reverse complement.
CGTAAACCGGTGCCAGATGTGCTGGCTCCGTCTCCGGCAGGATGATACCGATATTGCGCAGGTGGAAATCGTTATTGCCCAGCACGTAGGCATAGACGATGCGTAAAAATAGGTCGCGCTTGCTGTGCAAACTCCGGCTTACCGCATTATTTAGAAATTTAGCCGCTTTCTCGTAGCTAATGGCTTTCTTATTATCAATTTTGCCATATTTATCATCGAGTCCCATCGCGCCATCTAATTGTTCCTGATGTAATCTCGCCTGATCTGCACCTAAGCGATCATACCTCTTAATCACAAATGCCAACTCTTCTGGCCGATTATCTTCATGCTGGAAGGGGATGAGGCCAAAAGGCGGTACGTTGAATCGCAGCCGCTGCATCACACACATGGTGGCGTGTTCGTTTTCCGCCAAATGTGGGTACTCTTCTGGTGAAGGTTTGAGGATATAGCTGCCATCATTGCTAACAACCTGCAACTCGCCATTTTCCAATCGAAGGGAGAGCTTGGGCTGATAGCCGGAAATACTCATGCCTTTCTGACGTTCCGGTAGTTCCTGAATAAACTGGCTGCGGGTGAAAGGCAGGCGCAGAGCAACGTTTAGGCTGCCAAACAGATGCTTGATGCCTTTGATTGAATAATGCGTTTCAAGCTCGGTGTCTTTTAACGTATTTAAATTTATCAAACAACGTTGTGGATTCAATCTGTTATCTCCTTGAGTACCACTGCACCGAGTAAGTCGTTACCATTCTGCATCAGCAACCCAAACAAGTCTTGGTCGTCGATTTTTTGAATTTCAGAATAGCGTTTACGTAACCAACCTTCGGGAGCCAATCCCTTAAAGAAAGGATGAAGTTCTTCACTCAAATAAGGTTCAGATCTTACTGGCATACTCAGTGAGATTGCCCGGCCGCGATAAGCCGGCAAATAGCAAAATGCAAAACCGGCCGCTTCCTCAGTCAATCTGCCGACCGGTTTGCCATACAACCACACGCCTATTTGCCGAGCCATACTTTTATTCCCAGTTCCGTCAGCAATTCATGCAAATTAATCGCCTTCGCGGAGGAGGGATTGGCAATCATGCGCTTAAACGTGGAGATTGAGACACCGATCTGGAACGCCATCTCTTCATAGGTGATGTTCTGTCGCTTTAGTTCGCTGGTCAGCAGTTCCGGCAACGATGTAAAGTCAAAAGCCTTAAATTTCATTTCATCAGGGTTCATTTTTGACACTTTCTGCCTGTAAAACCGCAATATGGAATGACTATAGTACTAAAAGGTTCATTTTTGAACCTTTGGACTAGCTTCATGTGAAAAAGCACAACAAAATTCGAGGTTAAAAGTGAAAAGTGTCATTTTTGATACTTTTATGATTAATTAGCGATGTTTTGGCATTCTTTGGCGGCGCAAAGAGGACAAAGGTTCAAAAATGAACTGTTGTTGAAATGAGAGTAGAAAAGCAAAAAGCCCGCTTAGTTTCCTAAGCGGGCTACTCTAAATATGGCTCCTCTGACTGGACTCGAACCAGTGACATACGGATTAACAGTCCGCCGTTCTACCGACTGAACTACAGAGGAATCGTGTGAACGAGGCGAATATTAATGGCGCCTCCGTCGGGTGTCAACAGCTTAAAACACATTTATATTCAATTGGCTAGCAATAGTACAAAGCGATCGCGATTTAAGCAGGTTCCGATGTCAATAACATCAATCGTGCCAGCGGATCCTGGCGATAGAACTGCTGTAAATGGCGATACATCACCGGAAAGCGATTGGCTAATAAGTCTGGTGCGCTGAAGAAATACTCGGAGAGCACGGCAAAGCATTCAGCGGCATCGCTGGCGGCGTAAGGATCGATGGTGGCGGCTTGTTCGCCGACCAACTCCACTTCCGCTTCTATCTCTGCCATCGCCTGCTGCAAATCTTTTTCCCAATCGGCAACATCGCGCAGCGGCATCACCGGAATGCCGCTGGTATAGCCACTGCCGCGCGCATCCAGTTTATGCGCCACTTCATGGATTACCAGATTAAAGCCCGAAAGGTCGAACGAATCCTGAATATCCAGCGCGTTCAACACTACTGGGCCTTGCGTCCAGCTTTGTCCCGCATGCACGGCGGGCGCGTGATGCACTAAGCCGTTGTCATCTTCCCAACGATCATCGACGTTAAAAGGTTCGGGATAAATCAGTACTTCGTGAAAGCCGTCGAGCCATTCAAAGCCCAGCTTGAGCACTGGTAGGCAAAACAGCAAAGCCAGACGCGCCAACAGCAGATCATCAAGTTGCAGATTCTGTAACGGGGTGATTTTTTTCTGTTGCAAGAAACGCTGTGCTAACGCGACAAGCGCGTTTTGTTCTGATGGATCGAGCAGGGAAAAGATCGGCTGCGCTAACGCTGATTGCCACGGCAGCGCGGTAACTGAAGTTTCTATTTGCGCATGCCACGGCCATTTGAACATCGCGTCACTCACTCTTCAGGGGCGGACTCAAAGCCGATTATTAAATCAGCTGCAACACGATTTGTCTGTGATTGGAGTTGCAAACCAGACGGAAGGCATAAAAAAGGTCGTCACAAATGACGACCTGATGAATATTGGTATAAAGGAATTTAACCTTCGCGCACCACGCGCTCAAAGGCGATAACCCACACCCACGGATTCACTTCCCAACTGGTGGCGCCGTACTGCTTCTGCCACGCTTTGCGATAGGCTTCTTTCGGCGATTCCGCATTCATGTTCATGGTGAAGAAGTTGTTCAGGAAGTGCGTATCGGTCTGCACACCTTCGGCCATGATGTCATCTTCGCTGATGTCCTGAATCTTCTCCGCGCGCACCGAAGTGATTTGCAAATCAATGCGACTGGCCCAGCGCGGCATATGAATGGCAGTTTGCCAGCCAAATTGCTCGGCGTGTTGGACGTCTTCATCTAATTGGCCGAGTTCATTGCTGTCGGCACGATACTGACAAAACGACGATTTGCGGAAAGGCAGCGGATCGCGCTCATATTCAGCGAGTAACGCTTCCGGCACAATCGGGCCACGCCAGGTTTCCCGCACCCACAAACTGTCACCAGCCTGACCAAACGGGCAGTGAGAGCTGACATCGGCCATCGACATCAATTTATAACCGTGCAGATGGTTGGCGCTGACATCAAACGCATGCACGCCTTCGTGATGATCTTGCCCCGGGCCAAACGCCTGGGTTTTCATTATGCGTCGGGTCTGCGTTTGCTGGCCAACCAACAGGGCGCGCACCCGCTGTTCAGAAAAAAGAATCGGCCGTTCTTTCATTGCATACCTCATGTAGTGTCACAAACCCGGAAACTGTCGAAAACATCCGCCTTGGCAGAAGTGAGAGTTAGCTTAATGGGTTTGAATCAGTTTGCTTAATAATTTGTCGCCTCATAATCAGGCTATTTCTGCGATTTTAGCTTTTAAAAATGGCTCATAAGCAAAATGTGTGCTGTCACCGGCCTCGCAAAGGGTTCGAAGTCAGAATTTTCCCAGATACAGTACGTTATAAAGGCCAGAATGGGAACCGTTTCAGATTATACCCTGTTGAACTCTCCTTAATAAACCGCATAAATCAGCACATATAACTGGAATATTCTTCCAGCGCGAAATTTGTTTGTGGGCAAAATACATTACCTGTGTTTAACAGAGTTATTTAACTAAAACGGCAGTAAGGAAATACCTAAATCGTATTAGGTGCTGTGCAACGGCCGTTAACAGCGCTATAACATGATCGTGATCGCATTTTTACGCTTTGCACATCCGGGAGGGATGTAAAAAAAGTGTCATTACCCAACCGCTATGATGTCCACAGGAGCAGCACCCTGCATGAGCGGTGCTTGATAACAGCAATAAAAGGAGAAGCACGATGTCTCTCACTCACTGGCAACAACGCTACGAGAACTGGCTGCAGCTGAACTGGCTGCATGACGACAAAGCCCACGATATCGCGCACCTGCGCCGCGTTTGGATGAGTGCGAAACGCATCATGCAACACAGCGACGCTGATCCGATGGTGGTGTTAACCGCCTGTTATTTCCACGATGTGGTTAACCTGCCGAAAAACCATCCAGAACGTCATTTGGCTTCAACCTACGCGGCGGAAGAAACCCGCCGAATCTTGCAGCAAGATTTCCCCGATTTTCCGCTGGAGTTGCTGGATGCCGTGGCACACGCGGTGCAGGCACACAGTTTCAGCGCCGGTATCGCGCCGCATACGCTGGAAGCGAAAATCGTGCAGGACGCCGATCGTCTCGAGTCTTTAGGAGCTATCGGCCTGGCGCGCGTTTTCTACACTGCGGGCGCATTGGGTCGACCGCTGTTTGATAGTGAAGATCCGCTGGGAAAAGAGCGTGAATTAGACGATGTAAAGTGGACGCTGGATCACTTTCAGAAGAAATTACTGCGTCTGCCGCAAACCATGCAAACCGAAGCAGGGCGCCTGCTGGCAGAGCATAACGCCGACTTTTTGGTCAACTACATGGGCAAGCTGTGCGCGGAGTTGCAAGGCAATCTGACATCAATAGATGAATCGGTGTTAAGGGATTTCAGCCCTATACACTCTTAATATTAAATTTTTATGACAGTCTGTTAAATTTCATCTTCTTCCGCTACGTTGTTGTAAATTAAAAGGGAGTATGAAGATGACCGAGACCGTAAACTTAACCATTAAGATTGAACCGGCACTGAAAGAGCACATCAAACAGTTAGCTGCAGATAATCAAATCTCCATGAGTCAGGAGATCGTTAATCGTTTACAGGCCAGTTTGGATGCGGGTGAGCAGCCAACCGTGGATAGCCTGCATACCGAAGAAGCGGTAACAGAACAACTCTCCGCAACAGAACTGAAGCAGATCCGTGCGCTGCTGAAGAAAGGCAAGAAGAAGAAATAAACAAAAAACCCGCCGATTGGCGGGTTTTTTATTGCGGTTTGTTAAGCGTTACTGACGCGAAACTGCTGCGCGCGCTGCGCCAGTCGATCCGACAGTTCACGTAACTGGGTTGCCGAATGCACTTGATGGGCGTTTAACGCTTCGTTTTGTTGCAGCTGTCCACTCATCTCGACCACCTCCAGCGCAATCTTTTTCACCCGATGGCTTTGCGCCGCACTGTTTTGCTGTAGCTCGCTCAACTGCGTCACCACGCCGGATACTGCGCCGCTGATCTGCGCAAACAACACTTCCAATGCCTGTACTTTCTCAAAGCCATCATTGACGTGCTGCTGCGTATGCTGAATCAGACCATCAATCTGGCGCGTTGATTCACCACTTTTTTGCGACAGTAAACCCATCTCTTTCGCCACCACCGAGAAGCTGCGGCCATACGCGCCAGCGTGGGCGGATTCGATTGCCGCGTTCAACGACAGTAAACGGGTTTGCATCGAAAGATTATCCAGCATGCCAACGATGCCGGAGATATCGCCCGCCGCGTTGACGATCTCTTGCATCTGGTTTTCCATGTTATCGACTTCAACCGCGCAGTTACGCATCAACGCGTCCGCCGATTGCGCTTCTTGTGTAGCCTGCTGCGAGAACTGCGCGCCGATTTCAACCTCTTCCGACACGCGATCCAGACGCTGCGACAGATGATGGAAGCTGGCATTTTGCGCTTGATGCTGCTGCATCACTTTCTCATTGTTCTGCTGCATCTCTTCAGCACCGGCCGCCACGCTGACGGCCACAGTATTGATGTCGCTGACAATCTGCTGCAAGCCGCTGCGCATGGTATCAATGGATGTGAATAACTGGCGCGTTTCCAGCGACTGGCGGCGCGGCGTATCGTGAGTCGGCACCAGATCGCCGGTGGCGATGTGTTCGAGCTGCGCATTGGCACGACGCAGCGGCAGCAACACGCCGCGCATCAGCAAGCTGGAAGCCAGCGCCAGCAGCGCCATCAACACCGCGCAGACGATCATCGACATATTGCGGCTCTGCTTTAAGGTGCTGAGCGTGTTGTGATTGACGTCGCTAAGTTGATGGTTGGCCTGCTCGATTTCGCTGAACCACGCATCGTTAAATTGCTGCTGAAACGCCTGCATCGGCACCATGAAAAAGGCATTGATATCGTTGGCGGCTAAGCCTTTTAGCTGCTCCTGCAAACCTTCGGCCAGCATGGCAAAACCTTGCGCCAGCGGGCTGTCTTTATTGGCATGATAAGCGGCGAATTGTTGCTGCGCTTGCTTCAGTGAATCATCTGCTGCTGCTGCCAGACTTTTCCAGCTATCTACCGAGCCACTTTGTTGATCCTGCATCAAATAGATGCCGGCGCGGTGGCTATTGTCACTGGCGGTCAGCAACTCAATGCGCGCTTTATCCAGTAGCGCCAGGCGTTCCCGTAGTTGATTCGCCTGTTGCAGAGAGGTTTGCGTCTGATTGACATGATTATTCAGCAACAGCACGCCGGCAAACTGCAAGGCGCAAAACAGCACGATAAATAGCAGGAACTGGCTACGTAAACTGGTGAGCCACAGCGGGACGCGGAATGATAACCGCGCGTGCAGACGCATCGGTAGGGAGATAACGGAAAGGAGTGACATCGAACGCCTCCAAAAAATAAAAGGCGAGTATTGGCAGCGCGCGTGACAGCTTTGTGACAGAGATTGAGATTATTCCGAAAACAGCACAAAGCGCGGCACTAAATGAAATTGTGCTGGGTAAAAGCTAGGTGTTTTGTGCTGAATGCTGCTCAATCAGCGGCAACAACAATTGCGCCACCGCAGCAAATACCGGCACCACCACCGAATTGCCAAACTGCTTATAGGCTTGGGTATCCGATACCGGAATGCGCAGCTGTGCTTCGCCCGGCGCTTCAAAACCCATCAGTCGCGCACATTCACGCGGGGTTAAACGTCGTGGACGACGTGCCATATTTTCTGCTTGCTGGAAATCCGCTTCACCCTGCGCGTGATCCCAGCCGCGATCGATCAGAATTTCCGATCCATCTTTGTAATAGCGCGCCGACAAGGTGCGTACGCAAACATTTAGATTACGCGGATCGTTAAGGCCGAAACCAAAGCCGTTGCCTTTGGCTTTGTGCTTTTTGGCGTATTGATAGAGATAATTCCACAGCGTGGGCGACAAGGTGTATTTGGCTTCAGGCGCGCTTTCCAGCAGGCTGTGCAATGACGGCACTTTCTTTGGGTAGAGCGCGGGCAGGGCGCGCAGCGTAAAGCCGTTGCTGAGCCCGCTATCGCGGCGAATGCCCACCAATACAATACGTTCACGATGCTGCGGCAAGAAGTGGCGCGCATCGATGATCTTCGCGTCCGGCAAACCACTCTCGTCGGCGTCGGCGACGTCATAACCAAGCTCATCCAGCGTTGACATGATGATGGCAAAGGTGCGGCCTTTATCGTGGCTTTTGAGGTTTTTTACGTTTTCCAGCACAAAGAACGGCGGCTTTTTGGCGGCGAGAATGCGCGCCACATCGAAGAATAAGGTGCCTTGTGCTTCACACTCAAAACCGTGCGCGCGTCCTAACGCATTCTTCTTGCTCACGCCCGCCAGTGAAAACGGCTGACAAGGAAAACCGGCCAGCAACACCTGATGATCGGGAATGGTACGGTCAATGTGCTGATAAATCGCCTGTTCATCACTCAGCCCAGCCGGTTGCGTCACTAAGCGGATATCACTGTTGAATTGATGCTGCTGCGGATCGCTGTACAAATTGGCTTTGTAAGTGCGCACCGCTTCCTTATTCCATTCGCTGGTAAATACGCATTGGCCGCCGATCTGTTCAAAGCCACGGCGAATGCCGCCAATGCCAGCAAACAAGTCGATGAAACGGAATTTGGCGTCGTCATAATGCGCCGGGCGCGTGGGCAGCAACGCTTGAAGGCAGGTCACTTCCGCGCTGGAAAGCGCTGGTGCAATGCTTTTGCCGGTGCGAATGCGGTTCAAACGCGGCACGCTCCAGTCACGACCGCCGGCTTCGCTTAAGCGTTCCACCACATCGCGGGCCGCATAGATATCCAGCACCTGCAATAACAGCGCAGAGGCATCATCATGATGAGCAGCAGAAGAGGCGGGTGAAACAGGCGCGGCGGGATCAATAGCAAGCATGCGTTTTTCCTTAACAGAGAGGCGGCTATGCTAACACTCATCACGCAACGAGGAAATTGGCGTGGCGTGTGCTTTCGCTTTTAGCCTAAACCGCTAAAGTTGAAGGAGCCCTAATAACAAGGAGACGCCATGGCAGACGTCCACTCGCAAGATATTCGCAGCAAAAATATGCGTGCCATTCGTAATCAGGATACGGCGATTGAGCAGCGTATTGCGTTGATTCTTAAAGATCGCGGCTTTACCTATCGCGTGCAGGATAAAGCGCTGCCGGGCCGGCCAGATTTCGTCTTGCCCGCCGAAAAAGCGATCATCTTTGTTCATGGCTGCTTCTGGCATCGTCATCATTGTTATCTGTTCAAAATGCCAGCGACGCGCACCGAATTCTGGAGCGGCAAAATTAACAGCAACGTGGAGCGTGACAGGCGCTACATCCAGCAACTGCGTGAAGGCGGCTGGAAAGTGCTGATCGTCTGGGAATGCGCGCTGCGCGGCAAACTGCAATTGGACGACGCGGCACTGATCGAACGGCTGGAAGAGTGGCTGCTGGCCGCTACCGACAGCAGCGAAATCGATCATCAAGGATTGCATCACTATCGCGTTGAATAGCGTCTGATTGTTGCTTTTAGCCAGCAGAACAGTTTAGATCTTCCTTTTCTCTGGGACGCGGAATTGAGCCATGAACAGCATCAAACTGACCGTCAAGCGCCTGTATCAACTCCGCGACGAGCGGATGGTGAACACCCATGCAACGGCGCGCATTTATCTTGGCGACACCTTGGTTGCCACCGAAGAGATCAGCGGCATGACGGAAAGCCCGGTAAGCAAATATTTGCATGCCGGAGATGTAAGCGGGCCATTACGCGTTGAATGGGACTGTGCGGGCATCGCTGATATGACGGTGACAATGATTGAGCGTTGCCCCTGTTGTCAGGATCACCAACCGGAATAATAAGGAACACCATTTTGGCAGGAACCAGTTTATTAACGCTTTTGGATGATATTGCGACGCTGCTCGACGATATCTCGGTGATGGGAAAAGTAGCAGCAAAGAAGACGGCAGGCGTATTGGGCGATGATCTGTCGCTAAATGCGCAACAGGTGAGCGGCGTCAAAGCCAACCGTGAATTGCCGGTGGTGTGGGGCGTAGCCAAAGGCTCGTTCTTAAATAAATTGATTCTGGTGCCGTTGGCGCTGGTGATTTCAGCGTTCGCGCCGTGGTTGATTACGCCGTTATTGATGATTGGCGGTGCCTATCTTTGTTACGAAGGCGTGGAAAAGGTGCTGCACAGCCTGAATCACGACAAAGCGGAACAAAGCCCGGAAGCCCGTCAGCAGCGCCTGGATAAACTGGCTAAGCAAGATCCGCGTGCATTTGAAAAGGACAAAGTAAAAGGCGCGATTCGCACCGACTTCATCCTTTCGGCGGAAATTGTGGCGATTACCTTGGGCATCGTCTCGGAAGCGCCGTTGCTGAATCAGGTGCTGATTCTGGCGGGGGTGGCGATTTTGGTCACCATCGGCGTATACGGCATCGTGGCGATGATCGTAAAAATTGACGACCTCGGATTGTGGCTGAAACAGAAATCGTCCACCGTCGCGCAGGCGATTGGCGGCGCGTTGTTAGCGTTTGCACCGTGGTTAATGAAAGCGCTGACGCTGGTCGGCACCATTGCGATGTTTTTGGTTGGTGGCGGTATTATCGTGCATGGCATCACGCCGCTGCATCACGCCATCACTGAATACAGCACCGGTTTCAACGGGTTGGTTTCAGCGCTGCTGAGCAACGGCACCAATCTGGTGATCGGCTTTATCGTTGGGTCGATCGTGCTGTTAGGTGTAAATCTGATTGCCAAGCTGCGCGGTTAATCGTTATAAAGCGCAGGAAATTGCTAATCACGACCGGGAGATGATGATGAACGACGATATGTTTGAATTCGATATCGATGCACAGCTGGAACAGGCTGAAGCCAAAGCGGCAGAAAAAGCCAACGAAGTGCCAGCCGACATCAGCGACGAAGCGGATTGTGAAGGCTGCAAAATCTAAGTTTCCTGTTCAGGAAGTGCTATCAAAGCCGACAAGTAATCTTGTCGGCTTTTTTTATTCTCAGCATTTTTAACTGCTTATTCTGCATAAGATGCATTAATAACTTTCTCATATAGGAAAAAATCCGGCGCAGCTGCTATACCTAACATCGGTCATTTAACGATGAAGAAGGAGGTGCGGTATGATCTTTGCTATGGGCGACGAAGTTCAGCACAAACAGGGCGGCACCATTATGGTGGTGACTGACAATGCCAGTGGAATGGTTGAGTGTCGTTGGTATGACGGCTACAGCGTGCGGCGCGAAGCGTTTCGCAGTGACGAACTCAGTCACTTATCCAGCGCGCAACAGATGGCCAGTTAACCGCATTCGGGACGGTTGTGGACCGTCCCGAATTGTTTTAGCTCGCTGATTTTACTTTGATCCTTGTCTGTACGCTTTCTCTGCAACTGACTACACTTTCCGCATTCGTCTCTTTCCGGAGCACGGCTGCGCATGCCAACCTCGCCATTCTCGCAACGTTTAGGTAATCCGTTTTTATCGGTTCATCTCTGCTTTCTGGCGGTCTTTCTTTTCTCCGCGTTTCTCACCACCCATGAAGCGATAGAGCTCAAAAATAATTACGAACAACGCCAGCGCGCGCAGCTTTCTGAAATCCAGAAAAACCTAGATAGCCAGTTCCAGGAAAGCATTGATGAGCTGCTCTATTACCAGCAGATGCTTAACTATGCGCTCACCCATCCGCTGGATTCCGATCACGCGCGTGAAACCATTGCGCGCTTCCAGCAAGTGCGCCAGCAGCCTTCGTGGCAATTGCAGCTTTCCAGCCCACGCAGCATGCCAATCAACGGCGTGAGCGATAGCTGGCTGATGCGTGATTCGCTGTTAATCCGCGACAGCCGCCATCTCGATCAAGAGTTGCGCGCCGCGCTGGAGTTCAGCTTTATCATGCAGTTTGGCGATGCCAGCAAGGATTTTCATTCGCGCTTTTGGTACATCTCACGCGCCGGTTTCTTTATCAGTTCGCGCCCACCGCAAAGTGCACAGGAACTGGAGCAAAGCTACGCGATCATGACGCAGCGCCCCTATTTCCGCGATCAGGATCCGAGCAATCCAAACCATGCAACGCTGCGCTGGACCAAAGGTTATCAAGGCATGTTCAATGAAGGGTTGATGTTGACCGTTAGCTCGCCGATTTACAGCAACAACTATTGGTATGGCGTGCTGTCGATGGATTTCACCCAGCAACGTATCCACGATCTGATGGAAACCACGCGGCACAGTTTGTTGCAGGGCAAATTGCTGTTGGTGGATCGCTCACTGCAAGAGGTCACCCGGCTGCATGCACCTAATGATAAGCCGCTCACCGATGAACAAGAAGCGCGTCTGAAGCAGCGTATTTTGCAACAGCCTGCCGGTGTGCTGCGGCTCGGAACGCAGTTCGCCACCTGGAGCAAGCTGAAAAACGTCGATGCCTATCTGATCAACATCCAAAGCTTGCGCCAGGGATTCTCGCAGGAGTTGGGCCGCGTGGCGCTGTTCATGTTGGGCATGTGGCTGCTGTTCGTGCTGCTGCTGGCGGTGGCGCATCAGGTGATTTTCCGTCTGGTGAAACGTATGGATGCGATGTCGGCCAAACTGACCTGGCGTGCCAATTACGATGGCTTAACGCGCTTACTCAATCGTAGCGCCTTCTTCGAGCAGTTTGTGGCCTTAGCGCTACGCGGCAGTCAGCAACACACGCCGATTGCGGTGATCCAGCTGGATGTCGATCACTTCAAAAAGGTCAACGATACCTGGGGACATCATGCGGGCGATCAGGCGTTGATTCGCGTGGCGAGCGTGATTAGCCACACGTTACGCAAATACGATGTAGCAGGGCGCATCGGCGGCGAAGAGTTTTGTATCGTGCTGCCGGAAACCTCGCTGGAAGAGGCGAAGGCGGTGGCGGAGCGCATCCGTGCGCGCCTCGAGGCGAAAATCATCTTGATTAACGCCAGCACCACCTTCAGCGTTACGCTGTCGGCGGGTGTGAGCAGCAGTGAAGCGCAGGGCGATTACGATGCCGAAAGTCTGCAAGCCAGCGCCGACAGCCGGTTGTATCGCGCCAAAACCCAGGGGCGTAATCAGGTGTGCGGCAGCGATTAAACCTTGCCGTCGTTGTCCTCTTCCACCGCCTGATAAATACGTTGCAGGATGTCGGGGAAGGCCGATTGCACGCGACTCCAGCTGGGGATAAATGGCTTCTCATTGGGACGCTCAATGAAGGATTGCCCGGCATCAAGAATTGCCTGAGTGAACATCTCAACCGCCGCTTCTTCGATGTGCTGATCAAACTTGAGGCCATTCATGGTGGCTTCGTGGTTGTAGATCTCCATCATATCGAGCGCATTGCGATAATAGGTGGCTTTCAACACGCGGAACGAATCGCTGGTGAGCGGCACGCCCATGGTTGCCAGCTTACGCAGCAGTGACTGCACGATGTCGTTGCTCATGCGCTTCAGGCCGCCGGTGCCATCATCCTCGGCCAGCGGCTGATGTTTATGATCGTAGTTATCGGCAATCTCCACCTGACAGGTTTGGCGTGTGGTGTAGTTGCGATAGATCTCCGACAGCACGCCAATCTCCAATCCCCAATCGCCCGGAATCTTAATGCCGTTCAGCACATGGGTGCGCATGGCAAACTCGCCGGACAGCGGATAACGGAAGCTGGTGAGATAATCGAGATATTCCGAATGGCCGTAGACTTTTTGCAGCGAACGTAACAGCGGGCCGACCAGCAAACGGCCAACGCGGCCATTCAATTTGCCATCGGCGACGCGTGCGTAGAAGCCTTTGCAGAACTCGTATTGAAACGCCGGATTGGCCAGCGGATACAGCAATCGCGCCAGCATACCCCGTTCGTAGGTGACGATATCGCAATCGTGCAGCGCCACGCATTGGGTGCGATCCGACGCCAGCGTGTAGCCGGTACAGAACCACACATTGCGGCCTTTACCAGGTTGGCTCGGCGATAATCCCTCTTTGTCTAATTCGGCATCCAGCGCTTTGAGGCGCGGGCCATCGTTCCACAAAATGCGATGCCGTTGCGGCAGGCGTGAGAAGAACTCACGCGCAAACATAAACTGATCGCGATCGGCGCGATCCAGCCCGATAACGATTTCATCGAGGTAGGGCACTTTTGCCAGTTCATTAACGATGTTATCCAACGCTGGCCCTTCAAGTTCAGAAAACAGCGACGGTAAAATCAGCCCCATTTTGCGTTTGCGCGCAAAGCGCACCATCTCTTTTTCCAGCGATTCAACGCTGCGGTGGGTGAGATTATGGAAATTAGTAATGACACCATTCTGGTAAAAATCACTCATCGTCTCATCCTCCTGGTTAGGCCATTAATCGTTAGGCGCAAGAAAATAGTCCAGACCTTCACGCCAGCCTTGCGGGCCAACGTGCGCGGTGTGGTAAACGTTGTTTGTATCGCTGCGTTGCAGGTTGACTGGCGTTTTACTGAAGCCCTTGATCACCACGGCATAATCGACGCGCTCCAGCATGGGCACATCATTGGGCCCGTCGCCCAGCCCAATGGTGATGCGCGGTTGCCCTTCCCGTTGCGCGAAATGTTGGGTGATCTGTTCCAGCGCGATGCCTTTGCCGCTGCCGGCGGGCATGACGTGCCAGAAGCGACCCCCTTGGGTTAGCGCCAGATTGTGTTTAGCTAATTCCTCGCGAAATGCCGCTAAGCGATGTTCGTCATCACGCCACAACACCACCTCTGAAGCTTCACGTAAGCGGCTTTGGCTGGCTTCGGCCAGCGTTAAACCGGTGAAACGCGCCACATCGGCATCGCTAAATTGATGAAAACCGTTGAAGCGGAATTGCGTTTGCAAGCCTTGCAGCGTGTGGCACAGCGCACGGTAGGCGGCGCTGGGTTCTTCCGGCGGTGTTTGTGCCTCCAACGCCACGCGCGCGCCGTTTTCCGCAATAAACGGGGCGCCGATGATCCCCAAACGTTTTTGCAGTGGGATGATCTCCGCAGCGGTTTTGCTGGAACAAATCACCAGCGGGATTTGATGTTGTTTCAGCCGCGCCAACCATTCGCTGGCGGCATCCCAGTTGTAGTCATGGTGATCCAGTAATGAGCCATCCAGATCGGTAACGATCAGCAGAGACGCGTTCAGACTCAGCATCATCACACTCCTTACGCCAAAGGCATCCGTAAAGCAGAGAGTAATCAGTATAATAGCGTAATGGCGATCACACTTTTTCGCGTGAGCTTGACCACTACAACCAGGATAATTCTTAAATGCTAGCCGCTGCAGAATCCTCCATGCACGATTCGTGCACAGAAAATCATCAGCCGTGGCGCGGTGTTAACGGCAGTTAGCGTGAAAGGATAGACGAAATTGTTCGATTAGCTTGCAGGGTTAAGACTTGTCTTAAGTGCACTAAGGCGTAATCTGACCAGGTGTTAAGAATTCCCTGGTGTAACGAATTTACTGATTTACTTTACCCGGCCTGAGTGCCGGGTATTTTTTTGTAATCGATTTCAGCGATTCACTTCGGTAATGGCGAAGTCGCGGATATCGAGTTCAAAGGCTTCGGCTAACTCGGTGTAGGAGTCATAAGCTTCGCCATTCACTTTGACGCGATGCGCGTGTTCAGCTTCCATAAACTCTTTCACTTCGCCGGAAGTTTTCTTCTGAATCGCTTCCAGCAGCGCATCGACATCAATATTGACTTCGCGCTGCACATTCTCGCTGTACTCTTTTGCCGTCGTCATGGCGCCCTCCCAGAGGCGGTCGGATGAATTACCCGTATAGTTTGCAAGTATAGACGTTGCTGAAAAAGGCGGCGGCGAGGGTAAATGGCGGGCAAAAAAAAGCCCGCGCTGCGCGGGCAAAAATCCTTGTTACTTTTAGGTTGACTGCGCCTTTGGGGTTGGTGCAGTGAGGAGAAGTGTACGAGTTGGCTGCGTCAAAAGTCTCGCCATGAAATGTTAAGAAAGCGAAAAGTCTGATATTGACAGAGCTTTACCTGTTTTTCAGCGCGAAGTGCATGACAGCGTCTATGCTTAGCGATTGATTGTTAAGTGATATCAGGGAGCGAATATGGATTTTTTACGTATTGTGATAGCGATTTTACTGCCGCCGCTGGGCGTTTTCCTGCAAGTAGGATTTGGCGGTGCTTTCTGGCTCAACATCCTGTTGACGCTATGTGGCTACATTCCCGGCATCGTGCATGCGGTGTGGGTTATCGCTCGACGCTGATCGCGATCAGGCAGCATTGATTATCTTCCGTTAAACTGTGTCGCAGGACTATTTGTGGAGAGTAATCAATGAAGGTGAATGACCGCGTTACAGTGAAAACCGACGGCGGCCCGCGCCGCTTAGGTACGGTGCTGGCAGTGGAAGCATTTAATGAAGGCATCATGTATCTCGTGGCGCTGGAAGATTATCCGTTGGGGATTTGGTTCTTTAATGAGAGCGACCACGCGGAAGGGATATTTGTTGAGCCGTATGTAGAGGCGTAATGTCAGGTGCGCATAAATGCGAACCTGATAACGTAGGGTCGCCATTCATGGCGACCTTTCCTAAAACAGATTAAAACGTTTCCCAATTATCATTACCCGCCGAGGCCAATGCCGGACGTGGCGTCAACGTTGGCGCACGCAACGCCGATGGTGCAGATTTCACCAGCTGCGCTGCCGGGCTGTCATTGAGACGGAACACCGCCACCGCCTGCGTCAATCGGCCCGCCTGATCTTCCAGCGACGCCGCCGCAGAAGACGCCTCTTCAACCAGCGAGGCGTTCTGCTGTGTCACGTTATCCATCTCGGTCACCGCCAGGCTCACCTGCTGAATGCCGCGACTTTGCTCATCAGACGCTGCCGCAATCTCCGCCATGATGTCAGTCACGCGGCGCACCGCTTCGACAATCTCGCCCATGGTGCTACCGGCTTCACCGACCTGACGCGAACCGTTGGTGATCAATCCCACCGATTCGGCGATCAAGGTTTCGATCTCTTTCGCTGCCTGCGCACTGCGCTGGGCCAGATTACGCACTTCGCTGGCCACCACGGCAAAGCCGCGGCCTTGTTCACCGGCGCGTGCCGCTTCCACTGCGGCGTTCAAGGCCAGAATGTTGGTCTGGAAGGCGATGCTATTAATCACGTTGGTGATTTCGGCAATCTTCTTCGAGCTGCCAGAAATATTGTTCATGGTTTGCACCACGCCATTCACCAGATCACCGCCGCTGCGCGCTTTGCCAGAAGCATCCGCCGCCAGCTGGCTGGCGTGATGGGCGTTCTCGGCGTTCTGCTTCACCGTCGCGGTCAACTGCTCCATACTGGCGGCAGTCTGCTCCAGCGCCGAAGCTTGTTCTTCAGTGCGGGAAGATAAATCGGTGTTACCGGCGGAGATTTCGCTCGAACCTTGGTAAATCGCTACCGCACCTTCGCGTACCGTGCCAACGGTGCGCACCAGCGAAGCCTGCATCAGTTGCAGGTTGTGCAGCAGGCTACCAATCTCGCTGCGGCCAAAAGCTTGTTCCGGCGCGGTCAGGTCGCCTTGTGCGATGCGTTCAATGCGATCAACCGATTGGCGCAGCGGATTAATTACCACGCGACGCAGGAACACGAAGGTCAGCAGCACCAGCACCAAGGCCGCCACAAAGGCCACGGCCATGGCGATAAAGCCGACGCGTGATTGATGCGCGGCGGCGGCATTGATCGCTTCTGCGCGATCGGTACGGATTTTAATCGCTTTCAGCAATACCGCGTTGTAAGCGTCATCCAGCTTGCGCGTCACATCGGTCTCTTGCGCCACAATGCCTTCAAAGCTGCCTTGTTTGGCCGATTCAATCATCGGCTTCAAGCCTTTATCGATATACGCGTTAAAGCTGGCGGTTAACGGTTCGTCGAGCGCGATATCTTCAGGTGTCTTGGCTTGGCGATCCATATACACCTTAAAGCCTTCACGCGCCTGCTTGATGCGCTTCTCGGTGGCCGCTAAATCCGCGCGGTAACCGTCCATCTCACCAATACGTGCCGCCGCACCGGATTGCAGCACGTTCAAACGCGCGGTACGCAGATGGTTGGAACTGTTGGAGATGCCCATGCGGATTTGAATTTCTTCGGTGGCATCATTGAGGGAATTGTTACTTTGAATCAAAAAATAGCTGGCGAGTCCAATGCACAGGGCAAAAAGCAGCAGAATGCCACCAAAGATCATACTGAACAAAGGCATCAGGCGCAGGTTCTGCCAGATGCTGAGCTTATGTTGCTCATCAATCGATGCTGTTTTCATATCCTTGCTCTCTATCTAGGGGTGATGAGAGTAAGCATCGGCAGCGGCGGTGAAAGGATTAGACGGGGAAGTGGGATCTAACTCGCAAAACGAGAAAGGGCCGATCTCACGATCGGCCCTATTATTCACCGTGCGGAATTAACGAACGTTAACGTAAATTCCTGAGGTCACATTATCGGTTAAACGCACCACATGATAAATAACCTGCTTATTATGGGTTTTAATTTTGCGTTTAATATTACCTTTGTGTGACGAAACTGTTTTAGCTTTAATTTGCATCTTGTCTGAAATTTGAATGGTGTCATGACCTGACATCCACATCTTCAGCATATTTGATTCAGTCTGGCTTAATGTCAGTGGATGCACATCGAGGCCAGCGGAAATACGTGGCGAAGCGTTGAGTTTCTTTTGCAGGTAAGTACCTAATAATGAATCCAACGTCGAGGTTTTTATCGATTTTGATGTAATAATCAGGTTCTTACGAACGTAGAGGTATTCCTCAAAATGGATATTCGAGATCGCCATGAATATAAAGAATAAAGTATCAGGATGCTGCATAATAATGGCACGAATACGATCGCTCGAATCTGATTCGTGAATAAAGCACTCTTCGTTGATAAATACCACGCCCGGCTTTAATTGCTCGCAACGTTGTTGTAACTGTTCGATATCGGACACCGGAGTAATATTTTTCTTTTTAACTCCTTTGGCCGACATATAGTCAGACAAACCCAGGCGTGTGTAATTACATGAATCCATAATAATCGTTGGCATTATAGCGACCCTCACCAATTTGTTATCCGTTTAAATCAACGATGAATACGCGTTTGCGGTACGAGAGAAATTTCCAAAGACACTTTTATATTCTGCTCGGCAGATTGGCGATAGTGATCCATGCGCCATCATGACTCTTCCCTGAACCGTCCTGCGAAGTTATTTTTTTAGTGCATCCACGTCACTCTAAACTCAGCCATAGTGGGAATGGCTAAGGATTTGGATTAAGTGTTTAAATCGCTCTGTTTTGAGAGCCCTGTCACTATCGCTTAGATCACAGACAAATCTGATAGGACAATTCTTAAAAACATTTGAATCGCGAAAGTGTGACGCTTTAGCGAGCGTTGACAATGCCGGAAAAAAGGGATTTAGACAAGAAAAATCGCTGTGAAATTTTTTTTGTTTAAAAACAGCCCTTTGAGCATTTCAACGTCCAATTCATAAAGTTAGATACCTTAGGAATCGTCTGACTAAAATACGCGAAGCGCCGTTTAATAAGAATAATTTTCACCTAAAATGCGCATTTATCAGAATTTCCTCAGTTGATTTCTGGGAAATATGGTTCGAAAAATGCACAGACCTATTCCCATTGCTTAACTATTACTTAAGAACGCCTACAGAATAGTTAATCAACCTGCGCGGGAAAGTTCTGACATAAACTGCGCGAGTAAATCAAAGACTTCGCTGAACAGATGTTCACAGAAGGGAGCAAGCAGCGGCATCATCATCCCCATACTGAGGATCCCCACCGTTAAGGTAATCGGGAAGCCAATGGCGAAAATGGATAGCTGTGGTGAAACACGGTTTAACAAACCTAGTGCCATGTTAAGCGTGAGTAACAGAACTATTAAAGGCAGCGCTAACATCATGCCATTAAGGAAAATTAACCCGGCGGCCTTCACCAGGGCCATAAAGGCATTGGCGTTAAGCGGATGATCGCTGATCGGCAAGGTGTGGAAACTATCGACTAACAATGAAATCAGCCACAGGTGGCCGTTGAAGGTAAGAAACAGCAGCATCGCCAGCATATCGAGAAAGCGCGCCAGCACCGGCATGTTCAAACGGCTGCCGGGATCAAAGAAGGTGGCAAACGACAAACCCATCTGCAAACCAATCACTTCACCGGCCATACGTACCGCCGCAAAGGCCAATTGCATGGTCAGCCCAATGCTGATGCCAATCAGTAACTGTTGCAGCAACAACCAGAATCCAGCGGGCGTAAACAGCGTCACTTCCACCGGCGGCAGCACTGGAATAATGATGTAGGTGGTTAATACCGCCAGACCAATTTTGACGCGCTTGGGAATCGACTTTTCGCTCAGCATCGGTGCGCTGGCAAACAGCGCCAGCAAACGCACCATTGGCCAGAAAAATTGTGCGACCCAATGGATCAGCTGGCTGCTGTCGAAGTTAATCATTAGCCAATAATGTACGGCAGGTTGCTAAACAGGGTGCGAATGTAATCAAGCATAAGATTTAACATCCACGGACCGGCGATCACCGCTGTTGCCGCCACGGCCAAAATTTTCGGAATAAAGGAGAGGGTTTGTTCGTTGATCTGGGTTGCCGCTTGCAACACGCTAATGATCAAGCCGCTTACCATCGCCACCAGCAACATCGGTGCCGCCATCATCAGGGCGACGCGCATTGCTTCCTGGCCCATAACCATTACTGATTCAGGTGTCATGTTGCATTCCTCAATAGATATTGATCACTGCTGATGGGTGCGGAGATGTCTGAGGAGGTGCGCAAAAATGCGCACCCTACGAAAACCGTACCTGCCTTTTGTAGGGTCGCCATTTATGGTGACCGAACTACGAGTAGAAACTCTGCGCCAGTGAACCCACCAGCAATTGCCAGCCATCCACCAACACAAATAGCATCAGCTTGAACGGCAGGGAAATGGTGGCTGGCGGCACCATCATCATCCCCAGCGCCATTAGCACGCTGGCGACCACCAAATCGATGATCAGGAACGGGATGAACACGGTAAAACCAATCTGGAAGGCGGTTTTCAATTCACTGGTGACGTAAGCCGGCAGCAGAATGCGCATTGGCACCGCTTCCGGGCCTTGAATCGGCGGCGTATTCGCCAGGCGAGCGAACAGCGCTAAATCGGCTTCACGCGTTTGACGCAGCATAAATTCGCGCAGCGGCTGCGCCCCTTTATCAATCGCGTCCGCCATGCTGATTTTGTCCTGGCTGAACGGCAGATAAGCGTCGGAATAAATCTTGTCGAAAGTCGGCGCCATAATAAAGAAGGTTAAAAACAGCGCGAGGCCGAGCAGCACCTGGTTAGGCGGCGCAGAAGGCGTACCCAAGGCGTTACGCAGCAGACCAAATACAATGATGATGCGCGTGAAGCTGGTCATCATCAGCAACACCGCCGGAATAAAGGTCAGCGAGGTGATGAACACCAGCGTCTGCACCGGCAGCGACCAGCTTTGGCCGCCGTTAGCCAGCGGCTGGCTGATCAATCCCGGCAGTTGCGCATGGGCAACCGGTGCCAGCAATAACAGCGGCAAAAGAGCGAGGAGTCGACGCATCATTGGGGTTTTCCGGGACGTTTAACCATGTTCTGCAACAGCTGACGGAAATCCTGCGGTGCAGCAGCGTTGCCAGCCTGTTCTTCCGGCGGCAACGGCGGTAGAGAGTGCAGATGGGTGATTTGCTGAGCGGTTACGCCCAAAACCAAACGCGCATCAGCGGTATCGACAATCACCACACGTTCACGTTGACCGACTTGCACGGTGGCGCTGACTTTTAGCGCCTGGCCGGTGACGGTTTTTGGCGCAAAACCCAGACGTTTCGCCAACCAGCCACAAGCGAGAATCAACAGAACAATCACCGCCAGTACGCTGCTGACCTGGCCAATCACCGAACCGGTGGAGACCACCGGCTGGCTGTGAACCGGTTGCTCTGTTTGCGTGTTCTTCAACATGCTTAGCGGCTCAAACGACGCATACGTTCAGATGGCGTGATGATGTCAGTGATGCGCACGCCATATTTGTCGTTCACCACCACCACTTCACCTTGCGCAATCAGATAGCCGTTGATCAGGATATCCAGCGGTTCACCGGCCAGACCATCCAGCGCCACCACTGAACCTTGCGTCAAACGCAGCAGCTCTTTGATGGTCATCTTGGTACGACCCAGCTCCACGGTCAGTTTGACCGGGATATCCATGATCAGATCGATATCTTGCAGCGAGCCGCTGACACCCGGATTGTCGAGTGATTTGAACACATTCTCAGTCGGATCAGGCGCGCTGGTGGCGGTCTGTTCGTTCATAGCTGCAGCCCACAGATCGTCCGCGGAGATGTCGTCATCGGACGGTTTCTTGCTGTCACTCATCGGGCTGTTCCTCGTTCAGCGAATTCAAAATCGGGTTAATCAAATGTTCTACACGCAGGGCATACTGACCATTAATGGTGCCATATTGGCTGGTCAGGACAGGTACGCCATCGACGTGGGCAATGATGCGATCCGGCTTCTCAATCGGCAGGACGTCACCAGGTTTCAGTTGCAAAATGCGCGACAGACGCAGCGATGTTTCCGCGAAGTGGGCAATCAGCTCCAGCTCCGAGTGCTGCACCTGTTTCACCAGATTGTCGCGCCAGTGGTTATCTTCCTGACGGGAGTTTTCCAGCGGTGGATTGACCAGCAGCTCGCGCAGCGGCTCAATCATTGAAAACGGAATACAGATGTTGAATTCACCCACCAGGTTACCGATCTCCACCTGGAACGGCGTGTTGACCACGATGTCGTTCGGCGAAGTGGTGATATTGGTGAATTTAACCTGCATCTCTGAACGTACATATTCGACGTCCAGCGGATAAATGGCTTTCCACGCATCGCTGTAGCCATCCAGCGCCAGCTTTAACATGCGACGGATTACGCGCTGTTCGGTGTGGGTAAATTCACGGCCTTCCACTTTGGTCGGAAAACGACCGTCGCCGCCAAACAAGTTATCGACAGCAATAAATACCAGGCTCGGTGAAAACACCACCAGCGCCGTGCCACGCAGCGGCTTGAGGTGGATCAGGTTCAGGTTGGTTGGCACCGGCAGGTTGCGGGCAAACTCGTGATACGGCTGAATCTTGATCGCACCGACGCTGATATCCGGGCTGCGGCGCAGCAGGTTAAACAGCGCCATACGAAATTGACGGGCAAATCGCTCGTTGATGATCTCCAGCGCCTGCAAACGCTCACGCACCACGCGACGCTGAGTATTGGGATCATAGGGACGGATGTCGCCATCGGCCCCTTTGGAACTGTTCTCTACTTCCGCGCTGTCACTGTCGCCATTAAGCAGCGCGTCAATCTCAGCCTGGGAGAGAATGCTATCGCCCATTAAATCACCTCAAAATGAAGGCGGTAAACAGCACGTCACTGACGACCTGAGCCGGTTGATCTTTTACCAGTGGCGGGGCAAGAACCTGTTTGATTTGATCAACCAGCGCTTGCTTGCCTTGCTCGGTTGCCAGCGCGGTAGCGCTCTGGCGTGACAGCAGCAGTAACAAACGGCTGCGCACTTCCGGCAGGTAATCATTCAACCGACGACGGGTGTCCTCATCGGGCAGACGCAGGGTGAACCCCACGTACAGCACACGGTCAGGATCGTTGTCAGGATTGACCAGGTTAACTGTAAACGTATCCATTGCAAAAAATACAGGAGCGACCGGAGGCTCAACTTTCGCTGCTTCCGTCTGGCTGCCCTCGTGTTTATTCATCATTCGCCAGACTGCATAGCCTGCCACGCTGCAAGCGGCCAGCGTTACAATCAGTAACACCGGTATTAGTAGTGAACGTTTGCGGCCTTTAGCTTTCGCGTTATCAGACATCTTGCAGTTACTTCCTGTGAATTATGGGCAAACCTCTCGGCTCACCTGGACAGATTATCCCGCGTCTTAAGTCAAACAATGGCAAGAAAAGACGCGGGTTTTACGCTTACCTTCAGCGTTTAGCTGCTGTCAGGCAAAGATATCGACAGCGCCGTTACCGGCCGCGCGCGCTTGAAGAGCTGCCGGGACGGCAATAGGCGTTATCTCGTTTTCACTGTCCTGGGAGAGGGTAAAGCTGCCGTGCTGTCCGTCACGACGTCCTTCTTGTTGGCCCTGATAACTCTGGCCCTGTGCGAAGGCGTCGCTGCTGACGTTACTCTGTCCCAGGTTTATTCCGCTCTCCGCCAGCGCTGTTTTCAGCTGAGGGAGAGCCGCTTCCAGCGCGGCCCTCACTTGGCTGTGGCTGGAAACCATATTTAACTGTGCCTGATCTTTATCGAGCGTCAGGCTGATCTGGATAGCGCCCAGATCCTGCGGATGTAAGCGCAATTCGGCGTTCTGCTGCCCATTGCGGCTAAACATCACAATTTGTTGACTCAGCGCTTGCTGCCACTCGCTGCTGCCGAGTTGCGCATTCAGCATCGGCGTCGACGGCGTAGTGCTGGTCGAGGCGGTGCTGGCAACCAGTGAACTGGTGCTGCTGAGCGGCGCACTGGTGATTGGCGTCGCCACATCATTACTACTGTTTTGCGCAGAGCTGCGTTCTTCTGGCTTACTCAACGCGCTCAACACTTGCTTGAAACTCTCATCCAGCGTCAGTGCACCGGCTGAACTGGCGGTGGCGCTGTTGTTGCTGGCCTGCGTGCTGGCGCTGGTTTGCGTTAAGACACTTACAGCATCGCTGGCTTTCTTACCGGCACTATCTGGTTGCGCCGATTCTTCTTTTACTGCGCTTTGCAGCGAACCGTTTAACAATGCGGCATTAAGCGAAGCGCGAGTGTCAGTTTTGCCTTCGCTCAGGCTGCTGCTTACGGTTGGCTGACTGTTGCGGTTTTCAACGGCTACCGGCAACATGGCGAATAACGCCTGCACATTCTGTAAG
The DNA here is from genome assembly GCF_059412405.1 of Pantoea sp. CFCC18179. Lineage (NCBI taxonomy): Bacteria > Pseudomonadati > Pseudomonadota > Gammaproteobacteria > Enterobacterales > Erwiniaceae > Pantoea > Pantoea sp. CFCC18179. The sequence goes on along the minus strand of NZ_JBNBPM010000001.1, from coordinate 419,946 downwards.
TCGCTGGCACTTAACGAACTTGCCTCACTCTTGTCTTTATCATCGGCTGATTTCAGCGTGGCTTTAGTGTTTTCCGGCTGTAAAAGTGCGTTTAACGCATCCGGTTTGTCCAATGCCTGTAATAACGCGCTTAATGACGCTTTTGTGACGTCTTTTTCATCAACTTCTGCTGTGAGATCAGTTGATTGCGTGTTAACACCTTGTTGCTTTGCCAGCGTCAATAAACGGTTGCCGAGTTCCGTGATAAATCCCTGCGGCAGCGTATCGACACCTTGCAAAAGATCGGGTGAAACTGAAGTATCCGCTTCTCCCTTAACCGAGGTTTGCGTAGCAAGTGTTGGCAGCGTAATCATTCGCCTTTCCTCAATGCGGCCCGTTGGGCAAATTCATCCATCCGTTTCTGATCGAGACGGTTTTCTTGTAGTAATGCTTTTTCCTCAGCGCGCGTAATCAAGGTTTGATAAGCATTGAGCCGCTTATGCTTCTCACGCCAGTTGCTCAGCGCGGTTTCTAAACGCTGATTCCACTGGAAAAGCTGCTGGCGATGCTGATCGATAGCTTTTTCTAGCGTCTGAATAAATTGGTGGTAGTTGCTCCAGCGCGTGCTGGCGATGCCGCCGGACATATCCTGGTTGAGCTTATTGCGATACTCATCCTGATAATCCAGCAGCATGTTGAGTTGTTCATCGGCCTGCTGCACGCCACGGCGCATATCGCCGAGATGGATCACCGCACTTTCCAGCTCTTGCTCCGCGATATCGCGCAGCTTGTCGATGGCACTGGCAGTTTTCATGGCTTAACCTCGCTTCCCAGCGTTACCCGAACATCGCCTGCAGATGCAAACAGGCATCGTCGTAGTCGCTGCGTTCGAAAATACCTTGATGCAGGAAGGCTTCCATCTCTGGGTAGAGCTTGATGGCTCTGTCCAGCATTGGATCGCTGCCTGCGGCATACGCACCCACGCTCACCAGATCGCGGTTACGCTGGTAACTGGAGAGCAACTGTTTGAACTGACGCACACGCGCATAATGCGACTCATCAATTAATGAGGTCATGGCGCGGCTGATCGAGGCTTCAATATCAATCGCCGGATAATGACCGGCTTCCGCCAGACGGCGCGACAGCACAATGTGGCCGTCAAGAATCGCACGTGCTGAATCGGCGATCGGGTCTTGCTGATCGTCGCCTTCGGTTAACACGGTATAGAAAGCGGTAATCGAGCCGCCGCCGTGCGTACCGTTACCGGCGCGTTCTACCAGCGCCGGCAGTTTGGCGAATACCGAAGGTGGATAACCTTTGGTCGCCGGTGGCTCACCGATCGCCAGCGCGATTTCACGTTGCGCCATCGCATAGCGGGTGAGGGAATCCATAATCAGCAATACATGCTGACCACGATCGCGAAAATCTTCGGCGATGCGCGTGGCGTAAGCGGCACCTTGCATACGCAGCAGCGGCGACACATCCGCTGGCGCAGCAATCACCACCGAACGCGCACGGCCTTCGGCACCGAGAATGTTTTCAATAAACTCTTTTACTTCACGGCCACGTTCGCCAATCAAGCCAACCACAATCACATCGGCTTTGGTGTAACGCGCCATCATGCCGAGTAGCACACTTTTACCGACGCCCGAACCGGCGAACAAACCCATACGCTGGCCGCGACCGACGGTGAGCAGGGCGTTAATCGCGCGTACGCCGGTATCCAGCACATCTTCAATCGGCGTACGTTGCAATGGGTTAAATGGCGCGGTGATCAGCGGCGCGCGGTAGCCGGTTTCTGGCGAGGGCAAACCATCCAGCGGTTTGCCGCTGCCATCCAGCACGCGACCCAGCAGTTCCGGGCCGAGCAACATCTGTTTGCCGCTGTGTCCGCTGTCGCCACTGATGCGCGCATACACGCGAGCGCCAGGCAAAATGCCGTCGACTTCTTCCAGCGGCATCATCAACAGTTTCTGCCCGTTGAAGCCAACTACTTCACTTTCTACTTCAGTGATTTTGCTGCCATCGGTACGTTCAATAATGCAGGTGGCACCGAGCGGCAGTTGCAGCCCGGTGGCTTCCAGCACCAAGCCGGTGGCACGCGTCAAACGGCCATAACGACGCACCGTTTGCACTTGAGAAATGCGGTCTTCGAAGGCGTCGAGCGCACCGAGCCAGCGTGACAGGCGCGAGGTCATTACAGCGTCCCCGGCGCAGCGAGGCGGCACAGTTCCTGCCAGCGCGTTGCCACGCTGGCATCGAGATCGCCATCTTCCGCGCTGAGTTTGCAGCCACCGGGATGCAGCGTGCTATCGGCCAGCAAACGCCAGCCGTGCAGATCCAGCGTTGGGCCGAGCGTCTGCTCGATGCGTTGCAAATCGTCCGGATGCACACGCAACTGCGGTTTGCCGCTGAACATCGGCTCTTGCTGAATCAACTGTTGAATCTGACGCAATAGGGCGCTGCCATCCACCTGCGTGGCTTGTCCAATCACCGTGCGTGCCGCTTCCAATGCCAGCTGCATCAGACGTGAGGCGATCACGCTGTCGAGCGCTTCCAGCGTGTGATGGAACTCGGTCACCAACTGCTGCATACGCGCCTGCAACGGCGCTTGCTGCTGCTGTGCATCGGCTAAACCTTGCTGGAAACCGGCGTCATAACCGTTTTGTTGCGCCTCGGCAAACCCCTTTTGATAACCTTCGCTGTAGCCTTGCGTCTGCGCATCTTTACGCATCTGCTGCTGCATACGTTCGAGTTGCTGCTGCTGTTCCGCTTCGGCGCTCAGTTCAACATCCACTTGCGGTTCTTCAACCATCGGCTGCACCGGCTCGGCGCCAAACGGGCTGCCTAAATCATCAGGCTGCCAGCGCTGCCAGGCACGGGCGGAAAAGGCATCAGACATAGGTTTCCTCGCCACCACCAATTACCATTTCGCCTGCTTCTGCCAAACGGCGTACCACCAGCAGGATTGCTTTCTGTTCGGTTTCCACCGCCGACATACGCACCGGTCCGCGGTTGGCCAGATCGTCGCGCAGGATATCGGCCGCACGTGCCGACATGTTCTTGAGGAACTTCTCGCGCAGCGGCTGCTCGGCACCTTTCAATGCCACCAGCAACTGCTCGGATTCCACTTCCTGCAACAGACGCTGGATGCTGCGGTCGTCCACTTCCACCAGGTTTTCGAACAGGAACATCTCGTCGATGATCTTCTGTGCCAGCTCGCCATCGAAGTCGCGTACCGCTTCGATAACCGCTTCTTCCTGCTGCGTTTTCATCAGGTTGATAATCTCGGCTGCGGTTCTCACGCCGCCCATCTTCGCGCGCTTGAGGTTGGTGCCATCCAGCAAGCCGTTGAGCACTTCGGTCAGTTCCGCCAACGCCGCTGGCTGCACACCACCGAAGGTAGCGATACGCAGCATCACATCGTGACGCAGACGTTCGTCGAACAGCGCCAGAATATCCGCTGCCTGACCGCGTTTGAGGTGCACCAAAATGGTGGCGATGATCTGCGGATGTTCGTCGCGGATAAGATCGGCCGCCGCTTGTGGCTCCATGAAGTTGAGCGTTTCCATGCCGCTGGTGGTCTCGTTCTTCTCGAGAATATCTTCCAACAGGCTGGAGGCGCGCTCTTCGCCCAACGCTTTGATCAACACCGAACGCAGGTAATCGTTGGAGTTGAGGCTCAGCGCCGCAAACTGTTCGGCATCGGCTTCGAACTCACGCAGCACTTCAGTCAGCTGCTTGTGCGAAACTTGCTTCATGCTGGCCATCGCCTGACTCAGATGCTGCACTTCACGCTGGTTGAGGTGCTTGAACACCTCTGCCGCACGCTCTTCGCCGATAGTCATCATCAGAATGGCGCTTTTTTCAGTACCGGTCAGACTCATAGTTCGTTACTCATCCATTCACGGATAACCAGCGCCACAACGCGCGGATCGTTTTCAGACATATCGCGGATGCGCTGGCTCATCACCTCGGCGCTCATGCGGTTAGAAGATTTACGCTCTTGTTCCAACTCATCTTTGCTGAGCTGCACGCTGAAGGCTTCTTCATCTTCCATCGCCGCTGCGCGCGCTGCCGCTGCTTCAGCCGCTGCTTTCTCTTCGGCTTTCTTACGCATCAGCTGTGGACGCACCAGCTTGCGATAGAGGATGAAGGCAACCAACGCCACCAGCAGCCAGCGACCGGCGGTCATCAACTGATCGAAGAAGGCTTGTTGCTGCCAGAATGGCAGGTCGCCCGTGCTTGGCTCGGTCATGTTGAACTGCGAGTTCACGACATTGACGCTATCGCCACGTGCTTGGGAATAGCCCATCGCTTCGCGGGTTAAATCTTCAATCTGTTTGATCTGCTGCTCGTTAAGCGCAGCCGGTTTGCCTTTGCCGTCGTCGAGGTAGTTCACCACCACCGCAACAGACAGGCGCTGCACATCACCAACGTTAACTTTGGTATGACGGATGGTGCGATCCAGTTCGTAGTTAACCGTGTCATTACGGCTGGAGCTGCTTGGGCCGCTGCTTTGTGCGGTGCTGGTGGTGCTGCCGTTATTTTGCGCATTGTTCTGCGCGTTAGCGTTTTGCCCGTTGGCATTCTGGCCGTTAGCGTTGTTTTGCGGATTGGTTACCGGCGCGGTATTGGCTGGCGCAGGCTGATTCGACAATGCACCCGGCACGCCGCCAGGATACGGGCTGCCATTTTGCTCGGAAGTATTGGTTTGACGCGAACGCACCGCGGTGTTGTTCGGGTTGGCGTTCGGTTGATATTTCTCGTCGGTTTGTTCGCTGCGGTCAAAGTTGATCTGCGCCGTCACCTGCGCATGCACATTGCCCTGGCCAACAATCGGATTAAGGATGGCTTCAATACGCTGCTGGAAGCGCGCTTCCACTTCTGAGGCATATTTCAGTTGCGCATCATTCAGGTCACGACCTTCGCTGTCTGAACGCGTCAGCAAGCGACCGGTTTGATCGACCACAGTCACGTTGCCTGGCGGCAAACCGGCCACGCTGCTCGATACCATGTGCTGAATCGCCTGAATCTGGCCCTCATCCAGCGCACGGCCTGGTTGCAGATTCAAGGTTACTGAGGCGGACGGGGCTTTCTGCTCGCGCACGAACAAGGTCGGTTTTGGCATCGCCAGATGCACGCGTACGCTTTTTACCGGACCCAGCGTTTCGATGGTGCGCGACAGTTCACCTTCCAGCGCACGCTGATAGTTGACTTGCTCGCTGAACTGGCTGATACCGAATTTCTCTTTATCCATCAGCTCAAAGCCAACATTGCCGCCTTTCGGCAGGCCCTGCTGTGCGAGGCGCAGACGCAATTCATGCACTTTTTCGGCGGGCACCATCAGCGCTCCACCGTTTTCAGCAAACTGGTAAGGGATGTTCATTTGCGTCAGCTGAGTGACAATCGCGCCGCCATCCTCATCAGAGAGGTTGTTATAAAGGACACGATAATCAGGCGCTTTCGCCCACATCACCAAGGCAAAAACCACGGCAATCACCGCCGCGGCAGCAACAATTAAGGGGATTCGCGGATTAGCGCGCAGGCGGGCGAGAAGGTCACTGAAACCTTTCTTTGCTGTCTCTGGTGTAGCGGCTGCACTCGCATTCATGACCAATTCCTGCCTGAAATTATTAGTGGTGACAAAACGAACTCCCTGAAGACTTCCCCCCAAAGTCAGGGGGAGGTGAAAATTAAATTCCACTTAATGGCAGGCATTATTTGTTGAAACGTGTCACTTCGATGGCTGGATAAGCCGGGTTTTTTGCTGTCATTTAGCGCCTTTGTCCTATTGACACTGTGTTAACTTTCTCATCGTGAAAATTTAATCCCTTCTTCAATGAGGTACAGGTAATGTCGATTCAGGCGATTGATGGTGTGTTGCAGCAGCTACAAATGACGTCATTGCAGGCCAGCGGTAAGCAGGTTGAGACCGGTAATCAAGTGGATTTCGGTGCCACCATGAAAGCCGCGTTAGACAAAATCAGCGACACGCAAAACGCCGCACGCACCCAGGCGCAGGATTTTGAAATGGGCAAACCCGGCATCCAGTTAAATGATGTGATGGTCGATCTGCAGAAATCCTCTATTTCGATGCAGATGGGCATTCAGGTGCGCAATAAGCTGGTATCGGCTTATACCGACGTCATGAACATGCAGGTGTAGTTTCCAATCGCTTACGGGTATAGTTCAGCGCGGTAACATTACGAGAAGAGGATTCTCAGGTGAAGAAAACCCTGCTGTTTTTAAGCGCCGTTGTCCTGCTGTCAGGATGTAATAAGGATGAAGCGAACTATTACCCGCAAATGAAAAACTTTGCCTATCTCTATCAGTTCGAAGCGTTGCCGGGCAAAGTGAAAAGCACCCATCAAACGCTGTTTGCCGAAGATGGCGAGCAATTGTTCGAAGTGAATGCCGATTTCGATAAACAGGGCTGTTTGCAGCATGTTAAATCGGTAGATAAAGAAGGCAAGGTAATTGAAGTCTCGCGTAACGGCGATCAATTAACCGGAAGCGAGAACGGTCAAGACGTGGTGGTGACGTTGGATAAACACTGCGCCATGGTGAAGAAAGTCACGCCGACGCTGACGGTGGATATTAGCTACAACCCGCAGGGTTTAGTGGAGAAACTCTCTTCACCGAATACCGATGTGACCTTCAATCTGGCTTATAACAATGCGGGCGAAATGTCGGTGTTGAGTATTACCAAGGCAGGAGAAGAGGTGTCGCGCGCCACGGCCGAGCGTTCTTCTGATGTGAAAAAAATATCAGATGTGGTGACCACAGTTAAAAGCAATAACCAAACTAAAATCGTTAGTAATACCTGCAAATATAAAAATGACACTCCTTATTATTGCGACATTATTACCACCGATAATGAAGGTAAGGTGTTGGCTAAACAGCATGGTAATATTGAGGTTGTGTATTATTGATGGGGATTATCTGGAACAATAGCCTTTTTAATTAAGTATCTTGAAGGTTATTGAAAGAAAGGTAATGTCTATCTTCAGTATTTGTTATTGTAATACGTTATGTAAACCTCTTTTTTGCATGTAACCGCAATGGTTAACATGTCAAAAAGAGATTTACTTTGTTAATCAGTCTTAGTAGTGACGGTTAGGGTTTGAATAAGGTCACCATAAATGGCGACCCTACAAAGAATTAGCGCGTTTTTTGTAGAGTACGCATTAGTGCGCACAGAAATAGTTACTTAATTTCCGGCCATGCAACTGCCGGGAAGCCATTCAATAGCGGATGCGCAAATAAGAAGCCCTGGAACTGACTGATACCCGCAGCTTCTAACCACATCCACTCTTCAGCTTGCTCGACGCCTTCGGCAATCACTGCGATTTCAAGCGAGGCGCAGCATTTGATCAGCGCGTGCATGATGGCCTGCTTTGGGCCGCTTTTGTGCACATCGCGAATGATCTGCCGATCAATTTTGATTTTGTCCGGTTGAAAGGTTGAAAGCAGTGACAAACCGGCAAAGCCCGCACCAAAATCGTCCAGCGCCAAACTGATGCCCGCCGCTTTCAATTTTCTCACTTCCGCTGCGAATTCATCGATACGCGAAATGATTTCGTTTTCCGTGACTTCAACAATCACCTGTTGCGGAATCAAACCGTTAGCGGCGATTTCTTGCAGCAGGATATCCACCGCATTCGGCACGGTGACCAACGACATCGGTAGCAGGTTGATCGACAGACGCTGATCGCCGATGCCCAATTCACGCGCCAGCTTGAATGCCAGACGTTTAGATTGGATATCCGCCTGATAAATGTCATCGCCGGTAAACGCCGAAAAATAGGCTTCCGGCGATCCGCCTTCTGGTGTACGAATCAGCGCTTCAAAAGATGTCACGCGGCGCGCGAAAGGATCGATGATCGGCTGGAAGGCAAAACTGCAATCTTGCGTGCTGTCCGGCTGAATAGTGACGTCTGCTTCTTCAGCAAGAAATTCCCACATGTTGGCTGGCGGGATTTCAAAATAGTTCTCTTTATCGCGCGCCACTACGAAGGTACGCAGGAACTGCAACGCACGATCTTTGTAGGTGAGCTGATAACGCGAGGTGCCTTTATCCAGCACCGCTTGCAGCACGGTGTCTTTGTCATGTTCACGCAGGTCAAACAGCTCCATGCCGACTTTGCCAAAACGGCGTGCTGGTGCGAAGTCGTGCATCAGTTCTACCAGATTGTGATGACGTGCATCCTGGCAGATGCGGTCATAAATGCCCTGAACCGCATCACGTGGCCCTTCCAGCAGTTGGAAAAAATGCAGGCCATCAAACAGTAAGATGCCGGTGACATCGGAAGAACTGTTTTTGTTATTGGCTTTAGCAACCATATCTTCCAGCGTTTTGATCGGCACATGGTCATGCAAATGGCTGCGATAAAGGATGGTGGTGAGCATAGCGATTGTCCGGCAGTTTTTTAATTTTGCCGGTACATTAGCAGGCCGCCGCCGGGATCTGCCAGCGCTTCACGCACTTTGCATAAACTTTTTTAAAATAACAGCTTAAGCGCAGCGCTAATGGGTGCGATATCGACGTAATTCCATTAGCGTGCCTATTATTTCCAATCCCGTTTGCGCCGAATGCAACTGAGGAAAATCATCATTGAGCGGCCGCAATGAAAAGTGTTGCTCATCATTATGCTGATTTTGCAGCCGAAAAATGCGTACCAGCGCCACGCCTGCATGTAATGCCAGCACCGCATCACCCGGTTGGGGTTGCAGCTGAGGATCAAAAATCAAAACATCGCCAGCGCGATATTCTGGAAGCATCGCCTGATCCTCCAGCGTGATCGCCAATGCCGCTTCGCTGAGTGGGCTGTCGCTGTAGAGAAAACGGGTTGCCTGTTGTTGCAGCAACAGACGTTGCTCACTTAACCACGCCGATGCTTGCGCCAAACTTATCAATGGCACCGTCGCAACCGGTGCTGCGCGTGTTGCAGGGGTAAATACCTCGCCATCGCCATCAATAATCCATGCCGCCGTGCATTGTAGCCATTCTGCTAGCCGTAACAGGTTCTCACCGCGTGGCACAGTTTCCTCTTTTTCCCATTGCGATACAGCCACATGCGACACGCCAATACCCTTTGCCAGCGCCTGCTGAGTCAATTGAAGCGCTTTACGGCGTGAGCGGATGCGCTCACCGGAAGATTCTTTTTTCATCATCTTGACATCTCCTCAAAGATTGACTTAAGTATACTTAAATTCATCATTTAAAGTAAACTTAAATTTGGGCGTTGGCCACATAACAGGATAGAGGGTCAGCGTGCTTCTGGAACACAACCTTTTAATCTGGAGGTGCAGCATGGAAGGGAGTTTAGTCACCAGCGTCGGTGCGTTGCTGCTTGGCGGCGGCGCAGCAGCTGTGTTCTGGAAACCGTTGATGGCAGGTATCGCCGCCATTGTGACCAGCAATCGGGCCGGCGGTGAAATCATTACCAGCTACAAGGAGCAGGTGATGCTGCTGAAAGAGGGGCATGAGCTGATGCGCAAGGAGAACAATGAGTTGCGCATCCGTCATGATAAAAACCTGCGGCGCATTTCATCGCTGGAAACCGATCTGCGGCTGATCAAAAACGCGCTGAGCATTTTGCTGGCCACCACAGAATCCGATCACAGCGAGAAGTTTCGCAATCAGGTCAACCAACTGATTTCCACTCTGGAGGAGAGTCGTGATGACGCAGATAAATAGTGAATACGTTGTAAAAAACCATCGGCGACAACTGTTCCTCGGCGGCTTCCTGCTGATGTTGTCACTGATGTGCGTGGCAATGACGGTGCTGTTTTTGTTTGTCAGTAATAACGCCAACCGGCGCGTGGAGGATATCCGCCAACAATATCGGACGATATCCGAACGACGTGAAGCGCGCGTCGCCGAACTGACTCAGCAACTGGTGACATTGCAAAACAAACTCGATGGATTACCCAAGCGCGCTGCCAGCAGTCCGGCAGGCAATGCGCCAGCGGCAGAGGGAGAGAAATCGCCATCTCAACCCAAGCGGTAAGGAGGGCAACATGAGCATGACCCAGCGGATCGCAGCCACGCTTCAACGACTGTGGTCTTTATTGAGTAAGAAGGAGAACGTTATGAGCGATCAAACTATTATCGATCCAACCACCAACAATGCGGCGACCCCAGCGGTAGCCTCGTCACCGGCCGAAGACTTTGCCAATGAAGTCGCGGCGTCGAATGCAACGGCAAGCGCGCCAGTGGCCGAGGCAGTACCAGCAGCATCAACCGCGGCTGTTGCCGCGCCCGCTGACGTGGCGACGCCCGTGGCCGCCGATGTGGCTCCGACGGCTGCATCAGCGGTAAATGCGGTCAATCAGGACATTTCAGGAGGCGTGAAAGACTTTTCTCAAGCGTTTAGCTTTGTCGAGCAAGGCGTGATGAAGTTAGGGGATGCAGCCAAAGATGAACTGATTGCACTGGCGAGGAAGTATCTGTAATGCACCATCACTCGCCAAGGGGATAAGGATGTTCCCTGTTAAGCCGCAAATCGCCACTTCCGATTATTCCTAAGGCGGCTTCGATATTTTGCACTACCTTTAATCATTCAAGCGTTATTTAAACCGGCTTATTAAGCGAAAAGGAAGATAGCATGAGTGATACAGAAACTGTAAAAAGCAAAACTGACTACTTGCGTGATGTCACCTCCCAGCTTAAAGAGATGCGCCACTATGCGCAGACCAACACCGAGACGCTTTCCAGCCACTGGCTGGCGTTTGATGCGGGTGAGTACAAAGACAAAGAGAACGCAGAGCGTTTTGATGTGCTGCTCAACAAGCAGGGCAAACTATTAGATGACATCGATCAGGCGATTCAGGATCTGGAAATCGCCGTCAATCATGCCGAGCAGGAAAGCTAATTCTGCAACGCGCTGGTGGCTTAATCGGCCACCAGCCACATTTCCGCTTCATCGAACATCTCTTCCACAATCCGCGCAATCGTCGCTTTATCGTTCTTGCTCATATCGGTATCAATCGCATTCCGCTCCATCGGTTTGACGCGGACCTCAATATCGGGAAACACCCGCTGTACACGCTTTTCCAACTCCTGCAAAATCATCTCGCGTGCGCCCGGTAATCCGGCCACATTGCGCTTATCGTAAATCAACTCCACAAACATCAACGCATTCCATTAAACGGATCGGGTGCGGCATGATACTGTAAATAAATACAGGGGTAAACCTATGCGCCAACTGGTTATCGATATATTGCTGAAAATGGCAAAAATGGATGTGGAAGCAAAAGAGTTGGTGGCGCAGGTAGAAGCGCAGTCGTTACTGATTGCAGCACTGCTGATTCAGGCGAAAGAGGATAATTCGCTGACCATTACTGACACGGTGCAGGATGCGATTGTTACAGCATCGCGCGCATCGCAGGAGTTTTTGCAGTCGGATGTCGATCTGCTGCTCACGCACATTAATCGCCTGTTAGCGGTGGCCAGTTATATCGAAGTGAAGGGGATCGAGCGGGAAGGGTGAAAAATATAACCTCTGGAAGTGAAATCCAGCAACACTTCCAGAGGCGGTGCAACAGCACCATTCGTTCAAGGACAATCTACGACTTACGTCGTAATGATTAAGTTATACAACTTAGGCTAACTTGTACAACTTTTTCCTTGGTTAATTTGTGTGGTTGGAGCTGTATTCTCGATGCATTTTCAGTACCGCAGGCATCAGAGTTCGTTCTTAATACAGAACTCTTCCCACGTCATGCCCAACGCTTCCGCATGAGATTTTAGATATTTTTCAATGGCATCGGCGGCAACGGCTTTATCGGGTTCCGCTAGCTGAATGGAAAACAACATGCCATCTAACTTCTTCTGGCGCAGAAACGCGGCGTAAATGCGTTCCGCGTGCCACGCGCGCAATTCGTTCAACGATAAGTTGGCCTGGCGCGCATCACTCTCGGTGAGTTCATCTAAAGCCGCCTGGAAATCGGGGTGCGCGGCAAAGAACATGGTGCGCGCCTGAGCGTAATACTCTTCTGGGGTTTTCATTCGGGATTCCTGCATATCAACTTGCGCGCTAGTGTAACGTGCGTTGCCCATGTTGTCAGGATCGCATACGTTCGGTCATCATAAATGGCGACCCTACAAGGGATGTAAGGTGCGCGAGAATACGCACCCTACAAAACGCCCGATCAATGCAACTGCTGATAAATCCGTGCAACGTCCTGCTGATTCTTCTCCAGCGTCTCATCCAGCGTCAGCTTGCCGCTCAGCATATCCGCCAGATTCTGCCCAACGGCATTACCCATCTGATCAAATCCCGGAATGCTTACGTACTGCACGCCCTGATACGGCACCGGATTGAGCGTTGGCTGCTCAACGGTGGCGGAATCAATCGCGGCGCGCACTTGAGCCGCATACGGCGCTAAGCGTTGATAACTGGCTTGCTGATAAGTGGAATTGCGACTGCCCGGCGGCACCGCACCCCAGCCCACGGTATCTGCCACTTGCTGAATGTATTGCTTGGATGTGGCCCAGCTGATAAAGGCGGTTGCCGCCTCACGATTCGGTGTGTTGGCCGGAACGGCGAGCGCCCACGACCACAACCAATTCGAACCGTTACGCGTGATGCCACCCGGTGCAGGTGCGAACGCCAGCTTATCCGCTACCATGGAAATTTGCGGATTCACCAACAAACCAGCGGCGACGGTGCTGTCGATCCACATCGCGCATTTGCCTTGCGCGGTGAGGCGCAGAATCTGGCCGAAACTGTTTTTCACCGTATCCGGCGGCCCATCCTGCTTCACCACCTGCAAATAATCGCCCAACGCTTCACGCCATTCCGGTGAGTTCAACGTCGGTTGCCAGTTCTCATCAAACCATTGCGCACCATAGGCATTCGCCATGGTGGTGAGAAACGCCACGTTATCGCCCCAGCCCGGCTGCCCGCGCAGGCATAAACCATAAATGCCTTTCTGCGGATCGGTGAGTTTGGCGGCAAAGTTTTTGATATCGGTCCAATCGGGATCGGCGGGCATGGTTAAGCCTTTCTCGGCGAACAGATCTTTGCGGTAATAGGTCATGCTGCTTTCGCCATAAAACGGCAGGGCGTACAGCGTGTTATGCCACGACAGCGCTTTGCGCACCGGCGCGATCAGATCATCGCTATCGTAATCGGCGGGCAGCTTATCCAGCGGCGCCAGCCAACCTTTTTCGCCCCACAGCGGCGCTTCATAAGTACCGACGGTAATGACATCAAACTGCGCCTGGCCGCTGTTCATCGCCGACAGCACCGCTTGTCGCAGCGCGCCGTCGTCCATGACATGCCATTGCAGCTTGATGTCGGGATGCTCTTGTTCATAGCGCGACGACAGCTGCTGCATGATGGTCATATCGCCATTGGCGATGGTGGCGATATTTAGCGTGGTTGCCGCCTGGCCCAGCAGCGGCAGGGCAGCGAGTAAAGCGAGAAGTTTTCGCATCATCGCTCCTTAACGCGCTTGCAGGCGGAAGAAGGACATCTTCTCGACCAGCAATCCGGCATGTTCGCTGACGGTTTGGCTGGCGGCGCTGGCTTCCTGCACCAGCGAGGCGTTCTGCTGGGTAGCGCCATCCATCTGGATCACCGCGGTGTTGACCTGCTCAATGCCGCTGGATTGCTGGCGGCTGGCGATGGCGATTTCACCGACGATATCCACCACGCGCGCCACGCCGTGATTGATGTCATTCAGCATCGCGCCTGAACGTTGTACCAGCGCGCTGCCGGCTTCCACTTTGCCGACGCTGGCATCGATCAACGCTTTGATCTCATGCGCCGCGCCCGCCGATCGTTGCGCCAGTTGACGCACTTCAGAGGCGACAACGGCAAAGCCGCGGCCTTGTTCGCCCGCGCGTGCGGCTTCAACGGCAGCATTTAGCGCTAGCAGGTTGGTCTGGAAGGCGATCTCATCAATCACCCGGTTAATGTCGGCGATACGCTTGCTGGAGGATTCGATCTCCTCCATCGCGCTTACCGCATCACGCAACACGCTGCTGCCACGTTCCGCCTGTTGGCGCACATCGGTGGCGAGTTCGTTGGCCTGCGCGGCGTTATCGGCGTTGTGTTTCACCGTGGCGGTCATCTGTTCCATGCTGGCGGCGGTTTGCTCCAGCGAGCTGGCCTGCGAATGGGTGCGTTCAGAGAGATCGTCATTGCCGTCCGCCATTTGACGCGCGGCATCGCTCAAGGCGCTGGCGCTTTCGCCGACATCACGCACGATCTCCGCCAGACGCACATCCATACGCAGCAGCGATTGCATCAGTTCGCCCATCTCATCTCGCGAAACTGCGCCGATATCATGATTCAATTCACCGGCAGCGATCGATTCGGCCAGTTCGCGCGCTTGCCCAATCGAGCGGTTGATCGAACGAATCAGCAGCCAGCCGGCAATCAATGCCACGCTCAAACCGCCGAGCAGAATCACAATCAGGCTATTGCGCGCCAATTGGTAATCGCTGTTGCTCTGCTGATAGGTGAGTTCCGCGTGCTGACGCATCAGCGCATCCAGCTGATCGATATCCTGTTGCAGCAACTGGCTGCCGCTGCGCAAGCGTGTTTCAATCACCACCAGCGCCGCCGATGGGTTGCCGCTTTTCAGCAGGTCGCCGGCTTCTTTTAATGCGCTTTGCCAGCTATCAAGATGGGTGATGAATTGCTGGCTTAACGGTTTAGTTTGCGCATCGAACGACAGCTGTTGCCAGGTGTGCCGATCTTTCGCGATCTGCTCGCCATATTGCGCCATACGCGCCAGACGTTTTTCCACTTCGCTGCTGTCCGTCCAGTAGCGCAGTGCATCAAACAGGGTTGAAGACTGTTCCTGCACCATGCGGTACAGGCGGGAAGAGTATTGCAGCGGTAACAGTTCATTTTGATAGGCGTTTTGCGCCCGTTGGTCGGCAGCACGCAATCCAATGATTCCCCAGATGGCGGCAACAATCAGTAAAATGCACAACAGGCTGACGATCGATGTCAGACGCGCGCGAAGGGTCAATCGCATAACGGTGTTCTCCGTAACGAAGGTGAGTGTAGTGTCGGTAATTATTGTTATTGCAGGGTCTTTTAACTCCAGAAGAGTTATCGGCGTAGAAGCGGGCGGCTTGAGGGTTTTATCCGGCGGGGAGCGGCAAAAAACACGCTGTACCTTGCGTAACTCACTGGAAAAATTATAACGTAGCCGCCATTGACGCGAGTGTAGGGATTAAGAATGAAAAAGTGGATGATAGTGGCCGCCATGGCGCTGAGCGGTTGTGCGCAGATCAGCAATTATGACGCCGCGGTGAAAACGCCGGCCCCGCTGGAGCTGCAAGGCAACTGGCAAACTGTCGGCCCGCAGAGCAAGCTAATCAATGAGCAAGCGATGGGCAGCCTGATTATCGGTGCGCAGGGCGATACGCTGGATTGCCGCCAGTGGCAACGTGTGATTGCTAAACCGGGCAAGTTGACGCGTTTGGGCGATGATTGGGTCAACGTGACGCGTCAGGTGCGCGTGATGCCGCTGGAGCTGGAGAATGGCGAGCTGCATTATGATGGGTTAACACTGCGTAAAGTGGATCGTCCAACCGTGGAGTGCCAGCAGGCGCTGGACGAAGTGGCGAAGCGCCCGAATGAGGCGGTGATTCAGGACATCGAGCCGCAGATTATGCAGCCGGTTTCGGTGCCGACGCAGAAGTAATTTTCCAGGTCGCCATTTAGGGTGACCTGGGCCGGAAAACAAAAACGGGTGAGAAGCTGCCTTCTCACCCGTTTTTTATTCAGCTAAACAACCTTAATTCTGCGGCAAGAACACATTACCTTGCTTGCCGTAGGCGCTCATCACCGATTTCTGCATCGATGATTGACCCACCAGTTGCGTCAATTCGTCCATGCGCAGTTGCAGCAGACGTTTGACTTCACTCTCGTTATCGAGAATATGGCGCAATACCGGGCGCAGCTGTTCTTGCAACTGGCGCGACGGTTCCGCAGCTTCGGTTGTTTGTGCCAGCCTTTGCACCGCACTGACGTAATCCACTTCCTTGGTAATCAAATCATCCCATTCGCCTTCTGCTGCCAAACGCAGCATTCCGTGGCTGAGATCGAGTAACTGTTGGTAAACGGTGATCAGTTGCGGTGCAATAGTCATTAAACGGCGTCCTGAAGGTGTTGAGGTTGTACGACTTCTTTCCAGGCATCAGCGATGTTGCGCAGAAGACCTTCAACTTCTTCGAGGGCTTCGACGTCATTACGCAGATTGGCCTGTACCAGACGGCGAACCATGTAGGCATACAGCCCTAACAGGTTGTTAGTGAGGTCATCACCTGATTGCTCATCGAGGCCTTGTTTCAATCCGCCTTCGATGATGTTAATGGCCTTGGAAATCGAGTTACCTTTTCCCTGGATATTGTTGTCCTGCATAAACAGGCGGGCGCGGACCAGTGCGCTGATGGCGCCATCAAACAACAGCGTAATCAGCTGCTGCTGGTTGGCGCTCATCACTGAACTTTCCACCCCAATTTTTGCGTAGGCTTGGGTGCCTGAAGCGCTGTACATGGTCACTCCTTACTATTTAGAACTGCTGCTCGACGTCATGTTGTCGAACTGCTGAGTGAGATAAGAGCTGGTGCTGTTCAACGAGCTCATGGTGACGTCGAGTTGGGTAAACTGGGTCTTGTAACGCGCAATCATCGCGTTGATACGCGTGTTCATGTCGTTGTACTGCTGCGTCAGGTTGTTCAGCGTTTTACTCACGCCGTCTTTTGCTGACTGAATACTGCCGGTTGATGACAACCAGCTGGTCAGGTTGGTGGCCAGCGTGGTGGTGATGCCGGTGGTTTTGCCATCGCCAACAATCATCTGCTTGATGCCGGATGGATCTTTGGTCAGTTCGGTTTTCAGCTTGTCAGAATCCAGCGTCAATTCACCGGTGGTGGGATCTGAGGTAATGCCGATCTGCGCCAGGGTTTTGTAGCTGGATGAGCTGGAGCTGTTGGTCAGCATGCTCTTAATTTGGGTCTGGATGCTGCGCAAGGTGCTGTCGCCAACCAATGCGCCGTTGCTGGAGTCTTGCGTGTCTGAACCGACATCCACCGCGGTGTATTTGGTTAGGCTGGTGAACTGATCCAGCAGGTTGTTGTAGGCATCAACAAAGTTAGAAATCGCGGTGGTGGCTTTCGAGGTGTCTTGGGTGATGTTCAACGTTTGGTTGCCGCTGGTCACATCATTCAGGTTGAGCGTAATGCCTTCCAGCGCATCGCTGATGGTGTTGGTGCTGCTGGTGATCGCCACGTTATTCACGGTCAACTGCGCATCTTGCGCGGCAACACTCACATCCAGCGGATTATCCGCATCAGTCTTGGTCGAATCAAAACCCACAATACCTTGCAGCGTGTCATCGCCGGTCACCGTCACCGAAGAAACCGCATTGGCTTCACCGGTTTTTGAAGCGGTTAATGACAGGCGATACGCGCCATCACCGGTTTTGATGATACTGGCGCTGACACCGGCGTTGGCGCTGTTAATCGCGTCACGCATACCGGTCAATGACGTTTGATCGCTGGTCAGCGTGATGTCTTTGCTGGTGCCATCGGTCAATTTAATCGTCAGGGTGCGGCTGGCATCAGAGCTACCCAATGCCGTGGTGTTGCTGGTTTGCACGCCTGATGTCAGGGTTTGCGCCTGCGCCAGCTGCGTCACGCTAACGGTGTATTTACCGGCGACTGGGCTGCCAGAAGTGGTGGCGCTAAACGCTGTGGTACTGCTAGTGGCGCTGGTGGCGCTGAACAAGTCGGCACTGTTTAACGCGGTATTGGCAGTCTGGAAAGAGGTTAATGCGCTGGAAAGGGTGCCATAGGCGCTGAGTTTTGCGGTATACGCCGTCTGCTGATTAGAAATCGGCGTCAGAGACGCTTTTTCAGCGGTCGTTAAGCTATCCAGAATAGAACTAAGATCGAGGCCTGAACCGATACCGAGGGTAGAAATTGTGGTCATGTTGTTTCCTTTCTATGTCGACACGGAGAATCAATACCGCGGGTTATCGGCTCTTTATGGGCAAAGTTTAGAATTATTTACCAGCCGGCAATAAAGCGAATAAGACATATAGAGAAGGGCAATTCGGGCGCTAGAAAAAATCATCAAGTGTGGCTAAAGAAGTCTGCGGGTAGGGCGATAAAGATAAGCGTGACAGGTTGAAGGGAAAATTTTTCACCTGGTACTAAAAAAAATCTAAAGGTTGTTTAAGGGCAGACGATAACAACTTTGACGGCGCTGAAGCCGGCGGGTTGAAGCCCACACCTTAACCGAAAGACTTGATTAACAGGAATATTTATCATGGCCCAAGTCATTAATACCAACAGCCTCTCGCTGATCACACAGAACAACATCAACAAAAACCAGTCTGCGCTCTCTACTTCAATTGAGCGTCTGTCATCTGGTCTGCGCATCAACAGCGCAAAAGACGACGCAGCAGGTCAGGCAATTGCCAACCGCTTCCAGTCTAACATCACCGGTTTGACTCAGGCTGCTCGTAACGCCAACGACGGTATCTCTGCTGCGCAGACTACTGAAGGCGCACTGTCTGAAATCAACAACAACTTACAACGTGTTCGTGAACTGACTGTACAGTCTCAGAACGGCACTAACAGCCAGTCTGACCTGGACTCAATTCAGGACGAAATCAAATCACGTCTGGACGAAATTGACCGCGTATCGGGTCAGACTCAGTTCAACGGCGTGAACGTACTGTCTAAAGACGGCTCCCTGAAAATTCAGGTTGGCGCGAACGATGGCCAGACCATCTCTATCGACCTGAAGAAGATTGACTCTTCTACTCTGGGTCTGAACGGCTTCAACGTAAACGGCACCGGCACTGTTGCTAACAAAGCGGCTACCGTTTCTAACCTGACTGCTGCTGGCGCAACCGAAACTGCTACCGGTTCTGGCCTGTACAACCTGACTACTCAGAACAGCGCACTGACTGCTTCTCAGGCGTTCTCTAAGCTGTCTACTGGCGATACTGTTAAAGTTACTGATGGCGCAGGTACTGATACTACTTATACCTACGACGCAACTAAAGGTAACTTCTCTTACACTGCTGATGTTGCAGCAGGTACTGCAGGTGCTGGCGCCGGTACTTTCGGTGGCAAACTGGCTCCAGATACAGGTTCAATCACTGGTACTTACACCGCTGCTGGTGGTTCTACCGATGCTGTGACCTTCCAGTCTGATAACAACGGCAACCTGACCATCGATGGCCAGACTGCTTACATGGATACCACTGGTAACCTGACCACCAACAACGCCAGCGGTTCACTGACTCAGGCAACTCTGACTTCAGTATTCACTGCTTCTTCAAACGCAGCTAAAGCAGGCACCTACAACTCTACCGTTGCTATCGGTGGCACTTCTTACGGCTTCGCAGCGACTACTGGTGATGTGACTTACACTGCTTCTATCTCTAAAGATGAAGTGATGGCTAAAGTTGCAGCTGCTGACTCTACAGCTTCAACTGCTGGTGCAGCGAAATCAGCTGTTATCAACTACCAGTCTGGTGTGATGAAAGGTGCTGTTAACTTCGACGGCGCAGCTGTTGGTAAATCTAGCGACACTTACTCTGATGCTAACGGTAACTTCACCGACGTAGCTAAGTTCACTACTCAGTACGCAGTAGACAAAGATACCGGAGCAGTAACTGTTAAAGCTAACCTGTTGGCTGATGGCACCACTGTTGACAACTCATCTGCTAACCCGAACGCGAAAACCGTTGGTGCTGCAGTGAACGTGACCGCTTCAGGCAAGATCACGACTGATGCAACCAGCGCCGGTACTGCAACTTCTGACCCACTGGCCGCTCTGGACTCAGCTATCAGCAGCATCGATAAGTTCCGTTCAAGCCTGGGTGCGATTCAGAACCGTCTGGATTCAGCGGTAACTAACCTGAACAACACCACCACTAACCTGTCTGAAGCACAGTCTCGTATTCAGGATGCTGACTACGCAACTGAAGTTTCAAACATGTCTAAAGCACAGATCATCCAGCAGGCGGGTAACTCAGTGTTGGCTAAAGCTAACCAGGTTCCACAGCAGGTTCTGTCTCTGCTGCAGGGCTAATCGCTCTAAGCTCCTTGCTTATCAAACCCCGCTTCGGCGGGGTTTTTTTATGCCCAGGAAAAGCTGGTTTTTGCAGGGTTGTTAGCCGCATTGAACGCCAATTGACGAGGTAATCTAGCTGAAAATCATTATTCCGCAGCAATGTCGATAAACAGGTACCAGCATGAAAGAGATCTCCGTGGTTGAGCCGGTATTTTTTAATACCTTCAAATGTATTGGCAGTGAATGTCGTGACCATTGCTGCAAAGGCTGGGATATTTTCCTCGATAAACCGACCGTTAATCGCTATTTAAAAAGTGGTGAAATTGAGATTCGCCGCATCGCGGCTGACAATATCATTACCACCAAAACCAGTTATCAAAACTGGGGAAAAATGAAACTGTCGGAACGCGCGGAGTGTGCTTTCCTCAATGAAGATAGCCTGTGCAAAATCCATAAATCGTTGGGTGCCAGCGCATTAAGCGTGACTTGCGCAACCTATCCGCGTCTGCAAAAGCAGACAAAATTAGAGATACGCCAAAACTTATCGTTGTCTTGCCCGGAAGCGGCGAAAAAATTACTGCTGCGCACTGATGCTATGCTGCTGGAGCAAAAGACGGTTCTGCAACCACAGGCAATGAAGCTACCGGATATCGATCAAGAATCACGTCTAATTAATATCATGTGCAGCAACATTATGCTGAGCAGTGGCGTCAATGCAGAAGAGGGCTTTTATGGCATCGCCTTGCTGTTCCTCTACATTGAAAAAAATAAAGAGGCTGAAAATAACTATGAGCAGCTGGAAGCGTATTACAGCGATATCATTAGCTCGATTCAAAATGGACAAATAAAAAATAACATCAATGAATTAAAGCCTGATTATCAATTGCAGTGGGCGTTATTGCTGCGCGTACAAGTGTATCTGGCAGGAAAACAAGGCGTACGCGGCTGGTCAACGCTGCATCACTACGCTAACAAATTGATTTTTATCCAAAGCAATGGTGCAGAGATCGAGGACGTTGCTGCTTCGATGCAACGTTTAGACGCTGCATGGCAAAACCGTATGCTGCCTTGGTTAGCGGAACGTCCACATATTCTGAGCAACTATATCCAGTACCGCATGTATAACGATGAGTTCCCCGCGAAGAAAGAGATTAGCAATATGGCAAATCTTTATCTGCTGGTTTCAGAATGGTTCTTGCTCAAAGCGTTGCTTTCGGCTTGTGCTGATTTGGTCGAAAATATCGAAGAAGAAGATATCGTCAATATTATTTACAGCTATCACGCGGTGACTAAACACGATCAGCATTCCGATAAAGCCTTCCTCGCTGAGATCGAAAAATCTAAAGTAAATGATGATTTGTCGTTGATCTATTTGTTGAAATAATTGCCTTACCCGCCAGCGGGATATTAAATCGGTCACCATAAATGGCGACCCTACAACACCGCTGGCCACATACTGCTTTTCGTAGGGTCGCCATTTATGGTGACCGCTACACACCGCGTTTCCCGCTGCACAAACCCAAATCTCCCCGCAAATAAAAAGCCAATTTCCGCCAACACCTTACTTCCAGAGAAAAGTAACCGCCTTGTTACAGTCCACGCCAGATTTGCCGATAACTCCCAACAGAATCATTTCAATTTTTTAGCCACATTTTTTCCGTTTCTGGGGTGTCTATGCGCTTCAATTATGACTTGTTACCGGGTGAGCTACTGACCTTCGAAGAGATTGCCCTGCGCTACACGCAGCAGCATCCTGATGAAAAGGAACTCACCGCGCGCGGGTTGCTGAGCCCGTCGACCAGTTTTCGCAATTTAGTGATTCGCGCGCTGTTTGCGCAGGAGGAGATCAACAGTCCGATCGAGGATCTGCTGTTTGTCTCGGACGATAACGAGCGCAAAAACTACCTGCGCCGTTTTGAACACTATTTAAAGAACCAGCAGGCGTTTCTTTATTTCCGGCGCGATGATGAGGCACGTAAAGAAGGGCGCTGGAAAGTGGTGGGGGAAACCCAGGTATTCGCCATGCTCGATCCCAACTCGGCGACGGCACAAAACCTGCTAAACAGCCGCGGCTTCAAACTGGTGTTAATGCGCCAAACGGAAGAGGAAGAGTATTGGCAACTGTTCGATGCCAACGCGCATCCATGTTTCCCCTTATCGCGCAAAATTCAATTTCTGGTGGTGCTGAGTACGCCGCAACACAAGGTGCCGAGCGGCGTGATGCCCGGTACGGAAGTGGGAAGGCGCGTGAAAGCCAAAGTATTACAGCGTGCCAGCCAGGCAGAATTCACCACGGCGGTGAAAGCGCGTTACGGCGCCTGCATCATCACCGGCACGCGCCTTACCGAGCGCCACAGCTGGCCGTGGGTGGAAGCCTGCTATATCGACACCCAGGAGAATGAAGAAGGCTTTCTGGCGGATAACAGTGCGGATAACGGTTTGTTCCTGCGCAGCGACCTGCAACGGCTGTTTATCAACAAAATGATAAGCATCAACGGCGAAACCGGCGAGGTGTTGTTTAATCCCGCGCTGGAAACTGAAGCATTCATTACGCCTTTTTATCAGGCACTTGAGGGCAAAGTTTGCGCATTGTGGGATGCCGTGCCGCCTGGTACGCGGCAACGACTGCGTGACCTGCGCGGTTGAACCCAAGGTTGGCGGTGCATTCCACCGCCAACCATAACAAATTTGAAATAACCTCGCTTTTGCCCGCCTATTCCGCCAATCAAAACCCCTACAGAATTGGATAATCATGCCGATAACTTTATTAACGCAGGGTAGTCAACGTGAACGATCTCTATACCGCCGATGGCGTGATGGATAAACATTCGCTCTGGCAGCGCTACGTTCCTCTGGTGCGGCACGAAGCGTTGCGCTTGCAGGTACGTTTGCCGGCCAGCGTTGAGCTTGACGATCTGCTGCAGGCCGGTGGCATTGGCTTATTAAATGCCGTGGAGCGCTACGATGCGCTACAGGGCACCGCCTTTACCACCTACGCCGTGCAGCGTATCCGGGGAGCAATGCTGGATGAGCTGCGCAGTCGCGACTGGGCGCCACGCAGCGTGCGCAGAAATGCGCGCGAGGTAGCAGGTGCTATGCATCAGGTAGAACAAGCGTTGGGGCGCTCGGCTACCGAGCAGGAAGTGGCTGAACAGCTGAATGTTTCGCTGGAAGAGTATCGGCAGATTTTGCTCGATACCAATAACAGCCAACTTTTCTCCTACGACGAGTATCGGGAAGAGCACGGCGACAGTGCGGAGCTGGTGACGGAAGGGCATGAAGAAGCCAACCCGCTTCATCAGTTAATGGAAGGAAACCTACGTGACCGCGTGATTGAAGCGATTGAGGCGTTGCCTGAACGTGAAAAACTCGTGCTCACACTGTACTACCAGGAAGAACTGAACCTGAAGGAGATTGGCGCGGTGCTGGAAGTGGGTGAATCCCGCGTCAGTCAACTGCACAGTCAGGCGATTAAACGCCTGCGTGCCCGATTATCGGGGGCGCGCTGACAGACTCAGTTCCTGGCGATCGAAAAAAACAATAAAACCGGGGACTCAGCAATGGGAGCCAAAGTTAAAGCCAGACCTTTAAGTCGCTATCTTAAAGACTATAAACACAGCCAAAGCAACTGTTCACACTGTGGCAAAGTTTTAGACCGTATGGCGTTAGTATTCCGCGGACAGATCATCAATAAAGAGGCCATCGCACGTATGGACCAAATGATTGACGATCAAGTGTGGATGAAGCTCCAGCCAGAATTGACCGCGTTGTGTCGGTTCTGTAGCGATATTTTTTGCAATACCCATCCGAATTACTTCGACATTATGGCGTTTAAACAGTACCTGTTTGAGCAGACCGAAATGAGTCATAGCACCATTCGTGAGTATGTGGTGCGCTTGCGTCGACTGGATGACATGCTGAAGGCGAAAAACTTCCCGGCAGATCGTTTGCGGGGCAATAGCTGGCATGAATGTCTGGAGAACGATTTGCCTGATGCGGGCAACAACAACTACCGCATCGCACTGCGCAAATATGACCAGTTTTTAGGCTGGCAGCAAAGCTGATTGGGATTCCGCCCTTGTTGTTGTCGAGCATGGCAGCAACAAGGGCCGCGCACATGGATTTCTGGGTGCGACTTTTCTCAACTTCTGCAACACTGTATGGATAATTGCATATTGCCTGGAGGCTGCATTGTCCCTACATCTTCTGCACCAGTTCCCGCGTTTGGAATTGCTCGGTGCGCCTACGCCGCTGGAACATTTACCGCGGCTGTCTGATTATCTTGGTCGCGACATCTTCATTAAGCGCGATGACTTCACGCCGGTGGCACTTGGCGGCAATAAACTGCGTAAACTTGAATTTCTGGCGGCTGATGCGCTGCGCGAAGGCGCGGATGTATTGCTAACTGCCGGTGCGATTCAATCCAACCATGTGCGCCAAACCGCCGCCGTCGCCGCGCGTCTCGGCTTAAAATGCGTGGCGCTGCTGGAAAATCCGATTGGCACTACTTCAGAAAATTACCTCACCAACGGCAACCGCTTACTGCTCGACTTGATGGACGTTGAAATCGTCATGGTCGAGGCGCTTAACGATCCCAACGCGCAACTGGCGCAACAGGCCGAACACCTTGAAGCGCAGGGCTTCCGTCCGTACATTGTGCCGGTTGGGGGTTCGAACGCATTAGGCGCGCTCGGCTACGTCGAATGTGCGCAGGAAATTGCCCATCAAAGTGAAGGCGTAGTGGATTTCGCTGGCGTGGTAGTCGCCTCCGGCAGCGCCGGTACGCATGCGGGCTTGGCGATTGGTCTGGAGCAGTTGCTGCCTAACACTGAACTGGTTGGCGTGACGGTCTCGCGTAAAGTCGCGGCACAGTTGCCGGTGGTGGAACGCATTCGCAGCGCGCTGGCCGAGCAGCTGGAAGTGCAGGCCAACGCGCCGATCACCTTGTGGGATGACTATTTCGCGCCGCGTTATGGCGAACCCAATGATGAAGGCATGGCGGCGGTGAAACTGCTGGCGCGCCTTGAAGGCATCATGCTCGACCCGGTGTATACCGGCAAAGCGATGGCCGGATTGATTGATGGCATCGCGCAAAACCGCTTCCGCCGTGAAGGGCCGCTGCTGTTTGTGCATACCGGCGGTTCACCGGCGTTATTTGCTTATCACCCTTCGGTCTGAGACAGCAGTTAAAAACGGTTTATAATCCGGCGGTTATTAACAAGAGGTCACCATGAATGGCGACCCTACAACACACAACAACACATCACAAAAAATGGGGTAAACATGAATTTCTCTCCTATTCGTCGCCAAATGGTGATGGGCATGATGGCCGTCGCGCTGGTCGCGGGCGTCAACGTTAAAAGCTTTGCGGCAGAAGATCTGCTGGCGCAAGTGAAGAGCAAAGGCGAGCTGCGCGTCGGTCTGGAAGGCACCTATCCGCCGTTCAGCTTCCAGGACGAAAAAGGCAAGCTGACCGGTTTTGAAGTGGAGTTCGCGCAGGAGCTGGCTCAGCACTTGGGCGTGAAAGCCGATCTGCGTCCAACCAAATGGGACGGCATGCTGGCCTCGCTGGATTCTAAGCGCATCGATGTGGTGATCAATCAGGTAACCATTTCGCCAGAGCGCCAGAAGAAGTATGACTTCTCTACGCCGTACACCATTTCTGGCGTGCAGGCGCTGACCATGAAGAAAAACGCCGGCAGCATCACCAAGCCAGAAGACCTATCCGGCAAGAAAGTCGGCGTTGGTTTGGGTTCCAACTACGAACAGTGGCTGAAAGATAATGTGCCGAAAGCCGATGTGCGTACCTACGATGATGACCCAACCAAATATCAGGATCTGCGTTCAGGCCGTTTAGATGCCATCCTGGTTGACCGCCTGGCAGCATTGGATCTGGTGAAGAAAACCGGCGACACCATGGCAGTGGCTGGCCCGGCGTTCTCGCGTCTGGAATCGGGCGTTGCGGTGCGTAAAGGCAATGACGATTTGGTGAAAGCCATTGATGCGGCGATTGCCGATATGCAGAAAGATGGTTCACTGAGCAAACTGTCAGAGAAATGGTTCGGCGCGGACGTCACTAAATAATGCAGGAAAGTTTACAACTGGTGCTGGATTCAGCACCATTCTTACTCAAAGGCGCGCTGTTCACGCTACAGCTGAGTATCGGCGGGATGTTCTTCGGCCTGGTGCTCGGCTTCGTGCTGGCGTTGATGCGCCTGTCGCACTTCTGGCCAATTAACTGGCTGGCGCGCATTTATGTGTCGATTTTCCGTGGCACGCCGCTGATCGCCCAACTGTTTATGATCTATTACGGTCTGCCGCAGTTTGGTATCGAGCTGGATCCGATTCCTTCCGCGATGATCGGTTTGTCGCTGAATACCGCCGCCTACGCCTCTGAATCACTGCGTGGCGCGATTGCCGCGATTGAACGTGGTCAGTGGGAAGCCGCAGCCAGTATCGGCATGACGCCGTGGCAAACGCTGCGCCGCGTGATTCTGCCGCAGGCGGCGCGCACCGCCTTGCCACCGCTGGGTAACAGCTTTATCAGCCTGGTCAAAGACACTTCGCTGGCCGCCACCATTCAGGTGCCAGAGCTGTTCCGTCAGGCGCAGCTGATCACCTCACGTACGCTGGAAGTGTTCACCATGTATCTGGCGGCCTCGCTGATTTACTGGGTGATGGCGACAGTGCTGTCGGCGCTGCAAAATCGGCTGGAAGCGCATGTGAATCGTCAGGATCGGGAGGGCAAATGAGTGCAATTGAAGTCCGTCAGCTGGTGAAACAGTTTCACGGCCAGACGGTGCTGCACGGCATCGATCTCGACGTGGCGCCCGGCGAAGTAGTGGCGATTATTGGGCCAAGCGGCTCGGGTAAAACCACCTTGCTGCGCTGTATCAATCTGCTGGAAGTGCCGGAAAGCGGGCACATTAAAGTCGGAGATATCGCCATTGATGCGGCGCTGGGGCTCAACAAGCAGAAGCAGCTGGTGCGCGAATTACGCCAGCAAGTGGGCTTTGTGTTTCAGAACTTCAACCTGTTCCCGCATCGTTCGGTGCTGGAGAACATCATTGAAGGGCCGGTGATCGTCAAAGGCGAGCCAAAGGATGAAGCGATTGCGCGTGCGCGCAGCCTGCTGGAGAAAGTTGGTTTGCATGGCAAGGAACAGAGTTTCCCGCGCCGTCTTTCTGGCGGCCAGCAGCAGCGTGTGGCGATTGCCCGTGCATTGGCGATGCGTCCGGAAGTGATTCTGTTTGATGAACCCACTTCGGCGCTCGATCCGGAACTGGTCGGCGAAGTGCTGAATACCATTCGCGCACTGGCAGAAGAGAAACGCACCATGGTAATCGTCACCCATGAAATGAGCTTTGCGCGCGACGTCGCGGATCGCGCCATTTTCATGGATCAAGGGCGCATCGTGGAGCAGGGCGCGGCCAAGGAGTTATTCAGTAATCCGCAGCAAGCACGCACCCGGCAATTTCTCGATAAGTTTCTTAATCAATAAACACCAGCGTCGTCAGCCATTGGCGACGCTTTTCTAATTTTCAATGGTTCTAACCCTCTCAGTTTTATCCTAAATTCATTTCTGACATTCAATATAACCTGCTGAAATAGCTGACTAATTAATCAGTAAAATCCTACGTGCACTGATGATTTTCCTTATTAGGAAAGTCCCGATTGAGACATCTTTGTAAATATAAATAATTCTTTACAAATTCATGGCGCAATTAGGACAAAGCAATGACGACTGCCAGGAAAGAGGTCCTCTGGATCAACACGCTAAAAGGGGGCTGCATTTTGATGGTGGTATTGCACCACTCCATCATCACCACGTTCGCCCCTTCGCTGCATCATCTCACCGCCGGTTTACTGCCTGCACACTGGTGGGTGGCGTTCAATACCTACTTATCGCCGCTGCGTATGCCCGCTTTCTTCTTCGTATCGGGGTTGCTGGCCGCCAGTTCGATCACCAAAAAAAGCTGGCAAGAGGTGTTCACCAAGAAGTTCAGTAACATCGCCTATCTCTATTTGCTGTGGGGCGTAATTCAGTGGATCAGCATTCACACCATTTCAACGCATCTCGGGGAGCGGCTCTCCAGCACCAAAAATGCTGCCTATGCCGATACGCCATTTGAGTTCATCAAACTGCTGATGACTTCAATGACCAGCCTTTGGTATCTCTACGCATTAGCCGGTTTCTTCCTGTTCACGAAACTGTTCCATCGCCAAAAGCTGGCGTTGATGGCGCTGGGAATCGTTGCCACTTACGCGGCGCAGTTCAGCCTGATTCCCGGCTGGGGCCCGGCGAGCGTGGCGCAGAATTATCTCTACTTCCTGATTGGCGTGTTCTTCAGCCAGGCGCTGATTGAGGTAAGTGAATTGAAGCGCCAGCATTGGTTGCTGCTCGGCGCGATTGCCCTGATTGGCATCCTGCACCACGTTGGCGGCATCTATAAAAATCCGTTTTACAGCTTGCTGACCATCGTGTTTGGCATCGTGCTGTGTCGCTTTCTTAACGAACGTTTCAACATGGCGTGGCTTAACTGGATTGGCCGCAATACGCTGCAAATCTACGTGCTGCACCGCATCTTTATTGAGCTGCTGGGATTGAGCGCCATCGCGCTGGCGCTGCATTACGGCTGGTTTGGCCATGCGGCCTTCAGTTGGGCGTGGGCGTTGCTGATGCCGATCACCGGCGTCGCGCTCTGTACCAGCATTTCACTGCTGGTGTGGACTATGCTGAATCGCGGGCCAGGCAGAATGCTGTTCCTCTATCCGCGCCTGCTGCGTAAATCTTCAGCCGAAAACAAACCGGCTCCGTTGCAATAATTTCTTTGGGCCAGTGCGCTGGCCCAAAATATATTTTTTGCCAGGTCACCATAAATGGCGACCCTACGACATGAATAAAGATAATATTTCCGCTTTAACACATCCCAAAAAATCCCGCTTATCCATATGCCACATTTAAATTTGTTATTAATATTTTTATAATATTTCCTGGTATAAGAAAGGGGTGATTTTTCTTAATTTCCCACCGTGATGACTTTCACACTTAATTTAGTTAAGTCGCTTTTAGTGACTCTAATTAAGGCAAATTTCCTTAGCCTGCTCAGTAGTCTATTATTGTCTGGATCTGTAAAGTATTGTTATATCAGGACCAGAAAAAAACATTTAGGACTTTCGCTACATCATGCCCGCTAGGCTTGTTGAATAATTGTTTAACTATTACAAATGCGTCAACGCTTATTTCCTCACACTTCTCCTTTATGACCTACACAGCAGCGGGAGTTAATCATATGAATAACGCCAGGAAAGAAGATATTGCATGGGTCAACACCCTTAAGGGCGCCTGCATATTGCTGGTGGTGTTGTATCACACCGTATTACCCGGTTTTGAAGGCACGGTAAAATTGCTCACCGCCGGTTGGATCCCGGCCGAAATATGGGTGCAATTTAATACCGTATTATCGCCGCTGCGTATGCCAGCATTTTTCTTTGTTTCAGGTTTGCTGGCCACTAACGGAATTTTGAATCGTCCGTGGAAGCAGGTGTTTACCAGTCGTATCACCAATCTGTTCTATCTGTATATTTTGTGGGGCTTTATTCAGTGGTGGTCGATTGTTGGCATCTCCACCGAAATCACCGGGCAGCGTATTTCGCAAAACCTTAATGCGGCGTATGCCGGTTCGTTGGTTGAGTTCCTCAAGCTGACTTTCCTGGCGATGAGCACCTCATGGTATTTGTACGGTTTAGCGCTCTATTTCCTGTGTGCGAAAATCTTCAAGCAGCAGAAAGTGGCGCTGCTGGTGGTGGCGATTGTGCTGAATTATCTGGCGGTGGAGAAAATTATCCCGTATTGGGGACCGCAAAGCGTGGCGCAATACTTCCTTTTCTTCCTGCTGGGCGCATTCTGGAGTCCGATGATGCTGCGCATGAGCGAGTTGCGTCGCGATAACATTGTGCCGTGGGCCATCCTGGCGGCGATCTCCGGACTGCACGTGATCTTCGGTCTCGATAAAAGCCTGTTCTTGTGCATCCTCGCCGTGTTGTTCAGCGTGGCGGCGTGTCGCTGGCTGAACGAGCATTTCAAGATGAGCTATCTGAACTGGGTAGGGCGTAACACGCTGCAAATCTACGTAATTCACCGCATCTTTATTGAGTTCTTTGGCATGTCGGCGATTCTGTTCGCGCAGCGTCATCATCTGTTCGAACACGCGTGGTTCTCGATGCTGTGGGCTTGTTTCTATCCGTTGGCGATTGTCGGGATTTGTTCGCTGTGTTCGGTGGCGGTGTGGTCGGTGACCAACCGAGGATTGGGGCAGTCGTTGTTTGTGTTCCCAACGCTGATTGGCTTGAAACGCAATAAATCGGCGGCGTAAAAAAAAGCGGCCCGTTTGGGCCGCTATTGTCTTACCCTATCGTCATCAAACTGGCATTACCGCCCGCAGCGGCGGTATTGACGCTTAATGAGCGCTCAATCAACAAACGCTCCAGCAGCAGATTGGTTTCACCGCGCGCAAAGCCTTGCACCGAAACAATCGCGCCATCGCGTGCCGCCACCCGTTCGCACAGGCTGCGCAGTTGATCGGCATCACCGTGATAAATCACCGCATCAAACTCGGCTGCCAGCGCATCTTTCACCAGCTTGATGTGCGCTTGCACCTCAGCCGGTAATGCAGCACGCAGCGTACGGTGCAACTCATCATCTTGCCAAATCGCCTGGCTGCCGACGCTGGTGACCGCCGCCAGCTGAGTTAGCGCATCTTGCTGGTTATCCGCGATGCACAGCACATGCTCGCGTGGCAGCAGCGTGAAGGTGTTGCGTTCACCGGTTGGACCCGGCAACAGACGCACCGTACCCGCTTGTGCCAGTTCGTCATAACGTTGGCACAACGCCAGCAGCTCCGGTTTATCCTGCGCCCATTGCTGCAACGCCTGATGCGCGCGCATCAATTCTGCTCGCACCGTGCTATCAACCGGGCGTTCAGCATCCTGGCGATCAAAGGTAATGCGCAGCGCGCCATCTGGACGGTTCGCCAACAGACGATACAGATACAGCGGACCACCGGCTTTCGGACCGGTGCCCGACAAGCCTTCGCCGCCGAACGGTTGCACGCCAACCACTGCCCCGACCATGTTGCGGTTAACGTACAGGTTGCCGACTTTCGCAGAAGCCGTGACCTGCGCGATGGTTTCATCAATACGCGTGTGCACGCCGAGCGTCAGGCCGTAACCCGACGCGTTAATCTGCTCGACCAACTGCGGCAACTGGTTACGCGAGAAACGCACCACGTGCAGCACTGGGCCAAACACTTCTTTATCCAGATCGCTGACCTGATCCAGCTCAATCAGCGTGGGCTTGATAAAGGTGCCGCTGTTCCACTCTTTGCTGTCTTGTGGATTCTCTTGCGCCGCCTGATAAACGTTGAAGCCTTTATTGCGCAACGCCTGAATGTGACGCTCAATATTGGCTTTGGCTTCGGCATCAATCACCGGGCCAATGTCGGTCGAGAGACGTTCTGGATTACCCATGCGGCACTCCGCCATCGCGCCTCGCAGCATTTTCAGTGTGTGGTCGGCAACATCATCCTGCACGCACAGCAAACGCAGCGCGGAGCAACGTTGACCGGCGCTATCAAACGCTGATGCCACGATATCCACCACCACTTGCTCGGTCAGCGCGGAGGAGTCGACGATCATCGCGTTCATGCCGCCGGTTTCCGCGATCAGCGGCGTCGGGCGGCCTTGCGGATCAAGACGACCGGCCAAGTTGCGTTGCAGCAGGGTAGCGACGGCGGTTGAACCGGTGAACATCACGCCACGCACGCGCTCATCACCGGTCAGCTGCGCGCCGACGGTTTCACCTTGTCCCGGCAGCAATTGCAGCACGCCTGCCGGTACACCCGCATCCAGCATGATCTGTACCGCCTGCGCGGCGATCAGTGGAGTTTGTTCCGCCGGTTTGGCTAATACGCTGTTACCGGCTGCTAATGCGGCGGCAATTTGTCCGCTAAAGATCGCTAGCGGGAAGTTCCACGGGCTGATACACACCACCGGGCCAAGCGGGCGATGGGTTTCGTTGTCGAAATCGTCGCGCACCATGCCGGCGTAGTAATAGAGGAAATCTACCGCTTCACGCACTTCGGCGATGGCGTTGTTGTAGGTTTTACCCGCTTCACGCACCAGCAGGCCGATCAGCTGCTGCATCTGGCCTTCCATCGCTTCAGCAGCGCGTTCCAGAATCGCGGCACGCTCTTGCGGCGGCGTGGCGAACCAGATTGGACCGGCATTCACCGCCGCATCCAGCGCGTCTGAAACTTCTGCTTCAGTGGCATCACGAACGCTACCGACGACATCCGCAGGCGCGGCAGGATTGAGTACAGGACGGCTAACGCCTGCGCCCAATTCACCTTCCACCAACGGTTGCGCGCTCCACGGCTGCGTGGCGCTGTTCAGCAGGGCGCTAGAGAGCGACGCCAGGCGATGTTCGTTGGCCATATCCAAACCGGCCGAGTTGGCACGTTTGGCTCCGTACAGATCGCGCGGCAACGGAATTTTTGGATGGGGCAAACCTACCGCGCCTTCCGCTGCGCCCATTTTCTCAACGGCAGCCACCGGATCGGCCACCAACTCATCGAGCGGCAAACTGTTATCGGCGATGCGGTTAACGAATGAGGTATTCGCACCGTTTTCCAGCAGGCGACGTACCAAATAAGCCAGCAAGGTTTCGTGGGTACCGACCGGCGCATAAATGCGGCACGGACGATTGAGTTTGCCCTCCGCCACTTTACCTACCACTTGTTCGTACAGCGGTTCACCCATGCCGTGCAGGCACTGGAATTCATACTGGCCAGGATAATAGTTGTTGCCCGCCAGCTGATAGATCGCCGCCAGCGTGTGGGCATTGTGGGTGGCGAACTGCGGATAAATCAGGTTCGGCACCGCCAGCAATTTGCGCGCGCAGGCCAGATAGGAAATATCGGTGTAGACCTTGCGGGTATACACTGGATAGCCTTCGAGGCCATCAATCTGTGCACGCTTGATTTCGCTATCCCAATACGCGCCTTTCACCAGACGAATCATCAGGCGGCGGCGGCTGCGTTGCGCCAGGTCGATCAGCGAATCAATCACAAACGGGCAGCGTTTTTGATAAGCCTGAATCACGAAACCAATGCCGTTCCAGCCTTCCAGCTCCGGTTCGAAGCACAGCTTTTCCAGCAGATCGAGCGACAGCTCAAGGCGATCGGCTTCTTCCGCATCGATGTTGATGCCGATGTCGTAGGAGCGCGCCAGCAGCGTCAGCGATTTGAGGATCGGATAGAGTTCGTCCATCACGCGTTCGTACTGCGCGCGGCTGTATCGCGGATGCAGCGCCGACAGCTTAATCGAGATGCCCGGACCTTCATAAATGCCGCGACCGTTCGAAGCTTTGCCGATGGCATGAATCGCCTGCTGATACGACACCAGATAAGCTTTGGCATCGCTGGCGGTCAGTGCCGCTTCACCAAGCATATCGTAGGAGTAGCGGAAGCCTTTCTCTTCCAGCTTGCGCGCATTCGCCAGCGCCTCGGCGATGGTCTCACCGGTGACAAACTGTTCGCCCATCAAACGCATCGCCATATCCACACCTTTGCGGATCAGCGGTTCGCCGCTCTTGCCGATGATGCGATTCAGTGAACGCGACAGGTTGGCTTCGTTGTGGGTGGAGACCAGACGACCGGTGAACAGCAAGCCCCAAGTGGCGGCGTTGACGAACATCGACGGGCTACGGCCTAAATGCGATTGCCAATTACCGTTGCTGATTTTGTCGCGGATCAGCGCATCGCGCGTGGGTTTATCCGGAATACGCAACAGCGCTTCGGCCAGACACATCAGTGCCACGCCTTCCTGCGAGGAGAGTGAGAACTCTTGCAGCAGACTTTGCACCATGCCAGCGCGGCCGGTTGCCCCTTTTTGGTGACGCAGCTTGTCGGCGAGGCTGTAAGCCAATTGATGGGTTTTTTCTGCCAGCGGAGCCGGTAAACGCGCTTGCTCCAGCAGCATCGGCACGGCGTCAGTCTCAGGACGACGCCACGCGGCGGTGATCGCTGAACGGCTCACCGACTGCGGTAAAATGTGTTCGGCGAAGTCGAGGAAAGGCTGCAATGCCTCATCTGGCACGCCTTCATCACCGATCGCATCAATCAGCTGTTGCGGGAATTCAGGTACCGCTTCACCGGCTTCCAATTGCTCCAGATAGTTAAAAATCGCCTGCTTAATTAGCCAATGGGATGTGCGGTCAATTTTCTGTGCCGCCAGTTTAATGCGATCGCGGGTGGCTTCATCCAGCTTCACCCCCATGGTGGTGGTTCCCATGATTTCCTCGTCCTCAAAAAAGTGATTCAACTCCAGCGTGGGCAGCAATATCACCTATGTTGCAACTTTGTGCAACCCATGTTGCAAGGCGGTCACCATGAATGGCGACCCTACAAACCAAGGATTTGCCGTAGGGTCGCCATTTATGGTGACCACATGGTAAACGCGGGTGCAACCGAAGTGTGATCCGGTGCAACCTATGGGCAGAAAAAAAGCTGCATTGGTATCACCAATGTGACAGCTGTGTTAAATGCATTGTGCGCGCCGCACCTTTGCGGCAGGATACCGCGCCTTAAGGGAAATCGCTTTCTCTGGATGCGGTAAATAGGGCGGTCACGTTCCGACGGCCCGCGATTTCTCTTAACGGATCAAATAATAAGTGGAGAGAGTATGAGTATAAGTACACCGATGTTGGTGACCTTTGTGGTTTATATCCTTGGGATGGTGTTAATCGGTTTTATTGCCTACCGTTCAACCAAAAGTTTTGATGACTACATTCTTGGTGGCCGCAGTTTAGGCAGCGTCGTCACCGCGTTATCTGCGGGCGCATCTGACATGAGCGGTTGGCTGTTGATGGGCTTGCCGGGTGCGATTTTTCTTTCCGGCATTTCTGAAAGCTGGATCGCTATCGGCCTAACGCTCGGCGCATGGCTGAACTGGAAAATCGTTGCTGGACGTTTGCGCGTGCAAACTGAGCATCACGATAACGCCTTAACCCTGCCGGACTTCTTCTCCAGCCGTTTCGAGGATCACAGCAAGCTGTTACGCGTCATTTCGGCGGTGGTCATTCTGATCTTCTTTACTATCTACTGCGCTTCTGGCGTGGTCGCCGGTGCGCGTCTGTTTGAAAGCACCTTCGGCATGGATTACCAAACGGCGCTGTGGGCCGGTGCCGCCGCCACCATTCTCTACACGCTGGTGGGCGGATTCCTTGCGGTGAGCTGGACCGATACCGTGCAAGCCAGCCTGATGATCTTCGCGCTGATTCTGACGCCAATTATCGTGATTGTGGCGGTTGGCGGACTCGATGATTCGCTGGCAGTGATCGAAGCGAAAAGTCTCGAAAACCTCGACATGCTGAAAGGACTGAACTTTGTGGCGGTGATTTCGCTGCTCGGTTGGGGCTTGGGGTATTTCGGTCAGCCACATATTCTGGCGCGCTTTATGGCGGCGGATTCGCATCACACCATTCGTACCGCACGTCGTATCGGTATGATCTGGATGATTCTGTGCCTCGCGGGTGCGGTAGCGGTGGGCTTCTTTGGTATCGCTTACTTCCAAAACCACCCGGAACACGCTGCCAACGTCAGCCAAAACGGTGAACGTGTGTTTATCGAACTGGCGCGTATTCTGTTCAACCCGTGGATCGCCGGTATTCTGCTTTCAGCCATTCTGGCGGCGGTGATGTCAACTCTGAGCTGCCAGTTGTTGGTGTGTTCCAGCGCCTTGACCGAAGATCTCTACAAAGGCTTGCTGCGTAAAAACGCCAGCCAGAAAGAGCTGGTGTGGGTAGGGCGCTTCATGGTGTTAGTGATTGCGCTGATCGCCATTGCGCTGGCAGCAAACCCAGAAAACCGCGTGCTAGGCTTGGTAAGCTATGCGTGGGCCGGTTTTGGTGCGGCGTTTGGTCCGGTAGTGCTGTTCGGCGTGTGCTGGAAGCGTATGACGCGCAACGGCGCGCTGGCCGGTATGGTGATTGGTGCAGCAACCGTGCTGCTGTGGAAATCCTACGGCTACACCGAGCTGTATGAAATCATTCCTGGCTTCGCCTTTGCCAGCATCGCGATTGTGGTGTTCAGCCTGTTGGGTCGCGCGCCATCTGAAGCCGCGCAACAGCGCTTTGCGGCGGCAGAAGCCGAATATCACACGAAGTAACCTTGTAAGGTCGCCATTTATGGTGACCTAACTGGTTCATTCCCAAGGTGCGCAAGGATGCGCACCCTACCACGTCAAATCTCGCCCAAAACTCCGCTCCCATTCCGCAAAAACCAAATTAATTTCCTGGCGCGACTTGTATTTTTTCTCCCCGTAATGATAATCAGTATCGTTCGCAGTTTACGTTTTTTTACCTAGGATTTACCCTCCTTAACAATCAAGAGGTTGGTGATGTTCGTACCGTTTCTCATCATGCTGCGTGAAGGCCTGGAAGCAGCACTCATCGTCAGCCTGATCGCTAGCTATCTCAAACGCACCCAGCGCACCCAATGGTTCCCGGCGATGTGGGCAGGCGTATTTATTGCTGCCGCACTCTGCCTGGCATTGGGCATCTTCATCAATGAAACCACCGGCGAGTTCCCGCAGAAGCAGCAGGAATTATTCGAAGGCATTGTCGCGGTGATCGCCGTGGTGATTCTCACCTCCATGGTGTTCTGGATGCGCAAGGTGTCGCGCAATATCAAAGCCACATTGGAAAAATCGGTGGATCAGGCGCTGCAAAAGCAGGGCGGCAGCGGCTTCCCATTGGTACTGATGGTGTTTCTGGCGGTCGCGCGTGAAGGGCTGGAATCGGTGTTCTTCCTGCTCGCCGCATTCACGCAGGACGTCGGCTATGCACCGCCCATTGGTGCCGTACTCGGCCTCGCCACCTCGGTGGTGCTCGGCATGCTGCTTTACTACGGCGGCATTCGCCTTAACCTGGCAAACTTCTTCCGCTGGACCAGCTTGTTCATCTTGTTTGTTGCCGCCGGATTGGCTGCTGGCGCCATTCGCGCCTTCCACGAAGCCGGATTGTGGAATCACTTCCAGGATGTGGCGTTCGACATGAGCAATACGCTTTCGACGCATTCGGTGTTCGGCACGCTGCTGGAAGGGATTTTGGGTTATCAGGAAACGCCAAGCGTCAGCGAAGTCACGGTTTGGTTGATCTACCTGATTCCCGCACTGCTGTTGTTCTTCTTCCCGGCTCGCCCGCAGATCAACGCGGCACGCACCACGCGCTAATTTAATCAGGCGCGATTGCGCGCCTGTTCTTCCATGTAACAGGGATATCACTATGACGATTCGCTTCCGCCGTAAGGCGCTGTTGGTTTCAATGCTGGCGCTTTCTGGTGCCGCTTCTGCTGCTGCCATCCCACAAGTCACGGTGACCGTGACCGACAAACAGTGTGAGCCGATGTCGCTGAATGTGCAGGCCGGCAAAACCCAATTCATCATCAAAAACAACAGCCAGAAAGCGCTGGAGTGGGAGATTTTGAAAGGGGTGATGGTGGTGGAAGAGCGTGAGAACATCGCGCCGGGCTTCAGCCAGAAACTGACCGCCAACCTCGAAGCGGGCGAATATGACATGACCTGCGGCCTGCTCAGCAATCCGAAAGGTAAGCTGGTGGTGAGCGGTGATGCGAAGAAAGCCGCGACCGGTAAACCCGATGTGCTGGAACTGGTTGGCCCAATTGCCGACTACAAAGTCTACGTAATGAATGAAGTGAAAGAGCTGGTGGCGGGCACCAAGGCCTTTACCGATGCGGTGAAAGCGGGGGATGTCGAGAAAGCGAAAGCGCTGTACGCACCCACGCGCGTGCATTACGAGCGTATCGAACCGATTGCTGAGCTGTTCTCCGATTTAGATAGCAGCATTGATGCGCGTGAAGATGACTTCGAGAAGAAAAACGAAGATCCGAAATTCACCGGTTTCCATCGTCTGGAAAAAATTCTCTTCGCGGATAACACCACCAAAGGGGCGGAAGATTTTGCCACCAAGCTGAATCAGGACGTGCTGGATCTGCAAACCCGCATCAGTGAACTGGCGTTCCCGCCGGTGAAAGTGGTCGGCGGCGCGGCTGGCCTGATCGAAGAAGTGGCATCCAGCAAAATCTCCGGCGAAGAAGACCGTTACAGTCGTACCGATCTTTCTGACTTCCAGGCCAACATTGATGGCGCCCAGAAAATCGTTGATCTGCTGCGTCCGCTGCTGCAAAAAGGCAATCCGCAATTGCTGGCGAAAGTGGATGCCAACTTCAAGAAAGTGGACAGCATTCTCAGCAAATACCGTACCAAAGACGGCTTTGAGTCGTATGAAAAACTCACCACCGCCGATCGTAATGCGCTGAAAGGCCCAATTACCACGCTGGCGGAAGATCTCTCCCTGTTGCGTGGAACCTTAGGTCTCGATTGATCATGAGTGATAAAAATGACGCGGCGCAACCGTCGCGTCGTCGTTTATTGCAGGGATTAGGCATGTTGGGCGGTGCGGCCGCCCTCGGCGGTGGCTGCCCGTTTCACACGGCTTCCGCTGCTGATAGCTTCTCTCCCGGCACGGTTGCACCCAATTCGCGCCAGCAGGCGCAACCTTTTTACGGCCCGCATCAAGCCGGTATCGTCACGCCGCAACAGGCGTCGATGATGCTGATTGCTTTTGATGTTCTCGCCAGTGACAAGGCCGATCTTGAACGTCTGTTCCGGTTGCTCACCCAGCGGTTTGCCTTTCTGACCAAAGGCGGCGCGGCGCCAGCAGTAACCAATCCGCAGTTGCCGCCGATGGATTCGGGCATTCTCGGTGCGGATATCTCACCTGACAATCTCACCATGACCTTGTCGGTGGGCACCGCGTTGTTTGATGAACGCTTTGGATTAAGTGCGCATAAACCGGCGCAACTGCAAACCATGACGCGATTCCCCAACGATTCGCTGGATGCGGAACAGTGCCACGGCGATCTGCTGCTGCAAATCTGCGCCAACACGCAAGATACGGTGATCCATGCGCTGCGTGACATTATCAAACACACGCCAGATTTGCTGGCGGTGCGTTGGCGACGCGACGGCTTTATTGCCGATCACGCAGCACGCAGCAACGGCAAAGAGACGCCAATCAATCTGCTCGGTTTCAAAGATGGCACCGCCAATCCCGATACTCATAACGCCGCATTGATGGATCAACTATTGTGGGTGACGCATGAGCAACAGGAACCCGCGTGGACGCACGGCGGCAGTTATCAGGCGGTGCGTATCATTCGTTTCCACGTGGAGATGTGGGACCGCACGCCGCTTGGAGAACAGCAAACCATTTTTGGTCGTGAGAAGTTATCTGGCGCGCCGCTCGGCATGCAAAACGAACACGATGTGCCGGATTACCGTAAAGATCCGGATGGCGATTTGATTGCGCTGGATGCGCATATTCGGCTCGCCAATCCACGCACGCCAGAAACCGACAGCAGTTTGATGCTGCGTCGTGGTTACAGCTATTCCAGCGGTATTACCGGCGCCGGTCAGTTGGACATGGGTTTATTGTTTGTTTGCTATCAGCATGATTTAGCCAAAGGCTTTCTTACCGTGCAGCAACGTCTGAATGGCGAAGCGCTGGAAGAATATATTCGCCCGATTGGTGGCGGATACTTTTTTGCGTTGCCAGGCGTCGCGGATGAAAACCATTATCTCGGCCAACCTTTACTGCAAGCCTGATTAATAAATGCACAGTGCCTGCTTAGCGTATCGTTAGGCAGGCGTTTTTTGTTAAGCATTCCTTAAACTTTCCGCTGGGCGCAGGCGATCGCGAATGTTCCTAAAAAGTTCGCCGACCGGCTAATTAACTATCTCATTGATAAATAAAGTTAGTTTAATTTAAGCTCGCTGGCGCAATGCTTCGCTTATCTTTTTTTCTTTACGTGGAAGTAAAATTACTGTTGCAAACCACCGCAAATATGATGCACTTTATTCATAAGCGTTGTCAGTTGTGTGGCTAAGCCACTGGAGTTCGCGCATGACCCGTCTCTCTTTGGGACAGTTAAATAGCTTCACCACACGCAGTACACTGCGGGGGATTTCTTCCCCTCAACGCAACCTCTCTGGAATTAAAACTTCGTTCTCGTTCAATCTCATTCTCTTTACCGGTGCGCTATTGCGTTTCGGCGCGATGACGCACCATTCTCACTGGCTCAAAAACGGCTTACAAGGAAGCCAAATAAACCTCTAAAGCGTTCAAGTCATCGCCGCGGGTGATCCGCCGCGATAAATGAAACCAACTGTAAGGTGCCACTATGGGAAGACAGAAAGCAGTGATCAAAGCACGTCGTGAAGCAAGACGCGTTATTCGTAGCGACTCTCGCAGTCACCGTCAGCGTGAAGAAGAATCGGTCACTTCGCTGGTGCAAATGGGTGGGTTGGATTCGATTGGGATGGCACGCGATGCGCGTGACCGCGGTCCGATTGAGGCCAGAAATGAAGCTCAGGCACACTATCTCAACGCCATAGAAACGAAACAGCTGATTTTCGCTACCGGTGAGGCCGGCTGCGGAAAAACCTGGATTAGCGCAGCCAAAGCGGCTGAGGCCCTGATCAATAAGGATATCGAAAGGATTATTGTGACGCGCCCGGTTTTGCAGGCGGATGAAGATCTCGGTTTCCTGCCAGGAGACATCTCCGAGAAATTCGCCCCGTATTTCCGACCGGTTTACGACGTTCTGGTTAAACGTCTCGGCGCTTCCTTTATGCAATACTGCCTGCGGCCTGAAATTGCCAAGGTAGAGATCGCGCCCTTCGCCTACATGCGTGGACGTACCTTTGAAAATGCTGTGGTGATCCTTGATGAGGCACAAAACGTCACCGCGGCACAGATGAAGATGTTCCTGACGCGTTTGGGTGAGAATGTGACCGTGATTGTTAACGGCGATATCACCCAGTGTGACTTACCGTCGCACGCCAAGTCTGGTCTGGCCGATGCGCTCGCGCGCTTCGAAGAGGATGAGATGATTGGCGTGGTGCGCTTCGGTAAAGAGGATTGCGTCCGCTCAGCGCTGTGTCAACGCACGCTGCACGCTTACAGTTAACCGTTTGATTGAGAATGTAGCTAAGCAAAACCCGGTGCAAGCCGGGTTTTTTATTTTTAAGCAATAGCGATAAACAAGCCCGCAATGGTGGCACTCATCAGATTAGAGAGGGTTGCCGCTGCCAGCGCCCGCATACCGAGTTGAGCAATTTCAGAGGTCCGTTGTGGCGCGATGGCAGAAAATGCACCCACGACCACGCCAATCGAACCAAAGTTGGCAAAACCACACAACGCGAACGAAATAATCGCCACGGTTTTGCTATCTAAACTGCCGGGCGTTTGCAAATAAGGGGAAAAATTCAGATACGCCACAAACTCGTTAATCGCGAGTTTTTGCCCTATCAGGCTGCCTGCTAGCGTAGCATCATGCCAATCGACACCCATCACCCATGCGAGTGGAGCCAGTGCATAGCCAAAAATCACTTGCAAGCTCGCATCACCAAAACCAAACAGACTGCCGATACCGCCCATCACTCCATTGATCAAGGCAATGATGGCGACAAATGCCATTACAACAGTGCCGACCCCTGCGGCAATTTTTAGCCCGGTCATCGCCCCAGATGCTGCGGCTTCAATAATGCTTTTGGGCGGCGTTTCGCTAAAGGAGAGATTATCAAAAACAATCTGCGTCTCCTCGGTTGCAGGGCTGAGAATACGGGCAAATAGAATTCCGCCTGGGATCGCCATCAACGAGGCTGCCAACAAATAATCAATCGGTACGCCCAACCCGGCATAGCCAATCATTGTCGAGCCAGCAATGGACGCCATCCCGCTACAAATCGCAGTAAATAACTCATTGCGATTGAGCCGATGAATAAATGGCTTAACGATGGCGGGGATTTCATTCTGACCCAGAAAAATAGTGGTGACGGCAACAAATGACTCAATCTTGCTAATGCCCAGTGCTTTTTGGAAAAGGGTGCCAAGAACACCAATCAGCAACTTCATAATCCCGATGTAATACAGCAAGCTGACTAATGCCGTGATGAAAATAATGGCGGGTAAGACATGAAAAGCAAAAACAAATCCGGCTCCGTTAAAGATTCTGTCCATATCAGGCCCGGCTAATGCACCAAAGATAAATGCGCTTCCTGCATCACTGTAGTTCATTATTTTATGGATGCCTAAAGCGACTTTTTCTGCCAGCCATTTTCCTGGCGGCAAGTAGAGTATTGCTCCACCAATAATCGTTTGTAGCAACAGTGCGGCGCTCACCGTTCTCAAACTTATATTTCGTTTATTTACAGATAATATAAAAGCAATTGTCAGTAATACCACCATACCTAAAAAACTTCTCATTATATCCATAATGATCTTCTCGTTATATTACGTTTTGGTATGCCTGATAGCGATGCAGGCATGCATTAAAGCTTTCGCTCTGCTGCATGCCCGGTAAATAGAGAGAGTTTATGAGAAAGATTATTTGTACATGTGTACACACTCTTCGACTAAATCCCAGAACCAATCGGTATCGATGGTGATGCCGACTTTTGCATTGGCGGGTTTGCCTAATACACCTAATTCATCGCAAACCGTTCGGCCATAGCAGGGTCCTGAATTTACATCAATCTCAACATACATATCCTGGGTTTTAATGCCTTCAGGATTGATTAGATATCCAATGCAGGTCGCATCATGCACTGGTCCTCCGGCTAAGCCATAATTTTCAAACTGGGTTTTGAGCGTAAAATTCATAATGTCACTGAAAAGTTGTCCGGCTGGGCCGCCGGCTTTTTCCATGCGGGCAATAACGTCTTTGGTACATACGGTCTGATTGGTTAAATCAAGTCCCATCATGACCAAAGGTGCGCCTGAGCTAAACACCACGCGGGCTGCTTCAGGATCGGCATAGATATTAAATTCGGCTGAAGGTGTGAAGTTTCCCGTGCCATAGGCGCCGCCCATCAGGACGATCTCCTTTATTTTCGGGATGATTGCTGGTTGCATGCGCATGGCGACGGCAATATTGGTTAATGGAGCGGTAGGCACCAGCGTGATATCTCCCTCGCTGGCCATCAACGTATCAATAATGTATTGAATCGCGTGAGTGCTCTCGGCTTGACGGGTTAATGGCCCAAAGACCGGGCCATCGAGTCCGGTTTCGCCATGAATATTGTCGGCGACGATCTGCTGGCGCATGATTGGCAACGGCATACCCGCATAGATGGGAACATCAATGTCTAAATGCTGACAGACATTCAAACCGTTCACT
Source organism: Pantoea sp. CFCC18179 (assembly GCF_059412405.1). Classification (NCBI taxonomy): domain Bacteria; kingdom Pseudomonadati; phylum Pseudomonadota; class Gammaproteobacteria; order Enterobacterales; family Erwiniaceae; genus Pantoea; species Pantoea sp. CFCC18179. The sequence continues at coordinate 376,577 of NZ_JBNBPM010000001.1, read as the reverse complement.
ACGGTTTTTTCTAACGTTTGATTACCCGCGACAATGGTTATTCCGAGTAAATTAATTGCCGGATGTTTAGCTGCCATCATAATTGCAATAGCATCATCATGACCCGGATCACAATCCAGAATAATTTTTCTTTGTGCCATTTCTCACTTCCTCTTTCAGGGGGCGAATCAGATTTGTTTTTTAAAAGTGTGATGACAGTGCTACGTCGACGCTTTAACCCTAACAGCGAAAATCGTAAGTTAAATATGAGAAATCTCATGCTGGGAAACGATTATGAAAGAAATCCACAATGAAATTCTTAAGCATAACTTAATAGAAAAGTCGGGTTATTCGGCAAAATTTTCTATGGATGTGATGCAAGAGACGCGATTATTTCACGTCATTGCGGGTGATTACATTGTGAAAGAGGGCGAGCCACCGACATATTTATTTTATTTGGCGCGGGGGCGGGCGAAACTTTATGCGACATTGGCAAACGGCAAAGTATCGTTGATTGATTTTTTTGGCGCAAACTGTTTTATTGGTGAACTCGAATTGATTGATAAAGATCATCAATCACGTGCGGTTCAGGCAATTGAAGAGTGCTGGTGTTTGGCCTTGCCGGTGAAATTACTCCGCGCACAACTATTAAATGATGCACTGTTTTTACGTCATATTTGCATCAGCTTAACCCATAAGAATTATCGAAACATTGTCTCTTTAATTCGAAACCAATCCTTCTCCTTGGTAAACCGCTTGGCGGCGTTTATTTTATTGACACAAAACAACAATGTATACCATGAAAAGCATACGCAGGTTGCGGAATATATGGGTGTGTCCTATCGCCACCTTTTATATGTGATTGCACAACTCACTCAGGAAGGATTGTTAGTAAAAGGGAAGTCTGGTTATGTTATCAACAATAAAAAAGCACTGATGGATTTGGCGCGTGAGATGGAACCCGAGAGCGTTAACCCGGTTTAACGGGCAAAAAAAAGCCTGAACTTTCGTTCAGGCTCTTCTTTAGAATGTGGCGGTGAGAGGGGGATTCGAACCCCCGATACGTTGCCGTATACACACTTTCCAGGCGTGCTCCTTCAGCCACTCGGACACCTCACCACATTTTTTTGCCAACCGCGCTGGGTCAACGGGGCGCTACTATAGGGAGATCGCTGAAAAGGGTCAAGTGCTATTTTCTCCTTTTGATCTATTCGCTTAAGCTCTGAGCGCATTGCCTTTCGCCTGCTCACAATGGTTATTCTGTCATCAAATTATTCGCCGACTGTCACAAAAACGTCACCGCACTGTCGCAGACTTGTCCACGGAAACATTTGGTTATATCTATGGATAAGGATGCTTATAAATGAAACACATACCTCTTTTTACGGTTACGCTCCTGGCTTCACTGATCGCGACATCAGCAGGTGCGGAAGATGCACAATATTCTCGCGCCGCTAGCGGCGATATCACTGAACATGGCGGCGCACGCCGTTTGACCGGCGACCAAACCGCAGCCCTGAAAGCTTCATTAATCAACACCACGGCCAAGAACGTGATTCTGCTGATTGGCGATGGCATGGGTGATTCGGAAATCACTGCGGCGCGTAATCAGGCGCGTGGAGCGGGCGGCTTCTTCCCCGGCCTCGATGCGTTGCCACTGACCGGCCAATACACTCACTATTCGCTCGACAAGAAAACCCACAAACCTAACTACGTGACGGATTCCGCTGCGTCGGCGACCGCGTGGGCTACCGGCACCAAATCGTATAATGGGGCGATTGGTGTGGATGTGAACGGCAAAGATCAAACCACGATTCTCGAACTGGCGAAAGCGGCAGGCAAAGCCACCGGTAACGTCTCCACTGCCGAGTTGCAAGATGCCACGCCAGCGGCATTAGTCGCGCACGTCACTTCTCGTAAATGTTATGGCCCAGAGAAAACCAGCGAATTGTGTCCGGGCAATGCGCTGGAGCAGGGCGGTAAAGGCTCGATTAGCGAACAGCTGCTGAAAACCCGCGCGGACGTCACCTTGGGCGGCGGCGCGAAATCCTTTGGTGAAACCGCCAAAGCCGGCGAATATCAGGGCAAAACCTTGCGCGAGCAAGCACAGGCGCTGGGTTATCAGTGGGTTGATAATCTTGATGGCATGAACGCTATTAAAACCGCCGATCAAACTAAGCCGGTGCTTGGTCTGTTTGCCGACGGCAATATGCCGGTGCGCTGGCTGGGGCCGAAAGCCAGTTATCACGGCAACATTGATAAGCCGGTTGTCACGTGCGAAGCGAATAAAGATCGCCCGGCTTCGGTGCCAACGCTGGCGCAGATGACCAAAAAAGCCATCAATCTGCTGAGCAGCAATGACAAAGGTTTCTTCTTGCAGGTAGAAGGCGCGTCGATTGATAAGCAGGATCACGCGGCTAATCCGTGCGGCCAGATTGGCGAAACGGTTGATCTGGATGAAGCGGTGCAGGAAGCGCTGGCGTTTGCGCGTGAGCATGGCGACACCTTAGTGGTCGTCACTGCTGACCACGCGCATAGCAGCCAGATCATTGAGAATGGCACTAAAGCGCCCGGTTTGACTCAGGCGGTGAACACCAAAGATGGTGCGGTGATGACCATCAGTTACGGCAATTCAGAAGAGGATTCGCAAGGCCACACCGGCACGCAGGTGCGTATCGCAGCGTATGGCCCGCATGCGGCGAATGTGGTGGGATTGACCGATCAGACCGATCTGTTCTTCACGCTGAAGGATGCGATGGGGCTGAAATAAAAAGCGGTCACCCTAAATGGCGACCCTACAAACAAAGAGCGCATATCCATGCGCTCTTTCTATTTTACAAACCGCGTTTCGCCATCAGGCGCGCGAGATCAACCAGACGATTGGAGAAGCCCCACTCGTTGTCATACCAGGCGAGGATTTTTACCAGATTGCCGCCAATCACCAGCGTTGAAAGCCCATCAATAATTGATGAACGCGCATCGCCCTGATAATCGCTGGAAACCAGCGGTTCATCGCTGTAACCCAAAATGCCTTTCAATGGACCTTCCGCGGCCGCTGCTTTGAACGCGTCATTCACCTCTTCGGCGGTCACGTCACGTTTCAGCGTAACGGTTAAATCGACAATTGATACCACCGGAACCGGTACGCGCAGCGAATAGCCGGTCAAACGCCCATCCAGTTCTGGAATCACCCGGCCCAGCGCCTTCGCCGCGCCGCTAGAGTAAGGCACAATCGACAGTGCCGCTGCTCGCGCGCCGCGCAGATCTTTCTCAGGCTGATCGTGCAGTACCTGGCTGTTGGTATAAGCATGCGTGGTGTTCATCAAGCCGTGCTCGATACCAAAAGCCTGATGCAACACCGCCGCCGCTGGGGCTAATCCATTGGTAGTGCAACTGCCATTACTCACCACAAAGTGCTGCTGCGGATCGTAACGTTGATCGTTAACGCCCAGCACAATCGTCAGATCATCATTTTTACCCGGCGCGGAGATGATCACGCGTTTCGCGCCGCCTGAGGTGATATGCACCGCCGCTTTGTCGCGTTCGGTAAAGAAGCCGGTGGCTTCAATCACGATATCAACGCCAACATCGGCCCAGCGAATATTGGCCGGATCGCGCTCGCTAAACACACGCACCGCTTTGCCATCAATACGCAATTCGCCTTCTCCGGCTTCAACTTCTGCGGGTAATCGGCCGAGCAGCGAATCGTGTTTAAGTAAATGGGCGAGGGTTTTGCTGTCGGTGAGGTCGTTGATGGCAACGATTTCAATATCATCGCTACCGAGTGCTGCGCGGAACACGTTACGTCCGATACGGCCAAAGCCGTTAATGCCGATCTTAGTCATGGTTGACTCCTTATCCGAAGAGGTTGGAGTCACTCTAAGCCGATGATGGATTGGCGTAAACGCCAAAAAAGGATCACTTTACGCCAATTTTTTGCAGTGAAAGCGTTGGCGATATTCGCCTGGCGTGAGATGCAACTGGCGCTCAAAGCTGCGGCGCAAATTGATGCTGCTGCCAAAACCGGTCACTTGTGCGATGCGTTCCAGCGTGTCGTGGCTCTGCTCAAGACGTTCACGCGCGGCGGCTAAACGTGCTTCCGCCACATAGCGCGCAGGCGGCACGCCGGTTTGGCGCGTGAACACGCGGGTGAAATTGCGTGGGCTCATCGCCACGCGGTCGGCCAGTTTTTCCACGGCCAAATCGTCGGCGAGATTTTCACGGATCCAGCTTTGTAATTCACTTATTGGCCCAGCATCACTCGTGGCTTGCAGCTGGAAACGACTGAACTGCATCTGACCGCCAGGACGACGCAAATACATCACCATATCCTGCGCAATATCGCGCGCCACGCTAAAGCCAAAATCTTCTTCAACCAGTGCCAACGTTAGGTCAAAACCGGAGCTGACGCCGCCGGAGGTCCAGATTGCACCGTCCTGAATGTATAACGGACCGCCTTCGACGCGGATGCGTGGATAACTTGATTGCAGGTTTTCGAGCAGCCGCCAATGCGTGGTGGCGCGACGACCATCCAGCAAACCCGCTTCGGCCAGCAACATCGCTGCGCCGCATACCGACACCACGCGTCGCGCTTGCGGAGCGGCCAGCTTGATGAAATCGATCACCATGTTGCCTTCTTCCATGCTGTCGCCGCGTCCGGTAATCATGATGGTGTCCCACGCAGCGCGCGGATCAAGTTCCGCCAGCTTAAAATCGGCTAACAGATTGAGGCCGGATTGGCCGTGGATTACCTGATGCGATTGGGTGGTGGCGAGGCTGACGCGATAGCGTTGTTGATCGATGCCAACCGGCAAGTGCAGATTGGCACGCATCAGGATATCGGCGATGCCCGCCGCTTCGAACAGCATGCCGCCGTCGGGCACAATGATTAAAATGGTTTTCATGGCGTGATAAAGACATTTTGACGAAATAAGCCAGAGTGTCTCATGGCGTCAATATCATGCACAATCCGTAGCGGTGCGATTTATCGCGTTCAGTTGCTTTTAAAAGGTCAACACAACGCAATAAATTGCGCCGCTACGGGATAGTGCGGCCATCCATATCGTTTACACAGAGGATTTATCTGCCACACCAATGCGCCACTGTTCTGGCGGCAATGTGCCATTAACCGCGAAATCACCGACGATGCGATCTTTATAAATACGCGGATTGTGTGAAGAAAGGGTGCGAACATTGCGCCAGAAGCGGTCCAGCGCCAGTGGTTTCAGCGTGGCCGACGCGCCCAGCGCATCAAACAGCGTCGAACTGGCATTGAGCAATAGGTCGCTCACCACATTCAGCGCTTGCGACACTTCCAGCTCGGCGATCGCCACCGCATCATCTTCTAACGCTTTATCGCCACTAAAATGGGCATCATATGCGCGCTGAACTGCACTGGAAGCGTGCAGCACAATCGCACCGCTGCTATAAGCCGCGCCGCGTAAACGTCCGACCACCTGCAAAATCTGCGCATCCTGCGCGGCTCGCGGTGCGTTGCCGTTGCTGTAGGTGCGCGTGCGTGATGCGACCTGTTGCGCCACTTCACCGCTTTGTGCGCGGCCAATGCCGGCCAGCGTCGCCAGGTGAATCAACTGATAGAACGCCGGTGAATAGCGGAAATGCACCTCTTCATTGAGATCATCGGCGGCGATGGCAACGTTGTCGAAAATGGCGGTGCCACTCGCGGTAAGGGTTTGACCGAAGCCATTCCAGTCATCCAATACCGTCACGCCCGCCGCGCTGCGAGCCACCGTCACGGAGATGCCTTTGCCATTTTCGTCCGTGATGCCAATGTCAATCCAATTGGAATAGAGCGAACCGGTGGTGTAAAACTTGCGACCGTTAAGCCGCCAATTGTCGCCCTGACGCTCAATGCGCGTGGAGAATTCGGACTGGCGTGCATCGCCGGTTTCGCTCCACGCAGGTCCAACGATTTCGCCGCGTCCAAGGCGCGTCAGCCACTTATCACGGAACGGGCTGCTACCGCTGTTCAAGACGTTTTCCACGAAGCCTAAATGTCCGCGAATCGATTGCACTAGATTGGAATCCGCCTCGCCGAGTTCAATCAGCAGCGCAAACAGCTCAGGCAGCGTCGCGCCCAGACCGCCCGCGCTCTCCGGCACGCGCAACGCGGTGAAGCCGCTATGCTTCAACCATTCAATCTGCTCCAGCGGTAACTGACGCTGTAACTCACGGTCAATCGCGCCCGCGCGTATTTTTCTGAATACTGGACGGAACCGCTCCGCCAACTGTTCATAACGGGATGTCGGGCCAGCTCCCCAACCTGATTCGATTTGCGACATAACGCTGCTCTCCTGCACAGTAATTGCTCAATACTATGTCATCGTCAGCGGGCGCGAATTAATGCTTTTTCTGCGTAAGCTATTTCGGTCAATGACTAATCGCCGATTATTTCACTATATGGAACTCATAATTTCTTTCTGCATATTTACTGCCACTATTGTTATTTGCCGCGCTTTAGAACTGTGCTCTATTCAAACCCTATTCCAAAAGTTATCCATTAATTTCCAGAAAATATAATTTCAAGCGGAATAGATCCACGCGAAATCTGTTATTAGTCTTTTGCCGGGAAATGTAGCGAAATGAGATATCAGCCTCTTCAGCGGTTATTGATACCGATATGGGCGACGTTTAGTTGTGCGTTGCCGATGAGCGCCAGCGCGCAGACGCCATTAGCCACTTCCAGCGATGGCACGCTGGTGTATTTACATGAGCAGGAACCGCCGTGCTTGTGGGGCGGTTGGGTGCAGCAAGCGTATTTATCGCGTCAGGTATTTGATTATTTGGTCAGTTACGATAATGGACAAATTCGTCCCTGGCTGGCGACCAGCTGGAGTGAATCCGCCGATCGTAAAACCATTACTTTCCATTTACGTCGCGACGTTAAATTTACTGATGGCGATAAATTTAATGCTGATGCGGTCATTGCCAATTATCCGGCGTGGCAAAAAGGAATTGGCTGGCACGGTTTTACCTATATGAGTGGATTTAGCAAAGTCGATGATTATACCGTGGCGCTGCATTTATCCGAGCCGAATCCTGAAATTTACAACGTGCTGGCCAATGGGCATTACGGATTTCAGTCTCCGGATTCGCTGGCGCATAACAGCAGCGAGCAAAAGTGTTTACGACCGGTGGGCACCGGACCGTGGAAAGTGGCGCGCTGGATCAGAGGCGATGGTATCAGCTTTGTACGCAATGACGATTATCGCTGGGCACCGCCAAACGCGCACCACAATGGCCCGGCGTACATCAAACATCTGGAGTGGAAGTTCGTGCCAGACGCCACCACGCGGTGGGGCGCACTGGTGAGTGGCGGCGCGGATGTGATTTATCAACCGCCATCCGCACAGTGGCAAGCGCTGCAACGCCACTATCAAACGCTGTCCTACGTCGCTACCGGGCGGCCGCAGGCGTTCTCGTTTAACGTGCAACGCGGTCCGTTTATCGATCAGCGGGTGCGCCAGGCATTTGCTTACGCGCTGGATCGCCAACAGATCGTCAAAACGGTGTTTAAGGGTGCGATGCCGTATGAGGGCAACGGCTCGCTGAGCAAGAGCACGCCGCTGTATCTCAATGTTGACGACCGTTACTCACTGAATATCGCCAAAGCCAATCAACTGCTGGATCAGGCAGGTTGGACCGGACGCGATGCCGCCGGTTATCGCAGCAAAGATGGCAAAACACTGGATGCACGCTTGCCGTTTATCTCGGCAATCATCGATCAGGAAGGCGCGCTGATGTTGCAGGCAGTGCAGGATCAGGTCAAACGCGTGGGCATTAAACTCGATTTGATACCGCTGACGCAAACCGAAGGCTTTGCCGGTGCGCGCTCGCGTCCGGCAGATAAAGAAATCAGCTTTGGTTACTGGGTGTGGCCGTCGCCCAACATCCTCGACATCGTCTACAACCATGCGCTAAACGGCGCGTTCAATGGCAACAACACCAGCTTTTTCAATAATCCCGAAGTTGAAGCGCAAATCCTTGATGCCCAGCGCGAGCCGGATGTGCAACTGCGTCAACAGAAGTTCGACGTGCTGCAAAAGTGGTTTGACGATCAGGCGATTGCCATCGGCGGCTACAACTTCACCTACAACGTGGCCATCGCCAACAACATTCGTGGGCTTTGGCAGGATCAGGGCAACGGATTGCTGAACTTTAACGATGCCTATTTCGTGCAGGAGAAGCCATGAGTGACATCACTTCCACGTCGCAGAACCGCGACGCCCGCGTCGAACCGGTTGCCGCGCCGCACGATCAACGTACCACGCTGCTGCGCACCCTCATCGTGCGCATTGCCGCCGCACTATTTGTGTTGTGGGGCACCATTACTGTCACCTTTTTAGTGCTGTCGGTGTTGCCAGGCGATCGTGCCACCATTCTGCTGAATATCACCTCCGGCCAGGTGATTGAACGCACGCCGGCAGAACTGGCGCCGATCAACGCGCAATATGGTTTTGATAAGCCAATTGCCGAGCAGTATCTGCACTACTTCTGGCAGTTGTTACACGCCGACTTCGGTTTCTCTTTTGAGTTGCAGCGTCCGGTGGTGCACATCATCGCCGAGCAGTTGCTGCCAACCTTTACCCTGGCGATTGCCGCGTTGCTGCTGGCGTGGATTATCGCCATTCCCTGGACGTTGTTAACGGCTGGACGCAACCGGCGTCTGGCGGCGTTGGGTTCCGCAGTAGAAACCGTGATGGCCGGATTGCCGCAGTATTGGATTGGCATTTTGCTGCTGATTGTTTTTGCCATTGGTTTGCGCTGGTTTCCGGTGGTCGGCGGCACCAGCTGGCTGGGCACCGTGCTGCCTGCCATCACGCTGGCGATTCCGCTGGCCGGATTTATTGGACATGCGATTCGCGGCGAATTTGAGCGCAGCATGCAGCAGCCGTTTGTGCTGTCGGCACGGGCGCGCGGCATGAGTTTGGCGGGCGTGCGGCTGCGCCACGTGTTACGCCACGCGCTGATTCCGGCCATCACGCTCAGCGGTTGGGCGATTGGCAATTTGCTGTCTGGCGCGGTGCTTGTGGAAGCGGTGTTTGCGCGTCCCGGACTGGGCAACGTGCTGGTCAACGCAGTGAGTAACAAGGATTTTGCGCTGGTGTCGGGCATCGTGATCCTCATCAGTTTCCTCTACATCGTGATTAACCTGGCGGTTGACCTGATTTACCTGATCGTCGATCCGCGTCTGCGAGGCCGTTCATGAGCACTCAATTCTCTGATTTCGCAACGCCGCAGGTAAAACGGTTGGCGTGGCACCTGCCGCTTTCGGTGCTGCTGTCGGGCCTTGTGGCGCTGTTCTTTATTGTCGCGGCCATCACGCCCGGCGTGCTGGCGACCCACGATCCGTTTACCACCGATCTGTATCGCGCGCTGCAAGCCCCTTCGTGGGCCAACTGGCTCGGCACCGATGACATTGGCCGCGACTTGTACAGCCGCATTATTTGGGGCACGCGCCAGTCGCTGCTGATTGGCATCGGTGCTATGACCATCGCACTGTTTGGCGCGATGGTGTTGGGCTTCAGTGCGGCATTAGGCCCGCGCTGGCTGGCGCAACCGGTTAATCGGCTGTTGGAAATCCTGCTGGCGTTTCCCACTTTGCTGCTGGCGCTGCTGTTTGTCGCGTTACTTGGGCCTTCCGCCAGCAGCCTGTTGATTTCGGTCGGCATTGGCACCGCGCCGGGCTATGCACGGTTGGTGCGGGCGCAGGCGCTACAAGTCAAGCAATCCGGGTATGTCGAAGCGGCGCGTGCGCTCGGCCATCCGTGGCATCGATTGTTTACCCAGCACATCGCACCTAACGTATTCCGGCCGCTGTTCTCGTTGGTAGCACTCGGCATTGGCCAATCGGTGGTGTGGGCATCTGGCTTATCGTTTCTCGGATTGGGCGTGGTGCCGCCGTCGCCGGAATGGGGCGCGCTGCTGGAAGCGGGAAAAATAAACGTCACCGTCGCCTGGTGGCTGGAAGTGTTGCCGGGCATTGCGATTGTGCTGGTGGCGCTGTCATTTACGCAAATCGGCCGCTACATCCAGCAGCGAGCCGAAGGGGAGAAGCGCTGATGAGCAAACACATGATTGAAGTGCGCGACCTGAACATTTGGGCGCGCGGTGATAATTCAGCGCCGCGCCATATTGTGAAAAACGTCAGTTTTACCCTGCAACGCGGCACTTGTCTGGCGCTGGTCGGCGAATCAGGATCGGGTAAAAGCGTGACCGCCCGCGCGCTGGTGGGGTTAGCGGGTGACGGTTTGCAGGTGCAGGCCAACACGCTGAATCTGCACGACGAAACGCTGCTTCAGCGCAGCGACAACTGGTGGCGTAAGGTGCGCGGCCGCAAGGTCGGCTTTATTTTGCAAGATGCATTGGTCTCACTCGATCCGCTGCGCCCGGTGGGCAAAGAGATCGCCGAAGCGCTGGCGCTGCACGGTTGGGGCAATGCCGCCAGCCGCCAGCAAAAAGTGCACGCGCTGCTGGAAGAAGTTGGCGTGCCGCAGGCGCAATATCGCGCTAAACAGCGGCCAGGTGAATTGTCGGGCGGCTTGCGCCAGCGTGCGCTGATCGCCTCAGCGATTGCCTTGCATCCCGATGTGCTGATCGCCGATGAACCGACCACCGCGCTGGATGTGACGGTACAAGCGCAGGTGCTGGAGGTGTTGCGGCAGATGCTAGATCGCGGCACCAGCGTGATTCTCATCAGCCATGACTTAGCCGTGGTGGCAAAAATTGCCGATCACATTCTGGTAATGCAGGGCGGCGCGATCGTCGAAGCCGGTGCGGCACAGCAGGTGCTACAGCAGCCACAGCATCCCTATACGCAGGGATTAATTAACGCCATTCCCAGCGAACACACTAAAGGGCAGCGACTTTCCGCTGTCGCGCCGAACGCGCCCGCGCAGACGACAACGCAATCAACGGAAGTGGTACTGGAAGCACGCCATATCGTGAAGCGCTTCCGTGGACATCCCGCGGTGGCGGATGTGTCGTTTTCACTCAAACGCGGCGAAACCTTGGGCATTGTCGGCGAATCAGGATCGGGTAAAACCACTTTATCGCGCATTGCACTGGCGCTCGAAGCGCCGGACAGCGGCGAAGTGTTGTTTGTTGGTCAGCCATGGAGCCACGCGTCGGTTGCCGCACAGCGTGCCATTCGCCGCCAGATTGCGGTGGTGTATCAGGATCCGCTTTCGTCTTTTGATCCGCGCTGGCGCGTGGGCGACATTTTGCTGGATGCGATTGCATTGGATCGGCATCCCGCGACGCAAACGCCGCGCGAACGGGCGATTAGCCTGCTGCATGCCGTTGGCTTGGGCGTTGAACATCTGACTCAGTGGCCGGCGCGCATGTCGGGCGGTCAACGGCAGCGCGTGGCGATTGCCCGCGCCATCGCCACGCATCCGCAAGTGATCGTGCTGGATGAAGCAGTCTCGGCGCTGGATGTCACCATTCAGGCGCAAATCCTCGATCTACTGAGCGACTTACAGGCGCAACTTGGCGTCAGTTATCTGTTTATTTCACACGACCTCGGCGTTATCCATCATATGAGCGACCGTGTGCTGGTGATGCAAAATGGCGAGGCAGTTGAGCAGGGCGCCGCCGACGAGGTGTTCTACCGCCCACGCCATCCTTACACCCAAAAGTTACTTGCCTCGCTGCCGCGTTTGGCTGCGCTGGAAACCGTCTAACGTTGTTACTGGAGCGAATATGTCACGTGAATTGATTTATAACGGATTTTTGCATCTCACGCCTAACCATCACAGCCACGGTTACTGGCGCACACCGGAAGGGCAAGTGCAATACGGCTACAACCAGCTTGATGCTTATGTGAAGACGGTGAAAACGCTGGAGAAAGGCCTGTTCGATACCTTGTTTATCGCCGATGTGGTCGGCGTGTATGACATCGAATATGGCGACGGCAAAACCACCATCCAGGCGGGTACGCAGTTTCCTGAACCGGATCCGATCACCATCTTGTCGGCACTGGGTTTGGTGACCGAACATTTGGGTTTAGTGGTGACCAGCAACGTGATTCAGGCGCATCCGTTCTCGTTTGCGCGGCAGATTTCGTCGCTGGATGAGTTCACGGGTGGCCGCATTGGCTGGAATATTGTGACTTCGTATCTCTCCAATGGATTCCGCAACTACGGCTATCAGGACATTGTGGCGCACGATGAACGCTACGAATGGGCGCAAGAGTATCTGGATGTGGCGTATAAATTGTGGGAACTGTCGTGGGAAGAGGGCGCGGTGCTGCACGATCCTGCCACCAATCGCTTTTTCGATGCCGATAAGATCCACAAGATTAATCACGTTGGTAAGCGTTATCGGGTGGAAGGGCCGCACATTGTTGAGCCGTCGCCGCAGCGCAGCCCGGTATTTTTCCAGGCCGGAAACTCAGATGCGGGACGGCGCTTTGCCGCGCGCAACGCGGAGGTCACTTTCCTGCCGTCACAAACGCCGGACACTGCGCGCAAAGACATCGCGACCCTCAATCAGGACGTGGTGGACTTTGGTCGCCAGCCGGAAGATTTGAAAAAGTTGGTGATGCTCTCGACGGTGATCGGCTCTACCGAAGAAGAGGCTAAGCGCAAACAACAACATCTGTTCGACAACATTGATATCAACGCGCTGCAAGGATTCTACAGCGGTGGATCGGGTATCGATCTGGCGAATATTGATCCCGATACGCCACTGACGGAGTTAAGCCGTCGCGAAGCGTTCAGCCCGCATATGCGTTCAAAATTCCGCATTGCCGTGGATGCCGATTATGGTCAAGGCCGGGTGCTGACGTGGCGCGAATACTTAATCCAGCATGCGCTGTTGCCAGGCCGCTTCGCCGGTACGCCAGAGCAGATTGCTGATAAGGTGCAACAGTTCGCTGATGCCGGCGTCGATGGCTTCAACGTCGTGCCGGTCACCACGTTGGGCTGGTGGGATGAATGGGTGGAACACGTGGTGCCGGTGCTGCAAAAACGCGGTCTGGCGCAAACGGCCTATAAAGATGGCACCCTGCGCGAGAAGATTTTTGGTAAACAAAGCCAACTGCCCGCCTCGCATCCGCAACGGAAATTGTCGTTGGGGTAACTCTGCGTGTTGAATCGGTCGCCATGAATGGCGACCCTACGAAAACCGCGCCAGTCCTTTGTAGGGTCGCCATTTATGGTGACCGAAAAGCGTTTAACTTAAGCGGCATTTACGCGACGCTGATTGGCTTTTTGATTATGCTCAACTCCCAGGATCGTCTCATTACACGGAGTGCTTTGTGCATAATCGCCTTGATTCATTTCTTATTCATCCTCCTGCCACGCAGTTAACCGGTATGCGACGGTTTTCGCTGGAGTTCCTCTGGTTCGGTATCAAAGAAGCGCGTGCCTGCTTATTTGCTGGATTATTTTTCATGGCGATTTTCAGCGTGCCACGCACCGGATTATTCGGTCTTGCACGTTATGACGTGTTGCTGCTGATCGCCGTAGTGATTCAACTCATCATGGTATTAAGCAAGCTGGAAAGTTGGGATGAACTGAAAGCCATCACGCTCTTTCATCTGCTCGGTTTTGCTCTGGAATTATTCAAAACCTCATCGGCGATTGGTTCCTGGCACTATCCAGAAGCGGGATGGAGTAAAATCGGCGGCGTGCCGCTATTTAGCGGTTTCATGTACGCGGCGGTGGGCAGCTATATCATTCAGTGCTGGCGCTTAATGGATCTCAAAATTCGCCACCATCCGCCGATTATTTATGCCGTGCTGCTTTCACTGGCGCTGTATGCCAACTTCTTCACCCATCACTTTATCGGCGATTATCGCTGGTACATTGCGGCGGTGGCGTTGGGGTTATATGCACGCTCAAGCGTGGTATTTACCCCGTACGATCGGCCATTCCGTATGCCACTGCTGGTAGCATTTATCCTGATTGGTTTCTTTATCTGGCTGGCGGAAAATCTCGGCACCTTCTTTGGCGTCTGGCAATATCCCAATCAACTGGGCGCTTGGGCAACGGTGCATGTAGGGAAGTGGGGAGCATGGTCTCTGCTGGTGATGATGACGTTCACTATTACGCTGTTTCTGAAAGATATTAAAAAGCGGGTGCATATTGCGCAGTAAAGGCGGCTGATTGAGCCGCCTGAGAGCTTGGTCGCTAATAATCGCGACCTTACAGCACTTTACTGAGAAACGCCTGCGTACGTGGATTCGTCGGTTGCGTGAAAATCTTCTCCGGCGTATCCATCTCCTGAATAATCCCTTGATCCATAAACAGCACGCGGTCGGCCACCTCGCGGGCAAAGCCCATTTCGTGGGTGACGATCACCATAGTCATGCCTTCCTGCGCCAGCATTTTCATCACGCTGAGCACTTCTCCAACCAATTCGGGATCGAGCGCGGAAGTCGGTTCATCAAACAGCATAATGCTCGGTTCCATCGCCAGCGCGCGGGCAATCGCCACACGCTGCTGTTGGCCGCCCGACAAGCTGTTCGGCCACGCATCGATTTTGTCCTCCAGCCCGACTTTCGCCAGCAGCACTTTGGCTTGCTCAATGGCTTGTTGGCGCGACAGCTTGCGCACATCCATCGGTGCCATGATCAGGTTTTCCAGCACTGTCATGTGCGGGAACAGGTTGAAACGCTGGAACACCATGCCAACGTGTTCCCGCAGCGTGTTGATGTTGGTTTTCGGGTTTTGCACTTCAAAACCGTTCACCACCACGCGACCGCCTTCGATGCTCTCCAGTCCATTGAGGCAACGCAGGAAGGTACTTTTACCCGAGCCGGAAGGGCCGATGACGCACAACACTTCCTGTGCCGCGATGTCGCAACTGATGCCTTTCAGTACTGAGGTTGCACCAAAGTTTTTCTGTAAATTTTCAACGTGAATCACTTTTGCCAAACCTCTTTTCCATGTAACGAACCAGCAGCGACAGCACGAAGGTGAACACCCAATACACCAGTGAAATCACCAGATACGGTTCCCAATAGGTGGCATAAGCGCCGGAAACCGTGCGTGCGGCGTAGGCCAAATCGGCGAGACCAATTGCCGAAGCCAGTGAGGAATCTTTTACAATCGCGATGGCATTGTTGCCCAGCGGCGGCAGCATGCGACGAAACGCCTGCGGCAAAATCACACGGCGCATGGTGCGGCCATACGGCATGCCGAGTGAACGCGAGGCTTCCATTTGCCCACGATCGATCGATTGAATGCCGGCGCGGAAAATCTCTGAAACATACGCACCGGCATTCAAAGTGATCGCCACCACGCAGGAGAGAAACGCGCCGTAATCGGCACGCAGAGAGCGGGCAAAATCAGCCGACATAATGCCGTTTGCCACCAATACCCCATCGCGCGGATTAATAAACAGCGGAATCAGCGCGAAGTGCACCACCATAATCTGCACAAACAGCGGCGTACCACGAAAGGCGCTGATGTAAATGCGCACCGGCCACTGTACGCCATAATGCAAAATGTACTTCCACGGGCCATGCGGCGCTTGCGCCAGGCGACCTAAGCCCAAGGTTAAGCCCCACAAGGTGCCGGTGATGACACAAATCAGGGTACATTTTAGGGTCATCATCGCGCCGTCGATAAACAACGGCATATACTCCTGGATGATTTCCCAGCGAAATCCTGTCATAAAAAACGTCCTTTCAAGCGTGACGACAAGCGGAACTTACTGCGCAGGAAGCGTCGGTACGTTGTTATCAAACCAATTGGCGTAGATTTTGGCGTAAGTGCCGTCAGCAACGATTTTTTGCAGACCAGCGTTAATCTTAGTGCGCAACTCGTCGTTGCCTTTTGCTACGGCAATGCCGAAATACTGGCGCTGGAATGTGTTATCCGAGATCAGTTTGAACTGCTTTTCTGGGTGAGTTTTGATGTAGTACTTCACCACGCCCACGTCGCCAACTGCCGCGCCGATGCCATCTTCATACAGTTCCTGTAACATCAATGGCGTGTTATCGAAGCGCTTAATTGCAGTGCTGTTTTTGCCCAGCACATCCGAAACCACGATATCGCCGGTGCTGGAGTTCACTACGCCAACGTTGATGGATTTCAGCGATTCCAGTGACGAAACTTGCGTATTTTCTGGTACCACAATGGCTTGTTCAGCCGGGAAGTAAGGTGCGGAAAAATCCACCATCTGCTTGCGCTTATCGGTGATGGTAATGCCGGAAATGATGATGTCGCGATCGCCTGAATTCAGCGTGGCGAAAATGCCTTCCCACGGCGTATTCACCAGTTTGATGTCGAAATTCTCTGCTTTCGCCACCGCTTTAATAATATCGATATCAAAGCCTTCGAGCTGTTTCTGGGCATTTTCAAATTCAAATGGGCGATAGGTACCACCAGAGCCGACGGTGTAAGTGGTGGCCTGAGCTGCGGTTGCCGACAGCGCCAACAGGGCGCCGAACAGTGCAAAACGTTTCAACATGGTGTTTCTCCTGGGATTATTCTTGATATTTTTATGCAAATTAGGTGCATAAAAATACACTTAGAAACACATTGTGACAAGCTAAAGGATTTGACTTTAGATCCATCCGCACGTTTATTAAGCGCAGCACTGCGAGGGCCAATGAGTGTTAGCTCAACTTAGGTAGGCAATGGCCGCTGTGCAGCCATTAAGAAAGGGGCTATATCGGTTCAATAATTAACACCGCGGAGCCTGAATAGTTGCCACCTTGGTTAATGCCCTCTAACTGGCTGGTAATCGTCAATGAGGATAAGCCAATCGGCAACGCATGTTGTTTTCCCGGCAGTTTATTGTTGATTAAGATATTCGCTTTTGCGTAATTATTATTGAGCTGCACATAAGTAAGTTTGCTTTCAAGGCTTAATTTAACGTTATTTTGTTGTGAGCAATTGATATTTACCGTTGCCGTTGCCGTGGAGCGAGTGACATCTTTGAGCGCGATAGTGCCATGATTAAGGTTGATATCTGGCGTGACAATAAAACAATACAGATTGGCCGGTGGCAGCCGCATGCAGCCGGTCGGTAATATCGCACTGGCATACGAGGTATTGCCTTGTGGGATACCACCGAAAGCGATACAGGTGCCATCTCGTCCTCCGGCGGCAGGGTAATAGGTGGTCGTGGGGCCTTTATTGTACGCGCGCATCGCGGCAGCACTGATAGTTTCACCCGGTTTAACTTTGGTCGCGCATATTGTATTTTCACAGATTTCACTTTGGATGACAGAAAAAGTACCAGCAAGACCCACTGCGCTGCCGAACCAATAACCGGCAGGGGCTTTAGCATCGGCTTCAGGAATATCAACGATTGCCCAGTTAACTCTATATTGTGCGGGTCTATCGCTGGTACGGTAAATAGTTAATGGTACGGGGAAAGGCCCGGCAATCGCTGCCGATAACCACAGCATCAGGCCGAGTAATAATAATCTACGGACTTTCATGTCTGTTCCTTTATTGGTAGCTGAGACTAAATGTTGCCGTGGCACTGTAAGTTCCTGGCGTGATGCTACGCTGAGTGATTGCCGAGGGCTCACCTTGCAGGAAAGCGCGTAATAGAATTAAAGTTTTGCCATTTTCGAGTGAAACAGCAGGCGAAGCTTTATTTAACAGCACCGCTTGTCCTGACAATGTTTCAATACCAATGGCAATACCTTTTGCATTACTTGCAGGGTTCATGGCCAGAAAACCTGATAATTCACTACTCTCCTTACCGCTAAACGTGATGGTGACCGTTTTAGCCATATCTAGAGAACAATTGACAAGCGTAAAGGTTAATGGCTTGGTCAAAGAACGTTGATTGAAATAAAGCTCTTTATCAACAACATTACCTAAATCGACATCTTTGGTTTCATCCCCGGCTTCAATTACGCAGGGTTCAGCTACCAACGCGCCGCTGAAATGGATATCGGTCGCAGCCAAAACTGATAAGGGAAAAATGATACTGAATAGCAAGCTGAGAAACATCATTTTCTGCATTCAATTGTACTCCGCAATAATTGAAGCAATAGCCTCAAAGCTGCCTTCGCTTAATTTAATGCCCGGATTAGCAACGGGAACGGCTTCAAAAACCGGCGGTTTGGTCGGATCTATAACGATAGAATTTCCAATGTTGACCCGTTGATTATCCAGTAATAGTCGAATGCCCAATCCTGTTTTACTGGTTTGAATCGCCGAAAAATCACTGCTCATGACATTGCCGGTTATAGTGAGTTTGAGTCTGTAAGGAGGCAGATCCGCTGAGCACTGAATCTGGTATGCGATTTTTTGCCGATACTGAATTCCGTCAATTTTCCCCACGCCTAATTCGTCACCGAAAACCACATTGATTTGTGCGTCATTATTAATTTTACAAGGAGGGGGATCGATGATAATACCTCTAAACAACAGGTTTGGTGTGGCATAAGAGATACTCAACCAAAATGAAGTTAGATTGAAAATCCCGAGAGTCAGGATAAAAAGCAGGGTGTTTCTCATTCGAAGAATATCTTAACAGTAGCAAAAGCAGTAAAAGGGCCTGGATCAACCTTTACAGAGCCACTCGATTCTGGGCGTGCAGAAATGACAAAAGTGCTTCTCGGTCCACTGTAGTATTTTTTTTCATTCAAAGGTAACCATTCAGAACCAGTATAGAAAACAATACTCAAGTTTTCTTTACTGGTTTTCAAAACTTTAATGCTGGGTTCCCATTGTTCACCCTCAAGAAAAAGATACCAACTATTTGGTGCGCCATCCGTGCATTTAACTTCAATGTAAATTGTTTTTTTAGGGCCGAAACCGTTATTCAAATTGGTCGATAGGACTTCATCACCAAAGTCAACGTCAATGGCATTGCCATCATTGATAATGCAGGATGGTCCCAATACGTTGACATTAACATTGATTTTAGCTGCGCTGGCATAAACAGCAATTAAGCATAGAAATATTAATGCAGTGTTTTTAAGTAATGAAAATCCACACATTTTTTACCTGCTATTAGTCGCGGCCAATGATTGACAGTTAATCGAATTATTACTACTTGATGGGTTTGGCCTTACACTCTTTTGCTAAACACGTGAATTGGAGTTTAGGTCGGGCACCATAATCATTAACATAATTAATGACCGGTGAAGAACCAAGTTCAGTCACGCTTGACGTGAGAAGTTGCGCGCTCTTTGGTGCCATCATTACGGGTTTAAAACTTTCAATAGCTTTGCCATTAACGCTTTTGCGACCTTCAACTAACGTAATATAATAATTAGTTGGGTTATGTATGCGATATTTATCACCTTCACGTTTTAAAGTGAGTTGTTCCTGCCATGGTGCTGCATCTTTATCTGCTATGATGGCGGCAGGGCGATAAAAAAGCTTAATACGCGTTTGCAAAGCAATCTGTAATGTATTGGGTTTAGTCGATTTAGGGGGGATTTCGCGCAAATTAAAGAAGAACAAACTTTCCCTGTCTTGTGGCAACGCTGCAACGCTGGGTAATCCCTGAATTTTAATTTGGCTGGATGCGCCGGGTTCTACACGCTGTACCGGAGGCAATACCACCAGCGGCGCAGTGATTTTTTTACCCTCTGCATCCTCAAGCCAACCTTGCGCTAGATAAGGTAACTTTTTATTTTCATTACTGATACGCAAGCTCAGTGATTTCTGCGTGCTATCAAAAACAATGCGTGTGCGATCTAATGAAATAGCCGCCTGAGCAGATTGAATACCGACTGCACCGATGATCAGTGAAGTTAGCAATGAATTCATCTTACAAAACATATTGGTGTCCCGTTGATAATTTGTCGAAATATAAAGGTTGTGGGTTAAATATCACTGTCTTTTCGACAAGGAAGAAAGAGATTTGCCGTCATATCTACGGACGTTAAAGTGGCAGGCAGCTCGATAACGCACTGCGATTTTTCCGACCAATTTACCGTCATACTTTCGCCTGGATTAATACCGGTGAGATAAACATTACCGCTATCGCTGACAATACCCACTTCTTGTTTTTTCCGGTTGCTTACCGTGGCACCAAATGGCGGATATGAACCATCAGCTAAGCGTAAAATAGCCATCGCTTTCTCTCCGGCAATGACATCAAATTTACGATAACCAATGGCACCCTCGGTCAGTGTTGCCTCAACGACCGAACGCACTGCGTCGACATTATCGGGCAGATTATTAACATCGAGACTGGCACTATTACGGTAATAGCTGTTTACTGAGGTGACGACTAACTTACCAAAACGATTACTGTGCACCGGCAATCCACCGCTGCTGACGGGAATATCCGCAACAGAGTCGGTATCAATCATCAGCCGCGTTCCACCCATATTCGTGCTGCCATGTAACGCGGCACCCTGAGTCGTCGCCGTTGCGCCGCCGCGAATATTAAATCCTGCTTGCGTATTTTTACCTGATTGAGTATTCACGTTTGCATTAAGGTACGCTAATTCACCATCGTGAGTAATACTGCCATTGGCTGTCGAGCCATCTCGGTTAATACCGGTTCCCAGCTGATAACTATCACGTTGGTTTATGCGACCATAATAGCTAACACGTTGATTGCTGCCGCCACGACTTTCTGCGGCGCTATAACTCAAGGTAGAGTTGTTACCAATAGGCACCGAAAGTGAGAGGAAAACACCCTCATCTTTGTTGCCGGGATTAATGGTACGGTAAGCAGAAAAAGATAAACTTAGATTTCGTAATCTTCCAAAGTCAACGTATTTCGATAAGGTAGCGCTATAACGATCATTGTCAGGAAGATTCCAGTAAGTTTGATGATTATAGTTAACATACGCATTAAGTCGCCAATCACGGAACTGTTTATTAAAGGTGATGGTATAGAGCTCTTTGCTGTTTGTTTGGTGCGTTCCACCTTTACGCGCGTCCAGATATTCATTCATGCTGAGAAAGTTTCGTTCTGAAAAACGATAGCCAGCAAATGTAATTTGACTATCATACTGTTCAAAATTTTTAGAATAGCTGAGACGATATGATCGGCCCTTAAGCGTTTCGTTCAGGTTGCTTAATATCGCGCGCGATTGCGTAATATCAAATGACATCGCTCCCAACCAATAGAGATCTCGACCTAAACCCAGAGCGAAAGCGCTATAATTTCCTGTGCCGATGCCTCCGCCAAACAGTGACCAACCGTTGCTGACTCCCCAGGATAATTCTCCGCTGACAAAGCCCGGTCCTTTTAACTGATGGCGCGACGCGGATAATTTTCCGGTGAAGAATTTATATCGTATCCGACCTGGCCGGGTGAGATAGGGGATATTGGATGTTTCAATACTGAATGTTTGTGCTTCACCATCCTGTTCCTCGACCCGCACATCCAATTTGCCCGATACCGAGTTTTCAATGTCCTGAATACGGAAAGGCCCCGCGGCAACCTGAATTTCTTTTAGAATGCGTCCCTGCTGGCTAATAATCACCAACGCATTGGTTCGGGCGATACCTGTGACTTCAGGCGCATAGCCGCGTAAATTAGGCGGCAATTGGCTGTCATCGGAGGCAAGACTGACACCAGCAAAACTAAAACTGTCAAACAACTCTGAACTTAAATAATCCTCGCCCACTGATACTTTCGCTTCCCAACCTGGGATTGCGCGATAAGCATAATAGCGACTCCAGTCGAAGCGCTGCGCCAGGGTTTTGGATTTATTATTATTGATTCTTTTCGGCTGAGATTGCCAATCAGCGCGTAAACGCCATGCACCCAAGTTTGCACCCGTTGTACCGTTTGCATTAATTATTAAACGCTGGCCTTTTTTCTGGCTTTGTGTTTGACCATTCAGATTATAGTCAAATAAAACGCCAGGTAGACCATTATCCCATTGTGCGGGTGCATCCCAGTTTTCGTTGAAATATTGTAAGTACGCCTGAGGAATACTGATATATAACGTCGATGTGCTCAGGTCTGGTCGCAGTTCTAATCCTTTTAGACTTTCAGTATCAAGACATTTTTTTTCCTGATTCCAGACGATGTTATCAATAACCCTTTGTCTCAATCCAAACTGTTTAACCAACTCAGGCGTAATACAAACCTTGTTTTTATTATCCGTCTCAACAGCTTGGATCACGATAGTTTGTTCTGGTAACACGCGTTTATTCACCATTACAACCATTTCGTATTCACCGGGCAAGATGAAACCACTCTTAGAAAAACGTGAGAGGTCAATATTTTCACGATCGTTGATATCAAGAATGTCAGTATTAAATTCAATCTCTTCAGCAACTCCGTGATATGAAAAACCCAGCAAGCAACTGGCTATCACCACACTAAGTAGTTTGGGTTGTAATGTTAGGGAAATGTTGAAACAAACCACTTTCATGTTGTTGACCTTGGTTTTCCCTAAAGTACGTAAGTGCATTACAAATCAACAAAAATTTTGAATGTTGAGAATAAATAGCCAGCGATGAGTTATGGCGACACCAACATCGGGAAATTAAATCACTCGTAGGATTTTTCTCATCTTTGATGGTGTGGAAGAAGGGAAAAGGCTGGAAAATTAAAAGACTCTTTTAGATTTACTTTTTACGTTAAGGTGCCGCTTTTAGTGGCCGAGATGACAGTTTAAGCATGATGGACCTTAAGTTTTAGAGTGGAGCATGCAGCTCGGCGCATGCTCCGGCGCTATTACAGGTAGTTCAGACCGAAGTTGACTACCGCCTGAAAATCACCTGGGACAATCGGCAGGTCTTTATCGTCGGCATCGACATCGCCTTGCAGATAGGCAGCGAAACTCAGGGCGTTATTACCATCTTGCAACGCTTGTGCAATTGAAGGGCTGCCCAGTTTAATTTCGTTGTAAGCACCATCAACGATCGCAATGCTTGCGCCTTTAGCTGTTCCAGCAATACCTACGCGATTGGAACCGCCCGCCGGGCCTGTGAAGGTTGTTGTAACGGTCTTTTTGGTTGATAACGCACAGTTTTCCAGTTCGATCGTAAACTTGCGAGGTTCAGATTTGCCACTTTTCGCCAGAGCGACGTTTGAGATTTGGCCGAGATCGATGGTTTGCTCGCTATTATCATGCGAGATGGAGCAAGGTGCTTCAATGATAGAACCGGTGAAGGTAATGGTGCCGCTACCTTCATTAGCAGCCTGAGCTGCCGGGAGGGTTCCTAAAGCAATTAAGCTTGCGGTAACGAGGGTTTTCAATTTCATGATTATTCCTTTAATACATAGTATTTAATTGGTTAAGCGGTTTTATTTGCATTAAAACCTGATGTTTGAAAGTTGAGTTGAGTTTACAAGTGGGAATTTTCTTACTCAATCGGAGCGGATTGTTAGTTGATGTAGGTGACTACCTACATTTCTTATGAAATAAGGTTGGATGAGAATGCATCCATCCGTTTGAATATTGAGAGAGAGGACAATGGCGTTAATACGAACAATTATTATCGATGACCATGCTTTGATTCGCTTAGCCGTTCGAACACTATTAGAAAAAGAGCAATTTACCATCGTGGCTGAATCAGATGATGGAATTGAAGCGCAGCATCTGGTTGACTTATACCAGCCTGATGTTGTGATCATCGATATTGATATCGCACGCCTGGATGGTCTGGAAGTAATTAAACGGCTCAGACGCTGTCATTATTCAGGCGTCATTATTGTGCTTTCCGCAAAAAATCCTGATTTTTACGCACCACTGAGCGCGGCAGCCGGGGCGAATGGTTTTGTTAGTAAAGACAATACGTTGAGCGAAGTAATCACTGCTATCCATGCCGGCATAAAGGGTTACAGCTATTTTCCGCTGGTGAAAAGAAAAATAATTGAAGGTGCTGATTTAACGGACCAGCAAAAGATTGAAACGTTATCTTCTCAAGAGTTTAAAGTTTTCCAACTCCTTCTTAATGGCCTGCAAAATGCTGAGGTAGCATTAAAAATGAATCTCAGCGCCAAAACAGTGGCGACCTATAAATGCCGACTAATGGAAAAATTAAATTTTAAAACCATAAAGCAACTATATGAGTTCGGTCAGAGAAATTGCTTATAAGGCAATACGTTGCCTCATCGAAAATCCACTCCATTACCATGCGTTGATTGATGAACAAGGTTAATAAACCCTAGCTGATTACCCTATCTAATCAAATCAATCCTGCGGCGTTATCCTTCCTTGCAAACTCAAAAAGGATAACGCCATGCACACCACCAAACTGAATAACGGCCTTGAAATGCCCTTGCTGGGCTTTGGCGTGTTTCAGATGACCGATGCCGCCGAGTGCGAACGCGCGGTCATTGATGCCATCGAAACCGGCTATCGCCTGATTGATACCGCCGCTTCCTATCAAAATGAAACCCAGGTTGGCAACGCGCTGCGTAACAGCGGCGTGGCGCGTGAAGCGCTGTTTGTCACCACCAAACTGTGGTTGCAGGGGACCAGCTATGAAGGCGCGAAAGCGCAGTTTGAGCGTTCACTTAATCGCTTGCAGCTGGATTATGTCGATCTCTATTTGATTCACCAACCGTACGGCGATGTGCATGGCGCGTGGCGTGCGATGGAAGAGTTGCATCAAGCGGGCAAGATCAAAGCGATTGGCGTCAGCAACTTCCAACCCGATCGTCTCGCCGATCTTATCGCCTTCAATAACATTGTTCCGGCGGTTAATCAGGTGGAAGTGAACCCGTTTAACCAACAACTGCATGCGGTGCCGTGGATGAAAACGCGCGGCATTCAGGCCGAAGCCTGGGCACCGTTTGCTGAAGGTAAAAATGGTTTATTCCAGCATCCAGTGCTGGCGGCGATTGCTGCCACGCATGGCAAGAGCGTTGGGCAAGTGGTGGTGCGCTGGATCTACCAACGCGGCATCGTGTCGCTGGCAAAAACCGTGCGCAAACAGCGCATGGAGGAAAATTTCAACGTGCTGGACTTTGAACTGAACCACGACGATATGCAGCAAATCACCGCACTGGATACCGCCACGAGCGCGTTCTTCTCGCATCGCGATCCGGCGATGGTGGAGTGGCTGACCCAGCGCAATCTCGACGTGTAATCCCACAACATCCCTTCAGAGGAACTGAACCATGCAAAAACGCTATCTTGGCAACAGCCAACTCGAAGTCTCCGCGCTTGGCCTCGGCTGTATGGGATTGAGCTACGGCTACGGCCCGGCGACCGATACCAAACAGGCGATTGAGCTGATCCGTGCCGCCGTGGAGCGTGGCGTGACCTTCTTCGATACCGCCGAAGTGTACGGGCCATACCTTAATGAAGAGGTGGTTGGCGAAGCATTGCAGCCGTATCGCGATCGGGTGGTGATCGCCACCAAATTTGGTTTCACCTTTGGTGAAGATAATAAGCAGCAGATCCTTAATAGCCGTCCTGAGCACATCCGCGAGGCGGTAGAAGGTTCGCTGCGTCGCCTGAAAACCGATGTGATTGACCTGCTGTATCAGCATCGCGTGGATCCCGACGTACCGATTGAAGATGTTGCTGGCACGGTACAAGACCTGATCAATGAAGGCAAAGTGAAGCATTTTGGCTTATCGGAAGCCGGTGCCAATACCATCCGCCGCGCGCATGCGGTGCAGCCCGTCACCGCGCTGCAAAGCGAATACTCAATGTGGTGGCGCGAGCCAGAACAGGAAATATTGCCGCTGCTGCAAGAGTTGGGCATTGGCTTCGTGCCGTTTAGCCCGCTGGGCAAAGGGTTTTTAACCGGCGCGATTAAATCTGGCCATAGCTTTGGCGATGATGATTTCCGCAGCAAAGTGCCGCGTTTCGCCGCTGAAGCTATCGCTGCCAATGAGCAATTGGTGACGCTGGTGGCGCAACTGGCTGCCGATAATGGCGTGACATCAGCCCAAATTGCGCTGGCGTGGTTGCTGGCGCAACAGCCGTGGATTGTGCCGATTCCTGGCACCACCAAACTGCATCGACTGGAAGAGAACCTCGGCGCGGTGAACGTGACGTTATCTGCCGCAGAGTTGCAGAAACTGACCCAGGCGCTGGAAACCATCAAGGTGATCGGCGAGCGTTATCCCGCCGCCATGCAGGCGCGAGTAGGGAAGTAGCAGCTTACTGGCAGAGCGCCGCTACAAACCTCTGCGGTTCATGAATGATGAGTTCAATGTCCGCACATATCGTAGCGGCGCAATTTATTGCGCGTCTTTGACTTTTTATCCAGCGTTAAAGCGCGCGATAAATCGCGCCGCTACGGAATATACAATTGTTGTACGCAGTCGTCACCGCAACCCATCAAGCCTTCAATTATTTCGCTATTTATCGTTAACAAACGAATATCCCCCCTAATAATAACCTCATTTACTTCTCCCAATAGATGTCGTGATTATTCATCGCGTATGTTTAATCAATTCATACTGTTAAATCGTATCCTCAATTTATTCCCGCTCAATAGATATCTTTTTTGTGTGAGCACCAGCACAAAATCTGCGCATGCAGATTGCTCATTGGCCGCTTGCAGGAGTACGGTTCACTCAGGTTGAACATAGTTGTACATAGACAACTATGCCTGTCACTGATCGCTAAGGCGTCAGGCTATTCGTTTACTTGGAAGCACAGAGGGTCCAGATGTCATTGAACACATCACTTGATAACGAGCTGATTCACATTCATCTGCCTACGCAGCAACGTGATGAATTGTTTGTAAAAATCAGCGATCAGTTGCTGGCAAAAGGCATTGTTGAGTCCAGCTATCCAGAAGCGTTGCGCCTGCGTGAGCAGCAGCATCCTACGGCAATGCAACTGGAAACCATGGGCGTGGCGATTCCCCATGTAGATGTTGAACATGTGCGCGAAGAACGTCTGGTGGTGGTGACCTGTCCGGAAGGGATTGTGTTCAATCAGGCTGAAGATCCTGATCTGACTATGAAGGTTAACGTTATTTTCTTCCTGTTGCTCAAGGAGAAAGATGCGCACCTGGAATTTCTCATGAAGCTTATTTCACTGTTTCAAAAGACCGACCAGATGAACACGCTGTTAAATACCGATTCAAGCGATGAAGTCATAAAAATACTGGCAAAAAATCTCGACTAAACCCGTGCTTAATAATTTTAAATCCCGATTACAAATAACGGAGTCTGATATGAATAAGAAAATTATCTTCGCCTGTACCAGCGGAATTGCAACCTCAGCCGTGGCGACGGAAAAAGTGGTGACCTACTGCAAAGAGCAGGGCATTAACGTTGAGCCGATTCAATCCAATATCGGCACCATCGCCTCTCAGGATGGTATGGCGGATTTGATTATCGTCACCTCGGCGGTAAAAACCACGCTGGAGACGCCGGTGTTGAATGGCCTGCCGCTGCTCACCGGTTTTGGTGAAGATGAACTGCTCGAAAAAATCGTCTCAATCCTGAAAAAATAACCGAGGACAGGCCGATGCTCGAAACACTCTATGGCGGGATTCAATATTTGCTGGGGCTTGGCCCCACGATAATGCTGCCAATCATCATCTTTATTATGGGGCTGTGCCTGGGCGCCGGGTTCAGCAAATCGCTGCGCTCCTCATTGACCATTGGCATGGGGTTCATCGGCATCTTTCTGGTGTTCGGCCTGTTGTTGGATCAACTCGGCCCGGCGGCAAAAGACATGGTGAAGCACACCGGAATTAACTTGCCGGTGGTCGATTTGGGTTGGACGCCGCTGGCGGCCATTGCCTGGGCATCGCAGGTTGCGCCATTTGTGGTGCCGTTGACCATTGGCATCAACGTATTGATGTTGACTATGAAATGGACGCGCACCGTCAATATTGATGTGTGGAACTTCTGGCACTTCTCGATGGTGGGCGCGATGGTTTACAACGTCACCGGCAGCTTTATGTTTGGTTTGTTGATTGCTGGCGTCACCTCAATCATCACGCTGTTGCTAGCGGATTGGTGTGCACCGATGATTCAGAAGTACTTCAATCTGCCGGGCATCTCTTTACCGACCTTATCATCGGCAATCTTCTTCCCGTTCGGTCTGCTGGGTAACCTGATTCTGGATAAGATCCCGGGCATCAATAAGCTCAATGCCGATGCCGACACCATCCAGAAACGTTTTGGCATCTTTGGCGAACCGATGATGTTAGGCGTGTTTCTCGGCGCGGGGATTGGGTTGCTGGCGCGCTATGATTTCAAAGGCGTGTTGACGCTGGCGATGAGTCTCGGTGCCGTGATGCTGATTATGCCGCGCATGGTGAAGTTGCTGATGGAAGGTTTGTTGCCACTTTCTGAGGCAGTGAAAAAGTTCCTGCGCAAGAAATACCCGGATCGCGATGATCTGTATATCGGGCTGGATATTGCAGTGGCGGTCGGTCATCCATCGGTACTTTCAACCGCGCTACTGCTGATTCCGATGGGTGTGTTGCTGGCGGTGATTTTGCCGGGTAACCGTCTGCTGCCGCTGGGGGATTTGGCGAATATCTGGGTGCCGATCTCAATGGTGGTGCTGGCTTGCCGTGGCAACATTGCGCGTGCCTTTATCCTGGGCATCCCGCTGTTGACGGTCAATCTGTACGTGGCATCGGCGGCGGCACCGATTCTGACTGCGGTGGCCAAAAGCATTCACTTCCCGATCAACACCGACAGCGAAATCTCCAGCTTGCTGGATGGTGGCAACCCGTTCCGCTTCTGGATGGTGAAAATCTTCGAAGGCAACATCATCGCCCTGGGCTTGATTCCGGTGATTTTCGTCACCTGCTTGCTGCTGTATCGCATGACGACGAAACAGATGCAGCGCGAAGAGTTGGCCGAGCACGCAGAAGCACAACAGGCCGCGATGTCGAAATAACCCATAACGATATAACAAGGGAAAGGCAGAGCGGTATTTCCCTTCTTTCTTAATCATTGATGATATTCCCTGCCTGAGGGGAGAGATATGTACGCGATTGGCATAGATGTTGGAACCACCAATTGCAAGGTCTGCTTATATCGCATCGCAGATCTGGCATTAATTAAAAAGCACAGTTTCATTACGCCAAAAAACAGTACGCAATATGGCAGTGATTTTGATATCGACCAACTTTGGCTCGGTATCATCGCCGGTTTACGTGACATTGCCAGCGCGATTAACGATGCAGAAAATATCGTCAGCGTTTCTGTCGCCAGCGTCGGTGAAGCCGGTGTATTGCTGGATGATAACAACAATGTCATTGGCCCGGTGATGACCTGGTACGATACCCGCACGCAACCGCAACTTGAGCAGGTTATTAGCCGCATCAGCGAAAGTCGGCTGTATGAAATTACCGGTATTCCGGCGCACAGTAATTACAGCCTGAATAAAATTTTATGGCTAATGGAACACGCCAATAAGCAAAAGCCAGCGCACTGGCTGTGCATGGCGGAATATATTGCTTTTCGCCTCAGCGGCGTGAAGCGCGCAGAATATTCGCTTGCCTCCCGTACGCTGGCTTTTGATATTAGCGAGCAGGCATGGTCGGCAGAGATTTGTTCGGCGCTGGATATTCCATTGTCACTGTTCAGCCCGTTAGTCGCCGCGGGCGAACCCATTGGTCAGTTGCTTCCGGAGTTGTGTGCCATCACCGCAATGACGGTTGCACCCAATATTTCGATTGCCGGGCACGATCATATGGTGGGTTCGGTAGCGGTGGGCATCACCGATGAACAGCAGATCCTGAATTCGACCGGCACCACCGAAGGTTTGCTGGTGGTGCTAAATAAGCCGTCGGCCACCGAACCGTACTTCCAATCGCGCGTATCGAATGGTTCTCACGTGCTGCCGGATGCCTACACGCTTTACGCCTCGCTGCCATCGGCTGGCTACGCCATTGAGTGGTTCTCAACACTGTTCAATCTGAAACCGGCGGATTTCAACTGCATGACGCATTGGATGCTGGATAAAGGTGCGGCGACCATGCCAACCGACAGTTTCCTCATTCCCCATCTGCGTGGTAGCGGGCCACCGAAAAGATCGATTTATGCCAAAGGATTGATTTACGGCGTGGAAGATAAAACCGATGCCGAAACGTTCCTGAAAGCGGTGTTTCACGGTCTGTGTTACGAACTGCGCTTGCTGCTGGAAACCTACGAATCCTTAACCGGATCGCACTGGAAATCGGTGATGGTGATTGGCGCGGCTTGCCAAAATCCGTATTGGCTGCAACTCAAGGCGACCATCCTTAATCGCGAAATGGTGGCCTGCAACATACCCGAAGCGGTGAGTCGTGGTGCGGCACTGATCGGTGCGCAAGGCGCAGGATTTGAGCCGGGCAATCGCACCTTGCCGGAAGAGGCGCTGGTGCGCTATCAACCCGACAACCAGGCAGCCGCCGGTTTTGAGCGTGTTTATCAGCAGATCTATCAGCCGCTCTACCACACCAAAATGCACATTGAAAATCAGCAAAGCAGGACGTGAGCCATGAAAGCCAGTGTTTATTACGCCAAAAATGATATCCGCTACGAAGAGTTGCCGGTGCCTGAAATTGAGGACGGTGACATTTTATTGAAAATGAAAAGCTGTGGTCTGTGCGGCACCGACATTCATAAAGCGCAGCATCAAACCGTCACAGGCCCGGTGGTGTTAGGCCATGAAGTGGCGGCGGAAGTGGTTAAAGTGGGCAAGCGTGTGAAGCGTTTCCGTCCCGGCGATCGCGTGGTGACCGCCATTCACGTGCCATGTTTTAGCTGCCACTACTGCGATCGCGGCCATTTTACGCTGTGCGAACAGTTCAAACCCACCCACATCGAACCAGGCGGTTTTGCCGAGTACATCCGTTTGCCGGAGCTGCACGTTAAACATCTGACGCACAAAATTCCAGAAGGTGTGTCGTGGGAAAAAGCCGCGATGGTCGAGCCAATCGGCTGCTGTCTGCATGGCCTTAAGCGTGCGGCGATTACGCCAGGTTGCAGTGTGCTGGTGATGGGATCGGGCACCATTGGTCTGCTGAGCGCGCAACTCAGCGCCATGATGGGCGCGTCACAAGTCATTGTCTCCGACTTGTCACCCTTCAAACTCGATCTGGCTTTGAAACTGGGGATTCACCATGCCATCAATCCGTCTACTGAAAATCTGGAAGCGCGCATCGGTGACATCACTACAGGTTTGGGTGTCGATGTGGTGGTCATCGCTGCGGGCGTGTCTGCACTTCTGCCGCAAGCCATTAATTTGCTGCGACGCGGGGGACGCGTCGTCGTGTTCTCCCCGTTTGACCAGCACAACATGGTCAACATTGATGCGGCGCGTTTCTTCCGCGATGAAATCTCGGTGATCGGCACTTACTCGCTCTCGTCGTATGAGATGCCGGAAGCGGTGGAGATCATCCGCCAAAACCGCATCAACGTGGACGATATGATCACCCACACTTACCCGCTATCACAGTTAGCGGAAGCCATCGAATTTGCGTCGAATCCGCATAACGACGTGTTGAAAGTCATCATGCAGATGGATGCGTAACAGTGACGATATTTCCTGATCTTACGTGCGGTTAAGGGCGTGGATTTTGTGAAGCAGATCGTTTGTGAAAGGCGGGAAATCAGGTTATGTTCGGGCGATACTTGTGCATAGTCGTACATAGACGATCTTAATTACTGAGGGAACATCGCATGAATACCGTTTTGAAAGACTCTGAAGTCCCGCTTTACCTTCAAGTCTCAGAGTGGATCCGTGAAAACATATACAAGGGAGATCTCACCACCGGCGATCGCGTGCCATCTGAGAACCAGATCATGGAGATGCTCGGCGTCAGTCGCGGCACGGTTAAGAAAGCCGTCACCATGCTGGTGAATGAAGGTTTGCT
Organism: Pantoea sp. CFCC18179; assembly: GCF_059412405.1. Lineage (NCBI taxonomy): Bacteria > Pseudomonadati > Pseudomonadota > Gammaproteobacteria > Enterobacterales > Erwiniaceae > Pantoea > Pantoea sp. CFCC18179. Next base: position 344,931 of record NZ_JBNBPM010000001.1, on the reverse strand, counting down.
GGTGCAAGTGCAGGGGAAGGGAACGTTCGTTAAAAGCGAAAATATCTCGTATTCGCTGGGTGAAGGATTGCTCTCCTTCGCGGAGTCGCTGGAAAGCCAGCATCTGCACTTTGAAACCCAGGTGATTGAATCACGGCTGGATGTGGCTTCTAAGCTGGTGGCATCCAAATTAGGCATTGAAGTGGGTGCGCCGATTTTATATCTGAAACGTGTGCGCAGTGTCGAAGGCGAAAAGGTGATGCTGATTGAGAACCGCATCAATATTGCTTATTGCCCAGGCATTGAAGCGATCGATTTCAACAGCAATAACCTGTTCCCGACCATTGAAAGATTATCCGGTAAGAAGATCAGTTTCTCTGAAAGCCGCTACGCCGCAAAAATTATTGGTGCCGATCGCGGCCATTATTTAGAAGTGCATGAAGATGCACCGGTGCTGCATTTAGAACAGCTGGTATTTTTCCAACAAGATATGGCGATTGAGTTTGGTAACGTCTGGCTCAAATCCGACAAATATTATTTAGGTACGGTACTTCAACGAAGAGAGAGGTAAATGTTATGCCATTAGTAAACGGTAATATTCTGCTGAATAGCATTCAGGAGAAACGCGTGCTGGCCGGTGCATTTAATACCACCAATCTGGAAACCACTATTTCCATTCTGGATGCCATTGAGCGTTCAGGTTTACCCAATTTCATTCAGATTGCACCGACCAATGCCAAACTTTCTGGCTACGATTACATTTATGAAATCGTCAAAAAACGCGCAGCCAGCATGGATGTGCCTATCAGTTTGCATCTCGATCACGGTAAAGAGCTCGATGATGTTAAACAGGCGGTGCGCGCCGGTTTCACCTCGGTGATGATTGACGGTGCTGAATTGCCATTTGAAGAGAATATTGCCTTTACTAAAGCGGCGGTGGATTTCTGTAAATCGTTTGGCGTGCCGGTGGAAGCGGAACTGGGCGCGATTCTGGGTAAAGAGGACGACCACGTCAGTGAAGCGGATTGTAAAACCGATCCGCAGCAGGTGTTGCGTTTCGTGCAGGAAACCGGCTGTAGCATGCTGGCAGTTTCGGTGGGTAACGTGCACGGCTTAGAAGATATTCCACGCATTGATATCCCGTTGTTAAAAGAGATTGCTGCAATCTGTCCGGTGCCATTAGTGATTCATGGTGGTTCAGGGATTGATGAAGCGATTATTCGCAGCTTCGTTAAATACAACGTGGTGAAAGTCAATATTGCCAGCGATTTGCGCAAAGCGTTTATTACTTCCGTGGGCCGCGCCTGGACAGAAAATAATAATGAAGCCAATCTGGCTCGCGTGATGACCAGCGCCAAAGCAGCGGTTGAAGCCGATGTGTTTAGCAAAATCCAAATGATGAATCGCGCTTCCTGATATTAATAAAAGAAAACCTGCACATCGGGATTTAAAAATGATTAAAGAAAATATACGTGTTGTTAATAGCACGGGCCTCCACGCGCGCCCGGCTGCCACGCTGATTAAAACCGTCAAGAAATATCAGTCATCGGTGATGTTGGTGAATAATGGCAAAACCGTCGAGTTAAAGGGATTAATGAGCGTGCTCGGCGCTGGCGTCAAAGGTAATTCTAATATTGAAATTATCTGCGAAGGCAGCGATGAATATGATGCCATGAGTGAAATTAAAGGTTTATTTGCCAGCGGGTTTGGTGAGAAAGAGTAATAACGCAGGTACGTTTATTTATTTACGTTAATAGAATCGAATAAGGTCACCATAAATGGCGACCCTAAGGTTCATTGATGAGGTTTTCGTAGGGTGCGCATTTTTGCGCACCGCTATATTGAAGGTGAATGTAATGAAAGCCCTCAACTTATATGGCAAACAAGATGTCAGATTTGAAGATGTGCCGATGCTGCTTATTGAGCACGATGATGACGTGATAATTAAAGTGAATACCGCGGGAATATGCGGCTCTGATATTTCGCGCTTTGGCAAAATTGGCTCCTATAATCCCGGTTTGACCTGGGGACATGAGTTCTCCGGTACCGTGGCTGAAGTGGGTAACAATGTGACTGGCTTTCATCCCGGCGATCGGGTGATTGGTTGCCCTTGTTTTCCCTGCCATCACTGCGAATTCTGTCAGCAAAGCCAGTTTTCTAAGTGCATCGAATTGAAGGTGCTCGGCGGCCATCACCAAGGCGCGTTTGCCGAATATGTACGTTTGCCTGCGGCGAATGTGGTCGCGATCCCCGAGGGATTGGATTTCGCCGCCGCCAGCTTTGTTGAACCGTCGGCGGTGGTGGTGCATGGGCTGGATCAAGTCAGCATCCAACCGCAAAGCCGCGTGGTGATTGTTGGCTGCGGCACCATTGGTTTGTTAGCGGTGCAGTGGGCACGCATTTATGGTGCCGCCAGCGTCTTTGCTTGTGATACCGATGATTTCAAACTGGCGATGGCGTTAGAAACCGGCGCTGATGCCGCGTTTAACGTCAGCGATGCCGATTTCGCTCAGCGCTTTGCTGCGGCAACAGCAGGGAGAGGTTGCGATGTGGTGGTTGAATCATCGGGCAATGCGCGCGGCATTGTGAATGCCATGAATCTGGCCAACAAGGGCGGCACGGTGCTGTTATTGGGCATCCCTTATGGCGATGTAGCATTTGATCGCACCAGTTTTGAAAAAATTATCCGTAATGAATTAGTGGTGCGCGGTTCCTGGAATTCGCTATCGGCGCCGTTCCCGGGTAAGGAGTGGCAAATGCCGCTGGATTATATGCAGAAAGGCCAACTCAATCCCGCGCCGCTAATAACCCATCGGATCGGGTTAGCGGAGGCGCCTGCGCTATTTCCGCAACTCTATAATCGCGAGTTTGATTTCATAAAAGTGCTGATTGACGTTGCCGGTTAATGCCGCTGGTTTTTACAACGAATAATATCCGCCATTACCGCAATAGCAATTTCAGCCGGGGTTTTGCTGGCGATATCCAATCCAATTGGCGCATGGACGCGCGCCAGATCCTGCGCAGAGAAATCACCGATACGCTGTAATCGTTCCAGTCGTCCCTGGCTGTTTTTCATTGAACCCATCGCACCGATATAAAACGCCTCGGTGTTAATTGCTTCCATCATGGTTAAATCATCAATACGCGGATCGTGGGTGACCGAAATAATGGCGGTATTGGCATGGCTGGGATGCTGTTCTAAATAGCTGGCAGGGAATTGCGTGATCAAGGTGATATCGGCATGCAGGCTGCTGGCAAAATTGTCGCGCACTTCCTGGCGGTGCTCGCACACGAGAGTCTCAAAGCCTAACGACAGCGCATAGTTGGCGCAAAACAGCGCCACGCTGGAGAGGCCGGCAATGATAATGCGTGGCGGCGCCGCCAGAATTAATTCAACCTGGGTGGCGCTGTAATGCGCGATGGTCGAACTGGACCAATTACAAGGCTGCAATGACGGGCAGGCATCAGGCAGCACCAGGGTTTTTTTCAGCGTCAGCGCGCCGCGTAGTGCGTGCAGCATCTGCTCGAGATACTCGACGCTGCTTGAACCCGCCGCTAAATGCTCAATCAGAATATCCAACCTGCCGCCGCACGGCAGCGCCTGGCTTGGCGTTAAGCCACCGTCGCCATAGCGCACAATCTGCGCCGGTTGATCAAACTGCGCGCTGGCAATGCGATCAATAAAATCCTCTTCTATACATCCACCTGACAGCGAACCGACATAGCGGCCATCGGCTTGCAACACCATCATGGTGCCCGGCGGACGCGGCGACGAGCCAAAGGTGCTCAGCACGGTACAGAGCCACACATCGCTATTTTCAGCCCAATGCCGGGCGCGGGTTAATACCTGAATATCGAGATTTTGCACCCATCAATCCTAATCAATATTGGAGGAAAACCGGCTTGCAGATGCGCGACGAATAAATTTTAAGCCGCATTTGCAGCTTAGCACTCATAGCCATAATTAATGAGTGGCTATCTGTGAATAGCGTTATGAGGAAATCTCATCAAAATCAGCCAGGATTAATTGTTATAACTCCCAATATTTGTGCGGATAAAGCGCGTTGCTCAATGTCGTGACTGGAGAACTATGAAACTTCAAATCAATAACCAAACACTTGAGGTTGATGCTGAAGGGGATACGCCGCTGTTGTGGGTAATCCGCGATGATCTTGGCATGACCGGCACTAAATATGGCTGCGGACTTTCGCAGTGCGGCGCTTGTTCGGTGCTGGTCGACGGGCAAGTGGTGCGCTCCTGCGTGACGCCGGTTGAGCAGGTGGTGGGCAAAACCATCACCACCATTGAAGCGATTGAGAGTGATGAGGTTGGCAAACGCGTGGTGCAAGCGTGGATGCAGCATCAGGTGCCGCAATGCGGCTATTGCCAATCCGGCCAGGTGATGGCGGCGACCGCGTTACTGAAACAAGTGGCGCATCCATCCGATGAAGAGATCGTGGCGGCGATGATTAACCTGTGTCGCTGCGGCACGTACAACGCGATTAGCGCGGCAATTCATGACGTGGCGCAGCAGGGCGGTGAAGCATGAACCTACCTGAAACGCTTCTACACACCTTAACCTCTGAACAACCGCATAACCTTTCTCGTCGTCGATTCTTACTCAGCGTGGCGGGCACCGCGGCGGGCGCTTTTGTGTTGGGCCTGGGATTGCCGGTTGGTGAGGCGCGGGCGCAAGGCGCCGCTGCTGCGCCTGCCGGGACGCGGGTGCCGGCTTTTCTGGAAATTCGCCCCGATAACACCATCCGCTTTTTAAGCCCGTTCGTCGAAGGCGGACAAGGGATTTTTACCGGCATGGCGCAGATCGTGGGCGAAGAATTAGATGCCGATCCGGCCAGCTTTGTGGTGGAAAATGCCCCGGCAGATGCGCAATACAAAGTGATGGATTCGGGTATGCGCATCACCGGCGGCAGCATGTCGGTACGCATGAGTTACAACACCATGCGACGTCTCGGCGCGTTAGCCCGACAGATGCTGCTGCAAGCCGCCGCGCTGGAAATGCAGGTGCCGATTGGCACGCTCATTACCGAACCTGGCAAAGTGATCGATCCGGCGTCTGGCCGTTCGATTAACTACGGCGATCTGGCACAGCGTGCGCTGGATATGCCGGTGCCCGATCCTACCAACGTGAAGCTAAAAGATCCGGCGCAATTCCGCTGGATTGGTAAGCCGGTTAATCGCCTTGATATATATGCCAAATCCACCGGTCAGGCGGTTTACAGCATCGACATCAAGGTCGATAACATGCTGCAAGCGGCGGTTCAGCACGCGCCACGCCTCGGGTTGAATGTCGGACAGATTCGCAATCAAGCGCAGGTCACTGCCATGAACGGCGTGCATTCGGTGCATCGACTCCCCGGCGCAGTGGCAGTAGTGGCAGAACGTTGGTGGCACGCCAAACGCGCCGCCGAAGCGTTACAAGTGGAGTGGCTGGAACCGCCGGAAGATCAGCGCGATCGCTATATGCCTGCCGACTTCTCCTCCGATGCCCACGCCGAGCAACTGGCAAAAGAGCCGGGCGAGGGCGCAGATGCTGAAGTTAAAGGCGATAGCGCCAACGCGATGAAAAATGCCCATAGCACGCTGGAAGCCACTTATCACAGCCAGTACCTCAATCATGCCCAGTTAGAACCGCCTTCTGCGCTGGCGCGCTTTAATGAGGATGGTTCGCTGGAATTGTGGATGCCGAATCAGGCACCGGAAATGTTCCAGGCGGATGCGGCGAAACGCACCGGCTTACCTGCGGAAAAGATCTTCATCCACTCTCCGCTGCTCGGCGGTTTCTTTGGTCGCCACTTCGTTTACGACACCGCGATGGTCTATCCGCAAGCCATTGCGCTGGCCAAAGCCGTGGGACGTCCGGTGAAAGTGATCTGGAGCCGGGAAGAGGAGTTTCTGCGCGATACCCATCGCCCGATGGCGGCGGTGCGTTTCCGTGCCGGGCTGGATGCGGAGGGCTATCCACTGGCGCTGGAAGCCGTCAGTATCACGGAAGGCCCAACTGAAGGTATCGCCGGTAAGCAGGGTGCGAAAATGGACGATTCCGCCGTCGAAGGTTTGACCGGCAAAGCCTACGCCATCCCCAATCGCCGCATTGCGCAGCTGTATAAAAAAGGCCCGGTGATGCTCGGTTATTGGCGCTCGGTGGGCAATTCGATGAACGATTTCCTCTACGAAAGCTTCCTTGATGAGATTGCCGCGAAAGGCGAGAAAGATCCGTTCGATTTGCGTCTGCATTTGCTGCGCGATAACCCACGTTTAACCAATCTGCTGCACGCCGTGGCGGATTTGTCGGGCGGCTGGAAGCCGGGACCGTTCCAGGCGGCTGATGGCACGACGCGCGCGCGTGGTATTGCGATGGCATCGCCGTTCGGCACCGAAGCGGCGGCGATTGCGGAAGTGTCGATCAACAATGGGCAAGTGATGGTGCATGACGTGTGGGAAGCCATCGATCCGGGCAGCATCGTTAATCCGGCCATCGTCGAAGCGCAGGTTAACAGCGCAGCGGCACTGGGATTATCGCAAGTGTTGCTGGAAGAGTGCGTGTATCAACAGGGCAAACCGCTGGCGCGTAACTATGACCTGTATCCGATTCTGCCCGCCTCGCGTATGGCAAAGGTGCACGTTCGCATCGTTGAAAGTGGTGAAAAAATGGGTGGCATTGGCGAGCCGCCGCTGCCTGCCGTACCGCCCGCGGTGGCGAACGCGGTGTTCCGTTTGACCGGCAAACGCGCGCGCAGCATGCCGTTATCACGCCATGATTTCACCTAACTCACCACGACGAACCTGAGGGATTGAGCATGTTGAAACGCAGGATTTCGCTGTGGTTATTGGCGATGATCATCATTGTGCTGGCCGCGGTATTGTATGCGACGCGCACGCCGAAATCGGTATTCGATGGACAAGCCGCGCTGGCAACGCCCGATGCCGACGTATTGAAGCGCGGCGAATATGTGGCGCGTCTCAGCGATTGTGTGGCTTGTCATAGCACGCCAGACAGCGCGCCATTTGCTGGTGGCTTAAAAATGGCCACGCCGGTTGGCAACATCTACACCAGCAACATCACACCTGATGACGCAACCGGGATCGGCCGCTACACGCTGGCCGATTTTGATCGTGCGGTGCGCAAAGGTGTGGCAAAGGATGGGCATCGTCTTTATCCCGCCATGCCGTTTCCTTCTTATGCCAAGTTGAACGATCAGGATGTGCAGGATCTCTACGCGTGGTTTAAGCATCAGGTTAAACCGGTGAATCAGGCAAACAAGGAATCAGACATTCCGTGGCCGCTGAACATGCGCTGGCCGCTGGCGTTCTGGAGTGGCGCGTTTGCTCCCGCTGCAACATGGCAAGCCAATGCCCAGCAGGATGAGTTGTGGAATCGTGGCGCTTATATCGTTGAAGGGCCGGGACATTGCGGCAGTTGTCATACGCCGCGCGGTCTGGCATTCAACGAGAAAGGCCTGGACAACAGCAGCCCCGATTTCCTTGCGGGCGCATTGCTGGATGGTTGGTACGCGCCAAGTTTACGCGGGGACAGCAACACCGGCATGGCGCGCTGGAGTGAAGATGATGTGGTGGCGTTCCTGAAAACCGGTCGTAACCAGCATGGCGTGGTGTTTGGGTCGATGGCCGACGCCTTCAACAACTCGACGCAGTTTATGAGTGATAACGATTTAAAAGCCATTGCGCATTATCTCAAGGCATTACCGGCGGGCAGCAATAATCAGCCGGTCAACTGGCAGTATCAGGATTCCAGCAGCAAGCTGGCGCTACCAGCCCGTTTACACACGCCAGGCGCGCAGACCTTTATGGCGCGTTGCAGCAGCTGCCACAGTCCGGATGGCAAAGGACAAGCGCCGTGGATCTCCCCGCTGGCGGGCGCGACATCGATGATGGTGGATGACGCTTCGGCGATTAACGTGACGCTGAACGGTTCAGCTCGCGTGGTGGCTGATGGCATGCCGGATGCTTATCGCATGCCGCCGTTCCGCAAGCAGCTTTCTGATCAAGAGATGGCGGATGTGCTGACCTTTATCCGCACTTCGTGGGGGAATAACGGGCAAGCGGTGAAACCCGAAAGCGTTAAGGCGCTGCGTGAGCGTACCGATCCCGCCAGCAGCAACGTCATCATTTTGCAGATGCGCTGACGTTATGGAGGATGCAGGCATCGGCATCGTGATTCTCGCGGCGGGCAAAGGCATGCGTTATCGGCTCAGCGGCGGGCGCGGGCATAAACTGCTGGCGCTTCACGCTGATGCGGCTGGGAATGTGCAGCCGCTGCTCGCCTTAACGCTGCACAACGCAACGCAAAGCGGGCTGCCGGTGGCGCTGGTCTGTCATCCTGATGCCGCGGAAATCCAGGCGATTACGGCAAGCTTTCAGGCGCAAATCATCCGGTTCGCCAGTCACGGCAGCGGCGAGACCATCGCGGCGGGCGTGCGCGCCACCGCCGACTGGGACGGTTGGCTGATTCTGCCGGGGGATATGGGCTGGGTGACAGCAGACGATATTCAGCAAGTGGCAAGGGCGCTGCAAAGCGGCGCACAGCAGGCGCGTCTGTGCTGGCAGGATAAACCGGGGCATCCGGTGGGATTCGCCAAACAATATCAGCATGCGTTGGCGCAGCTCACCGGCGATAGCGGGGCGAAAGGATTACTCGATCGCGATGTTCTGGTGGCGCTGGCAGCAGCGGAACGTGCGATCCGAGACGCTGACTTCGCCAATCACTGATTAATTCCGATAGCGCAGCGCTTCGATCACTAGCGAGAATGCTTTGGACGAGCCGCGCCGGTTGGGATAGTAAATGTGCAAGCCTTCCCAATACGGCGTCCACTCTTCCATGACATTGATTAATTGGCCTGATTGCAAATAAGGCGCCGCCAGTTCTTCCGGAACGTGTGCCAGGCCAAATCCTGCCACTGCGGCTTTGACGATCTGGAAAATGCTGTGGAAAATAATCTGGCCTTCAACGCGTGCCGTGACTTCTCGGCCATCTTTCTCAAACTCCCACACGTAGAAGCCACCATGAACCGGCAGGCGAAGATTGATGCATTGGTGCTTGAGCAAATCCTGCGGTGACGTCGGCAGGTTTTTACCGGCAAAGTAGTCGGGCGATCCCACCACCAGAAAACGCATATCTGGACCGATACGCGCCGAAATCATGCCGCTGGCCAATTGGTCGCCCAAGCGCACGCCAGCGTCATAACGTTTTTCCACAATATCGGTAAGACCGTAATCATTGACGAACTCAATATTGATGTCGGGATAGGTGCGCATTAACGGCGCCAGCTTCGGCCAGAGAATAGTTTCGATAGCGAAATCGGTGGCTGAAATACGGATGGTGCCCGCCGGATGCTCTTTTTTGTCGTGCAACGCGGCCAGCTCGCTATAAATATCATCAAATTTTGGTGCAAGACTGGCTAGCAACTGCTCACCGATTTCTGTCGGTGAAACACTGCGCGTGGTGCGCGTTAATAAGCGCACGCCCATCTTAGTTTCCAGCGAGCGCATGGTATGGCTCAACGCGGATTGCGAGACACCCAACTGTGCCGCTGCTCGGGTAAAACTTTGTTCACGCGCAACAGTGACAAATGCCACCAAATCATTGAGGTTGTCTCGGGCCATATTTTTCGCTCCTGTACTCGGTGCGACTGATATTAACAATATATTTTCAGCAGTGTCTATGAATCTGATAAAGCAGAAAATATCGATTGATGATGATTCCTCATAACTCTATTCATTCAGTGACGCTTATCGCCGGCATTTAATCACGCTATGTTGATTACATGCCATTTGGATAGAGGAATGTTTATGCCACATATTATTGTTAAAATTGTCGGCCAGTCGGAAGAGAATAAAACCGCAATTGCTCAGGCGTTGAGTGAGACATTAATCAACGCATTTGGCATTAATGAATCTTCTATTTCTGTATCGATTGAGGATGTATTAAAAGAGAACTGGATCGAAGCGGTTTATAAGCCGGATATTCTCGCTAAGTCCAACGAACTCTATAAAAAACCCGGTTACGACCCGCTGTAATAATTAACTGAATCAGGAAATACACTATGCATTATTCATTTAACGGTCAGGTGGCGTTGGTTACCGGTGCCGCATCGGGAATGGGTTTGGCTGCTGCCAAAGCTTTTGCAGCGGCTGGCGCTGCGGTGGTGCTGGTCGATATTAATCAACAGGCGGTCATTCACGCCGCTGGCGAGCTAACTACGGCAGGATACGATGCCATTGGTATTGGCTGTAATGTCGCCAATATCGATGAAGTGAAAGCCATGGTTGATCAGGCAGTCGCCACTTTTGGACGCATTGATGCGGCTTTTAATAATGCTGGCGTGCAAAGCCCGGTCGCTGAAACAGCCATCGCCGATCCGGCAGATTATGACTTCGTGATGGATGTGAATTTGCGTGGCATCTGGAACTGCATGAAGTACCAATTAATCCAGATGAAGAAGCAGGGCAGTGGCGCCATCGTCAATAACTCCTCGCTGGGTGGTTTGGTCGGGATAGCGGAACGCGGCATTTACCATGCATCAAAACATGGTGTGGTCGGTTTAACTAAAAGCGCCGGTTTGGAATACGCCGCGCAAAACATCCGCATTAATGCGGTTTGCCCGGGAATCATTGAAACGCCGATGGTTGCTGGCATGTTAGAAAGCCAGCCCGAAGCGATGGCTGAAATGATGAAAGATGTGCCGATTAAACGGCTCGGCCGTGCCGAGGAGATTGCCGATGCGGTGCTGTGGCTGTGCAGCCCTCAATCCAGTTTTGTTATCGGTCACGCATTGCCGATTGATGGTGGCTACACTGTGCGTTAATGCATCGTGGTGAACAGGATTGATGATTATTCCTCATAAATGCATTCAGGTTTAGAGGGTTAATGCGCATCAATCCCTCAGGCATACTGGACACCAATAACAGGCAAATGTTTAAGGAAATGAGATGACGACTATTAACAAAACCGGCGCACAAGCATCCATGGTTGGCCCAGAAGACTGGTTTACCGGCACCGTACGCATTGATCCACTGTTTGCCGCGGATGAAAATGCGCGTGCCAGCGCCGGCCATGTGACGTTTGAGCCGGGCGCACGCACCGCGTGGCATACCCATCCATTGGGGCAGCGTTTGATCGTGACGTCCGGTTTTGGCTATGTGCAAACCTGGGGTGAGCCGGCGCGTGAAATTCGTCCGGGCGACGTGGTGTGTATTCCAGCGCACGAAAAGCATTGGCACGGCGCGAGCGCAACCACCGCGATGACGCACATCGCGATTCAGGAAGCGCAGGATGGCAAAGTGGTTGAGTGGCTGGAGCATGTTTCCGATGAGCAGTATGGCGATACTGAATAAGCCATAAATCACGTTATGCGATTAAGCCTGGGAATCCTGTTCTCAGGCTTTTACTCTTTCACTTCTGACCGGCTTTACGCATTGGCATTTGGTCGATAGTCGAAAGCAACACTTCCGAACTCAATGGCGTTGTTTCGCGCAGTTTCATCCCGCCATCTTTACCCACCAATACCACGGCAAAACCTTCGGGTTTGAGTTGTGAACGCAGCACGCCATTTTCCGCTGGCGCGGTATCACTCAGCACCACAATATCGCGGTCGGCTAATTGGTCGGCGTTGTTTTTTAACATCGCCATTTGGCTAATATAATTGGCATCTGTTTTTGACGGCGCAAAAATTACCAGCGGACGCATGTTCCATTGGTACTGATTTAGGTTGGCGGTACTTGGGGTTAAATCCTGAAATAAAGGCGGTTCAGCGGCTTGCGCTGTATGAATAATGGTAAGAAACAGGGCCGGAATTAATAGGGTGATTCGCAACATGATCGTCTCCCGTAATTAATGAGCCTTTTAAGCATAGTGGAAGATAATCAGGTGCCAGAAACAAAAAATCCACGCAGATGCGTGGATTTTTTTCAGGCAGAATATTTAGACGTTGAACAGGAAGTTCATCACGTCGCCATCTTTAACGATGTATTCTTTACCTTCTGAACGCATTTTGCCGGCTTCTTTCGCGCCTTGTTCACCTTTGAACGCCACGAAATCGTCAAATGCGATGGTCTGCGCGCGGATAAAGCCTTTCTCGAAGTCGGTGTGGATTTTACCAGCCGCTTGTGGCGCGGTCGCACCGACAGGAATGGTCCATGCACGCACTTCTTTCACGCCCGCGGTGAAGTAAGTTTGCAGGTTCAGCAAAGCATAACCGGCGCGGATCACACGGTTAAGACCTGGCTCTTCCAGACCCAATTCCGCCATGAACTCGTCGCGCTCATCATCTTCCAGCTCGGCGATGTCAGATTCAACCGCAGCACACACCGGAACCACCACAGAACCTTCGGCTTCCGCAATCGCACGCACTTGATCGAGGTACGGGTTGTTTTCAAAACCGTCTTCATTCACGTTGGCGATGTACATGGTTGGCTTCAGCGTCAGGAAGCTCAGGTAGCGGATTGCCGCTTTCTCGTCAGCATCCAGCTTCAAGGCGCGCAGCATACCGGCTTGCTCCAGATGCGGCAGGCATTTTTCCAGCGCGGCCAGTTCGGCTTTAGCATCTTTGTCGCCGCCTTTGGCTTTCTTCTGGCAACGCTGAATGGCACGTTCGCAGGTGTCGAGATCCGACAGCGCCAACTCGGTGTTGATCACATCAATATCTTCGGCAGGATTAACTTTGCCGGCAACGTGGATGATATTGTCATTTTCGAAGCAACGCACCACGTGACCGATGGCTTCGGTTTCACGGATGTTGGTCAGGAACTGGTTGCCCAGGCCTTCACCTTTCGATGCGCCTTTCACCAAACCGGCGATATCGACGAATTCCATGGTGGTTGGCACCACGCGCTGTGGCTTAACAATCTCGCTCAGTTGATCGAGGCGCAGATCGGGCATTGGCACCACACCGGTGTTTGGCTCGATGGTGCAGAACGGAAAGTTGGCTGCTTCGATACCCGCTTTGGTCAGCGCGTTGAACAGGGTGGATTTACCGACGTTCGGCAGGCCCACAATACCGCATTTAAATCCCATGGTCTGATTACCTTTCTCACTGAGTGCGCGACGCTGCGAAACAGCGCCGACAGATTCAAAAAATTTCGCGCATTATACACAGAATTGCCTTCTGCGGCGCGGGAATTGGCCTTAGCTTGCCTTGAAGGCGTGCAGGCGGTTCATCGCCTTAATCTTGTCTTCTTTCAGCCACAGCTCGGTACAACGCACCGCTTCATCTACTGCGTCGTCTATCAGCTTTTGCTCGCTGGCCGGCGGCTTGCCCAGCACAAAGCCGGTGACTTTATTGCGATCGCCAGGATGACCGATGCCGACGCGCAGACGGTGAAAATTATTGTTGTTGCCCAATTTGCTGATGATGTCTTTCAGGCCGTTATGGCCGCCGTGGCCGCCGCCTAGTTTGAATTTCGCCACGCCCGGTGGTAAATCCAACTCATCGTGTGCCACCAAAATTTCTTCCGGCGCGATGCGATAAAAAGTCGCCATCGCTGCTACCGCTTTGCCGCTCAGGTTCATAAAGGTAGTCGGCACCAGTAAGCGCACATCTTCACCCGCCAACGACAAGCGCGCGGTGTAGCCAAAGAATTTGGGTTCGTCTTTTAACGACTGATTGTTACGGCTGGCCAGTAAATCAACATACCAGGCGCCTGCGTTATGGCGTGTTGCGGCGTATTCAGCGCCGGGATTGGCTAGCCCCACAATCAGTTTAATGCTGCTCACGATGTTTATCCTGTCTTGCTGCGGAAAGGGCGATAGTTTACTGCCTGGCGACCCGGATCACAAAGGCCATGCGCCACAGATAATGTCTCTGCGTGACTAATCAATTTCTATCGAAATCAATGTTATGGCGGTAAAGTTTTGTCAAAGGTTGTGAAGGATATGTGATCCTGTACGCAACTTAAGCGGCAACTATTGCCTAAGCTTATGGCTAGTTAACCATACGTGCTGTTTTGGTTTTTTTGTCATATGGATGGAGGTGGATCATGAAACGTCAACAATGCCGCTATGTAGGTAATGGTTTGATGTGCTTAGGTTTACTGACGATGGTTCTGGGCGTCGGGTATTCCATTATCAATCAGCTTCCTTCTCTAAACTTGCCGCAATTTCTTGCGCACGGCGCCATGTTCAGCATCTTCGTGGGTGCATTGTTATGGCTGGTGGGTGCGCGCGTGAGCGGACGTGAAAGAGTTGAAGATCGTTATTACTGGCTGCGTCATTACGGTGATAAACGCTGCCGTCGCGATCACTCTTCGCACTAAGTCAGCACCGTTTCCTGCAGCGGCTGTAATGGCGACTGATAACTTTCGGTGCGATTACGGCCGCTGGCTTTGGCACGATATAGCGCTTCGTCGGCTAACGCCAATAACGGCGGGAAAGGTTGTCCCGGCTGCAACGCGGTAGCAAAGCCAATGCTGACGGTGTAACACACGTCGTTGGGCTGCGACAGCTGTGTCGCTGAACGAATACGTTCGCAAGCGATTCGCGCCTGATCGCCATCGCCGGGGATAATCGCGGCAAACTCCTCACCGCCCAAACGGGCAAAATGACTTTCCTGCGGCAATAACGCCTGCACGACTAAACAAAAATCCACTAAAACCTGGTCACCTTGCTGATGACCATAGCGATCGTTAATACATTTGAAATGGTCTAAATCGAATAGCACTGCACTATAGATAAACGGCTGAGTGGGGCGCGTGCTACGTTGCACCATTTTGTCCGCTTGTTCAAACAGTGCTCGGCGGTTCCACACGCTGGTCAACGGATCGCGCAGTGATGCCAATTTGTGCGCAATTTGCGTGCGTTCATTGACCATCGCCAGAATGGTGAATGTCAGGCCAATCACAAATAAGATTGATTCCAGTATTACGTAGACCGAGAAGCTCGAACCGGCAATTGCGCCGTGTACCGGCGTTGCCACCGCATCATCCAGAAAGATGCGCGCCACATGAAATAACAGGTGAATCCACAGCAAAATCTGCGCCGGCCAAAACGTCACGGTGAGGCTTGCGCGCACTCGCCACAACAAGCGGATTAAGGCGCCGGTGTAAATAATGCACAGCAAACAGATCACTAAAACGCGTTTGGGTTGGCTGTAATAGAATTCCGGGAAGATGCAGAGGATTGCCCACAAGAGTGCGCCGCCTAACCAACTGAGTCCAAGCGGTTTTCCGCAAAATAAACGGAAGGCATTAAGCAAATTGCCGTAAGCCAGCAGCAGCAGAACATTGCCCACCGCGACCGGTAAAAATTGGAAACCGCCGCTGCGCAAGCTGCTGAGCAGCACCGTGGCGAACGTGAGAACTAACGCTAATGTGGTGCAGCCCAGCACGCGGTCATATTGCGCGCCGACCCACGCAAATACCAAAATAATGCTTAAAAACCCCAGCACGTAGAGCTCGCAAACAAACAGCGTATACATGTCGAGAGGCATAGTGGTCGGAGCTCTTGAAAAAAAGTGTCAAGAAAAATACCACTAATCAATGGACCGCTAAAGGGCGGCAATGCGCACGGAATGAAAATAGTGAATGGCAGCGAAAATTGCGGATTTTAACGAAATTTATCGCGTGAATATCAGTGGCGACAGCGGCTTAATCGGTGGGAATTCATCATCTACGATAAAGAAAAACCGGGCACTGGGCCCGGTTTCATGCGATGAATTAATGCTCAAACATCGCGGAGATCGATTCTTCGTTGCTGATACGACGAATCGCTTCGGCCAACATGCCAGACAATGTTAAGGTACGCACGTTTGGCAGTGACTTCATCTCTTCAGACAGCGGAATGGTATCGCAGACAATCACCTGATCGATCACTGACTTACGCAGGTTTTCAACCGCATTGCCAGAGAAGATTGGGTGAGTTGCATAGGCGAATACGCGTTTCGCGCCGCGCTCTTTCAACGCTTCAGCCGCTTTGCACAGCGTACCGCCGGTGTCGATCATATCGTCGACCAGTACACAGTCACGACCTGCAACGTCACCAATGATGTGCATCACCTGAGAAACGTTCGCGCGCGGGCGACGTTTATCGATGATAGCCATATCGGTATCGTTGAGCAGTTTAGCGATAGCACGGGCACGCACTACGCCACCAATGTCTGGAGAAACAACGATTGGGTTTTCCAGACCAATCTGCAGCATATCTTCCAGCAGAATTGGGCTACCAAATACGTTATCCACCGGGACATCAAAGAAGCCCTGAATCTGTTCAGCATGCAGGTCAACGGTGAGAACACGGTCAACACCCACGCTGGAAAGGAAATCGGCAACCACTTTGGCGGTGATCGGCACACGAGCAGAACGCACACGGCGATCCTGACGCGCATAGCCAAAGTAAGGAATAACAGCAGTAATACGACCAGCAGAAGCCCGACGCAATGCGTCGACCATCACAACCAGCTCCATCAGATTATCGTTGGTGGGGGCACAGGTGGACTGGATGATGAAAATATCACCACCGCGTACATTTTCGTTGATCTGTACACTTACTTCACCATCACTGAAACGGCCAACAGCGGCGTCTCCGAGGCTAGTGTAAAGGCGGTTGGCAATACGTTGTGCTAGTTCCGGGGTGGCGTTACCAGCAAATAGCTTCATATCAGGCACGAGAAGAACCTCAGGCTTGGCGTCCAGAGAATGAACGGCTCTAGAGTAACCGGCGAATACCAAAGAGCATGTTCATACGGGTGTGTTAATGCGCTACGTGCAGTGTCTGGAACGAGTGACACTGTCACGTTAACGCTTAGAGCCCAGAAAGTGTGCGCTGCAACGGCGAGAGATTAAGCCCGCGCGCCACAAATCCGCAAATCCATTTCGGGGCAAGCTCCAGCACCTGACGTGCGTCGGACTCGGTGTCAAATTCAGCAAACACACAAGCTCCGGTCCCAGTCAGGCGCGACGGCGCGTATTCTAGCAGCCAGGAAAGCAGCGCATCAACCTTACGAAAACGTTTTCTTGCCACAGCCTCACAATCATTGTGAAAAGGACGCTGTAACAGTTCATCTAATGTGCGGATTGGTGAATCACGCGTCAGATCCGGATCGCGGAACAAATCGGGTGTCGCGATACTTACGCCCGGATGCGCCACCAGATACCATTTTTCCGCAGGATTGGCTGGCTGCAACTGCTCGCCAACGCCTTCGGCAAAGGCCGCGTGACCGCGCACGAATACCGGAACATCCGCACCTAATTTGATGCCAATCGTGGCTAATTCATCAACGCTAAGATCGGTCTGCCACAGATGATTTAAGGCAACCAGCACGGTTGCGGCATCGGATGAGCCACCGCCTAAGCCGCCGCCCATCGGCAAAATCTTTTCTAGCGCGATGGTGGCGCCGGCTTGCGCAGGAAGGGTCCCGCGCTCGGCGGCAGCGGCTTTCAGCGCCTGTGCGGCACGCACAATCAGGTTATCTTCATCAGGCACGCCAGCGAGCGGCGTCAGTAACGTAATCTTGCCACTGTTATCCGGGATGATTTCCAGCGTGTCGCCGTAATCAAGAAACTGAAACAGAGTTTGCAGATTGTGGTAGCCGTCAGGACGACGGCCAGTAATATACAAAAAGAGATTCAGCTTTGCTGGCGCGGGCCACGTGGTGATCATTGTGTGGTCCAGCTATCCATGCGCAGTTTGATACGTTGCCCGCCTTCGGTCAGCTCCAGATTCGCCGGCAGCGGTGGATTCACTTTGCTGTCGTAATCGTTGATTTTGACCTGCCATTGCTGGCCGTTGCGGCTGTAGTTCACGCTTTGCAGCTGATAATTACTGTTCAGCTGATAATCGCTGGCATCGCCTGGCAAGCCCATCATCCACTGACGCAGATTCGCCAATGGGATATCCATGCCGGTCAACTGCGAAATCATTTTCTCTGCGTCATTGCTAACGTAACGCTTGCCTTTGTTATCGACGATCTGCACCACAGAACCTTGCGCATCAAGTTGCAATTCGGTGCTGCCAAGCGGGTTGGTCAACAGCAGGCGATAACGATCGGCGGCGGTTTGCTGCCAGTTAAAGCGAGCATAGACTTTTTGTTTATCAGAGAGATAAGCAAAGGCGCCGCGCGTCTGATATTGGCTAATTTTGGCGACAGCTTGCTGATGCTGCTGCCATTGTGGTGACGTGGTGCTTGGGCCCGGACCTTGTGGTTTGTTAATGGTACATGCAGCCAGTAACACGCTGGCAAGGGGTAAAAGGCGCAGTAACTTGCGCGGGGGCAAATGCATCACGTGGTCATCTCCTCAGACACGTTTTTACTTCGTAACCGGTAACGCTAACCATCCGCAGGTAAGCCGTCAATGGCGATGTAGCGATAATTGCGCACGATCAGTTTAATCTTATTACAGTCATAGGCTTTGTATGGCTTTTCTTGACCTGTGGCATCTTGTAGAATGCGCTGCACAAAACCCTGACAATTATTGGGATATCCCAACCCGAATTCACCATGACGCTGCTAGCCCTCGGAATCAACCACAAAACTGCCCCAGTTGCGCTGCGCGAACGCGTTGCGTTTACACCCGACACGCTGGAACAGGCGCTGAATAGCCTGCTGTCTCAGCCGATGGTGCAGAGTGGTGTGGTTCTCTCAACCTGTAACCGGACCGAACTCTACCTGAGTGTAGAGCAGCAAACCGATTTGCAGGAGAAGCTGGTGCAGTGGTTGTGTGCGTATCACGACCTGCGTGAAGAGGATGTGCGTGCCAGCTTGTATTGGTACCACGATAACGCAGCGGTCAGCCATCTGATGCGCGTTGCCAGCGGCCTCGATTCGCTGGTGTTGGGTGAACCGCAGATTTTAGGTCAGGTAAAAAAAGCGTTTGCTGATTCATCACGCGATCACGCGTTGAGCAGCGAACTGGAGCGCATGTTCCAGAAAACCTTCTCTGTCGCTAAACGCGTGCGCACCGAAACTGAAATTGGTGCCAGCGCCGTTTCCGTTGCGTTTGCCGCCTGTTCTTTGGCACGTCAAATCTTTGAATCGCTCAGCACCGTTAATGTGCTGCTGGTGGGAGCTGGTGAAACCATCGAATTGGTGGCGCGTCATCTGCGTGAACATTCGGTGAAAAAACTGATGATCGCCAACCGCACGCGTGAACGTGCGCAGTTGCTGGCCGATGAAGTGGGTGCGGAAGTGATTGGCCTTGGCGATATCGAAACCCGCCTGGCCGATGCCGACATTATTATCTCTTCCACCGCCAGCCCGCTGCCGATTATCGGCAAAGGCATGGTGGAGCGCGCGCTGAAAGCACGTCGCAATCAGCCGATGCTGCTGGTGGATATCGCCGTTCCGCGCGATGTCGAGCCAGAAGTGGGCAAATTGGCTAACGCCTATTTGTACAGCGTCGACGATCTGCAAGCCATCATCGAGCAAAACATGGCGCAGCGCAAAGCCGCCGCCGTACAAGCCGAAAGCATTGTAGTGCAGGAAAGCGGCGAATTTATGGCGTGGCTGCGCGCACAAAGTGCCGTTGAAACCATCCGTGAATACCGGTCACAAGCCGATCAGGTGCGTGCCGAATTGCAGGAACGCGCATTGGCCGCGTTGCAGCAAGGCGCTGACGCCGAAAAAGTATTGCAAGAGTTGGCGCATAAGCTGACCAACCGTTTAATCCATGCTCCAACCAAATCACTGCAGCAGGCCGCACGCGACGGCGATAGCGAACGCCTGCAGATCTTACGTGACAGCCTCGGTTTAGAGTAATCTAGCCGGTCACGACCTATCACTGGGATACCCGCTATTACATGAAGAGTTCTATTGTTGCCAAGCTGGAAGCGCTCCAGGAACGCCACGAGGAAGTGGAAGCGTTGCTGGGCGATGCCGGCGTGATTGCCGATCAGGATCGTTTCCGTGCGTTATCACGCGAATATGCCCAGCTTAGCGACGTAACCCGTTGTTTCCGCGAATGGCAGCAGGTGCAGGAAGATGTCGAAACGGCTGAAATGATGCTGGACGACCCGGAAATGCGCGAAATGGCGCAGGAAGAGTTAAAACTGTCACGCGAGAAGCGCGAAGAGTTAGAACAGCAACTGCAAGTGCTGCTGCTGCCAAAAGATCCTGATGATGAGCGCCCTTGCTTTATCGAAGTGCGCGCCGGGACTGGCGGCGATGAAGCGGCGATTTTTGCTGGCGATCTGTTCCGTATGTAC
The DNA here is from genome assembly GCF_059412405.1 of Pantoea sp. CFCC18179. Lineage (NCBI taxonomy): Bacteria > Pseudomonadati > Pseudomonadota > Gammaproteobacteria > Enterobacterales > Erwiniaceae > Pantoea > Pantoea sp. CFCC18179. The sequence goes on along the minus strand of NZ_JBNBPM010000001.1, from coordinate 324,782 downwards.
AGCCGTTACGCCGAAGCGCGTCGCTGGCAGGTGGAAATCATCAGCGCCAACGAAGGTGAGCACGGCGGCTATAAAGAAGTGATTGCGCGTGTGATTGGCGATGGCGCTTATGGTCGCTTTAAGTTTGAATCGGGCGGCCACCGCGTGCAACGCGTGCCGGAAACTGAATCGCAAGGCCGTATTCACACCTCAGCTTGCACCGTTGCGGTGATGCCGGAACTGCCGGAAGCAGAGATGCCGGAAATCAACGCGGGCGATTTGAAAATTGATACTTTCCGTTCGTCCGGTGCCGGTGGTCAGCACGTTAACACCACCGATTCCGCCATTCGTATCACCCACTTACCAACCGGTATCGTGGTTGAATGTCAGGATGAACGTTCGCAGCATAAAAACAAAGCCAAAGCCTTGGCAGTATTGGGCGCACGTATTCACGCGGCAGAAACCGCCAAGCGTAATGCCGCTGAAGCCTCAACGCGCCGCAATCTGTTGGGCAGTGGTGATCGCTCCGACCGCAATCGTACCTATAACTTCCCGCAGGGCCGCGTCACCGATCACCGCATCAACCTGACCGTTTATCGTCTTGATGAAGTGATGGAAGGCAAGCTGGATGCGTTAATTGAGCCGATTGTGCAGGAATATCAAGCCGATCAGCTGGCTGCACTGGCTGGACAGGATTGATGAACATCCGTCGCTGGCTGCAACACGCTGTGGTTGCGCTGTGTGGCGGCGATAGCCCGAAGCGTGATGCCGAGATTTTACTTGGCTTCGTGACGGGCAAATCGCGCAGTTGGATCGTGGCGTTTGATGACGCAGAGCTGGATGACGCGCAGCTAGCCCAACTGAATGCGCTGCTGGCGCGACGCGTCGAGGGTGAGCCGATTGCGCATATGGTTGGCGAGCGGGAATTCTGGTCGCTGCCGCTGCGTGTTAACGCGGCGACGCTGATTCCGCGTCCCGATACCGAAGTGTTGGTCGAACAAGCGTTAGCACATTTGCCAGCTAGCGCCGCATCGCTGCTGGATCTCGGCACCGGCACCGGCGCTATCGCTTTGGCGTTAGCCAGCGAGCGACCAGATTGTCAGGTCATCGGCTGCGATCGTATTCCCGCCGCGGTGAAACTGGCGCAGGAAAACGCACAGCGTCTGCACATCAATAATGCCCAGTTCATGCTCAGCCACTGGTTTAACCATCTTCCCGCTCAACGTTTTGACCTGATTGTCAGCAATCCCCCTTATATCGATGCCGCAGATGAACATTTGCAGCAGGGCGACGTGCGTTTTGAGCCGCTCAGTGCGTTGGTGGCGGACGATCAGGGTTTGGCCGATTTGCGCTACATCATTCACACCGCGCCGCAGTGGCTGCAAGCTGGCGGCTGGTTGCTGCTGGAACACGGCTGGCAACAAGGTGAGGCCGTACGCGCCATTATGACGCAGCACGGTTATCACGCGGTGAGTACCGTTGACGATTACGGCGGCAATCCGCGCGTCACGTTAGGACAATTTTTTCAATAAGGAAGCACCATGGCGAGCTGGTATCCCCTGATTAAACATTTTCATCTGTTGACGGTAGCGATTACCATCAGCTTGTTTTTGCTACGTTTTTACTGGCAGTGCACCGGTTCAGCGCTGCTGCAACGCAAGTGGGTGCGCATTGCGCCGCACATCAACGACACTTTTTTGCTGCTGAGCGGCGCGTTGCTGGTGATGATTACCCACTTTTATCCGTTCACGCCACAAGGAAGCTGGCTGACGGAGAAGCTGTTAGCGGTTATTATCTACATCGCCTTAGGTTCCGTGGCATTGAGCCGTCGCCCACGTAAAATGGGGACCCGTTGGATCGCTTGCCTGATTGCAATCGTTGCATTGCTGTTTGTAATCAAGTTGGCGATGACCAAAATGCCGTTATTGGGGATTGTATGACCTCGCCAGAGCAACTTGATTACAGTGAAACACCGTTGAGTGAAGCGGTGATTGGCGCCACATGCGCCATACGTAATGATTTTTCCGCGCCGTCGGTGCAACAGCAGTTGGCGGCGTTAGTCGATGAAGCCCGTGCGTTCATCAGCAGTGAAAAGGATGCCGACTTGCAGCTGGAGAAGCTGCTTGAGCTGTTCTATCGTCAATGGGGATTTGGTGGCGCCAGCGGCGTCTACAATCTGTCTGACGCGCTGTGGATCGACAAAGTATTGAAGAGTCGTCAGGGGACTGCGGTATCACTGGGCGTGATTCTGCTGCACATTGCCGATGAGCTAGAATTGCCGCTGATGCCGGTCATTTTCCCGACGCAGCTGATTCTGCGTGCGGATTGGCTGGACGGTGAAATGTGGCTGATCAATCCGTTTAACGGTGAAACGCTGGACACTCACACGCTGGAAGTGTGGCTGAAAGGCAATATCAGCCCAACCGCTAAGCTGTATAACGATGACCTCGACGAAGCAAAAACCGTCAACGTGATGCGCAAGATGCTCGACACCTTGAAGTCCGCATTGATGGAAGAGAAGCAAATGGAGCTGGCACTCAACGTGAGCCAGGTTCTGTTGCGTATTGATCCCGATGATCCCTATGAAATTCGCGATCGTGGTTTGATCTATGCGCAACTTGAGTGTGAACACATCGCGCTGACCGATTTGACCTATTTTGTTGAACAGTGTCCTGAAGACCCGGTCAGCGAAATGATTAAAGTGCAGATTCACGCTATTGAACAGAAACAGGTCACGCTGCACTAAGCGCGACCCGAAAACAGGAAAGGAAAGGGCATGACACAGAAAGTAGTGAAAATCGGCGATATCAAGGTCGCAAACGATCTGCCATTCGTACTCTTCGGCGGCATGAACGTGCTGGAATCGCGCGATCTCGCCATGCGCATCTGCGAACATTACGTGAAAGTGACCGAAAAACTCGGCATTCCTTACGTGTTCAAAGCCTCTTTTGACAAAGCCAACCGTTCTTCCATCAAATCCTATCGCGGTCCGGGTTTGGAAGCGGGCATGAAGATTTTCCAGGAGCTGAAGCAAACCTTCGGCGTGAAAATCATCACCGATGTGCATGAAGCTTCACAGGCGCAGCCTGTTGCTGATGTGGTTGATGTGATTCAGTTGCCTGCGTTCCTCGCACGTCAGACCGATCTGGTTGAAGCGATGGCGAAAACCGGCGCGGTGATCAACGTGAAGAAACCCCAATTCGTCAGCCCAGGCCAAATGGGCAACATCTACGATAAATTTGTCGAAGGTGGCAACGACCAGGTGATTCTGTGCGATCGCGGTAGCAACTTCGGTTATGACAACCTGGTTGTCGATATGCTCGGCTTCAACGTGATGAAGAACGTCACGCAAAACAGCCCGGTGATCTTCGACGTCACGCACGCGCTGCAAACCCGCGATCCGTTCGGCGCGGCATCGGGCGGTCGTCGTGCACAAGTGGCTGAACTGGCACGAGCTGGTATGGCGGTGGGCATCGCTGGTCTGTTCATTGAAGCGCACCCAGAGCCAAACAGCGCGAAATGCGACGGTCCATCCGCGCTGCCGCTGGATAAGCTGGAGCCGTTCCTGGTGCAGATGAAAGCGATTGACGATCTGGTGAAAGGTTTCCCAGAGCTGGATACCAGCAACTGATTGTTTTCAGATGTGAAAAAGGCGCCGATGGCGCCTTTTTTATTTTCTGGTCACCATCAATGGCGACCCTACAAATTGCACGATTTCCGTAGGGTTGCCATTTATGGCAACCGCCAACGTTAAAGCATAATCGTCAACAAATACCCTGCAAACAGCGCCAGATGCGCCGCGCCGTTCAGCACATTAGTGCGTCCGGTGGAGAACGAAATGTGGCACAGGATCAGCACCGCACTCATCATCACCATCTGCGGCGGCTCAAGACCAAATACCAGCTGCTGATCGGTTAAGGTGGCAATGATGGTCACCGCAGGGACGGTCAGTGAAATGGTTGCCAGCACCGAACCAAAGAACAGGTTCATCGCACGCTGTACCTGATTCATCAATACCGCTCTGATCGCGCCCAATCCTTCTGGCGACAGAATCAACAGCGCGACCAGGAAGCCGGTGAACTGTTTTGGCGCATCCATGGTGGTCAGCAAGCTTTCCAGCGGATTCGCATTCATTTTGGTCACGCTGATAACCGCAATCAGGTGCACGACCAGCCATGCGGTGTGCCACAGCGAACTGTGCGCGGAAGGTTTACCGTGATGCGGATCGCCATCGTCGCCTTCATCTTCGTGCTCATAAATAAACAGGCTTTGGTGGGTTTTGGTCTGAATCAACAAGAACACGCCATACATCGCGGCAGAAATCGCGGCGATAATCAGCGCCTGTGCGGTGGTGAAATCGCCGCCGGGTAACGCGTTAGGAAACACCAGTACCAGAATTGCCAACGGAAAAATGGCAATCATGTACTGCTTAACGCCCGCCAGATTGACGTACTGCGTCGCAAACTTACGGCCGCCAAGCAGCAGGGCAAAACCAACCAAACCGGCGGTGACAATCATGATGATCGAGTAAAGCGTATCGCGCATCAGCGCGGGTGCCGCATCGCCGGTGGCCATCAGCGCGGAGATCAGGCTGACCTCCAAAATCACCACGGAAAGGCTAAGAATCAACGAGCCGAAAGGTTCGCCTAAACGGTGTGCCAGCACATCGGCGTGACGCACCACGCTAAAGGCGCTGCTTAAAATGGCGACCAGCGCCAGTAGGTTGATGCCGATGACTGGCAATAGCGCTGTCTGGTTACCGAAGAAGCTCAGCACCGCCAGCGCAGCGACAGGGAAGATCAGTGAGTATTCCGTATGGCGGGTTTTTTCATGTGCAGGCATTTACCATCCTCTCCGGCAAAAAGAACAAATCAGGCATTCATTGCCTGATAAATATAATGAGTTTTCTAGCGCTTAGCAGTTTAACTTTTCATCAGGCCGCATGTTGCAGCTTTACGCGATTTTACCAAAAGTGAAAAGCAGGTATAACATGATGAAAGCATAAGTTATCGTAAGATTAGGCCTGATATTCATTATGTTGAGAAAATATTTAGCTGCGTTTGTGACGAAAATTTCATGATGAATACTGACTTTAATTATGGTTTATCCTGCTTTACATCCATTTCTTGTCTTGTCTGCGTTAAAAGGCATGTTTGCATTTTATTTGATCTGCTCCAGACTTAAAAAGTGTGTGTGAAACAGGAGGAATTATGCCTTATTCATCAAACCGCGAGTTGCCTGACAGCGTGCGTCACGTTTTGCCGAGCCACGCGCAAACCATTTATCAAAAAGCCTTTAACAGCGCCTGGGACCAGTATAAAGATCCGGATGATCGACGCGGTGACGAATCGCGGGAAGAGGTGTCGCACAAAGTTGCCTGGTCGGCGGTGAAGCAAGAGTACGCCAAAGGTGAAGACGACAAATGGCACCCTAAACAGTAGCGCTTAACGCGGGTCTTTGCGGCCCGCTTCGCATTTTGTCCCGCCTAATTCAAGTTCCCCGCCAGGCAGCCGATGCTATTTACAAACAATTTCCCTTTTGTGATCGGGGTCAATCTTGAAATTTTTGTTAAAAATGAATTAATGTCTTTTATTAAGACGATGCAGTTAGCGTCGCCTGTAGACATCACTTCAGAGAACCACACCAATAAGATGTCAGCGCAGTAGAGGAGACCACAGTGTTAACGCGGGAATTTTTGTTAAAAGCAGATTGTAAGACATCCTTTGGCGATATCGATGAAGCGCTGTTGTGGAGCTGCGAAAAACGCGCGGCTTCGTTATCCGCGACGCTGGCGTGTCGTCCTGACCAAAGTCCGGTGTGGATTTTTGGCTATGGCTCGTTGATGTGGAACCCGATTTTTGAAGCAGAAGAAGTGGCATCAGGTCGACTGGAAGGTTGGCATCGTGCTTTTTGTCTGCGTCTCACCGCCGGTCGTGGCACTGTGACCGCGCCAGGTCGCATGCTGGCGTTAAAAGAGGGCGGTTCAACCAGCGGATTGGCGTTCCGTCTGCCAGAATCCCGCTTGCATGATGAACTCGAACTGCTGTGGAAGCGCGAGATGATTACCGGCTGCTATTTGCCCACCTGGTGCGAACTGGAGCTGGATGATGGGCGCAACGTCACTGCGTTGGTGTTTATCATGGATCCGCGTCATCCGCTGTATGAAAGTGACTCTTGCCGCCGCACCATTGCGCCGCTGATTGCGCAGGCGAGCGGGCCGCTTGGCACTAACGCGCAGTATCTCTACGCGCTGGAGCAAGAATTAGGTAAGCGTGGCATGCAGGAAGACGCGTTAACACGTTTGGCCGCTGAGGTTCGCGCGCTACAGCAGAATACTGCAGCGCGTTAAGCGATTATTGTGCGGGATTAATCAGCCAGGTTCCGGGTTTATCAATGGTCAGCGATTGGCTGTGCACTTCGCTGCCATGGTGCACTTCAATACGGTAGTTGCCGGCAGCCAGATTCAATGACGCAAAGCCGCTGGTTGACGGTTTCACATCTTTAGCTTCACCATTCAGCACCACATTCTCACCCGCTTGCAAGCGCAGATAAACCGTTGCCATGGTCGGCGCGCTGCTCGCCACATTGCTATTTGCTGCCGCAGGCGGCGCGGCTGGTGTGGTACTGGCAGCCACTGGCGGCACATCACTATGACGATTGGTTTTCCACACCACCAAAATCACTGCCAGCAGTGCGATGGCCGCCGCCGCGACTAAGCCCGGCGATAAGCGGCGCACGTTGCGCGGCGTTAACGGTTCTACAGATGCTGAGGCATGATTGACCGCCAACACTTGCGGCTCTGGCGTCACCATCACCGGTTCAGCAGGGGCAACAGGTTCAGCCACGGCCGGGAAGGTGGTCGACAGGGCTTCAACATCGCTCACCGGTAAATCAATCAGATTGGCGAAGGCATCTATGCTTTGCGGACGATCTTGCGGCTTCATGGCTAACGCGCAGTCGATAGCGTGCAGCAGCGGCAGCGAATAGCCTTCTGGTTTACGTTCGACCAAAGGCTGATAATTATCTTCGATGCAACGCACCACGCTGACCGGCGGCGCATGGCCGGTGATCAAGTTGTGCAGCACTGCGCCTAACGCGTAAATATCGGTCCACGGACCTTGCTCGATTTCACCTTCTTCGCTGTATTGTTCAATCGGCGCAAAGCCGGGCTTCAGCATGATCTCGGTTTCGTCAGACAGGTTGCCGATTTCTTTACGTGCTGAGCCGAAATCCAACAACACCGGCAGCTGATTTTCCTGAATCTGAATATTGTCTAACGAGATATCGCGATGCAGATATCCGGCGGCATGAATGGTATCAATGGCACCAAACAGCGGCGGCAACAGACGACGGATCCAACTTTCATCAATGCTATCGGGGCTGGTGATTTGCCACTCTTTCAGCGTCATGCCGCTGTAATACAGGGTGCCCATGTAGGCGGTGCCATTCTCTTCCCAGAAGCGCAACACATGCAGTAAACCCGGATGATTGAAGCGCGCCAGCAGACGTGCCTCTTGAATGAAGCTATTGCGACCGGCAGTGAACAGTTTATTGAAACGTTCGCCGCGCAGTTCCAGCGTCATATCTGCCGCGCGTACCGCCAGTGAAACCGGCATGTACTCTTTGATGGCGATGGTGCGTTCTAGCTGATGATCCCAGGCACGGTAAACAATGCCGAATCCGCCGCCGCCAATCACTTCCTTGATTTCAAATTCATTAAACCGGTAGCCCGCAGGCAGGGCGTTAGGTGTATGGTTTTCGTTTGCCGACATAGTGAACTCTCTGAACACGTCCTGTAGCGCCCCGCCAAATTCTTGACGGTAGCGACGACCGCTAATTAATTAATGTTACGCCAGGCACCAATCGCCGGATCGGCCAGATCCGCATGCAGGGTGTCAATCAGTAACACAGTCACTTTTTGCTGTGGCATAAATTGCGGCGACCACACGCCGCGTAACGTCTCAACCCGCTGTTTGATCGTATCGTTGTCTTGATCCGCGGTTTTATCCATCTTCAGTAACAACGTGCCATTGAAACGCCAGACATGTTGTTGCGCGTCAAACGGCAGTACCAGCCAGCTATCCTCGGCATCCGGGCGCGAAACAATCATGCGTTGATTATTGACCGATACCACTTCCAGCGGCGGCCCGCTGAGTTTCAGGTTAGTGATCGGATAGCCTTGATAGAAGTTCAGCGCCACGCTGCGCGCTTTGCCATCACTCATCAGCGTCATGTCGCTTGGGCCTTCCAGCCAACCTTCGGTCGAGCAGTGCTGTTGCGGGTTGTCTGGGATGAACAGCGATTCACCTTTGTCGTCCCACCAGGTTCGGAAATGGCAGCCACCGGGCAGGGCAAAATGTTGCAACGGCGTGCTGTCCGCCGGGCGTGACAGATCGAGCGGCGCAGCGTTATTGGCGGTGGCGCTGGCAGTGGCATCGTTCAGGACAATGGGACGCCAGTTCTGCAATTTAGCCGCGCTACCGTTTGCTAACACGCTGCCGTCTTTGTTGGTCATTTGCCACGGAAGCTCATCCAGCAAGCCGCATTGATTCGCCAGCAACGTGCCGACGCGCGGCAGGAAACTGGTGAGAATACTGGAGTCGGTGCTTTTACCCGACACAATGCGCAACGGTAGCGTCTCTTTACACCAGTCGTTTGGCGCTTTGCTGGCCACGTCATCAATGTAGACTTCCAATGACAGGCTGGGTGAATACACCACACGATAATCTTCTGCCTGCGCATTAAAGGCCAGCAACAGGGTTGCAAAGCCCGTCAACCACACTTTCATAAGAGTCCTATCAATAACGTGACGGCATAAAACGTGCCGCATCAGCCTGGGAATATAGCAGCGTCGCTTCCTGCGGTTCGCCAATCCAGACTGCCAGGGCGCTGAGATTGTCGCTTTTCACACTGCGGTTAACGGCTTGTTCCATCAAAGTCAGCCACTCTTCGCAGGCATTCACCATGCGCAGTGCCAGTTCCATTTCGTGGGTGGTGAGATTGAGCCAAAATCCGTCGCTACACACCAAAAACGCATCGCCGTCGGTCAAGGCGATCACCTCGCTAAAGGTGGCCGGACGGGCGGGCTCAATACCGAGCGCATTATAAAGTAAATTACTGTTAATGCCGGTATTTTCATAGCCCGCTTCGCGCAATTGCTGGGCCAAACTGTGATCGCGGGTGACCTGATTTAGCACCCCATGACGGAAGTGATAAACCCGGCTATCACCTGCGTGCGCCCACCATGCGAGCTGTTTTTCACGGTCAATAAACAGCGCGGCAAGAGTGGTGCTCATGCGTGAAAAATTCGGATTGTTTCCCTGCGCCTCAACCAACACTTGCTGGCAGCGTTCAATCGCCGCGCGGGTACTTTCTGGCGTGAAAACAGCGCTTTCCTGAAGTTGTGTCAGCAAGGTGTCGCGCACCAGCTGTGCCGCCATATCGCCGCCGGGCAGGCCGGCAACGCCATCGCACACTAAAAAACAGGCTTTATGATCATCTAACTCGGCGCCGGTGCGATCCTGATTTTCATCGCGCATGCCTTGCTGGCAGCGGCTGGCAAACATCATTTTCATGCGTCTTCAGTCCGCGTTTGGGAATCTTTGTACTGATTCACTTCCATATCGTAGGCATGCAGGAAGGCTTCGCCGAACAGCGTGTGGAAGTCATCTTCGATCTCGCCAGCGGTGCGCTGATAGTGGCGCGAGAAGTAGTCCCACAGCGCCGCTTTACGCCCGCCGCTGAACGCCAGTTTTGGCAGCACGCCATCTTTGCGCGCTTCCTCTTCCAGCCGCTGCGGATTGAAGGATTGCAGCATCGCCGCAATGATCGCGCGGATGCCGGCAATCATACCGAGTTGATGGGCTTGTAAATCGACCAACGCATCACGTACCGCCGGTTCTGGTGGCATAAAGCCGGGCATCTGACTTTGGTACATCTGCATCAAGACGGTTTTACCCGATGGCAAAATTTTGAAAGGGTTATTCGCTTCGTTGAGGATCATCGTCATGTCGGCTTTCACGCCGCGTTTGAGAATCGAACGCGAAGAAAGCAGGGCGACGGTGCCTTGGGAAAACAGGCTCAGCATGCGTCCGGTGACGCGCATTTGCTCTTCGGTAATGGCGGTTTGATGGCCGTTATTCAGCCCCATCCCTTCCAGCAACGCGGCAATCAGTTTGTCTTGATCGACACCCGGCTGCACGCTGGGCAACGTCGGAGCATCGCTTTGCGGATCAATCGCCAAACGCGGGTCGTTGCGGCGTTCCTGACGTGCGGCGGGTTCGGGAACGATCTCCGGCTCCTGCAACATGCCCAGCGGATCAGCATGGCTCTCAGCAAATAACGCCAACGGATCATCATGCTGACCATTAAGTTGAAGGGGATCGCGCACTTCCAATCCATAATCGCCAATTTGCAGCGTATCGCCATCGTGCAGCGCCACTTGCGATCCGCGCGCCAACGCGACGCCATTCAGCACCACCGAGGTGACGCTGCCTTGGTTGGTCAAGCGGCATTCACCTTCTGCAGACAGGTGCACCAGCGCCTGCAAACGCGATATTGCCCGCGATTCATCAGGCAAAACCAAATCGTTATCTTGACTGCGGCCAATGGTGCCGCCGGGCGGTTTGAAGGCAACCGTCTTTGCGGGCACATCCGTATTGCACTGCACAATGGTAAATTGCATGAGTCATCCCGTTACGAGGCAAACGCCACGGCCTATTCAAACATCGGTGGATAGAGGCCGTTGCGGCCCGGCTGTGCACCAGACGCCGGGTTAAATAACAGCGAAAAAAGTTGCGCAGTGAGCGGGCCACTGTGTTTATGCGTGGCATGACCAAAACCGTCACTGCGATTACTCCACCAGTAGCTAATGTGCTGCTGCGGATCGAACCTGTCAGCCACTTCACGCCAGCTTAGCGTGCAGGGTAAATCTTCAAAACCGATCACATCCATGATGTCGCTGCGCTGCGTATCCGGTACCAGCAGCGGTGATAAGTGCTGCATCTGTTGTTCCAGCGCATCGGGATTGAGCCGATCGCGCACCGCATGCAACAGCAACGCGCCTAACTCCTGAAACCAGTCGCCGGAAACGCCGAGTTGCGAGCTGTGCCAGCTATTTACTGGAAAACTGCGCAACGCCAGCAGCGGCCACGCGCGACCCACGCGATCGCAGGACGGCAATAAGCAGCCCATCTGCACGTGCTGGCGTAATGGCGAGAGCGGCAACACAAAGTTCCACACCGGCGCGCGCAAAAATTGTGCGGTAGTGGCATCCGGTTGCTGATGCCACTGCATCAAACCTTGCTGAAACCAATGACTCCAGGGCGTCACGGTATTTTCGCTCAGACGCTGGCGTAAAAAATCGCCGGTTGCCGGTAATTTGCCATACCAGCCAGGCGCAGTGTGTGTCGGCATCGTTACCTCACCATTACTCACTGTGTTTGGTCAATCGCTGCGAAACGGCCTGCGGCGCAATCGCCAGCATATTGCTATCGTCACCGGCATTTTTCAGATTCTCCGCAAGCTTGCGCATCATTAACGCATTATCACGCGCATAGGGCGAAGACTGGATTTGCTGGTCTAATAGCTGGCTCAGATGCCAGTCAAGCTGCTGTAAATCACGCGCGCTGACATCATTCGGCAAGGTACGCTGTAAATTCTGCATCAACCAGCCGCGCAGGAACTCGCCATCATAATTGCGCGGTTGATACAGCATCTGATACGCACGCAGCGCATTACGGCTGTATTCGTTATCGTTGCCAGGATCGTCACGCAGCAAATTGGTGATCTGCTGGGCCACGCGTGGCAACAGTAAAGACTTAAGCGCATTTTGATAAAGCGCCCACGCCGCATCGCTCACCTGGTTGCCGCGATACAATCCTACGCGCATGGTAAGCGGTGGATTGTCGAGGGAAAAACGCTCGGACAGCGGCAGCTTCACCAGATTATTTAAGAAGGGTAGCAGATCAAAAATATTATCGGCGGGCTGATGAATCACCTGCTGACTTTGCGTGGTAATCGGGACGATGCGCGCCGCAACCTGGTCCAGATAACGCTGGTTTTGGATGTAACTGGTGAGCCACAAACCTGAAAGCAGCAGCAATGCGCCGGTTAGCGCGCCGTAACCAATCCAGTGAAACAGGCGATTGCGGTATTCCCAATGGCGATTGCTACCCGCCAGGCCGCTTTCGCGGAACACCAAATCACTCAGCAAATCGCGAATAAAGAAGCTTTGCCCTTTATTGCCCGGAATCGGGCTGCTGCGATTGACGCTATCCCACGCCGCCAGGCTGCTTTCGCCGGTATGCGGCAACTGCAATTTGCGGTTCAGTTCGCCCATGATGCGGTCAAACGGTAAACCTTCCTGGGTGCCGCTGGTGAAGAACAGACCGCGCGGTGACCAGGCAATCGGCTCTTGTTGGCTGGAAAACACCACATCAAGATATTCATTCAACAATGGGCGCAACGAACTGAATTCTTGCGGGAACAGGAAGCTATCAGCACGCTGGGTCAAATCGCGTTCCGCCGACATCACATTCGCCAACTGTTGCTGCAAGCGCTGCTCAACGTGTTGGTATTGCTGGGCAAAGCTACGATGCCAATTGTCTTTATGCGGCTTACCGGGTTCCCACGGGAACGTGAAGCCCCAAATTGCATCGCGCTGCTGTTTGCTCTGCGCGCCGTAGAAACTCATAAAGCCTTTCAGCAGATCGGTTTTGGTCACCATCACATACACCGGGAAATGAATGCCGGTGTGTTGGTGCAATTCCGCCATACGAGCGCGTAACGCGCTGGCCTGCGCGTGGCGTGCTTCGGCGGAGTCGGTCAGCAGATCGGAGACGCTGATAGTCATGATCACGCCATTAATCGGCTGGCGGGTGCGATAGCGTTTCAGCAGATTGATGAAGCTCTGCCACTCTGCGCCGTCCCGCGCGCGCTGACTCTCTTGCAAGGCATAGCGTCCCGCAGTATCGATCAGCACTGCGCTGTCGGTGAACCACCAATCACAATGGCGCGTGCCGCCGACGCCGCGAATCGCCGCTTTACCAAGGCTATCGGTCAGCGGAAACTCTAATCCGGCATTGAGCAGTGCCGTGGTTTTACCGGCACCGGGCGCGCCAATCATCACGTACCACGGCAGTTGATACAGATAATGACTTTGAAAACGCGCTAGCCAGCTTTTCTGATGACGGCGACCAAATTGGGTGCGCTTTAAACGCAGCGCGGCTTCGCTGAAGCGCTGGGTTAACAAGGTTTCGGTGGCCTGGCGATCGGATAACTCTTCCTGGCTCATCTGCTGTAAGCGATTAAGCAATTTGCTGTTGAACCAGCCGCGCCACAATGCGGGAATGAACTGGAACAGCAGCCACAGGAAGAACAAGAAACCCACCGCTAACTGGCGCGGCAAAACCGGCTCGAGCGGACGTGTATCGCCCCAGCTCCACAACGGGCCGAGCATCCACAGCACGCAGCTCAATGCGGTGACGCCAATCAGGCTCCACAGCAGACGATGGGTTAACAGATGTTGCAGTGATGCGCGCATCATTGGTCTCCCTGATGATTGCCAAGGGTTTCCGGGGTCGCAAACAGAGTGATTTCCACGCGACGATTGCGTGCGCGGTTTTCGTTGCTGTCATTAGGTAGCAGCGGATTGCTGTCGCCACGGCCTTCGGCTTTGACGCTATGGCCTTCAGCCAACTGCGGATTCAGCAATTGCGTCACCGCGCGGGCACGGGCCGATGAGAATTCATAGCTTGAGGCAAAACGGCCATCCACCGGGCTGTTATCGGTGTACACCGACACCAGCACCGTGCCTTTGACGGTTTTCATCGCGCTGGCGACGTGCGCTAACAGCGCGCGGCCGACTTGATTCACCACGGTGCCATCGCTGGCGAACAGTTTATCGGCGGGAATAATCACTTTGCTGCCGAACGCGCCATCGCTCACTTCCAACTGACCAGCGGCAATCACATCATTCAAGCGTTGATGCAGATCGAGCAACGCCTGCGGCGAAGTGGGGCGACGTCCGGGGGTAATTTGCGGTAGCGGGGTTTGGTAGATGGCACGCAGCAGCGGTTCCGCGGCATTGCCAAGTCGCCAATTCAGGCCACTGTAAATCAAACAGGCCACCAAAGTGGCTAAGGTCACGCACGCCCACAGCGGCACCATCGGACGCGTCAAGGTGCTGACCAGTGGATGCACTTCCACTAATGGCGTCACGGGATTAGCGCTTGAGGGACGATTTTCAGCAATCAATTGTGCCAGGCGTTTGCGGATGCCGTCACACTGTGCGCGCCCGCTGTCACTGCCGCGATAACGGCCTTCGTAGCCCAGCAATAAGCAGTAGTGAATCACTTCCAGCAGCCACAAATGTTGCTGTGGGCTTTGCGATACGCGCGATAAAAGCTGGAACACTTTTTCGCCGCCCCAGCTTTCGTTATGAAACGTGACTAACATGCCATTGCCGGACCACACGCCGCGTGTGCCCCACGGCGTTTGCGCGGCGGCTTCATCCAATACGCTGCACAGGCAATAGCGCGCGCCGATGATCATCTCAAACGGCAAACCGGCTTGTTTACAACGCTGTTCAAATAGACGGATTTCTTCGATCAATAACTGACGTAAACCCGCGGGATCGTCATGTGTAGCGGCCTGCCGTATACGTACCACGGCATTCAGGATCGGTGCTGCGGCATTAAGCAAAAGGTTATCATTGCTCGCGACAATGCCATCGCGCGCAAGGGAATCCTGAGTCATTAAATCTCGATTGTCCTGGCAAGGGCGAAAATCACAGTCCGCGGCATCAGAACCGCCGCGGACGCTGTGCGCCGGATTGCATTATCAGTCTAAAATCCAGGTCGCGGTATCGTTAGTGCGACAAGCTTTACTGGCACCACCTACGGCGACGCAGACTTGCTTGCTATTACGGCGGGGACGCGGACGATCGCTACGGATGGTAGCGTCGTAGCGACTGCTTTCCACACCGGCTTTCGGTGGAATATAGCCAATCAACTGGCCGTTAGGTTCATCAGCCACGGCTAACCAGCTGTGTTCAACCCGACCCAATACTTCAAACGGTTTGGCGTTATCCAGATAGCGCACCACTTTGCCACCGAAATCGGGCGTGGTCATAACGGATGCGGCATACAACGCACGATAGCTCTCATTCACGGGCGTAAACTCGCCTGGCGCTGCCACCGCATTACGATGAACCAGCTTCACGCCGTTCACTTCGCTGGTGACCAGCGTATCGTCGTTAACCGGCGGTGGCGGCGCTTTACAACCGGCCAAGGTTAAAACCGCCAGCAATGTAAGCACGAGACTCTTATTCACCATGATCCTCAAATTTCATCAGATTAGCTGCAGAGTAATCTGCGGCACGAGCCATGAAGGCGGGCAGATTAGGCAGCGAGAAAGCCATCAAAAAAACAGACAGATTACAGAAAGATAGTGCTGAACTAAGTCTACCTAAGACTTTTGAGAATTCAAACCATTGCACCCTGATAAATCCCGTGCTACCGGGCGAAAAAGCGACGCAGGCCGATGATATAAAACGCATAGTCACGGTGATAGATAAGCTGGGTTAATTTATTTGTGCGAGTTAACAATAACCGGCTGCGCAGTGGCTTTTAGTCACTGCCAGGTCCAATCAAAAATGGTAAATAAGATTAATCTATTTCTTAAGATTAAAAAAGATTGCTCAGCGAAACAATTTTGTGACTTTCGGAATTTCCGGGCGCAAATCTGTCCATTAAAACTACAGCACGGCATGGCTTTTGCTTTGGATGGCTTATAAGGCAAATTAAGGCGAGTTGCACAGAAAATGTGCAGCCTTGCTTCGTCACCGTGCAAACCAGCCGTCTAAATCACCTTGCCCAATGCAAAACCGCCTGAAATCCACAGTTTGGTGATTGGCACACACTTTGCAAAACACTACTGACATTGTGCATTTGTTTGGTTTACGGCAAAACGAGTGCTTTGGATAAAGGCGTCCTACACATGCTTAGTCATGGCGCAGGACGCCTTTTTTTATGCCTTTATTGCATGGCTGTTATTCTGCACCTCAACCCAATTTCACTTATGGCTAAATAAACTCACATTTCTCCCCTTTAATCCGCGCTTTAGCCTGACGGGCTTTTGGCATTCTATGCTCAGAATTCCTGCTGGCTGAGGTTGTGCCGTGTCTGAAGAGAGTAACGAGGACAAAACAGAATCGCCCACACCCCACCGACTTGAAAAGGCGCGTGAGGAAGGGCAGATTCCGCGTTCGCGCGAACTGACTTCAGTAATGATGTTGTTGATTGGCTTGCTGATTTTGTGGGTTGGTGGCAACAGCATGGCGGAACGACTGGCCAGTATGGTTGCCACCGGATTTCGCTTCGATCACGGCATGGTGACGGATGACAAAGTGATCATCGCCCACATCGGTAGCCTGATTAAAGAAGCGATGATTGCGGTGCTGCCGCTGATGGGCGGTTTGGTGGTGGTGGCGATTGCGGCACCGATGGCGCTCGGTGGCCTCAATATCAGCGGTAAATCCATCAAGTTCGATGTGAAAAAGCTCAACCCGCTGAGCGGTATCGGTCGCATGTTCTCCGGCCAAACCGCTGCTGAATTGCTGAAGTCGATCATGAAAGCGACGCTGGTGGCGCTGGTGGCGGGTTGGTACATCTGGAGCCATTGGCAAGAAATGCTGCGTTTAATGAGCGAACCGCCGATCAACGCGCTGCATCACGGATTATCGCTGATGGCCGCCTGCTGCGGCTTGGTGATGTTGGGTCTGTTCCCGATGGTCGGCTTTGACGTGTTCTGGCAGCTATATAGCTACTTCAAAAAGCTGAAGATGACGCGCCAGGAGATCCGTGACGAACACAAACAGAACGAAGGCGATCCGCACGTTAAAGGACGCATTCGCCAGGCAATGCGTGCCGCAGCACGCCGTCGCATGATGGCTGATGTGCCAAAAGCGGACGTTATTGTCACCAACCCGACGCACTATTCGGTGGCACTGAAATATCAGGAAGGCAAGATGAGCGCGCCGAAAGTGGTAGCAAAAGGTGCCGGTGATATCGCCCTGAAAATTCGTGAATTAGCTAAAGAGCATCGCATCCCGATTCTGGAAGCACCGCCGCTGGCGCGTGCATTATATCGACACACAGAAATTGGTCAGTTCATCCCCGGCGCGCTGTATGGCGCGGTGGCCGAAGTGCTGGCATGGGTTTGGCAGCTGCGGCGCTGGAAGCGTGAAGGCGGCCTGATTCCAAACAAACCAAAAAACCTGCCGGTTCCGGCAGACATGGACTTTGCAGGAGAGAACAGAAACGATGGCTAACTTAGCCGAGAAGCTGCGTTTACCGGGCAACTTTAAAGATACGCAGTGGCAGGTGCTGGCCGGTCCAGTACTGATCATGTTGATCCTGTCGATGATGGTGCTGCCGTTGCCAGCGTTCATTCTCGACCTGTTGTTTACCTTCAACATTGCACTGTCAATCATGGTGCTGCTGGTGGCGATGTTCACCCAGCGCACGCTGGAATTCGCCGCTTTCCCCACCATTCTGCTGTTCTCGACGCTACTGCGTCTGGCACTGAACGTCGCCTCGACGCGTATTATTTTGCTGGAAGGTCATACCGGTGCGGATGCGGCGGGGCGCGTGGTTGAAGCCTTTGGTCACTTCCTCGTCGGCGGCAACTTCGCCATTGGTATCGTGGTGTTTATCATCCTCGTTATCATCAACTTCATGGTTATCACTAAAGGTGCTGGTCGTATCGCCGAAGTCGGCGCGCGTTTTGTGCTGGATGGTATGCCCGGCAAACAGATGGCGATCGATGCCGATCTCAACGCCGGTTTGATTGGTGAAGAGGAAGCTAAAAAACGTCGTACCGAGGTCACGCAGGAAGCCGACTTCTACGGTTCGATGGACGGTGCGAGTAAATTCGTGCGTGGTGATGCCATCGCCGGCATTTTGATCATGGTGATAAACGTCATAGGCGGGTTGCTGGTTGGTGTGGTGCAGCACGGTATGGATCTCGGTCATGCGGGCGAAACCTACACGCTGTTGACCATCGGTGATGGCCTGGTGGCGCAAATTCCAGCGCTGGTTATCTCTACCGCGGCCGGTGTTATCGTTACGCGTGTCGGCACCGATCAGGATGTCGGCGAACAGATGGTTTCGCAACTGTTTAAAAACCCACAAGTGCTGATGCTCAGCGGCGGCGTGATTGGTTTACTTGGCCTGGTGCCGGGCATGCCAAACTTTGTGTTCCTGTTATTCACCGCTTCATTACTGGGCCTCGCCTGGTGGTTGCGCGGCCGTGAAATGCAGCCGAAGAAACCGGCAGAATCCGCCAGTCTGGTGAAAACTCAGGAAACGCCCTCCACGGTCGAAGCGTCGTGGACCGATGTGCAACTGGAAGATTCGCTGGGTATGGAAGTCGGTTATCGCCTGATTCCGATGGTCGATCACCTGCAAAATGGCGAGCTGCTGGGACGTATCCGCAGCATTCGTAAGAAAGTGGCGCAAGAGGTTGGTTTCCTGCCGCCGGTGGTGCATATCCGCGACAACATGGAACTGCCGCCTGCGCGCTATCGCATTCTGATGAAAGGGGTGGAAATAGGCAGCGGCGATGCGTATCCGGGCCGCTGGATGGCGATCAACCCAGGTACCGCAGCCGGTTCGCTGCCGGGTGAACCGACCGTCGATCCTGCTTTTGGCTTGGCGGCGATCTGGATCGACAGCGCATTGAAAGAGCAGGCGCAGATTCAGGGCTTTACCGTGGTCGAAGCCAGCACCGTGGTAGCAACACATCTCAACCATCTGATTGGTCAATACGCCAGCGAGCTGTTTGGTCGTCAGGAAGCGCAGCAACTGTTGGATCGCGTCACGCAAGAGATGCCGAAGCTGACGGAAGATTTGGTGCCGGGCGTCATCACCTTAACCACGCTGCATAAAGTGCTGCAAAACCTGCTGACTGAGCGCGTGTCGATTCGCGATATGCGCACCATTATCGAAACGCTGGCGGAACATGCGCCGGTACAAAACGATCCGCAAGAGTTGACCAGCGTGGTGCGTGTGGCGCTCGGTCGTGCGATTACCCAGCAGTGGTTCCCAGGCAATGGCGAAGTGCAGGTCATTGGTCTGGATGCCACGCTCGAACGCTTGCTGCTGCAAGCCTTGCAGGGTGGCGGTGGACTGGAACCTGGCCTGGCCGATCGTCTGATGGTGCAGGCGCAAGGCGCATTGCAGCAACAGGAAATGGCCGGCGCGCCGCCAGTGCTGCTGGTGAATCATCCGCTGCGTGCGCTGCTGGCGCGCTTCCTGCGTCGCAATTTGCCGCAGTTGATTGTGTTGTCGAATATGGAGTTGACCGACAATCGCCAGATCCGCATGACCGCCACCATTGGAGGCAAATAATGCGTCGTTGGTGCTGGGCGTTAATGATGTTGCCGATGATGTCATTACCTTTGGCAAGCGATGCCGCCGACGGTGCCTGGACTGCGAACGCCAGCGGGCCGAGCCTGGGTGTGCGTGGCAACTGGTTGATGACGCCCGCGCTGAAAGCACCTTCGGCCGCGCCGGGCAATATCTCGATTGTGAACTGGCGCTATCAGCTTAGCCGCCCCGCGCCGTCGGGTTTGGTGGTGCGGTTATGTGCGGCTGACCGTTGTGTCGAAATTGAAGGCGCTAACGGCAGCACGCGTGGTTTAGCAAACGTCGCGGCGGATGAGACGTTGCATTTGGCGTTTGGCTTTCAAGGGCAGGGTGCGTTACCGCCGGGATTACGAGTGATTAGCAGCCAGGTGACAGTGAATTATCAATAATGCGTTACACCTCGGCGACGCGTCTTGCGTCGCCGAGTAAGTTGATTAAGGCTTATCACCCTGAGCGTAAATCGCTGGAAAAGCCAGCTTGGCATCCTCTCTTAACGTTTTCACCTGCTTTGCATTCACCTTAGCCGCCGCTGGATTACCAAACTGCTGAGTAACAAAGTTACTGACGTCTGCCACCTGTTGGTCGCTAAGCTCGGGTGCAAAAGCCGGCATAAAGACTTCGCCCTCAGTCATATGGCGATGCACGCCATTGAGGATCACCGATACCACGTTTAATCCATCTACCGCGCCGGTGCTGGTGTGATGGAACAGCGACGGATATGCATGGAAACCGCTGCCCGATCCCGCACCTTCCGCGCCGTGACAGCTAGCACAGTTACCGGCAAACAGCACCGCGCCGGGTTGGGCATTGCGGGTCGCGTCATCGGCACCGCGCAGATCAATCAGCGCGGTGGAAGGTTGTCCCCAACTGTCGCGCGCACGGGTTTGCTGCAAGTCTGGCTGTGGCTTAACGTCGCGCAGATAGGTGGCGATATCCTGCAGATCACTCTCCGGCAGATATTGCAGACTGTGCTCAACAGCTTCGGCCATCGGGCCGGAGGCACTGGCTTTATTGGCGACAAATCCGGTTTTCAGGTAGGTCACCAGCTGTTGCTGGCTCCAGTCACCGATGCCTGCCTGCTTATCCGGCGTAATGTTGTACGCCATCCAGCCGCCGAGATCGCCGCCGGCCAGTGCTTTATCGTTATCCATGCCCATGGTCAGATTACGTGGCGTATGGCAAGTACCGCAGTGCGCCAGCGCTTCAACCAGATAACGACCATTATTCCACTGCGCACTCTGCTGCGCATCGTTCTGCAATTCGCCCTTATCAACGTTAAACCACTTCCAGAAGCGCATTCCCCAGCGCTGATTGAACGGAAACGGCAGGTCGGTTTGCGGTGAAGCCTGATGCACCGGTGGCATCGACATGAGATAGGCTTTGATCGCCAGCACATCGTCGCGCTTCATTTTGGTGAAGGAGTCATATGGCATAGCTGGATAGAGCTGCTCGCCATTTTTGCCAATACCGTCGCGCACTGCTGCAACGAACTGATCGTCACTCCAGCTACCAATACCGTACTGTTTATCGGAGGAGATATTGCTGCCCCAGATCTGGCCGAAAGGCGTACTGACTGCAAAGCCGCCGCCAAACAGCGGGCCGTTGGTAGCGGTGTGACAGGCAGTACAGTCGCCGGCGCGCGCCAGATATTCGCCGCGCTTAATCTGGGCAGCATTGTCTGCCGCCTGCGCCATGGCGCAGTGCATCAAGACCACCGCGATGGCGGCCTGAATAAATACAGGTTTCATCGGATGCTCCTTACAAGCTTGTCAGAACGCTGTCGGCCATACGTAACGCCAGCGCGGTTCCGGTCAGTGTTGAGTTGACCGTCGAAGCTGACGGCATAATGCCGGTGCCAGCGATAAACAGATTCGGGTGATCGTGAGTACGGCAGTGACCGTCCACTACTGAATCCTGCGGATTACTGCCCATGATCATGGTGCCGGTGATGTGCTGGTTGTTGTCGTAAACGCCGCGTTTGCTGTAGACCGCCTCGGTTCCGCCCATCTGTTTCACCATGCGTTGGAAATCGATCATCGACTGGTCATAGCCGCGATGCACATATTCCGGGAAGCTGTAGTAAACCTCGAGGCGTGGAATGCCCCAGGCATCCTTCTCGGTTTTGCTCAGCGTGACGCGGTTTTGCGGCTCCGGCAGCATCTCCAGCAGGCACTTCAGCTGGACAAAGCGCTCTGCCTGGAAGGCCAACTTGTCGTTAAGTGCCTTGCCGTAGTAGCCCTGACGTACCAGTCGTTCGGTGAGATAGCGCACCGGCGAGGTGTTGGCGAGGTCGATACGCAGCGCTGAACGTTCGCCACGGAAATCGCCGTCGCGCATATTATTGATGCTGCCGGGACGCATCGGTCCACGGCCGAACCACACGGGCTCATCGGCATAGAACTCCACTGACGATCCCGGATGATCCATCAGATTACGGCCCACCATGCCAGAGCTGTTGGCGATGCCGTTCGGGTAGCGATCGCTGGTGGAGAGCAGCAGGATTTTCGGGCTTTCAATGCCATTGGCGGTCAGGACAAACTGTTTGCCGGTGACACGATGGCGCGCTTTGTTCTGATCGAGATAGTGCACCGCTTGAATGATGCCTTTGTCATCGGCCTCAATGCGGAACACCACCGCATTGGTGACGATTTTAACACCGGCATCCAGCGCCTTACGTGCAGCGATGCCGCCGTGATACTGCGCATCAATTGGGCAAACTGGCATGCAGTTATTGTTGCCGCAGCAGGCCGGACGGCCATCATAGGCGATGCTGTTGCGCGCCTGCGGGCCAATCCCCACTTCGTAACCCAGCGGGCCGAGGCGCTGCTTCAGGCGATCGAAGCCGTAAGGCAGTGGAATGCCCGGCAACGGGTAAGGGCGCGAACGCGGCGAGGCCAGATCGCTGTCACCGGAAACACCCATCTGATATTCGGCATCACAGTAATAGGGTTCCAGCTCGTCATAGCTGATGGGCCAGTCGCGACCAATGCCGTACAGCGACTGAATGCGCATATCGTTTGGCAACAGGCGGAACGCTTGTCCAGCCCAGTGCCAAGTGGTGCCGCCGGTGCCGCGCAGATATTGGGCGCGATAGGGATCCGGGCCTTTCTGGATCAGGTAATTGTTATCGCTGGGAATGAATTTTGGCTGTGGTGCCCACGGCTGCGGCGGATAAGGTTCGGTAAAGTCACCCTTAAACGGCGAGTTGCGGAAATACTCTACCGCCTGATCGCGTTTGATCTCCGGACCGGACTCCAGCATCAACACCGATGCACCCGCTTTGGCCATCTTTAGCGCCGCCAGAGAACCGGCAATCCCGGCACCAATCACCACCACATCGGCGCTTAATGAATCAGACATGTGCTCTCCTTGCAGGTGGCTGCGTCCAGAAGTTAGGTTGCCCCGGCGCGTAGCTCGGAGGTAACAGGGAATCGCGCAGCAGCTGATAGCTGACGATATTTTCAAAAGCGATGCATTGCGGTCGCGGCAACGGGCCGACAACGCCGAGATACCAGCCGGAAACCAGCGCCTGATAGAGATCGTTGAGGGCTTTGGGCTGCGTATTAAGCAGTGTCAGCAGGCTGCTGCCGTTGGCGGTGGGTTGCTGTTGCAGTAGCGTGTTGAGCATATCGAGCTGGCTATCCAGCTGTGGGAAATGGTCGTGCAGCCAGCTATAGAGGCGCTGCGCCAGCAGGGCATCCGCCTGCTCCAGACCGGTTAATCGGGCGGAAATCGCAGTAAAACTGGTGGAAGGCGCGACTGCGGCGGCCAACGGCGGCGAGGCAAAAGCCTGGCTGCCAGGAAGCACCTGCGTCAGGACGCCAGCCACCAGCAGGCCCGCCGTGCCGGTCAGCAGCCGGCGGCGTGAAAGAGTCATCATGGAAATTCTCGAAAGTTATTTCAGTGCCTGAGCGGCAGCCTCTGAAGCCTGGTTATCCAGATCCTGTTTGGGGGTGCTGACGCCGACCGCGCCGACCACTTCATTTTGCAGCGTCAGCGGGAAACCGCCACCGAGTGCTACAGCGTGCGGGATGGCGAGCACGGTAGTTTCGCCATTCTGCAAACGCTGCATAAATTTCAGGGAAGGGGCGTGATACAGCGCGGAAGTGCGTGCTTTACCAATCGCGGCATCGACACAGCCTGGCGACGCGCCATCAAGACGCTGAAAGGCCAGCAGCGTGCCGCTGGCATCGACCACTGCCACGCAGCCGGTGCTATGCTGCGCGCTGATGCTGTTTTTGACACTGGTAATAACCTGGTTGGTGTGGCTGGCGTCCAGTACGGCTGCACTGGCCTGGCCAATACCCGCTGCCAGCAGCAGGGAAAGGGCGACAGATGCTCTAATCTTCATGTTCTGCTTCCAATATTTATTGTTTTAAAACGTGCTTCTCGTTTCGCTTACGCTACGCTGTTACAAAAATGTAAACAATTGCCGATAAATAAAACGCATACCTCTAGGCGTATAACTCATTGAGGTGGATAGATCTTATCCAGCGTGTCTTGCCAAACGAACGGTGTCAGTTGTTGATAGCGCAGGGAACGGGCATTTAACGCATCAATCAGACCTTGCTGCGTGGCAACAATCGCGGCGCTCATGGCGGCTGGCACCTTGACGTCTTGCAACGTTTTCACCACTTCCTGCATCTCTTCAGCACGCCGTTGACCGTGCTCCGCCACGCGGCTAATCAGGTAGTGCGGCAGCTGATCATTCCAGCCCAGCGAAGGGAAACTGGCGTGCAGCGAATCAAGCACCGCTTGTTCTACGCCGTACTGCCGCGCCGCGCTCAGGCATTCGGTGGTTAGCGCTTCGAGGCCTTTAATCATCACGCTGCGGCACATCTTAATCGCCGAAGCTTCCCCCACTTCAGCACCGAGCAGGCGACTGTTGCAGCCCAATTTTTGCAGCAGCGGCTGCACACCTTCAGCCTGAGCACCACCAAGCAATAGCGGCGTCGCCAGCCGTTTGGGCGGTACCGGCGCCATCACCGCCACGTCGATATAGCTGGCACCCGCGGCGTTAATCAGTTCAGCAGCGGCGCGTTTGGTGTGCGGTGCCACCGAGTTGAGATCGAGAAAGTGCTGTCCAGCCTGTAACAGTGCTGCCGCCTGTTGAGCCACATTGAGTGCCTGAGAAGCGGTGACGGTGGAGAACACCAGCATGGCGTCCTGCAGCGCGTCCGCCAGCGAAGTCGCCAGCCGCACGCCGCTCTCTTGTGCTTTTTGCTGTAGCGCGGGCAGAGTTTCTGCCGCGAGGGCTTTGCGATCCCAAACCGTCACCACGTTGCCCTGCGCCTGTAAGTCATGGGCGAGGATGCCGCCCGCTTCGCCATAACCAATAAAGGTGATGTTCATTCATTACTCCTTTTGAATGGCCATACCGCCGCCGGAATCATTACCTCACCAGCAAAAATAGCGCGTGCGGTGCGCAGTAGACCGCAACCCGCCAGCGGGTTATCGCCTGAGCGCTGTAGCAGCACGCTGAATTCGCCGCTGGGATGCTCCACACTCAGGCGCTGTTGCGATTGCTGGCTGGTGCGCGCCAGTCCATCGGCGACGCTGCCGCGGATCAGGCAGGCGCTGGCGACGCTCACTGCGCCGAGCACGCCAATTGAAGCGTGGCAGCGGTGTGGAATAAAAGTGCGTGAGCTGATCGCACCGCCGTGGCGCGCTTCTGCCAGCAGCGTGACTTTGGGCACCGTACGCTGGCTGACATCGCCTAAGTTCATACACGGCCCGGCCTGCAAGCGAATCGACTCCAGCCGCTGCTTGAGCTCACTGTCATTATCTAACGCGTCGCGGCTTTCGTAGCCGCTGCGATTGACATCCGCCGCACGTATCAGAATCACTGGCATGCCGTTATCGATGCAGGTGACGTCGATGCCATCAAAACGATCGCGTGGCTGACCGGTCGGCAACAGCGCGCCACAGCTCGATCCGGCAATGTCTTTGAAGGTGAGGGCGATCTCGCCTGCGCGGCCCGGCACGCCATCAATACGTAAGTCGCCGTCATAATTGACTTCACCGTCGGGCGTGGCGAACTCAGCTTCGGCAATCTGCCCGGTGTTCTGCATAAAAATGCGGACTTGAGTGCGTTGATTGCCTGCCTTTACCAGCCTGCGTTCGACGGCAAAGGGCCCAACGGCGGCGAGGATGTTGCCGCAGTTTTGCCCGTAATCCACGCAGGCTTGATCGACGCTGACCTGGGCAAACAGATAATCGACATCGGCATCGTCGCGTTGCGAAGCGCTGACGATCGCTACTTTGCTGGTGAGCGGGTCAGCACCGCCGAGACCGTCAATCTGGCGGATATCGGGCGATCCCATTACCGCCAGCAACACCCGATCGCGGATCACAGGATCCGCTGGCAGATCCTGTGCCAGAAAGCAGGCAGCTTTGGAGGTGCCACCCCGCATCAGTAAGCAGGGAATGCGACGCTGGCGCATGGTTAATCCTCCAGTTGATCAAGCGTGTCGAGATAGCGCAGCCCTTTCTCTGTCAGGCGCGGGCGCATCTGATAGATATCCAGACCTAGCTCACCGGCTGCTAAACGCAGGCGTTTGCTCTCTTCCAGCTCTTCACGCTGACGCGCCTTGGCTGCCACGCTGGCAGCCTCGTTACGCGCCACCACCACCACGCCGTCGTCATCGGCCACGATGACATCACCCGGCCAGATCAGCTGTCCCGCACACACCAGCGGCACATTCACCGAACCAAGCGTCTCTTTCACCGTGCCCTGCGCATATACCGCGCGCGACCAGACGGCAAAGCCCATTTCGCGCAATGTGCGACTATCGCGCACACCAACATCCGCCACCAGTCCACGCACACCGCGCGACTGTAGTGACGTTGCCAGCAGGTCGCCGAAGAAACCGTCGCTGCACGGCGAGGTCGGCGCCACCACCAGCACATCGCCCGGCTGACAAAGTTCCACCGCGACGTGGAACATCCAGTTGTCACCCGGTGCCACCAGCACCGTGACCGCGCTGCCCGCGATGGCACTATCCCTCTGAATCGGGCGAATAGCGGGATCGAGCAAGCCTTTTCGGCCTTGCGCTTCGTGCACGGTAGCGACACCGGAGCGGGCCAGCGCGTCGATATCTGCGGCCGCCGCGCGGGGAATGTGGCGCACCGCAACGCCTTTTTTAGCGATGATGCTCATGCCAGATCCTCCGTCACGCGCGGGAAGATACTCTGATAGCCTTCGCCATAAATGATGTCGCGGCTGGTGGTAATGCCGACATTACGCTTGGCCTGCACGCCGCGCTGCTGGGCCACGCGCGTGTAGTATTCCCACAGATGTTCCTGTCCGGCCATGCACTGAATTGCCTGATATTTTTTGTCCCACACCGAGGTGATATCCAGCAGCACATCCGGCTTCCAGTTGCACTGCTCGGGCTGATGCGGTTCGAAGCAGTAAACCGGCGGCGCACCGACGATTTTTTCACCCGGACGATAGCCTTCGGCCTGGGCGATAATCCGTGCTTCCTGCGCCAGATGTGTGGCCATCGGATGATCGTAGTTGTAGGGATCTTGCAACGAGTGAGTCAGAACAAAGTGTGGCAGCACCCGGCGATAGACGTCGGCAAGGCGGAACAGGGTTTCTTTGTCGGCACGCAGCGGATAATCGCCGAGATCAAAAAATTCGATGCTGGCACCGAGGATCTCAGCGGCGGCCTGCGCCTCGTTGCGGCGAGCGGCTTTGACTTTCGCCTCGCTCATATCCCCTTTGCGCCACAGCTTGGCTGACTCGCCCCGTTCGCCAAATGAGAGACAAACGACGTGGACGTCATAACCCTGCGCATGATGCAGCGCGATGGCGCCACCGGCGCGCCAGACGAAATCCGCTGAGTGAGCGCTGACCACCAGCGCGGTTTTTTTTGGGGTGTTGTTAGTCATGGCATACTCCTCCGCTGTTTTTTTCCATGCTGTCACTGCCAACCTGACGGCGATAATTCATTTAATTGCACCAGGTATGCGTTTTATTTATATTGCGACATTGAACGGTGGCGAAAATGGGCAGGGAAAGATGGCAGAAAAGGACACGCAGGAGCTGACAAATCTGATGCAAATCAGGGCATTTAGTCAGGTCGTGGCACAAGGCAGTGTCTCACGGGCGGCAGATGAATTATTTCGCACCCAGTCGGCAATTACTCGCGCCATTCGCGACCTTGAGCTCACGTTAGGCGTCACGCTGTTTGAACGTCACGCCGGTGGCATGATGCTGACAGACTTCGGGAAATGTGTACTGCCGCGCGCGTTGCGAGCGATTGAGGAGCTGCATCAGGTGCCGCAGCGGCTGGCCAAATTGCAAGGACGCGGTGCGCAGCGCAGCGATGCGGAA
Source organism: Pantoea sp. CFCC18179 (assembly GCF_059412405.1). NCBI lineage: Bacteria > Pseudomonadati > Pseudomonadota > Gammaproteobacteria > Enterobacterales > Erwiniaceae > Pantoea > Pantoea sp. CFCC18179. Next base: position 297,032 of record NZ_JBNBPM010000001.1, on the reverse strand, counting down.
CCGCTGTGGCTGTTTAACGTACGTCGGCTGCAAATTTTTATCACGCTGTGTCAGACCAGGCACATGCAGACGGTGGCAACCCGCCTCGGACTGAGCCAACCCGCAGTGAGCGCCGCGCTGCGCGTGCTGGAAAACGGCGCAGGCATCGCGCTGCTGGAGCGCACGCCGCACGGCATGATGCCTTCGCTGGCTGGGCGTGAAATTGAAGCCAACGTGCGACGTGCGCTAAATGAACTGCGCCACATTCCGGCCGACATTGCCGCCCGCAGCGGGATCCTGGAGGGAACGGTGCGCGTGGGTGCATTGCCGCTGGGACGTACGCGCATTCTGCCGCAGGCGATCGTGATGCTGACGGCGCGTTATCCGGGCGTACGCGTGGTAACCAGCGAAAGTGCTTTTGGCGTGCTGGCTTCTGAGATGCGATCTGGCGATATCGATTTTATCTTTGGCGCATTGCGCCGCGATGAAGATGCGCTGGACGTGACGCGCGAAACGCTTTTCTCTGAACGCATGGTGCTGCTGGCGCGTCACGATCATCCGTTAGTTGGGCGTGAACTTTCCACCGACGATTTGCGGGCTGCGCGTTGGGTGTTGCCGCGTTCGGCCACGCCAGCGCGTTATCTGCTGAATAACAGTTTTCAGGCGATGGGCATTCCGGCACCCGATCCGGTGGTGGAAACCGGCGATCTGGCGTTAGTGCGCGGCTTGCTGATGCAGTCGGATATGCTGGCGGCAGTCTCCGCGCACCAGCTGGAAGTGGAGCTGGCTTCCGGTGCGCTGGTGGCGCTACCGGTGCCGTTACCGGATACCGATCGCGCCATTGGGCTTACGGTGCGTGCGGGTTGTCTCCATTCACCGGCAGCAGATGCATTGATCCGCTGCCTGCGTGAAGTGTGCGGGCAGGACCAATAATCAGGTTGCGCGCGCCGCTTCCATCAGCGCATAGCGGTAGCCGCGAATGCCGTAGCCGCATATCACGCCCTGCGCGACGTCGGAAAGATAGGAGTGGTGACGGAAAGGCTCACGCTTGTGTACATTGGTGATGTGCACTTCCCACAGCGGCAATGCCACGCCGGTCACTGCATCGCGCATTGCCACCGAGGTGTGCGTCCACGCCGCCGGGTTGATCACCAGCGCTTGCGCCGCGAAACGCGCCTGCTGAATCCACTCAATCATTTCACCTTCATGATTGGTCTGGCGAAATTCAATCGCCACGTCCAACTCTTCCGCTGTTGCGCGGCACAGCGCTTCCACGCTTTGCAGCGTATCGGAGCCGTAGGTTTCTGGCTCGCGCGTGCCCAACAGATTGAGGTTCGGGCCGTTCAGTACATAGATGGTTCTCATCGTGACTCCTGTAATTCCGTAAAACCAAACAGCCGCTGTGGCGTGTGCCAAAGCACCTGACGGCGGCTCTGTTCATCGGGGATCAGCTGTTCAATCAGCAGCAATTGCGTACCCATATCCATACGTTCAGTGGCACGCAGGAAAGGCCAGTCCGATCCCCACATGCAGTTCTCCGCGCCGAAAGCGTTCAGCAATGCCAGCAAATAAGGATGACCGTCGCTGAAGGGATACGGCTGCCGGGAGAATTTCGCCAACCCGGAAAGTTTGACGCTGGTGCGCTGCTGACCGGCCAGCGATAGCAGCGCCTGAAAGGCGGGTTGTGCTAATCCAGCGCTGACATCGGGGCGGCCGGAGTGATCGATCAGCAGGCGCGTGCGGGTGCGCGACAGCAGCGGCAACAGCGCCAACAGCTGATCGTTCTGTACCTGAATCTGGGCAAAGAGATCCAGCTCCGCTAGCCTGCCCATCAGAGCATCAAGTTGGATAAACGGTTCGGTGCCCAGCATCGCCACGTTAAGTGCAATGCCAACGATGCCCTGATCTTTCAGGCTGGCGAGCGTGTCGCTATCCACGTCGCGCGGCGTAACAGCAATGCCTTTGAAACGTCCTTCTCCGCGCTTAATGGTATCCAGCAGGCAGCGATTGTCGGTGTTGTAGCCAGACGTCGGGCCGACAATCAGCGAGTGCCGAATGTTGTAGGCCTGCATCACGGCGCGATAGTAATCCGGCGTCGCCAGCTCGTGTCCGTCCGGGTTATAGGCGCTCTCAGGCGTCCATGGGAAGTTTTTGGGATCAAAAACGTGGTGATGGCAGTCGATAACCGGTTGCGTAAACATCAGTCTGCTTTCCCCGCCACCGAGTAGAGTACCTGCTGATTGCGCGTTTGCTGGAACTGTTCAAGCGTTTCGCCGCGCATCGCCGAGTAGATATGCAGGTTAGACACGCCAACCACCGCGCCCAGTTTCTCCAGCAGGAAGAAGCTGACGCCGTAATGGATCATGCCGCGCCAGTCGAGCTGGGTAATCAGCGTTTGCTCTTCAGCGGTCAGCCCGGCTTCCTGATACAGCGCCTGCGGATCGTCGCGGAAACGCTTACGCCACTCTGGCTGGATCATGCGGTGCAGGAAGCGGTTGATACGCAGCGCTTTCAGACTGCGCGCTTGGGTGAATGGGTAGGTGCCAGGCAGTTTTTCCACGCCGCTGAGTTGTAGGTTAATCTTATCGCGCTGACGCTGGTGCACATCGACCGGCGCTTCGCGTGACTGGTTTTCGAGGATCAGTGTGGCGATACCGGTCATCGAAGGCAGATAGTAATCCTGATGCAGTTTTTCGACGTTGGCCGATAGCGCACCGCGCATGATCAGCCACATAATTACTTCCGCTCCTTCCAGGCCGCCGAGCGTGGCGTATTCAGCCAGCGTGATTTCGGTCAGGCGTTCAGGATCGTTAATCAGCAGATCGATAAACTGCGCATCCCATTCGGGATTGTTGAAGCCGCAGCGCTCGCCGTGTACCTGATGTGAAACGCCGCCGGTCGCCACCACCGCGACTTTCAGATCTTCCGGGAAACTCTCCACCGCGCGCTTCAGCGCCTGGCCAAGTTTATAGCAGCGACGCGCCGTTGGAATCGGGAACTGTAAAACCCCCACCGCCAGCGGAACCACCTGCATCGGCCAGCCGCCTTGCCACGGTGCCAGTGCCGACAGCGGCGAAAACAGGCCGTGATCCAGCGCTTTGTCCTGGAAGAATGACATATCGAACTCATCTGCCATCAGGCTGGCACCAATATGCTGTGACAGCGCCGCATGACCTTTAACCGGTGGCAAATCACGTGGGCCTCCGCCTTCATCCGCAACGGCATATTCGTCATCAATGCCCAGCACAAAGGCCGAATAGTGATCGAAAAAGAAGGAGGTAACATGATCATTAAACACATACAGCAGCACGTCCGGCTTCTTCTCCTCCAGCCAGCGCTGCATCGGTGCAAAACCATCGAAAATCGGTGCCCATGCGCCTTCCTGTTGCTTGTTGTGATCAACCGCAAAGCCAATGGTGGGGGTATGGGAAACTGCTAAACCGCCTATGATTTTAGCCATAATTTTTTGACCTCTACTTCATCGATTATTGAGGGTACGCGACAGGGACGGCAGGTCATTAAGGTCGATGCCTTTTACCTGACGAGCCACCTGTGCAGGGTGATGTCGGGTGATGGAAAGTGCCGCCAAAACTGCCGGGAGCGACAAAACGATAAAAATAGCGGTTTGCCCAGGGAAAACGCCAAGCAACACGCCGCCCAGCAAAGAGCTGATAATGGCGCCGCTACGGCCAATGCCGTGCATCCAGCACACGCCGGTGGCACGCATTTCCGTGGGATAAAAGGCCGGGGAGAACGCCTGCAATCCGGTTTGCGCGCCGTTGATACAGACGCCTGCGAGGAACACCAGCAGGGCCAGCACATTCGGGCCAAAGCTCCAGATGCCTTGAGATACCAGACAGAAGCTGCCGAACAGATAGAACAGGGCGATAACGTATTTTGCTTTGAAGCGGTCCATCAGCCCACCAACCATCAGGCCACCAAAGGTGCCGCCGAGTTGGAATAAGCCAGCCACAATCGCGGCGCGCTCCAGCGTTACGCCGCCAGAACGGAGAATGGTCGGCAGCCAGCCGTTAAGCAGGTAGATAACAAACAGCCCCATGAAGTAGGTGAGCCATAATACGACAGTGCCGCCCGCATAGCCGCGGCTGAACAACTGCAGCACCTGCGCCTTTTTCGGGATGATTGGCGCATTGAGCACAAAGGCGGTACCGGCAGAGAACTCGCCGCCCAAACGTTTGAGCACGGCGGCAATCTTGTCACGGCTCACCTTGCGTACCACCATGTACATCGCCGATTCCGGCAGCAGCCACATCAACAGCGGCAACATCAGCAATGGCAGCAGACCACCAAAACCCAGCACCGCTTGCCAGCCAAAGTGCGGCAGCATGCCGGCGGCGATGAATCCGCCCAGTCCGGAGCCGATATTAAAGCCGCTGTACATCACGGTGATCATCAGGCTGCGGCGGCGCTCCGGCATATATTCCGAAACCAGCGTGACGCAGTTGGGCATCACCGCGCCGAGACCGAGGCCAGTGAGAAAACGTAACGCACCCATTTCCAGCGGCGTACGGGCGAAGGCGCTCATCAGGCTGAAACAGGCAAAGACGGCAATCGACAGCAGTAGCACGCGTTTGCGGCCGAATTTGTCAGACCACGGACCGGCAATCAGCGCGCCAATCGCCACGCCAAACATCGCAGCGCCGAGAATTGGCCCCATTTCCGCATGGCTGATGCCCCAATCTTCAATCAGCGCGGGCGCAATGAAACCCATCGCTGCCGCATCGTAGCCATCGAACATGATGATGATGAAACACAGGCTGAGGGTCAGCCATTGGTATCCGCTGATCGGGCGGGCGTCGATCCAGCCTTTTACATCGATAATGTCGTGGTTGCTCATAGGATACGCTCTGATTTTTTTATTAATGACGTTATCGGGTTGAGATTTTTTTCCGCCCTGACACGGGCCGGGGGCATCACTTTAACCCGATTGCAGGGGTAAGTTTTATAGTTTTTAGCTTTTAAAACAGCTTGTTGCGTGTTTTTGTGTTCTTGCTTCCATAACCAAATTAGGGATGGCGTGCGACTTTGTCTGCCATAAAATGGTTATGAAGGTATGAGTTTTGTTTATTTGGTGAGCTGTGTCGGAAAATTGAGAAAGGGTAAGAAGGTAGAGAATTAGCCGGTGTTGGGCAGGAGAAAAGCCAACTGCACAGCAGAATTAAGGGGATTTTTGACAGAAAAGAGAGGGAAAACAGCGGAGAGCCCTATACGGCGATCTCCGCTGTGGGGATTACATACGTTCGACGGTTTTAATGCCCAGCGTATCCAGACCTTGTTTCAGCGTTTTCGCGGTTAATGCGGCCAGCTGCAAGCGGCTCTGACGGATGTTCTCGTCCTCGGCGGAGAGAATTGGGCAATGTTCGTAGAAGCCAGAGAACTGACCGGCCAGATCGTACAGATAGGCGCACATCACGTGTGGCGTACCATCGCGCGCAACCTGAGTGATCACTTCTTCGAATTGCAGCAAACGTGTGGCTAACTGTGCTTCACGCTCTTCGGTCAGCACGATGTCGCCGCTCAGGCTGTCGGCATCAATACCGGCCTTGCGGAACACTGACAACACGCGAGTATAGGCGTACTGCATGTACGGCGCAGTGTTGCCTTCGAAGGCCAGCATATTGTCCCAATCGAAGATGTAATCGGTGGTGCGGCTCTTAGACAGATCGGCGTATTTCACCGCGCCGATACCGACCACTTCGGACAGATCTTTCAGCTCTTGCGCTGACATCTCAGGATTCTTCTCGCTGACCAGCGTATGTGCGCGTTCAACCGCTTCATCCAGCAAATCGGCCAGACGAATGGTGCCGCCGCTGCGGGTTTTGAACGGACGTCCATCTTTGCCTAACATCATGCCGAAAGCGTGATGCTCGAGCGGTACCGATTCCGGCACATAGCCCGCTTTACGCACGATGGTCCATGCTTGTTGCAGGTGCTGATGCTGGCGTGAATCGATGTAATACAGCACGCGATCGGCGTGCAGCGTTTCGAAACGGTATTTGGCGCAGGCGATATCGGTGGTGGTGTAAAGATAACCGCCATCTTTCTTCTGAATGATCACGCCCATCGGTTCGCCTTCCTTGTTTTTGAACTCATCAAGGAACACTACGGTGGCGCCTTCACTGGTGACGGCTAAACCTTTTTCACGCAGATCGGCGACGATGCCTGGCAGCATGTCGTTGTACAGGCTTTCACCCATCACATCTTTACGCGTCAACGTGACGTTGAGACGGTCATAGACCAGCTGGTTCTGGCTCATGGTGATGTCGACCAACTTCTTCCACATGCTGCGGCAATATTCATCGCCACCTTGCAGTTTCACCACGTAACCACGTGCGCGCTCGGCAAAGGCTTCGTCGGCGTCATAAGTGAGTTTGGCTTCGCGGTAGAAGGCTTCTAAATCAGCCAGCGCGATCTCTTCGTGATTTTCGTTTTGCTGCTTTTCCAGATAGGCGATCAGCATGCCGAATTGGGTGCCCCAATCGCCAACGTGGTTAGCACGAATCACCTTATGACCCAGGAACTCCAGCGTGCGCACCGCCGCATCACCAATAATGGTGGAACGGACGTGACCGACGTGCATTTGCTTAGCCACGTTGGGTGCCGAATAATCCACCACGATGGTTTGCGGCGCGATGGCGCTGACGCCAAGACGCGGCAGTTGCAGCGCCTGCGCGGTTTGCGCCGCCAGCCATTGACGATCAAGGAAGATATTGATGAAGCCGGGACCGGCAATTTCGACTTTGCTGGCGATGCCGTGCAGATCCAGATGCTGAATCACTTGTTCAGCCAGTTGTCGCGGTGCCTGACCGAGTTTTTTCGCCACGGCCATGATGCCGTTCGCCTGATAATCACCGAACTGAACCTTTGCAGACTGACGAACCTGGGGTTCGCAATCGGCAGGCGCACCCGCCGCTACCATTGCCTGACTGACTTTGTCGGAAAGAAGAGCCTGAATATTCACCGCGTTACCTTCATATGCTGAAAAGGCCCGCCAGCAGGCGGCGAGCCGATGTCTTCATCCCGCAACTGCGCGGCGGGACGGAAAAATAAGACGGGAAGTATACGTGAAATGTTAAAGTGCGTCAGCTTTTCGCGCGGATGAAAGGGGCACATCGGGCCTCGGCGCCGATTAACGGCGCCGTGGGTGACGACGAGGATTTTTAACGCTTTTGTCTTCTCGCACCTTCCAATGGCGGGAAATGGCAAATCCCATTAATGCAATCAGGACTGCGACAACAATGAGCATGGACATAAGGCCGTTCCTTGTAGTTGTGAACCACAAATTTATAAGAAAGGGTATCAAGCTGCAATTGTTTGTATCTTAAATAAGAGTTATCTCATTGTATTAACTATTCTGATTAATAACAGTGAGTTAAGCCACTTTCATAAAGTAACTGCTGGACCTGATTTGGCGATAAATCCGAAATGAATAAGCGATTTATGCGGTTTTCAGCCGATTCTGTGCTGAAATCGGATGAATCCGACAATTTTGTCAAGCGGAATCAACGCGTATCATTTTTTGAATTGATTAATAAACTTGAACTGATGTAGAGGTAATAGCGTGATGCAGAGCCACTTTCCTACGGAACTGGACGATTTAAAACAAGACCTGACTCGTTTTGAGCACTCTCTGGCAGAATTTGCTAATCGTTTAGGCATTAATCTGGCTGAGCACGAAGCCGATCACCTTGCCGTGCGCTGCCATCAATTCGCCACGGCCGAACGCTGGAAAGCGGGTTTTTTGCAAATCGGCACGCAATTCTCAGAAGCCATCATCAATGGACGTCCAATTTGCCTGTTCAAATTGCATCAACCACTTAACGTTGTGGGGTGGAAAGTGGATGTGATTGAACTGCCATGGCCGGGGGAGAAACTGTATCGCCATGAAGGTTGGGAGCATGTGGAGATTGTGCTGCGCGGCGAACCGGAAACCCTGGGTGTGCGTGCCATGGCGCTACTTGCAGATACTGCGCTAACGCAGCCGGGCATTTCGTTTAAGACTAGCGCGCCAAAAGGGGAGAATGAGCGTTTGCCCAATCCGACGCTGGCCGTCACGGATGGGCAAACCACCATCAAGTTTCATCCGTGGCGACTGGAAGATATTGTCGCCAGCGAACAGGGTTAACGGCGCGCCATCACGGCTTTTTGTAAGCGTGCAACAGCTTGCTCCAGCGTTGCACGCGTGCAGCCGAAGTTGAAACGCACAAAGTTATCGTCGCCAAAATCGTGTCCTGGCGAGAAGCCAAGGCCGTGTTGCTCGAAGTAACTGGTGGGATTATCAACGTGCAGCTGGCTAGCATCGATCCAGCCAAGATAGGTCGCTTCCGGTGACGCCATCTGCAATTCTGGCAACGCGTTTATTTGCTCAACCAGCCAATCGCGATTAGCGCGCAGATAATTAAGCTGCGCGGCCAGCCATTCGTCACCTTCACGCCATGCCGCTTCTGCCGCCACCAAGGCCAAAATATCCACGCCGGGCACAATGCCTTCACGCACGCGTTTGAAACGTTGGCGTAATTCACGATTGGGAATGATCGCCATCGATGCGCCCAATCCGGCAATGTTGAAGGTTTTGGACGGTGAAATCAGTGTGATGCTGCGCTGTGCGGCATCTTCACTCAATGCGGCGAAAGGAATGTGTTGAACATCGGGCGACAGCAATAAATCACAATGAATTTCATCGGAGCAAACGATCAAATCATGCTGTTGGGCGAAGGCTAATTGTGCTGCCAACTCCTCGCGGCGATAAACGGTGCCTCCCGGATTTTGCGGATTGCACAGCATCAATAAACGCTCGTTACCCTGCATCGCACGATGGTCGAGATCCATCACCCAACGATCATCCTGTAACTGCATCGGGAGATTAACTTGCGCGCGCTGCGCTAATTTTGCTGCACTGCGAAACGGTGGGTAAATTGGCGTCGGTGCAACCGTTGCCTGGCCTGATTCCGTGAATGCGCGGACCGAAAGATTCAAACCGCACACCACACCGGGCAGCAGCACAATCCAGTCCGGCTGAATCTGCCAGTTGTAGCGCTGCGCTAAGCGGGAAACTGTGATATCAATCAATCCGCTTGGCGTATCTCCATAGCCAAACACACCATGATCTGCACGCTTTTTAATGGCCTCAATCACGCAGGGCGGCGAGCGAAAATCGGTGTCGGCAACCCACAAAGGCAGCACATCGCGATCACCATATTTGTGCCATTTCAAACTATCGCTGTGACGACGGTCTATCCATTGATTAAAATCGAATGCCATAGTGCGAGTTCCACGTAAACTGTTTAATTAAGCAGACTAACTGAAGCATTCCTCACGAGCCAGAAGTCATGAAAAGGAGAATGGTATGACGAAACTGGAAATTTGTTGCTACGGCATCGACTGTGCAATGACTGCGCAGCTGTCCGGTGCCGATCGCGTGGAGCTGTGCAGTGCACCGCGCGAAGGTGGGTTGACGCCTTCAGCTGGCGTGCTGGAAGCCGCGCGCCGTGAAATTTCAATACCGGTACATCCAATCGTTCGCCCACGTGGCGGCGATTTTTGTTACACCGCGCACGAGTTCGAGACGATGAAATCCGACGTTGCGCTGATGCGCGAACTTGGTTTTCCCGGCCTGGTGATTGGCATGCTGGACGAAGATGCGCATGTCGATGTGGCGCGTATGCAGCAGATTATGGCGCTGTGCGCTGGCATGGACGTCACTTTCCATCGTGCTTTCGATTTGTGCCACAGCCCCAAACGTTCGTTGGAAGTGCTGGCTGATTTAGGCATCGCGCGCATTCTGACTTCCGGACAGCAACAAAGTGCCGAAGCAGGAATTGCATTGTTGCGGGAACTAAATGAACACAGCACGGGTCCGATTATTATGGCCGGTGCGGGCGTGCGTTTAAGCAATATCCAGAAGTTTATCGACAGTGGATTGCAGGAAGTACACAGCTCCGCCAGCCGCTTAGTCGCTTCGCCGATGCGCTACCGTAAAGCCGGTGTTTCAATGTGCTCCGAAGCGGAAACCGATGAATTCAGTCGCTATTGCGTTGATGGCGATGTGGTCGAAGCGATGAAAAGCATGACGCAAATGAGCGCCGTCCGCGTCGCCTGAGTTCTCACCAGTTTTGCCGCGCAGCACGCCAATCTTAAATGACGTGATGTTTGCAAGTACCAAGCCCCAGTCATTGTTGCTGGGGTTCTTTTTATCTATCCCCTTCATAATTCAAACTACAGTTGCGTTGGCTGCATGTACTCGCCCAGGTCACTTACTTATGTAAGCTCTCGGGGACTCGCGCACTTGCCGCCTTGCTAAAATCCGAACTATTTTGGGGATACAATTTTTGCTAGATAGCGCGTTCTAAAAAAAGATGCTTTGATTACTTGATGACTTAGCGCGGATAACCCTCATGAAATCCACTCCTTGTGCTGTTTTAGTGCTGTGTTTGGCTGGCTGCGGCAGTGCGCTGGCGGTGAGTACTGCATGTCCGCCGATGAGTAAAAATATCACCAGCAGCAATAACTGGATCATGCTGGGTGGTGATGCCAAAGGCGCGGTGCGTCAGGTGGTGGCGGGTGAGTTTGGCAAAGATGTCAATTCACAAAAACGCGTGTTGGGGCAATTCGATCAGTGTGGCGATTTAATGGTCGCCGACATTTCCTATGACAAAAACGAAGGCAATGTGTTGCTGTCGATGGAACAGCACATCGCGCGCGTGCAGCGCGGTTGGGTGGCGGAATATGCCTACATGGTTAAGGTGATCAAAGCCGGGCAAGAGGAAGTGGTGGATAACCGCCAGGGCACTATCAGCTGGCAAATCGGTCAGCATGGCAACATTGTCAGCTCAACTGACAAATTCACCAGCATGGGTAAAGAGGGATTTACTGATACCACTTATCGCTACAACAAACAGTTTAGGCTTGAGAAAAGCGTGGCGCGCGGCAGCGATAGCGCCAGCAATGGCGAAAACAGCTGGCGTTGGAATGCACAAGGATTGGTGACGGCAGCCAGCAGTGCGCGCAGCAAAGATACTTATAGCTATGACAACCAATGGCGGGAAATGCGTCTTAATGGCACCTCAACCACACCGGTAAGTACCTTGCGCTCGGTGGATGAATGCCAGTTATGGGATGAAGTCGGTAACTGCACGTTGAGTTATCTGCACGAGACCGAAGTGTTTGCCAAAGGCACCATCGAACGCCATCTCAGCTCAGCCTACAAATATCAGTATTGGGACAAATCGCCGTTGGCGGATGCGGATAACTGAGCATTGTTTCGCGCCGCGCACCGGAAAAGTTTGCGGCGCTAACCGCTTATTTCACCGTTTTACTGAAGGCATCAACCGCCACAATCGCGTTTGCGATATCTTCTGGTGACAGATTTGGGTTGAGGTTTTTCAGCGTATCGCCTTCACTGTTCGCCAGCGCGCCAACTCGCACCAAATTCTCCCAGCTCTCGTTCTCCAGATGCAGCTCTTTCAAGGTGGTCGGCATCTTGATGGCGCGATAGAAACGAATATAACGCGCGATCTCTTCATCCGGACGCTGTTCCAGCACCATTTGTGTCAGCGTGCCATACGCCACTTTCTCGCCGTGCGTCAGATGATGAATATCGCCATCAATCGCGGTAAAGCCGTTATGAATGGCATGCGCACCCGCCAAACCAGCGTTTTCAAAGCCCAATCCAGAAAGCAAAGTATTTGCCTCCACGACCGCTTCAACTGCAGGCGTCACGCGTTTCTCGCTCACGGCGGTGTAAGCACTGAAACCCCAGGTGAGCAGCGTCTCTTCACAAGCACGCGCAATCGCGGTGCCAGCAATGGTCGGATCGCCATTCACCATCGATTTAGCATGGGAACGCAGCACCGCTTGTGCCTCAACCCAGGTCGCCAGGCCATCGGCGATGCCCGATGCGAACAGACGTGCAGGCGCGCTGGCGCACACGGCGGTATCCACCAACACTAAATCCGGATTCTTGCTGTAAAAGCGGTAGCTTTCGAACACGCCGCTGTCTGAATAGATCACTGACAGCGCGCTGCACGGTGCATCGGTAGAAGCGACGGTAGGTACGATTGCCACCGGTTGTTTTAATTCATCCGCGATGGCTTTCACCGTATCCAGCGTTTTACCGCCGCCCAAACCTACCACCACATTGCTGCCTTGGGATTTAGCCAGTTGGGTTAAGCGGTTGATCTCATTGCCTGATGCTTCGCCATTAAACTGCTGCCAGTGAAATTCAATCCCGGCCGATTTCAAAGTTTTTTGCGTGCGTTCACCCACCAGTTTCCAGACAATTTCGTCGGCTACTAAAAACGCATGCTGGCCGAGCTCGGCGACATAAGTTCCCAACTCATCCAGCACACCGGCGCCCTGAACATATTTACGTGGAGAAGAAAAAATGAATTTACTCATAACAACAACTCCTTGATGTGAAAAAAGCCGCTGCAGGTAAAGTGGCACAGAACGGTGACGAAGATTTAACCATTACTGGCAAGTTGAGAATTATTATCAGTTGCTGACGGGAGGTAACAAAAATCTTAAAGGGGCGGGAGAGATGCAATGACGCCGCGCGGTGGGTTCCGACACGGCGGAGAATTTTACGGTTTGCGAGCGACTAACACGGCACGCAATGGCGCAGGATAACCCTCAACGGTTTTGCTGCTGTCGTTGGGATCCAAAAACTCAGCCAACGATTCGCTGGTCATCCAGCTGGTACGACGTTGTTCTTCAACCGATGTCACCGCGTAATCGGCGATGCGCACATCGACAAAGCCGCACTTTTCCAGCCAGCTTTTCAGCGCCGCCGCAGACGGAATAAAGTACACGTTGCGCATCTGCGCATAGCGTTCACCCGGCACCAGCACCGCGTTCTCGTCACCTTCAATTACCAGCGTTTCCAGCACCAATTCGCCGTCGCTAACTAACTGATTTTTCAACTGCATCAGATGATCAAGCGGCGAACGGCGGTGATACAGCACGCCCATCGAGAACACCGTATCAAACGCTTGCAACGCAGGAAGTTGCTCGATGCCCAACGGCAGCAAATGTGCCCGGCGATCGTCACCTAACAATTTGCGCACTGCTTCGAATTGGCACAAGAACAACTGCATTGGATCGATGCCGACCACTAATTTCGCACCTGCGCCAATCATGCGCCACATGTGATAGCCACTGCCGCAGCCAACATCCAGCACCGTGCGATGCTGCAATGGCGAGATGTGCGGCAATACGCGATCCCACTTCCAGTCGGAACGCCATTCGGTATCGATTTCCGTGCCGTACAGCGAATACGGGCCTTTGCGCCACGGCATCAAATTACGCAGTAGGTTTTCAATGCCAAGGCGTTGGCGATCGGTGAGATCGTCGCGTTGCGCGCTGACGCTGTTAATCAGATCGAGTTGTTGTGGTTCGAGCAACGGCAGATAATCCACCGACTTTTCCCAATCACGAAACTTGCCGTGCAGGTTTTCACGTTGCCATTCGGCGACTTGCGCGGGTAATACTTCCAACCAGCGGGCAAGCGGCCCGGTGGCGATTTGCTGGTAAAACAGGCCAAAATCAATCATTTCAAAGCAACCAAAGAACCAAAGTTAAAGCACTGGAACCACAACTCCGCATGGGCAAAACCGGCGGTTTTCAGGCGCGCTTTATGCGCTTCCACGCTATCGGTCAACATCACGTTTTCCAGCATGCTGCGTTTCTGGCTGATCTCCAGTTCGCTGTAACCGTTGGCACGCTTGAAATCGTGATGCATGTTAAACAGCAATTCACCGACATCGGCATCTTCAAAGCTGAACTTCTCGGATAACACCAGCGCGCCGCCTGGATTCAAGCCCTGAACAATCTTTTTCAACAGTTCAAGACGTGCCGGTGGCTCAAGGAATTGCAGGGTAAAGTTCAGTACCACCAACGAGGCATTCTCGATGTGGATATTCTGAATATCCGCTTCGATGACCTGCACCGGCGTATCGGCACGGAACGCGTCGATGTGGCGGCGGCAGCGTTCAACCATCGCCGGAGAGTTATCCACGGCAATGATCTGACAACCTGGCACATGAATGTTGCGACGCACCGAAAGCGTGGCGGCACCCAGCGAGCAGCCGAGATCGTAAACCTGGCTGTTAGGCTGGACAAAACGTTCTGCCAGCATGCCAATCATCGAAATGATGTTGGAATAGCCCGGCACCGAGCGCTGAATCATATCGGGGAAGACTTCAGCCACGCGCTCGTCAAAGGTCCAGTCGCCCAATTTATCAATGGGCGCGGAAAATAGCGTATCGCGATCAGACATAATGATAGGTCCGGAGAGAAAACGGAAAGGGCGCTATTTTGGCAGAAACCGACCCAAGGTGCATCCGCTTTGCGTTTAGAACAAACTCGTTTGTTGCGGCCAGTCGGGCAAATCGCGCAATGTGGGTTCTAACTGCTGCAATTGCGGCCACAGCGCCTGGATTAGCGGAAACACTTCGCCCATATCCGGCGTATGAATAAACAGCATCGGATCGCTGTCTCTTTGCCACTCAGCAATTTTACTGATCCATGGCTGAAACAGCGGCACGCTCTCCGCAACGCTGTCGCTGCCGATAAAACGCACCATCGGCTGCGTGCTAGTGCGCACCGCATGCGGCGGCACGCGTGGCTTTTTGGATCGGGCATCCACAGCGGCGGCAGTTTGCGAGGTGGAGGCATGTACCGGGCGGCTATCCAAAATCACGCGATTCACGCCGCGATCCAGCAAACCCCGATTCAATGCGCGTTCGGCTTCACCTTTAGCGAAAAATGCCTGATGACGCACTTCAACGCCATAGCGAAAATTACGCGGCAAACCATCAAGGAAAGACCACAAATCGCCGAGCTGTGCCGGAGAAAACGCGGCGGGCAGTTGCAACCAATACTGACCGATGCGCTGACTCAGCGGATCGAGCAGGCGGAAAAACTCGCTCAGCAGTTCATCACAATCGCGCAGCGCCGATTTGTGACTGATGCTGTCGGGAAATTTAAAGCAGAAGCGGAAATCATCGTGCGTCATATCGCGCCAGCGCAGCACCACTTCCGGCTTGGGCAACGCATACAGCGTGGTGTTGCCTTCTACACAACCAAACAGTTGCGCGTAATCGGCCAGGGTTTCCAGGCCAAACTGTTTCCACTGCGCGTGCTGCCATTGCGGTAATCCAATACGAAGTGTCAAACGCGAACTCCTGAATCCTTTAGGGGCGGGAAAGTGCGGCTTAATGTAACCTGTTTTGATGTCGGCAGGAAAAACAGCGCGATAAAGCGTAATGAATTGCCCGCTTTGATCTGGCTCCACTTATCCTGCCTGGGTTTTTCCATTATAATAGCCGCCTTTTTTGCGGCAGCATCTCATAAGGTTACGCGGCCTGATGTTGTCTGGCAGCAGCGGCGAAGTTAAAAGGATACGTTATGCGTACAGAATATTGCGGACAGCTCAATCTGTCTCATGTGGGTCAGCAAGTCACTCTCTGCGGCTGGGTTAATCGCCGTCGCGATCTGGGTAGCCTGATTTTTATCGATATGCGCGACCGTGAAGGTATCGCCCAGGTGTTCTTCGATGCCGATCGTCAGGACGCTTTCCAGCTGGCATCTGAACTGCGTAACGAATTCTGCATCCAGATCACCGGTACCGTGCGTGCGCGTGACGAAAAAAATAAAAACAGCGATATGGCGACTGGTGAAGTCGAAGTATTCGCCCATGAACTGAACATCATCAATCGCGCGGAACCGTTGCCGCTGGACTCCAACCAGATCAACAGCGAAGAGGCGCGTTTGACCTATCGCTATCTCGACCTGCGTCGTCCGGAAATGGCACAGCGTTTGAAGACACGCGCTAAAATTACCAGCTTTGTGCGCCGCTTTATGGATGACCAAGGCTTCCTCGACATCGAAACGCCGATGCTGACCAAAGCCACGCCGGAAGGTGCGCGTGACTATTTGGTGCCAAGCCGCGTACATAAAGGCAAATTCTACGCTCTGCCGCAGTCACCACAGCTGTTCAAGCAGTTGCTGATGATGTCCGGCTTTGATCGCTACTATCAGATCGTTAAGTGCTTCCGTGACGAAGACTTACGTGCCGATCGTCAGCCAGAATTCACCCAGATCGACGTCGAAACTTCGTTCATGACGGCCGAGCAGGTGCGTGAAAAGATGGAACGTCTGATTCGCGAACTGTGGATTGATATTAAAGGCGTGGACCTCGGTGACTTCCCGCAGATGACCTTTGCGGAAGCGATGAACCGTTACGGTTCCGATAAGCCAGACTTACGTAACCCAATGGAGCTGGTGGACGTTGCCGATCTGCTGAAGAACGTGGAATTCCAGGTCTTTGCTGGTCCGGCTAACGATGCCAAAGGCCGCGTCGCAGCGCTGCGTGTGCCAGGTGGTGCGGCATTAACACGTAAGCAAATCGATGAATACGGTAAGTTTGTTGAAATCTACGGCGCGAAAGGTTTGGCGTGGATGAAGATCAACGAACGCGCCAAAGGTTTTGAAGGTGTGCAAAGTCCGGTCGCTAAGTTCCTGACGCCGGAAATTGTTGAAGCGATTCTGAACCGTACCTCAGCGCAAGATGGCGACCTGATCTTCTTCGGTGCCGACCGTGCCAAAGTGGTGGCGGATGCGCTGGGCGCGCTGCGCTTGAAAGTCGGCCGCGATCTGCAAATCACCGATGACAAAGCGTGGGCACCGTTGTGGGTTATCGACTTCCCGATGTTCGAAGAAGATGAAGAGGGCGGTCTGGCCGCGATGCACCATCCGTTCACCTCGCCGAAAGAGATGAGCGCGGAAGAACTGGCAAAAGATCCGGTGCAAGCGGTAGCGAATGCTTACGATATGGTGATTAACGGCTACGAAGTCGGTGGCGGTTCTGTGCGTATCCACAGCGGCAAAATGCAGCAAACCGTGTTCAGCATTCTCGGTATCACTGAAGAAGAGCAGCGTTTGAAGTTTGGCTTCCTGCTGGATGCGCTGAAATACGGTACGCCGCCGCACGCGGGCCTGGCGTTTGGTCTGGATCGTTTGACCATGCTGTTGACCGGCACCGATAACATCCGTGATGTGATCGCGTTCCCGAAAACCACTGCAGCAGCGTGTCTGATGACCGAAGCACCAAGCGAAGCCAACCCAGCGGCACTGCTGGATCTGGGCATTTTGGTCGCACCGAAGAAAGACAAGTTAGAGAATAAATAATGGGC
Organism: Pantoea sp. CFCC18179; assembly: GCF_059412405.1. Taxonomy (NCBI): domain Bacteria; kingdom Pseudomonadati; phylum Pseudomonadota; class Gammaproteobacteria; order Enterobacterales; family Erwiniaceae; genus Pantoea; species Pantoea sp. CFCC18179. The sequence continues at coordinate 279,840 of NZ_JBNBPM010000001.1, read as the reverse complement.
TATAAACATCCGGTATCAGTGCTGGTGGTGATTTTTGCGCGAGATACTGGCCGGGTGTTAATGCTGCAGCGACGTGATGATAATAGCTTTTGGCAGTCAGTGACGGGCAGCCTGGAAGCGGGCGAAACCCCGCGCCAGGCGGCTGAGCGTGAAGTGTCAGAAGAGCTGGCTATCAACATCGCGGATGAAAAGTTAGTGCTGGATGATTGCCATAAACACATTGAGTTTGAAATCTTCCCGCACTATCGCCATCGCTATGCACCCGGCACCACGCACAATCGCGAACATTGGTTCCGATTAGCGTTGCCCGCCGAACGCGAGTTGTTGCTCAGCGAACATCTCGCCGCACGCTGGCTCGAACCCGCCGCTGCCGCAGCCCTCACCAAGTCCTGGAGTAACCGCCAGGCAATTGAAGAATTTATCTGAATGCTCGTCGCCGCGCGTTTTTCCCGCGGAAGATGAGCTAGTTTTTTATGAATCTGGTGAGCTATCACCTAACAGTATTGAACAGTCGAGCGTAATCGGCGCAGCGAGGTCGGTTACCGCCAGCGCACAGCAACCGGAGCGTACTTTTGTACGTGAGGATTGCGCGCACTGCCGGGAGCCGAGATCGCAAGTAAGATAGCTCGTGCGAAATAAAAGATCGGAGAACATGCAAGATGGCTGGACACAGTAAATGGGCAAACACCAAGCACCGCAAGGCTGCTCAGGATGCGAAACGCGGTAAAATCTTCACCAAAATCATCCGCGAGCTGGTTACCGCAGCGAAATTGGGCGGCGGCGATGCGGGCTCTAACCCACGTCTGCGCGCGGCGATGGACAAAGCGCTGTCCAACAACATGACGCGTGACACCATGAACCGTGCCATCGCGCGTGGTGTGGGCGGTGAAGATGATTCCAACATGGAAACCATCATTTATGAAGGTTACGGTCCTGGCGGTTCAGCGGTAATGATTGAGTGCCTGAGTGATAACCGTAACCGTACCGTTGGCGAAGTGCGTCATGCTTTCACCAAAACCGGCGGCAACCTGGGTACCGATGGCTCAGTTTCTTACCTGTTCAGCAAAAAAGGGGTGATCTCTTTTGCGCCAGGCATGGATGAAGATGCAGTGATGGAAGCGGCGCTGGAAGCCGGTGCTGAAGATGTGGTTGCCTATGACGATGGCGCGATTGACGTGTTCACCGCATGGGAAGAGTTGGGTGCGGTGCGTGATGCACTGGAAGCTGGCGGCCTGAAAGCGGACACGGCTGAAGTCTCGATGATTCCATCAACCAAAGCGGAAATGGATGCGGAAACTGCACCTAAACTGCTGCGTTTGATCGACATGCTGGAAGATTGCGACGATGTGCAGGAAGTTTACCATAACGGTGAAATCTCTGATGAGATCGCAGAAACGCTGTAATGGCGTTGCTTAATAACCCACTCACCGGAGACGCGCTGTGGCGATAATTCTCGGGATCGATCCCGGCTCGCGCGTCACCGGTTACGGTGTCATCCGCCAAACCGGCCGCCAGCTGAGCTATTTGGGCAGTGGCTGTATCCGCACCAGCGTCACCGATCTGCCGTCGCGCCTCAAGCTGATTTATGCGGGCGTCAGCGAAATCATTACCCAATTCTCGCCCGACTATTTCGCCATCGAACAAGTGTTTATGGCGAAGAATGCCGACTCAGCGTTAAAGCTGGGCCAGGCACGCGGTGCAGCGATTGTCGCAGCAGTGAATCATGATTTGCCGGTTTTTGAATACGCGGCACGGCAGGTGAAGCAAACCGTTACCGGTACTGGCGGCGCAGAGAAAAGCCAGGTGCAGCATATGGTGCGCACCTTGCTGAAACTGGCGGCCAATCCGCAAGCCGATGCAGCCGATGCACTGGCCATCGCCATTACGCATTGCCATATGAGCCAAAATGCGGCGCGTATGAGCGACACTAAATTAGTGATGACGCGCGGGCGGATGCGATCGGGATAAAACGAGCATCTATAAGGCTGGATATGCATCCAGCCTTTTTTGTGTTATATAAACAGGCTTACTTACAGATTAAGGAATAGCTCAGGTGATTGGTCGTTTACGAGGCAACATTCTGGAAAAACAGCCGCCGCTGGTGTTGATTGAGGCGCACGGTGTCGGTTATGAAGTGCACATGCCAATGACCTGCTTTTATGAGCTGCCGGAGATCAATCAGGAAGCGATTATCTTTACGCAGTTTGTAGTGCGTGAAGATGCGCAGTTGCTGTTTGGTTTCAATAACAAGCAGGAACGTACGCTGTTCCGTGAGCTGGTAAAAGTGAATGGCGTTGGGCCAAAACTGGCGCTGGCGATTCTTTCGGGCATGTCGGCTCAGCAGTTTGTTACCGCAGTGGAACGACAAGAGATTGCATCCCTGATTAAACTGCCTGGCGTGGGTAAAAAAACCGCCGAGCGTTTGATCGTCGAAATGAAAGACCGCTTTATTGGCATGCACGGCGATCTGTTTGGTGGTGATTCAACCTTTACGTTGACCACACCTTCAGAAGCGCAGGAGAGCAACGATGCCGAAGCCGAAGCGGTATCAGCCTTGGTAGCCTTGGGTTATAAGCCACAGGAAGCCAGCCGTATGATCAGCAAAGTCGGTAAACCAGATGCGGATTGCGAAACCCTGATTCGTGAAGCCTTGCGCGCAGCTATTTGAGGTAAAGCATGATTGAAGCCGATCGCCTGGTGTCGGGCAGTTCCTTTAATGAAGAAGAAACGCTCGACCGGGCCATTCGTCCCAAGCTGTTGGCTGAATATGTTGGCCAGCCGCAAGTGCGCGAGCAGATGGAGATTTTTATCCAGGCCGCGAAACTGCGTGGCGATGCGCTCGATCATCTGTTGATCTTCGGCCCGCCGGGATTGGGTAAAACCACGCTCGCCAACATCGTAGCCAACGAAATGGGCGTCAATTTGCGCACTACCTCGGGTCCGGTTTTGGAAAAAGCCGGCGATTTGGCGGCCATGCTCACCAACCTCGAACCGCATGACGTGTTGTTCATTGATGAAATCCACCGTTTGTCGCCGGTGGTCGAAGAAGTACTGTATCCGGCGATGGAAGATTATCAGCTGGATATCATGATTGGTGAAGGCCCGGCGGCCCGCTCAATCAAGCTTGACCTGCCACCGTTTACCTTGATTGGTGCCACTACGCGCGCCGGTTCTTTAACGTCACCGTTGCGCGACCGTTTCGGCATTGTGCAACGTCTGGAGTTCTACAATGTGCCGGATTTGCAGCACATCGTGGGGCGCAGCGCCGCTTGTTTGGGCCTGGCGCTGAGCGAAGAGGGCGCGTTGGAAATTGCCCGACGTGCGCGCGGTACACCGCGTATCGCTAACCGCCTGCTGCGTCGCGTACGTGACTTTGCCGAAGTGCGCGCCAACGGCAACCTGAGTGGTGAAGTGTCAGCCAGCGCGCTGGATATGCTCAACGTCGATAATCAAGGCTTTGATTATATGGACCGCAAACTGTTGCTGGCGATTATTGATAAGTTCTCTGGTGGACCGGTTGGTTTAGATAACCTTGCGGCAGCGATTGGTGAAGAGCGCGAAACCATCGAGGATGTGATTGAACCCTTCCTGATTCAGCAAGGATTCATTCAACGCACGCCGCGCGGCCGTATGGCGACGCAGCATGCGTATAAGCATTTCGGTATTACTCGCGAACGCGAAGAGTAACCGGATCTAAGCCGCCGGTTTTTTTGTCATGCTGATGATGAACAGCACGGCGGCACACAACACCACTGAAGGACCTGCGGGCGTATCGTAAGTGGCCGAGAAAGCCAGTCCGCCGGTTACCGCAATCACCCCGACCATCACCGCAAAACCGGCCATTTGTTCCGGCGAACGTGAGAAGCGACGCGCGGTGGCAGCAGGAATGATCAGCAGTGAGGTAATGATCAGTGCACCGACAAACTTCATTGCCACACCAATAGTTAACGCCGTCACCAGCATCAGCATCAAACGCGTGCGTTGGATGTTAACGCCATCAACCTGCGCCAGTTCCGGGCTGATAGTCATCGACAATAATGAATTCCACTGCCACGCCATCACTGCCAGCACAATCGCGACGCCGCCGCCCATCATCCATAAGTCATCTGGCGTGACGGCCAAAAGATCGCCAAACAGATAAGCCATCAAATCCACGCGTACGTTTTGCATCAGACTGACAACCACCAAGCCCAATGAAAGCGCGCTGTGCGCCATGATGCCGAGAAGCGTATCGATAGCCAAATGAGGGCGACGTTCCAGCCATACCAATCCCAACGCCAGACAAACCGTCACCAGAATCACGGCGTAATAAGGATTTACGTTGAGTAGCAAACCAAATGCCACGCCGAGCAACGACGCGTGGGCGAGGGTATCGCCAAAGTAAGACATGCGGCGCCAGACCACAAACGAGCCAAGCGGACCCGCAGCTAAAGCCAGCAGAACACCGCCGAGCCAGCCGGGTAATAACAATTCAATCATGACGGGCCATTTCCTTTGCGCAGAACGATACGTCCCTGTAAATCGTGACGGTGATTATGATGATGACGGTAAATCGCCAATTGTTGCGCGCCCCGTGGGCCAAACATCGCAATAAACTCGGGATGTTGAGACACCGCTTCGGGTGTGCCGGAACAGCAAATATGGTGGTTGAGACATAGCACTTCGTCGGTTTTTGCCATCACCAAATGCAGGTCATGGGACACCATTAGCACACCGCAATTGAGTTCGCGGCGCAGTTGGTCGATCAAATCATACAGCGCGACCTGGCCGTTAACATCAACGCCTTGCGTAGGTTCATCCAGCACTAACAGCTGCGGCTCGTTGAGCAGCGCGCGCGCCAATAACACCCGTTGCGTTTCGCCGCCCGATAGCTTTTGCAACGGGGCATTAAGCAGATGTCCGGCCTGCACGCGTTTTAGCGCGGGCAAAATGCCGTCGCGTTTGGTGCCGCGCGAAAGGCGCATAAAGCGTTCAACGGTGATGGGTAAAGTCGGATCGATATGCAGCTTTTGCGGTACATAACCAATACGCAAATTAGCGGCACGCTTGACGCTGCCGCTGGTTGGCTTGAGCAATCCAAGCACGGCACGAACCAACGTAGATTTACCCGCGCCGTTTGGGCCGAGTAGGGTGAGAATTTTCCCCGGTTCGAGCGTCAGGCTAATGTTGGCAAGCACTGGACGCTGGGAGAACTTCACAGAGATGTTTTCGAGTGTGACAAGTGGCGGCATCATATTTACGGGTTGCATTGAATTTCGAATGTTATAATATCACATTCCATCACCTGGTCACGATGGAATGAAGTATTATGTTACACAATAAAAAACGTCTTATTTTTACGCTTACTGCGGCGACAATTGCGGCTGCCAGCGCGTTACCTGCCCATTCAGCCGTAGTGGCTTCAATCAAACCTCTAGGATTTATCGCAGCCGCGATTGCAGATGGTGTTACGCCGGTTGAAGTTTTGCTGCCAGACGGCGCTTCAGAACACGATTATGCATTACGCCCATCCGATGTAAAACGTATAAAAAACGCAGACTTAGTGGTATGGGTCGGTCCAGAGATGGAAGCGTTTTTAACCAAGTCAGCGGCAGAGTTACCCGCCACTAAAAACCTCGAAATTGCGGCCTTACCGGGCATTAAACCACTATTGATAAGCGGCCATGATGATGATGAAGAAGATGAGCAGGGTCACACTCATGGCCTCGACTCAGAAAATTCTGATCATCAAGACCCGTCTGATACTCATCATCATCACGGCGAGTTTAATATGCACCTGTGGATGTCTCCAGAGATGGCAAGGCAATCTGCGGTTGCAATCCATGGAAAATTATTGGAACTTATGCCGCAAAGCAAAGCCAAACTTGACGCTAATCTGCAGCAATTTAAGGCAGAATTAGCCGATGCAGACAAACACATTGGCGCGCAGCTCGCGCCGGTGCGGAATAAGGGTTATTTCGTTTTTCACGATGCTTACAGCTACTTTGAAAAACATTACGGTTTGTCACCTTTAGGTCATTTTACCGTCAATCCTGAGATCCAACCGGGCGCCCAGCGTTTACATCAAATACGAACACAGTTGGTTGAGCAGAAAGCCGTATGCGTTTTCGCTGAGCCACAATTCAGACCAGCCGTCATCGATGCTGTGTCCCGTGGAACCTCCGTGCGTAAAGGCACACTTGATCCGTTGGGCATGGATATCAGCTTATCCAAAGACAGCTATGTGAAATTCCTTTCACAGCTGTCGAGCCAGTATGCGAGCTGCCTGAATGGAGCATGAGGAATAGGTAAAAGTGCAGCAGATAGCCCGCTCTGTCGCCCTCGCATTTAATAATTTGCCGCGCCCCCACCGCGTTATGCTGGGTTCATTAACTGTTGTTACGTTGGCCGTCGCTGTATGGCGGCCGTACGTTTATCATCCCCATGATGTCGCTCCCATCGTAAAAACCATTGCGTTGGATAAAGACGAGCTGCGCACATTGCTGCCAGAGGCCAGTGAGCCGATCGACCAAACCACCGAAGAGCCGGAGGAAGACATTCCTGCGGATGATATCGACAAAGATGTGCCGGATAATCCTAACGTACACGAGTACACCGTTTCGTCTGGCGACACCTTAAGCAGCGCGTTGAACCAGTACGGTATTGAATTAGGCGATATCAATGCGCTGGTGAGCAGCGATAAAGATCTGCGCAACATGCGTGTGGGTCAGCAGCTCAGTTGGACGTTGGATGCCGATGGTCAGTTGCAAACGTTCACTTGGGAAATGGATCGTCGTGAAACCCGAACTTATCAGCGCGCCGAAAATGGCAGCTTTAAGATGCAGCAAGAGCTGCAAAAAGGTGAATGGCAAAACAATGTCCTGAAAGGTGAAGTACGTGGCAGCTTTGCCGCCAGCGCACAACGTGCCGGTTTGAGCAGCGCAGAAACCAGCAACGTGATCAAAGCGATGCAGTGGCAGATGGATTTCCGCAAGCTGCGTGCCGGCGATGATTTCAGCGTGCTGATGTCACGTGAAATGCTGAATGGCAAAAGTGCGCAAAGCCAATTGTTGGGCGTGCGTCTGCGCACTGGCGGTAAAGATTATTATGCTTTCCGCGCGGAAGACGGCAAATTCTACGACCGCAACGGTTCCGGTCTGGCGCGTGGTTTTATGCGCTTCCCAACGGTGAAGCAGTATCGCGTTTCATCCAACTTCAATCCGCGTCGCCTCAATCCGGTAACTGGCCGCATCGCACCGCATAAAGGTGTCGATTTTGCACTGCCAATCGGCACGCCAGTATTAGCGGTGGGCGATGGTGAAGTAGTGATGGCGAAGAACGGCGGGGCAGCGGGTAATTACGTTGCCATTCGTCACGGTCGCCAATATATGACGCGCTACATGCACTTAAGCAAAGCGCTGGTCAAACCAGGACAGAAAGTAAAACGTGGCGATCGTATTGCGCTGTCAGGCAACACCGGACGTTCCACCGGGCCGCATCTGCATTATGAAGTGTGGATTAACAATCAGGCGGTCAATCCGTTAACGGCCAAGCTGCCGCGTATGGAAGGATTGACCGGCAAAGATCGCAGCACCTACATGGCGCAGGTGAAAACCTGGCAGCCTCAGCTGACGCTGAAATAACGCATTATTGCGGGCAACACGATAAAACCGACGGATTCTTCGTCGGTTTTTTGCTATCTGGCGCATGAAGATTGCAAAATTAGCCATCGTCACTATTATTGTCCGGTCATTGACAGAGGCGAGTGCATGGAAACCCGAAAAAAAAATAACAGTGAGTTTATTCCCGTTTTTCAACGATCTTTTTTGAAGCCGAAATACTGGGGCAGCTGGTTGGCGGTTGGTGCGCTGGCTGGCATGGCATTGCTTCCTGCCAAAGTACGGGATCCGATTTTGGGCGGATTGGGTAAGTTCGCCGGTAAGCTGGCAAAAAGTGCACGCCGTCGTGCGTTGATCAATCTCTATTATTGCCTGCCTGAACTGAGTGAAGCGCAGCGCGAAGAGATTGCTGCTCGTATGTTTGCTACTGCGCCGCAAGCGATGGCGATGATGGTCGAGCTGGGATTACGTAATCCGGCCCACGTGAGAAAACGCGTCGACTGGCATGGCCGCGAGATTATCGAGCAGTTACAGGCGAAAAAAGAAAACGTCATTTTCCTCGTGCCACACGGTTGGGGTGTCGATATCCCGGCGATGCTGTTGGCATCAGAAGGGCAGATGATGGCAGCCATGTTCCACAATCAAAGCGATCCGTTGATGGATTACCTTTGGAATACTGTTCGACGCCGTTTCGGTGGCCGCATGCATGCGCGTAATGACGGCATCAAACCGTTTATCGCCTCGGTGCGTCAAGGTTATTACGGTTACTACCTGCCGGATCAGGATCACGGCCCAGAGCACAGCGAATTCGTTGATTTCTTTGCGACTTACAAAGCTACCTTGCCGGCGGTCGGTCGCTTGATGAAAGTGTGTCGTGCGCGCGTGGTGCCGTTGTTCCCGGTGTATAACAGCGAAACGCATCGGCTGGAAATCTATGTACGTCCGCCAATGGATGATCTGTTGGATGCTGATGACAACACGCTGGCGCGTCGTATGAATGAAGAAGTGGAAGTGTTTGTCCGTCCACATCCTGAACAGTACACGTGGATTTTGAAACTGCTGAAAACCCGCAAGGACGGCGATATCGAGCCGTATGCGCGCAAAGAACTTTATCCACGCAAGAAGTAAAAAAGGGGCCGTTTGGCCCCTTTGTCATTCAATTGCTTCCACGTGACTACGACGCTTGCGTTCGCGCAGGAATAACGTCACCAGACCAAACCACAACACGCCCGCGGTAAAGTTGATGCCGCTAAACCACGGTGTGCCGCCGCTGAAATAGCCGCTTTTAGCCAGTTCGATGCCAATTGCCAAGGTCAGAATACTGATCATGCCGAGCATCGCCGCCACGCTGCCTTTGCCTTCATTACTGGAGTAAAGCGTCAAACGATACAGCCCAGCATTCACCATCCCCGCACCAAATGCATACAAACTCAAACCGGCAGTCAGCAACAGATAAGTATGGCTATTGAGCAGGTTTGCCAGCAACGCGATGCTCAAGCCAATTAAAATCGGCCAGGCGGCGAATTTCACCGGTTGTTCAATCGGTACGCGGCCTGCCAGTTTACCCAGCGTGATGTTACCGGCAATCATCGCCAGAAATACTGGCAGTTGCAGTAACGCATACTGCATGCGTGATAAGCCTTCATCGTGCATCAAAATTACTGGCGACAGCGCCACCCACGTCAGAATCGGGATAAACACCAATCCAATGGCAAACGATCCGTACATCACCTGACGATCGCGGAACAAACGGCCGTAGCCGCGTGCCAGCGTCGGCAAGGCGATGGAGTGGCTACGATCGCCTGCGGTTTCAGGCATCACTCGCCACAACAGCGCAAAAGCAATCACACTGCAAATCGCAAACAGCCAGAACATGCTGCGCCATTCGCCCACGGTCAGCCACGCTGCGCCGGCCAGCGGACCGGCCAACGGTGCCAGCAACGCGACATTGGCCATCAGCGCCATCATGCGCACTGCCAGCGCTTCATCAAACGCTTCCTGCACGGCCGCATAGCTGACAGCCCCGATAAAGCACAAGCTGATGCCTTGTACGAATCGCAGTGCGACGAACTCTTCAATATTGCTGACCCAGGTAGTCAGGATGCAGGCCGCTGCAAAAAACAGGATGCCAAACAGCAACACCGGGCGGCGACCATATTTATCCGATAGCGGCCCCAGCAGCCATTGCAGCACCACACCGCCCATCAAATAGGCGGTAAGCGAAGTTGAAACCCATTCCGGGCCAACACTGAACTCAGAGGTGACCAGCAGCATGCCGGGCTGGATCATGTCATGGGCGATATAGGTGGCGAACTCAAACAGCACCAGTGCGAGCGGGAACAGCAGCACGCGCCCAGAGAGTTGGGTTATAGGTTGATAGCGGGCCATCTGGCCTCCTTGTCAAAAAAATAAAAACGCGACTGCCAGGCAGTCGCGTTTGTCCATGTTGTTACAGCCGCTGTCAAAAAGGCGTATTAATCTACGCGCAGAACACGGCTGGTATTAGTGGTGCCGGTGGTCGCCATCACGTCGCCCTGGGTAACAATCACCAGATCGCCAGAGACGAGGAAACCTTTGTCGCGCAGCAGATTGACTGCATCATGCGCGGCGGCAACACCATCATTGTTGCTGTCGAAGAACACCGGCGTCACACCGCGATACAGCGCGGTGAGGTTTAGCGTACGTTCGTGACGTGACATTGCGAAGATCGGCAAACCGGACGTGATACGAGAAGTCATCAGCGCGGTACGGCCCGATTCGGTCATGGTGATAATTGCCGAAACGCCTTGTAGATGGTTGGCGGCATACATCGCTGACATGGCAATCGCTTCTTCAACGTTATCGAACTGCACGTCAAGGCGATGCTTAGACACGTTTACGCTGGGGATTTTTTCCGCGCCGATACACACTTTCGCCATCGCAGAAACGGTTTCTGCTGGATATTGGCCCGCCGCGGTTTCTGCTGACAGCATGACCGCATCCGTCCCATCCAGTACGGCGTTCGCCACGTCCATGACTTCGGCGCGGGTTGGCATTGGATTGGTGATCATCGATTCCATCATCTGCGTTGCAGTAATGATGGTGCGGTTCAACTGACGTGCACGGCGGATCAACGCTTTCTGGATGCCGACCAATTCTGGATCGCCAATTTCCACGCCGAGATCGCCACGCGCCACCATTACTACGTCAGAAGCGAGGATGATGTCATCCATGGCTTCTTGTGACGCGACGGCTTCAGCACGTTCTACTTTGGCCACCAGTTTGGCATCGCAACCGGCATCGCGCGCCAGACGACGTGCGTAGTTCATGTCTTCACCGTTACGCGGGAAAGAAACGGCCAGGTAATCCACGCCAATTTTGGCAGCGGTGATGATATCGACTTTATCTTTCTCTGTCAGCGCGTCCGCAGACAAGCCGCCGCCGAGTTTGTTGATGCCTTTATTGTTGGAGAGCGGGCCGCCGACGGTGACTTCGGTGAACACTTTTACGCCCTGAACTTCCAACACTTTCAGCTGTACGCGGCCATCATCCAGCAGCAGGATATCGCCTGGCACCACGTCTTCTGGCAGGCCTTTGTAGTCGATGCCGACTTTTTCTTTGTCGCCTTCGCCTTTGCTCAAATCGGCATCCAGCAGGAAGCGGTCGCCGACGTTCAGGAATACTTTGCCTTCTTTGAAGGTCGATACGCGGATTTTAGGACCCTGCAAGTCGCCGAGAATGGCAACGTGGCGGCCAAGTTTGGCTGCAATCTCACGTACTTTGTTGGCACGCTGTTGGTGATCTTCTGGTGTGCCGTGAGAGAAATTGAGTCGAACAACGTTAGCACCCGCCGCGATGATTTTTTCGAGGTTATTGTCACGATCGGTAGCTGGACCGAGGGTAGTAACGATCTTGGTTCTTCTGAGACGTCTAGACATGAAGGACTCCGTTGGCAAAGTAGCGTGCCGCTCTCAAGTGACACGTTGTGTTCATCTATTCTATAGATTGATGGGCTGTGATTCGACTCACATTGTGAATGTGATGTTAATTATTTTCCTGCATCTGCTTTTTCCAGGCGCGAATCTTTCAGTGCTTCTTTCACTCGCTGCAAATTTTCACGAAAAGCGCTGCCGCGCTCAAGGGAAAAACCCGTCGCCAGCACATCTATCATGGTCAGTTGGGCCAGGCGGGACACCATCGGCAGGTAGATATCGGTATCTTCAGGGACGTCCAGCGTTAAAGCCAGCGTCGCTTCTGCCGCCAGCGGTGAACCCGGAGACGTGATTGCCAGCACTGTGGAAGCGTTTACACGCGCCAGGCGAGCAAGTTCTATCATATTTTTGGTGCGACCTGTATGCGAGATAAGAACAAACACATCATTTGGGCCACTATTTATGCAACTCATGCGCTGGATCACAATATCTTCCGACCAGATGACCGGCAGATTAAAGCGCAGAAATTTATTGGTGGCATCGTGCGCCACCACAGCGGAGGCACCTAAGCCAAAAAAGGCGATTTTATGCGCTTGCGTCAGCGCTTCTACCGCTTGCTGAATCACGGCTAAATCGAGCTGCTGGCTGACGCGGCTTAAACCTGCCAAGGCGGAGTCGAATATTTTATGGCTATAACTTTCGACACTGTCATTTTCTTCCACATCGCGGCTTACCCAGCTCGGTGCTTTCACCAGGCTTTGTGCGAGTTGCAGTTTGAAGTCGGGGAAGCCGCGCGAACCCATGCGATGGCAGAAGCGATTAACGGTGGGTTCGCTCACATCAGCGGCACGCGCCAGCGTTGCAATGCTCGAGTGCATCGCTTGTTGTGGATCAGCCAGAATTTGCTCTGCCACTTTGCGTTCTGATTTACTCAGTGAATCCAACTGCCTCTGAATCTGTTCCAGCATGGTTTAACCTAATGACCGTTAATCACTTTTCTGCGCTCACCCCGAGGTGAAATCGCTGCCAATTCTCAAGAATATACCGTGTAATACCGGCGCGCACGCAGCGGAGGACAAATGTAAACGCGAATTTTTTGCGATACTTTGATCGCTGACGTGTTTTGTCTCGACAATAATCGAAACAGAAAATCTGGATAAAACGCACACGACAACACACGTAACACCTTTATTACGTTCACAGTTAACGCCAGCAAACCGCGCGTTCGGGTTGTCCTGAACCAGCGAAAAACGTACATTGTGCTGTAAGAAAATTACAATAAGGACCCGGCGAGAAATGAATGTTAAGCCGGGTATATCCTGCAACGAGGAGAGGAAAATGGCGGTTACACAAACAGCCCAGGCATGCGATCTGGTGATTTTCGGTGCCAAAGGCGATCTTGCGCGCCGTAAACTGTTGCCATCACTGTATCAGCTGGAAAAAGCCGGTCAGATTCATGAAACCACGCGCATTATTGGCGTCGGTCGCGCGGATTGGGACAAAGCCGCGTACACCAAAGTGGTTCGTGAAGCGCTGGAAACCTTCATGAAAGAGAAGATTGATGAAGCGCTGTGGGACACCCTCAGTAGCCGCCTCGACTTCTGCAACCTCGACGTAAATGACACCTCGCATTTCACCAAACTGGGCAAGATGCTTGACCAGAAAAACCGCGTCACCATTAACTACTTCGCAATGCCGCCTAGCACCTTTGGCGCGATTTGTGATGGCTTAGGCGCCGCCAAACTGAACGCCAAACCTGCTCGCGTAGTGATGGAAAAACCGCTCGGCACCTCATTAGAAACCTCGCAAGAGATCAATGACAGCGTCGGCAAATATTTCGAAGAGAGCCAGGTTTTCCGTATCGACCACTATCTCGGCAAAGAGACAGTATTGAACCTGCTGGCGCTGCGCTTCGCCAACTCAATCTTCGTCAACAATTGGGACAACCGCACCATCGACCACGTGCAGATCACCGTGGCGGAAGAAGTCGGTATCGAAGGGCGTTGGGGTTACTTCGATAAAGCTGGCCAGATGCGCGATATGATTCAGAACCATCTGTTGCAAATCCTCACCATGATTGCCATGTCGCCGCCGTCCGATCTCAGCGCCGATGCGATTCGTGACGAGAAGGTGAAAGTGCTGCGTTCACTGCGCCGTATCGATCAAACCAACGTGCGCGATAAAACCGTGCGTGGTCAATACACCGCGGGCTTTGTGCAGGGCAAAAAAGTGCCGGGTTATCTGGAAGAAGAGGGCGCGAACAAGCAGAGCGCGACCGAGAGCTTCGTGGCGATCCGTGTCGATATCGATAACTGGCGTTGGGCTGGCGTGCCGTTCTACCTGCGTACCGGTAAGCGTTTGCCGACCAAATGTTCTGAAGTGGTGGTTTACTTTAAGAACCCAGAAATGAACCTGTTCAAAGATTCCTACGCTGAACTGCCGCAGAACAAGCTAACCATTCGTCTGCAACCGGACGAAGGCGTGGATATCGAAATCCTGAATAAAGTGCCGGGACTCGATCACAAGCATAAGTTGCAGACCACCAAACTGGATCTGAGCTACTCCGAAACCTTCAACCAGTCGCATTTGGCCGATGCTTATGAGCGTCTGTTGCTGGAAACCATGCGCGGTATTCAGGCGCTGTTCGTGCGTCGTGATGAAGTTGAAGCGGCTTGGGGTTGGGTCGATTCGATTATTGATGCGTGGAATGCCGATGCAGAAGCGCCGAAACCGTATCAGGCGGGCACCTGGGGCCCAGTGGCTTCGGTGGCAATGATCACGCGTGATGGTCGTTCCTGGAACGAGTTCGAATAATTAACTTATGTAGAGCCCGCCGAATGTGCGGGCTTTTTTTTTGCCCATAATTCATTTTTCTTAAAAATGAACTCGAGTTTCAAAAAAAATTGATATCCAATGGACGCCGCTCCAGCCAATCTTGTATGGTAGGTCCCAATTATCGACAGCGTGGTCATACGCCGTGCTGATGCTCTTAAGGAAACGTGATGAAGAACTGGAAAACGAGTGCTGAACAGATCCTGACAACTGGCCCGGTTGTGCCGGTTATCGTAGTTAATAAGCTGGAACATGCAGTGCCGATGGCGAAAGCGTTGGTTGCTGGCGGCGTGCGCGTGCTGGAAGTGACGCTGCGTACTCCTGTCGCTATGGATGCGCTGCGCGCGATGATCAAAGAAGTGCCTGAAGCGATTGTCGGCGCAGGTACGGTGATTAACACCCAGCAATTGAAAGAAGTCACCGATGCGGGCGCGCAATTTGTCATTAGCCCGGGCTTAACCGAGCCACTGCTGAAAGCGGCGGTAGAAGGTCCGGTACCGTTGATTCCTGGCATTAGCACGGTTTCAGAGCTGATGCTCGGAATGGATTACGGTCTGCGCGAGTTTAAGTTCTTCCCGGCGGAAGCTAACGGCGGTGTGAAAGCGCTGTCGGCGATTGGCGGACCGTTCCCCCAAGTGCGTTTCTGCCCGACCGGCGGCATTTCTCCGGCTAATTATCGAGATTATCTGGCGCTGAAAAGTGTGCTGTGTATCGGTGGATCGTGGCTGGTGCCGAACGATGCGCTGGAAAGCGGCGACTGGGATCGTATTACACGTCTGGCGCGTGAAGCGGTTGAAGGCGCTAAATAAACGATGTGGCGGCCCAATTACGGGCCACCCATATTGACTAACCTGTAACTTTCACCGCTGCCGCACTGGCTACAGCGCGCGCAATCGCTTCATCGGTATTTTCACCCGTCGCCAATGCCACGCCTAAACGGCGCTGCCCAGCAATTTCCGGTTTACCAAACAGACGCAACTGCAAACCTGCACCCAGCGCGGCTTCGATATTAACAAATTGCACGTTGTTGCTGTTCAGTTCTGGCAGAATCACCGCCGATGCAGCAGGACCATATTGACGAATACCGCCAATCGGTAAGCCGAGGAAGGCGCGCACATGCAGTGCGAACTCAGAAAGATCCTGAGAAATCAGCGTGACCATGCCGGTATCGTGCGGACGCGGGGACACTTCGCTAAACACCACGTCATCACCACACACGAACAGCTCAACGCCAAACAAACCGTAACCGCCCAATGCTTTCACCACGTTGGCGGCGATGTCTTGCGCACGCTGTAGAGCCAGATCGCTCATCTGTTGCGGCTGCCAGGATTCACGATAATCACCCTCTTCCTGGCGATGTCCAATCGGTGCGCAGAAGTGAATGCCGTCAACGGCGCTGATGGTCAGCAAAGTGATTTCGAAATCAAATTTCACCACGCCTTCAACGATCACGCGGCCCGCGCCAGCACGACCGCCTTGCTGCGCGTAATCCCAGGCTTTATCCAGTTGGCTGGCTTCGCGAATGAAGCTCTGGCCCTTGCCAGATGAACTCATCACCGGTTTCACGATGCATGGGAAACCAATTTCGTGCGCAGCCGCGATGAAATTCTCCTGGCTGTCGGCAAACTGATACGTTGAGGTAGGTAAGGACAACTCTTCCGCCGCCAGACGGCGAATGCCTTCGCGATTCATGGTCAAGCGGGCCGCACGCGCGGTAGGCACCACTTTCTGGCCTTGTGCTTCTAATTCCAGCAGCTTTTCAGTGGCGATAGCTTCAATTTCGGGTACCACGAAGTGTGGCTTTTCCAGCGCAATCAACGCGGCCAGCGCATCGCCATCCAGCATGTTAATCACATGGCTACGATGCGCCACATGCATTGCTGGTGCATCGGCATAACGATCCACCGCGATCACTTCCACACCGAGACGTTGGCACTCTAGCGCCACTTCTTTGCCGAGTTCGCCTGAACCTAACAGCATGACACGCGTGGCAGCAGGGCGCAGCGCGGTTCCGAGAGTTGTCATAATTTCACCTTAGCAGTCAAAATGCGCGCGCAGTATATACGAAAACGTTTGCGTACTCACGTTTTCAGCCGATTATTCGGCTCATTCGGCATCGCTCACAACTCCCGCCGCTTGCCTGGCATCTTGATGTGCAATCTGCTAATTCTTGCTGACAATTGCGAATGCGCCATAACGGAAGGGAAGAGATGACCAGTCACTATTTCATCGGTATTGATGTCGGTTCAGCCAGCGCGCGTGCTGGGATTTTTGACGTAAACGGCGAGTTAATCGCCTCGGCTAAGCATCCGATTGCGGTGTTTCATGCCGATGGGCATCGGGTGGAGCAATCAAGCAACGATATCTGGCGCGCAGTGTGCCATTGCGTGCGCGCGGTCATGCAACAATCGGCGATTAATCCCGCTCAGATTGGCGGCATTGGCTACGATGCCACCTGTTCATTGGTGGTGATTGATAAACAGGGCGGGCCGCTGCCGGTTAGCGCGCAGGGTGATGTTGAGCGCAATATCATTATGTGGATGGATCACCGCGCCATTGCACAGGCTGATGCGATCACTGCGACGCAACATGCGGTGTTGCGCTATGTCGGCGAGCGCATCTCGCCAGAGATGGAAGTGCCAAAGCTGCTGTGGTTAAAGCAGCACAATCCTGAGACGTTCCAACGCGCGTGGCAGTTTTTTGATTTGGCGGATTATCTAACCTGGCGTTCAACTAGTGATTTAACCCGTTCGCTCTGTACCGTGACCTGTAAGTGGAACTATCTGGCGCATGAAAATCGCTGGGATGACGATTACTTTCACGCGGTGGGATTAGCAGAATTTCCTGAAGAAACTTATAGCCGTATTGGGCAGCATATTGCTGCGCCGGGCACAGCGTGTGCCAACGGGCTAAATGCGCAAGCCGCCAAAGAAATGGGATTGTTGCCGGGCACGCCAGTGGCGATTGGTATGATCGATGCGCACGCGGGTGGCATCGGTACGCTGGGTGTTGAAGCATCACCTGAAGGGCAGCTGGCTTATGTCTTCGGCACTTCGTCATGCACCATGACATCCACGCGCAATGCGGCTTTTGTGCCGGGCGTGTGGGGACCGTATTTTTCGGCGATGGTGCCAGACTTCTGGCTAAGCGAAGGCGGGCAAAGCGCGGCAGGTGCAGCGATTGATCGCCTGCTGGAATTGCATCCCGCGGCGGCCGAAGCGCAATCGCTGGCACAACAGGCAAAGCTACCGCTGCCGGTGTATTTGGCAAGCCTGGCTTTGCAGCGGATTGAAAACCCATCCGCAACGGTGCAACTGGCAACCGAGTTGCACATTGTGCCGGAATTTAACGGCAATCGTGCGCCCAACGCCGATCCGCATGCGCGCGCGCTGATTTATGGCTTGGGCATGGAGCGCGATGTGGATAGCTTGATCAGCCAATACATCGCTGGGATTTGTAGCCTGGGATACGGCCTGCGCCAGATCATTGATGCGCAACGGCAAAATGGCATTCACACGCGCAGCATTGTGATCAGCGGCGGTGCAGGGCAGCATCCGCTGGTGCGCCAATTAATGGCCGACAGCTGCGATTGTTCGGTTATCTCTACGCAATCTGCGGAGCCCGTATTGCTGGGCTCAGCCATGCTAGCGGCGGTGGCGAGTGGGCAGTTCCGTTCATTGATTCACGCCATGCGCGCCATGACCGAGGCTGAGCAGACTTATCAACCCAGCGCATCACAGCAGGCGCTGCATCGCAAACGCTATCAGGCTTTTTTGCTGTTACAACAAACCGCCAAAACGGTGCGCGAGAACGGCCAATAAACGCATAACAAACCTCACTTACACTTCGCGTGCGCTTGTCGCTTGGCATCGCGCGCGATCGGTGCCACGCTTGCAGCATGTTGTCTTTCAGGAAGAAGAGCCGCGATGAATCAACCCCAAGCGAAAAAAATCCCCTACGAAATGTCTCTGCACGGTGAAACACGCACCGATAACTATCACTGGCTACGTGACGACGATCGAGAAAATCCGGAGGTGCTGGCGCATCTGCACGCGGAGAACGATTACGGCAAAGCGATGATGGCCTCGCAGAACGCGTTGCACGATCGGGTGTTGAAAGAGATTGTTGATCGCATCCCGCAACAGGATCACTCGGTGCCGTATGTGAAAAACGGTTATCGCTATCAAAGCCGTTATGAAGTGGGCAATGAATATCCAGCCTATTTCCGCCAGCCGATTGATGCGCCTGCGGATGAGCCGTGGCAACTGTTGCTGGATGGCAATCAACGTGCGGCGCACAGCGATTTCTACACCATGGGCGCGCTGGCCATCACGCCAGATAATCAAGTGATGGCGCTGGCGGAAGATTTCCTGTCACGTCGTCAATACGGCATTCGTTTCCGCAATCTTGAAAGCGGCAGTTGGTATCCGGAAGTATTAAGTAATGTCTCTTCCAGCGTGGCGTGGGCCAACGATTCCCGCACGCTCTATTACGTGCGCAAACATCCCAAAACGCTGCTAGCGTACCAGGTATGGCGACATGAATTGGGGCATCCGCAGTCTGATGATCAACTGGTGTATGAGGAGAAAGATGACACGTTTCATCTCAGCGTGCATAAAACCACCTCCGAACATTTCATCCTGATCGCGCTGTACAGCACCACCACCAGTGAAATTCTGCTGATTGATGCTGAATATCCCGATGCGCAACCGCAAACCTTTTGCCCGCGCCGCCGCGACCACGAATACAGCATCGATCATTACAATCATCAGTTCTTTATTCGCTCAAATCGCGATGGCAAAAATTTCGGCTTGTACCGCAGCGCATGGTTGGCGGAATCGCGCTGGCAGGCGCTCATTCCAGCACGTGACAACGTAGTGCTGGAAGATTTTCAACTGTTCCGACATTGGCTGGTGGTGGAAGAACGTCAACGCGGCGTTAACACCTTGCGGCAGATTAACTGGGAAAGCGGTGAAAGTGTCGGCATCGCCTTTGATGATCCGGCATACGTGACGTGGCTGGCTTACAATCCTTCGCCAGAAAGTGACACGCTGCGTTACGGTTACTCTTCAATGACCACGCCGACCACGCTGTTCGAACTGAACATGGAAACCGGCGAGCGTCGGGTGTTGAAACAGACGCCAGTGCCGGGTTTCAATTCCGATGATTATAAAAGCGAGCATCTGTGGATCCCGGTGCGCGATGGCACCGAAGTGCCGGTGTCGCTGGTCTATCATCGCAAACATTTCCAACGCGGCAACAATCCGCTGCTGGTTTACGGCTACGGCGCTTACGGCAGCAGCATGGATGCCAGCTTTGGCACCAGCCGTATCAGTTTGCTGGAACGTGGCTTTGTCTACGCGATCATTCACGTACGCGGTGGCGGTGAGCTGGGCCAGCAATGGTATGACGATGGTCGCCTGAAGAATAAAATCAACAGCTTCACTGATTTTATTGATGTCACCAAAGCCTTGGTGGCGAAAGGCTACGGCAATCCACAGCAACTGTATGCGATGGGCGGCAGCGCGGGCGGCTTGTTGATGGGCGGCGTGCTAAATATGGCGCCAGAACTGTTCCACGGCGTGGTGGCACAGGTGCCATTCGTTGATGTGGTGACCACCATGCTAGATCCCACTATTCCGCTTACCACCGGCGAATACGATGAGTGGGGCAATCCTGAACAGGCCGAGTTTTATCACCTGATTCGCCAATACAGTCCGTATGACAACATCGAGGCCAAAGCCTATCCGCACCTGCTGGTTACCACCGGCTTGCATGATTCTCAGGTGCAATATTGGGAGCCGGCGAAGTGGGTAGCGAAACTGCGTGAGCTAAAAACCAACGATACGTTATTGCTGTTATGCACGGAGATGGATTCGGGGCACGGCGGCAAATCGGGGCGCTTTAAAGCCTATGAAGGGGTGGCGCAGGAGTTCACCTTCTTGATTGGTCTGGCGCAGGGCAGCTTGCCAGACCGCGTCGATTATTGATCGTCCTTCACGTACTTGCGCAGCGCCTGCCGTAACGGTGGGCGCAAATCGCGCACATTCTCCAGCACCCAACGCAGATAGCCGGGATCTTTGCGCGCGATGCTGCCAATGCTTTGGCCGCGATATTTGCCAAATGGGAACACATCGCCGCTGACGGGCGCAGGTTGACATAAACTCGCCATCTGCTCGGCATTCCACCCTGAGGTTTCCATAATGCGGATCAGCAGCGCGGCGGTGACGTAACAGTCGTAAAGCGCGCGGTGTGCGTGCAGATCGGCGGGCGGCGTGACATCCAACTTCAAACTATGGCGCAACGCCTGGTTGCCGTATTTGATGCCGGGCCAAAGTTGTCGCGCCAGTGTCATGGTGCAGATCCATTCGCCTGGCATGGTGGGCAACATACGGCGATCAAAACTGGCGTTGTGCGCCACGTAATGCGGGCTGCCGTGATAGCGGCCAATCGCTTCCTCGATGGTCGGCTTATCCGCGACCATCGCTTCAGTAATGCGATGTACCGCCATCGCCTGGCGACTAATTGGGCGATCGGGACAAATCAAATCACTCATTGGATTAACGATTTGACCATCAATGACATCCACCGATGCCACTTCCACCACGCCGCCTTGCAGGCCGCAGGTTTCGGTATCAATAACACGTAACATAAATTACTTCTGCTTAGGTTCGTAGGGCAGGCGCGACAGGCTAAGCGATGCCTGGCGATATTGCATCAAGCGCTGGCGGAACCAATCGCGCAGTGCTTCAGGTTGCTCGCGCTCCACCATTTCAGCAACCACCGGCATGTTGTAGCGCTCTTTAAACGCCACGCCAGCCGCAGCCAGCTCGACATTCACTTTGTCTTTCTCTTCCTGCGACAGCAGGGCAAGGTTTTGACTCATGTTTTTCTCCTGATAATCAGGGGCAAAAGTAATGGTTTCAGCCTCGAGGATCAAGGGAATTGGATCGCACCGCAAGTCTCGACACCTGCGGATCGGCGGCGTATCCTGCTGCCACGTTTGCGGAGCTTTGCCGCATGTAATAGGAAAGAAGTGATGAACAAAACTGCGTTTAGCCGTGGCGTAGCGTTGCTGTTGGCGTTCTCTGCGCTGACCTTCAGCCAGTTTGCACTGGCGCATGCCCATCTGAAAACTGCGGTTCCTGCCGATAAAATGGTGGTGGATAGCTTCCTGCATAATGCATCGCTGACTTTCACTGAAGATGTTGAACCGGCATTCAGTGGCGTTGAAATACTGAATGCGCAGCATCAGCCGGTTGCGGCCGGCAAAGCCAAGCTGGCGGAGAACCAACACAATAGGTTGGTAGTACAATTCGATCCGCCGCTGCAATCAGGCCAATATCAGGTCAACTGGCATGTATTGTCAGTTGATGGACATAAAACCAAAGGCAGCTACTCCTTCACCATCAAATGAGTTTAAGTAGCGTGTGGATTGCCTTGCGGGCGATTCATTTCATGGCCGTTTTGCTTCTGACTGGCAGCGCTTTTTACACTGCGCTGCTGGCGCCTCGCCGCTATCGTCCGGTGTTGGCGCAGCGCCTGGCGCGGATGTTGATCATATGCGCGATCATCAGTTTCATCAGCGCAGTATTGATGCTGGCGACGCAAACCGGCTTGATGAGTGGTGATTGGCGCAATGTCAGCGACGTGGAGATCTGGCGTGCGGTGCTCGGCACGCGTTTCGGCCAAGTGTGGCGCTGGGAAATAGGTTGGGCTGCATTGAGCGTCATGGCGCTCCTGCTGCACGGTTCGCTGCGTCAAAACGCATTGCTGTTCAGTGGCGTTTTGCAATTGATCGCTTTAGCTGGCGTGGGCCATGCCGCGATGCGCGAAGGTTGGCCCGGCGTGCTGCAACAAGCGAATCACGCGCTGCATCTGATTTCAGCCGCATTTTGGGCCGGCGGTTTGTTGCCACTGTTGGTATTGATGCGCGAAGCGCGGCAGAGTGAATTTCGCATTGATGCGATTCGTTGCATGATGCGCTTCTCGCGCTATGGTCATCTGGCCGTGGCGCTGGCGTTGTTAACCGGCATTATTAATAGCCTGTTGATTGCCGGGACGCCGCTGAATTGGCAAATCACACTGTGGAGCGAACTGCTGCTGGCGAAAGTGCTGCTGGTGCTGCTGATGATGATGCTCGCAGTGATCAATCGTTATCTGCTGGTGCCGCGTTTTCACCGCGCGGCGGATGTGGCACCGCGACTATTTATTCGCCTGACGCAGCTTGAGCTGTTGCTGGCGATTGGGGTTATTGGGTTGGTGAGCGTGTTTGCCACGCTGGCACCGGCTTGAATGTGTCATTAAAGAAGATGAAATGAGGTCGATATTTTGCTGAAGAAACTGATTCCAGCTTGCGTATTGATGGCGCTGTGCAGCCAGGCGATGGCCGCGCAGATTATTACCGTCAGCCGTTTTGAGATTGGTAAAGACAAGTGGCCGTTCACCCGTGAAGAGGTGATGCTAACTTGTGAAAAAGATGGCGCGTTGTTTGCCATTAACCCAAGCACCTTGCTGCAATATCCGCTCAACGACAAAGCGCTGGCGCGCAATACCGCCGGGCAGGGCACATTGCAATCCATCGACACCATCGTGGCTGAAGATAAAGCCCATCCAGGCCAGAAAATGAGCCTGCAACCGATCATTGATCGTGCGCAGCAGCTGTGCGATAAGTAATCCCTTCATTTATCAGGCGTAGCGCACATTTTTGTCGCTGCGCTTGCTCTCACGTAGTGTCAGCGCGATCACAGAGTTGAACGCTTTTCATCCCGTTTGTGACAGTTGGCTGGAAATTAATCACCCTTGGTCTACCTTTAAATGGCAAGGCGTCCTCGCCTGCAAAAAATGCCAACTTTTAGCGCACGGCTCTCAAAGAGCCATTTCCCTGGACCCGATACAGGAATCGTATTGGGTCTTTTTTTATCTGTATGATCAATAAAACCTTATTTCCGCCCAAAATGAAGCTGTTCTGATAATATCGTTTCCTTTCAATTCACTAAAAAATCCTTTCACCTATTGGAAATAAAAAATATTTTAGCTTGCTTGTGGTGAGGATTAATGCGTTAATGCTGCGTCGGTCTGAATAGCAGACAGTTAGAAGGTTAGTTCCCATTGTATTTCTCATCCCAGCAAGTGCCGCTTCAAGCCCTTTCTCTTTGAGTCTTATCCTAAGTTCTGATTCGTATCTGCAACTCGGCCCTTAACGCCAATAGGCTCATTTAAAAGGTAAAAATTATGTCTAATAAAATTCTTGGAACGGTAAAATGGTTCAACTCAGAAAAAGGCTTCGGCTTTATTTCTCCTGAAAATGGCAGCAAGGACGTTTTCGTCCATTTCTCTGCTATCCAGGGCACTGATTATCGCTCACTGGATGAAGGTCAGCGTGTTGAGTTTTCAGTTGAAGATGGTCCTAAAGGCCCATCAGCGACTAACGTTGTAGGTTTGTAATATTGTTTAAAAGTTTCAGATGTCCGCATTGCCATGGTTCGCAATATCGCACTTCAGTGTTCGATATCACTAAAATGAATCCACATGGCGCGAAATGCATATTTTGTAAATCATCAATGATTGTGTTGAAAACAGCATAATCAGGTTGATTTACGCCCCTGATGATTATTAGGGATTATCAAGCCATCGCTTGATGTAGCATTACTAGCACTGCTTCGGCAGTGCTTTTTTTTATCTGAAAATTGCCTCGATTCTTCCGCGCTATTCTGCTGATCGAACGCGACATTACCTGCTACATTTTCTTCTTAACGTGATAATCCGCACCAACCAAAACCAGAGATTTCCGCATGTATAAAAGCTTTGCTCTGATTGTTACTTTGCTGCTTAGCGGCTGTGCGTTGAAACAATACCCGCAATCCGCCAAGGTCAGCGATCAGGAGGCGGCCAGCTATGATTGCGCCACGCTGAATCAGGAAGTCGCCAAAACGCAGAGTGTCCAGCAGCAGATTGCTAAAACCGGAGAGTTTGATGCGCTAACTGTGTTGGGATTTGTTGGGGATTTCGGTATCGGCAATGGCATTGCGAAAGCCAGTGCCAGCGACAAAGCGTTGGCGCGTTTAACGCAATTACAAAAGCTACAAGCGGTACGATGCAATCATAACGCGGTGTAATTAACGGGTTATAGCCAGTAGAAAGGTTGGCCATTTAATAGCAGCCAGCGTGGGTGAAAAATGGTATAAGGTCGGCGCTTCTATTTTACTGCCGGTTAATAAGGATCCTTCATGGCAAATACACAATATCTCCTCTGGGTAATGATTGGCACCTTAACTCTGCTTTGTGTCTTTATTGGTGTGGTGGTGGGCAGGGCAAAAACGCCGCATCTGGGATTCATGACGTTTGCGGGATTATTAGCTTTCTTCTTGTTGGCGATATTCCTGATCACGCGTTAGTGGAAAACACCGGTGTTTGCCACACATGATGTGTGGCAAAAATGAGCAACGTTGAGTCACTTTTTTATTCGCTTTTTCCAGACTTACGCGCCGCCAGTAAAAACATCATCGGACGATCGCATTCCTCTGCCAAACCGGCATTCTGCGCGACTTGTTCGGCGGTTGGTCCCCATTCATCCAGATGCTCAAGGGCAAATCCAGCATCAATCAATGCATTAATCCATGTCGCCAGTTTGCGATGCTGTTTCTTCACGCCATCTGCAAACCAATTACTGATACGTTCGCCTTCTAACTGATATTGGTTCACCGGCCAACTGCGCTGTTGCTGATCGTCAACAATCCATTGTTGCTGCTTCGGCGCGGTGTAAATCGGGTGCTCGCAGGAAAAGACCAACGCGCCGCCGGGCGTCAATGCCTTAAACAGCGTGGCGAATAGCGTGTCGATCTCGCTGAGATAATGCAGCGCCAGCGAACTGTAGGCGAGATCGAAAGATTCGCTGAGTTGCAGCGTTTCCAAATCAGCGCGCTGATAGCGAATGCCGTTTCCCTGGGTCATCGCTGTGGCTTGTGCCAGCATTTTCTCTGACACATCCAGCCCTAAAACGTCCTTCGCACCTTGTTGCTGCGCATAGCGGCAAAACCAACCGTAGCCGCAGCCCAAATCAAGGATGCGCTTATCTTTGAGGTCAGGCAGTAACGCACGCAGCGCGGGCCATTCTGGCGCGCCATCCAATCCTTGCACTGAACGTGGCAGCGTGGCGTAACCGGCGAAAAATGTAGGGTTGTCGTAAATGTTCTGGCTCATATCGTCTCCTTTATATGATGCGCAAAGGAGTGTAGGCCTTTAGTGAGGAATGTAAAGTCGGGTAATTATCCCACAAATAACAGATGCACTAAGCGAGCGAGTGATTCGAGTAGCAAGAGGCTGCCGATGAAAATAACGATTAATACACCAATAAACTGTTTACGGCCGCTCATGCTGTTCCCTCCGCTGGCTAAACCTGACCCGGCTATACTTTATGCTGGGTTGTTTAAACTTCCAGTCAACCGGGGAAGATTACATGTTTTACCAAACGGTAAGTGCTAAAACGTGGCGAAACATTTGGGTGGTCGGCGATTTACACGGTTGCCGCGCTCAACTGGATGCGCAATTGTTAAAGCGCAACTTCGATAAGCAGCAGGATCTCTTGCTGTCGGTCGGCGATTTAATCGATCGCGGGCCGGACAGTCCCGGCTGTTTACAATTGCTGCAAGAGCCGTGGTTCCGTGGCGTACGCGGCAATCATGAACAAATGGCGCTGGCGGCGCTAGAAGGACGCGACCAAACCTTGTGGATGATGAACGGCGGCGATTGGTTCTGGCAGTTGAAAGGCGCGTCATTGATTGCCGCCCGCCATGCGCTAAAACGTTGCGCTGAGTTGCCGCTAATCTTGCATGTGGATTTGGGCGATCGCGTGGTGGTGATAGCGCATGCGGATTATCCGTCCAGCCATTACGCATTGGGACAAGATGTGGATTGGCAACAAGTGGTGTGGAGCCGCGAACGCCTGGGACGCCATCAACGTGGCAATTCTAACCACATTGATGGTGCCAACGCGTTCTACTTCGGCCATACGCCATTAGAACAACCGCTTAATGTGGCGAACCAACATTACATTGATACTGGCGCGGTGTTTGGTAATCGTCTGACGCTGGTGCAGTTGCAGTAATCGCTAGCGGAACAAACGGCCATCGCGCACTAACTCACGCGGATAGCTGTTCTTAATGCGATTGCCGACTTTCTTGGCAAGACCTAACGGTTGCTGCTGGTAGGTAACGATCACTTCATCGCGCTGTGGCAAGGTTTCCGGATGAATATCCTGGCCGCGATACCAGCTTTCGGCTTGTTCATCAGTCAGTTCGAAATCCAGCTCGCTGCCTGGCTGCGACAGTGCTACTACCGCTTCATGCTGCCAGCGATAACCTTTCGGGAAGGTTTCCGCTAATTTCAGGCCGATGCGTGAGAAACGCACTTTGCCGAGCCAGCTTTCCAGTGCGGCGGGAAACAGCCACAGCTCTTTGTCGCGCTGCCACAAAGTATGATTCTCATCCCAGTGCAAACCGACTTTGGCTGCCGCCTGCTGGACTTCGGCGCTCAACTTACGGCTCAACGGTGAGAAGGGCAGTTTGCCCACTTTGTAGGTCGGTTGCGGTAGCGCCGGAATGCTGGCGGTTTTGCGTAACCGTGCCACGAAGAAGCCTTCGCTGTCGAAGATTTGTGGGAAGACGTGCAAGAAGCCTTCTGGTGTTAATGCCTGATCCGCGCCCGCAAACAGATCATTCAGCGGCACGATTTCCACCGCGTCGGGATAACGCTGCTGCAACCAATGAATCACCTGCTGATTCTCGATTTGATTCAGCGTGCACGTGGAGTAAATCAGCGTGCCGCCGGGCTGCAATGCATGGAAGGCGCTGTCGATGAGATCGCGCTGCGTTTCCGCAATCGCTTCGGTGCTGGCCAGCGTCCAGTTGCGTAGCGCATCGGCATCTTTGCGCACCACGCCTTCGCCGGAGCAAGGCGCATCCAACAGAATCGCGTCGAAACGTTCAGGTAACGCGGCACCAAATACGCGGCCATCAAAGTGGGTCAACGCTACGTTGCTGACGCCGCAGCGGCTGATGTTGGCATGCAACACTTTGACGCGGCTGGCTGAATATTCGTTGGCGAGGATTGCGCCTTGATTGCGCATTAATGCCGCCATTTGCGTGGTTTTCGAACCTGGCGCAGCCGCAACATCCATCACCTGGCGTGCATCCGGCGCAGCGTCAAACAGCGCGGTAACCGGCAACATCGAACTGGCTTCCTGAATGTAGAACAAACCGCTGAGATGTTCCGCCACGCTGCCCAACGGCAGTGATTCATCGTCACGCTCAATCCAGAAACCTTCGGCGCACCACGGAACCGGCGTCAAACGCCAACCGTAATCGGCGGTGCGTGCAAGGAAATCGTCCACGCTGATCTTTAAGGTATTGACGCGCAGGCTGCGTCGCAGCGGTTGTTGGCTGATAGCGAGGAAACGTTGCAGTTCAGCGTCGTCAGTGAGGCTGGCGCGCATCAGCGCGAGGAAATCTTCGGGAAAGCGATCGGACACGGGCATCTTCCGGGGAAACTAAATAGGCGCGAAGTGTAACACGCGAAAAAGAATCGGGCAGCCAGGCTGCCCGATTTGCTTACGGTTGATTAGGGTCCGGAATTGCTGTGCCCCAACTGCGCCACTCTTTCGGCGCTTCATCCTGCAACAAGAAGTGCTTGTTGGCACCGGCTTGTGGCGCTAATGGCACCGTTGGTGGTGTGGCAAACTGTACGCCACCGCGAATGAACTGCTGGAAGGTGCCAGTTTTCAGCACGCCGCCAATTAGGCCAAAATCGAAGTTGTAGCCAGAAGCCAGCCAGAACACCGAGTTGTTGCGTACCAGATGCTGATATTTTTTGCTGATGCGCAGCGCGATTTGTACCCGATCGGCCATGTTACCCAGCGACGTTCCCGTCACGGTGCCGACTTCAACGCCGCGGAACAGCACTGGCGTGCCCACCGACAGCGAACCGGCTTCGGTCGCATCAACATAAATGGTCAAACCGTTCAGGTAACGTGAATCGGTGATGGTGCTCTCTTGCAGCTCAAAGGTGCGAGCGAGCGGACCTTTGCCCGGATCGACGTTAACGTAAGGCTGCAACAGCGTTTCCAGATGGTTGACGCCCGCCGGAGAAATTTCTGGCGAAACTACCGAGAAGCGACTGCCGATGCGTGCGAAGTCTTGCACATATTCTGGATACAGCACTGCTTTCGCCACCACCTGATTGTTATCGCTGCTCAGTGCCAGCGATTCAACCTGACCAATATTGATGCCGAGATAGCGAATTGGCATGCCAGCCGACAATTTGCTGGCATCGTAGGTGTGCAACGTAATCTGGCTGCCCACCGCGCGGGCGGCGGTTTCCGAAGGATAGAGCACGCGTTTAACGCCTTTCGCTGCTTGCGCGCCGGTCAGATTATCAAAGCTGATGGCACCTTTTAACGCACGATTCAGCGGCGACGCCTGCACGGTTAAGCCGCTGCCGTTGAGTTGTACTTTCGCGCCGCCTTCAGCCCAGAACACGCTTTCGCTGGTCAGCAGTTTGCGATATTGCGGCTGAACATGGATGGAGATTTCGAACGCATCGGCGCGTGGCACCACGTCAACCACTTCGCCGACCTGGAATTTGCGATACAGCAGCACCGAGCCGGCCTGCACATCTGGCAAACTGGTCGCCGTGAGTTTCAGCGTGGTTGGCGGTTGTTGCCCAACGATGCCTTCTTCAGCGCGTTCAGCATCGGCATATAAAGGATAGCGTGTCGACGGATTGCCTTTCGCGCCCGGAATCAGGCGAATGCCACCATCAACCCATTCACGCGCGCTGGCACCGAGCACCTGCATGCCATCAAGGCCAAACTTCACGTCAAGACGACTGTTGACCACAAATTTGCTGTCGGCGTGCACCAATTTGCGTTGTTCCGGATTAATCGCCACCACAAAACTGATGCCGTCTTCATCCAGCGTGCGTGAAATCACCTGACCAATCTTCATGCCGTACAGCATTACCGGTTGGCCAGCATCAATCCCGTAAGTTTCCGGTGCGCTGAGTTTAACGGTCAGTACGTCAGGTTTTTGCAGCAGCGTCTCGCTGGCTGGCAACACATTAAAGTGATCTTGCGGTTCACCTTCGCCGGGCACCAATTCGAAGGTGTTGCCTGTTAACAGGCTACTCAGATTGGTGTCGGTCAGACTGATTTTCGGTGTGCGCATCTCAATACGCGTGCCGCTGCGCATCAAACCGGTCACAGAAGGATCGACGGTCAATTCGCCGGTGACTTTACCGCCATCCTGCAAATTCAATTTGGTTAAGGTGCCTACTTCCAAACCTTGATACATCAACGGCGTGCTATTGGCTTTCAGGTTATCGCCACTCGGTAAATCGAGTAGGATCTGCACACCTCGCTGGCTGTGCGCTAAATCAGGATAAAGTTGATAATTGGCATCCACCTGCGCTTGCTCGCCATCGTTGGGCGAATCAAAGGCAATCGCACCATTCACCAGCGCCGCCAGGCTTTCCAGCTTCACTTTAGCCCCGCTCAGGCTGACATCGGCATCCACACCGGAAACATTCCAGAAGCGGCTCTGCTTTTTCACCAAATTGATGAAGCGACGTTCAATCAGCACATCAATGGTGACGCCATCGGTACTGTTGTTCAGGCTGTAATCATACACGCGGCCAACCGGGATTTTGCGGTAATAGACCAGCGAACCGGTATTCAACGAACCGAGGTCCGGTGCGCGCAGATGGATCAGCAATTCGCCAGTATTCACGCGATATTTCGGCTGCGCATCCAGCGCCGTGAAGTGATCCTGCTCCTTGCCTTTGCCTGGCATCATGCCGATATAGTTACCGCCGACCAGCGCATCCAGCCCGGAAACACCCGCCAGCGAGGCTTTAGGCGTCACCAGCCAAAACTGCGTGTCTTCGCGCAGCGCATCGCGCATATCGCTCTTGATACTGGCTTTGATCTGGATGCTGCGATAATCATCGCTCAGCACGATACCTTGCACCGTGCCGACTTCCACGCCCTGATAACGAATTGGCGTGCGGCCCGGCACAATACCGTCTGCCGTTTGGAAGTTAATGGTGATCGTCGTACCGCGCTCCTGGTAATTGGTCCATAACAGCCAGCAAGCGATCAGCAGGGCGATGATGGGCAATAACCAAAAGGGCGAAATCTTGCGCTTGCCGCGCAGATTCGCGCTAGTCGGTGTAGTCGGCGTTTCCTGTTGCATGTGCATCCCAGATCAGGCGGCTGTCAAGCCACTCAACAGCCATAATGGTCAGGATCACGGCAGAGCCAAAGTAGAAGGCGGCCGGTCCCATAGTAAAAGCCAGCAGCTGGTCACGATTGACCAGCGACATGGTTAACGCAATCACAAACAGATCCAACATCGACCAGCGGCCCACCCAGGTAACGGCGCGCAGCAGGCGAATGCGGGTTTTTAAACCCTGTTCGCATTTGAAATGAATGCTGATTAACAACGTCAGCATCACTAACACTTTGGTAAACGGCACCAGAATACTGGCGATAAACACCACGGCTGCAACCGGAACATTGCCCGATGCCAGCCCTAAAATGCCGGAGAAAATGGTATCTTCGCGGCGCGCGCCATTGACGTAAACGATAGAGATCGGCATCAGGTTGGCGGGAATCAACAAGACAATCGAGGCGATTAAAGCGGCCCAGGATTTTTGTAAGCTGTGGCGACGGCGAAAATCGAGCGGCGTATGGCAGCGCGTGCAGCGACCGCGTTCATCGGCGACGCCGGTTTGGTGACAGTTAAGGCACACTTGCCACTCTTCTGGCGGCGAGGTGGGCATCGCTTGCGGATAATAGTGTTCCCACAACTGCTCGACATTGAGGTGGATGAGCGTTAACAGGCTCAATACCGTTAAGGCGATATACGCCACCAATCCGTAACCCACTTCCAGCGCGGCGTAATCCTGCACCTTTATTGATGCCACCGCTACGCCGACCAGATAGATATCCAGCATCACCCACTCTTTAAGCTTCTCCAGCATCAGCAATACTGGACGCAGATTCATGCCGAGCGCGTTGCCAACCCATAAATAGACAATGCCAGCCACCAAAGTTACCGGCGCACCGATGGTGCAGAACGCCACCATCGAAGCGGTTAACGTATTACCTTGCTGTGCCATCTGGATCACGCCTTCAAGCAAGCTGGCGTTGATGCGCATGCCAAGCAGGCGAATATCCACCAATGGCAGGCTGAAGGCGAAGGGCATTAAGACCATCATCACCACCGCCATCACGGTGAGACGCGTCATTGACCAGTCACGTCCGCTCTGGATTTGCGCATGACAGCGTGGGCAATAAGCTGTCTGATGCGATTTCACATCCGGTAAGGAAAAAAGGGTATCGCATTGCGGACAACGCTGATAACGTGCGTGGGGCAACGTCTGGCTGATAGCGTGAATTTTCATAGGTGACGCAAGTGCCCATCGTTCGTTACGGTTACCGGCATGTTGAGCAGAGCCAATCTGCCTGCAACATTCAGTGGTACAAGAAAACTCTTATCCACCGACTGCTAAGGTTATAGTAACTAACAGAATGATTCACCTGATGCGCCTGGATTATTAGTGCTTATTTTAACAACTGAGTGACATTAAGGTCACCACAGTGATGAGTTATGGTTGAACAATGAACAAAAAAGCTTTTTACGAGGATTTAAATCGTGATATCCGCGCGTTGTTGGCGGGTGAAACCTCGTTCCTGGCAGCGCTCGGCAATTGCAGCGCGCTGTTATTTGAACGCCTGGAAGGCGTGAATTGGGCAGGATTCTATTTGCTAACTGAGCCAAACACACTGGTGTTAGGTCCGTTCCAGGGCAAAATCGCCTGTGTACGCATTCCGGTGGGCAAAGGCGTGTGCGGTACAGCGGTTGCTGAGGATAAAGTGCAGTTGGTTGAGGACGTGCATGCGTTCCCCGGCCACATCGCCTGTGATGCGGCGAGCAATGCCGAAATCGTGATTCCTCTGAAAGTGAACGGCACCCTGGTGGGCGTTTTAGATATTGATAGTACGGTTTATTCTCGCTTCGACAGCGAGGATGAAGCGGGGCTGGTGGCCCTTACCGACGGGCTTTGTGAAGTGCTGGCGGGCAGCGACATCGTAAAATTTATTCAGCTGACGCACAGCTAATCGACTGGATCACATAGCATTTGGCGATGTTGTCATTATAATGTCGCCTGTTCATGCCTGCTCTGGTCGGCAAATCCGTTGTAATCAGGAAATTTCATGGAAAATCAACCTAAGTTGAATAGCAGTAAAGAAGTCATCGCCTTTTTGGCGGAGCGTTTTCCGCAATGCTTTAGCGCCGAAGGCGAGGCGCGTCCGCTCAAAATCGGCATTTTTCAAGATCTGGTCGAGCGTGTTCAAGGCGAATTAAGCCTGAGCAAGACGCAACTGCGTTCTGCCTTACGTCTATATACCTCTAGCTGGCGTTATCTTTATGGCATCAAAGCAGGTGCCATCCGTGTTGATCTCGACGGCAATGCCTGTGGCGTGCTGGATGAGCAACACGTAGAACATGCGCGCAAGCAACTGGAAGAAGCTAAAGCTCGCGTTCAGGCGCAGCGTGATCAGCAAAAAGCGAAGAAGCGCGAAGCCGGTGAAGAGACCGCTGAACGTCGTCCACGCAAGCCTGCTCCACGCAAACCTGCTGCGAACGGCGATGCGCCGCGTAAGCCACGTCCACAGCAGGCACCGCGTGCCGCCGCTGCTGAGCGTACCGCACCGCAACCGCCGCGAGCTAAACCTGTTACTGACACCTCAACGTTGCAACCCGGCCAGAACATTAAAGTGACTGCAGGTAAAGGTGCAATGGACGCTACCATTCTTGAAATTACTAAAGATGGCGTTCGGGTTCAGCTCGCTTCCGGCATGGCAATGATTGTGCGCGCAGAACATTTGCAGTTCTGAAACGGAGGCTGACCCTGGCATGAACAATATTTTAAAGATCAGTATGATCGCGGGCCTGCTTTTAGCAGGTCCCACCTTTAGCGCAGACAATATTACCCGCGCTGATCAGATTCCCCAGCTACACGAAGACCCGCAACATCCTACCGTTAGTGAACGCGTCACCTCGCGTTTTACCCGCTCTCATTACCGCCAATTCGATTTGAATCAGGACTTTTCAGCAAAAATTTTTGATCGCTACCTGAATCTGCTCGATTACAGCCACAACGTGCTGTTGGCTTCTGATGTCGCGCAATATGCCGACAAGAAAACCACCGTTGGTGACGAATTCCGCAGCGGTAAGTTGGATGTATTTTACGATCTCTACAACCTGGCGCAGAAACGCCGCTTTGAGCGCTATCAATACGCGCTGAGTGTGCTGAACCGCCCAATGAATTTCACCGGCAATGACACCATTGACATTGACCGGGCAAAATCGCCATGGCCGAAGAGCGTTGATGAGCTCAATGCGCTGTGGGATGCCAAAGTTAAATATGACGAACTGAGCCTGAAATTGGCCGGTAAAGATGACAAAGAGATCCGTGAAACGCTGACCAAGCGTTACAACTTTGCTATCCGTCGTTTAGCGCAAAGCAACAGTGAAGATGTGTTCCAGCTGGCGATGACCGCGTTCGCGCACGAAATCGATCCGCACACTAACTATCTTTCACCGCGCAACACCGAACAATTCAACACCGAAATGAGCCTGTCGCTGGAAGGTATCGGCGCCGTGCTGCAAATGGACGACGACTACACGGTGATCAACTCGATGGTCGCAGGTGGTCCGGCGGGCAAGAGCAAAATGATCAGCGTCGGCGATCGCATTGTTGGTGTCGGTCAGCCAGGCAAGCCGATGGAAGATGTGATCGGCTGGCGTTTGGATGATGTGGTGTCGAAAATCAAAGGACCGAAAGGCAGCAAAGTGCGCCTGGAAATCCTGCCAGCTGGCAAGGGCACCAAAACCCGCACCGTCACCTTAACGCGCGAGAAGATCCGTCTGGAAGATCGTGCGGTAAAAGGCACCGTGCATAACGTCGGCAAAGAGAAAGTCGGCGTACTGGATATTCCTGGCTTCTACGTTGGCCTAACTGACGATGTCAAAGTGCAGTTGCAGAAACTGCAAAAGCAAAACGTCGACAGCATTGTGATCGATCTGCGTACCAACGGCGGCGGCGCATTGACCGAAGCGGTTTCGCTGTCTGGTCTGTTTATCCCAAGCGGTCCAGTGGTGCAGGTGCGTGATAACAATGGTCGCGTGCGTCAAGACAGCGATAACGATGGCATTGTTTATTACAAAGGTCCGCTGGTGGTGTTAGTCGATCGTTTCAGTGCTTCAGCGTCTGAAATCTTCGCGGCGGCGATGCAGGATTATGGTCGTGCGCTGATTGTCGGTGAGCCGACCTTCGGTAAAGGCACGGTGCAGCAGTACCGTTCTCTGAATCGCATCTACGATCAGATGCTGCGTCCAGAATGGCCTGCGCTGGGTTCAGTGCAATACACCATTCAGAAGTTCTACCGTATCAACGGCGGCAGTACTCAGCGTAAAGGCGTAACGCCTGATCTGCTGATGCCAACCGGCGTGGAAGCGGCAGAAACTGGCGAGAAATTCGAGGACAATGCATTGCCGTGGGACAGCGTGAACGCGGCAAGCTACACCAAAACCGGTGATATCGCGCCGATGGTGCCGCAGCTGACCAAAGAACATGCCGATCGTATCGCGAAAGATCGTGAATTCCAGTACATCATGAAAGATATTGCGCGCTTCGACGCGATGAAAGACAAACGCAATATCGTTTCGCTCAATCTTGCGCAACGTGAGAAAGAGAATCATGAAGATGATGCACTGCGTCTGGAGCGTATCAACGCGCGTTATCAAACGGAAGGCAAAGCGCCGCTGAAGAGCCTGGACGATCTGCCGAAAGACTATAAAGAGCCTGATCCGTATCTGGATGAAACGGTGAAAATCGCTAACGACATGGCGCAGTTGGAGAAAACCCAGCCTGCTGCCGAAGCGGCGAAATAGCCCTCGGCTTATGAAACAGCACCGCTTAAGCGGTGCTTTTTTTTAGGCTAAAATCATTGTTCAGATGCGTTAATGCGGCCAATAGCCGGCTTCCAGCTCTAATGTAAAGTTATGTCTTTTTAGGCACTTAAAGATTAAGGTTGCTTGAAAAGCGCAGCAATGACCCTAGGATAGATATCCGCGCATGAGCGCGAGAACAACTGAGGAAGATTAACTTTTATGATGCGTATTGCTCTTTTCCTGCTCACCAACTTGGCGGTGATGTTGGTATTCGGACTGATTCTGAGTCTGACAGGAATTCAGTCAAGCAGTGTTCAAGGTCTGATGATTATGGCAGGTCTGTTTGGCTTTGGCGGTGCGTTTGTTTCACTGCTGATGTCCAAATGGATGGCATTGCGATCCGTTGGCGGTGAAGTGATTGAACAACCCCGTAACGAAACGGAACGCTGGCTGATGGAAACCGTCGGCCGCCAGGCTCAACAGGCCGGCATTGCGATGCCGCAGGTGGCGATTTACCACGCGCCAGACATTAACGCCTTTGCGACGGGGGCACGTCGTGATGCATCGCTGGTTGCAGTGTCGACCGGTTTATTGCAAAACATGAGCCGCGATGAAGCGGAAGCGGTGCTGGCGCACGAAATCGCGCACATCGCAAACGGTGATATGATCACCATGACGTTGATTCAGGGCGTGGTGAACACCTTTGTTATCTTTATTTCGCGTATTTTGGCGCAGATTGCTTCGGGCTTTTTGTCCGGCAACCGCGATGGCGACGAGAGCAGCAATGGCAATCCAATGGTCTATTTCGCGGTGTCGATGGTGCTGGAACTGCTGTTTGGCTTCCTCGCCAGCATGATCACCATGTGGTTCTCACGTCACCGTGAATTCCACGCCGATGCCGGTTCCGCGAAACTGGTGGGCCGCGAGAAGATGATTGCTGCCTTGCAGCGTTTGAAAACCAGCTACGAACCGCAGGAGCCAAGCAGCATGATGGCGTTCTGCATCAACGGTAAAAACAAATCGTTGAGCGAGTTATTCATGTCGCATCCGCCGCTGGATAAACGTATCGAAGCGTTGCGCAGCGGTGAATACATCAAATAGTTACCGTGTTTGAAATGAAAAGGGCGCCGATTGGCGCCCTTGCTGTTTCTACGATTCGGCGGTTTCTCGCGACTGCGTCATACGCGCCATACTGACGATGGCGGCAACACTGGCAAAGCTGCCGGCCAGCAACAACGATGCGTGCGTGCCGCTGTCGTTAAACAGGTTAAACATCAGCGCGACCAGCGCAGCACCGCTGCTTTGTCCAACCAGACGCGCGGTGCCCAACATGCCGCTGGCACCGCCGCTGCGATTGCGTGGTGCGGCGGTGATGATGGTGTGATTATTGGGTGACTGGAACAGGCCAAATCCAGCGCCGCACAGCATCATACGCCAGATAATGTCGGCATCGGTTGGTTGGCTTGGCAACAAGGCCAGCAAAAACAGCCCCGCAGCAAACATCGCCAATCCCAATCCGCCTAATAATCCAGCGTGGAATTTCTCAATCAGTCGTCCGGCAATTGGCGCCATCACCATCGTTGCCAACGGCCATGGCGTTAACAGCAAACCGGTGGCAACTTCATCGCGTCCTAGCACGTTTTGCAGGAAAAATGGCAATGCCACCATCGCCAGCATTTGCGCACAGAATGAACAAATGGAGGTACCAATGGATAATGAAAAGATCGGGATACGTAGCAAATCCACCGGCAACAGTGGCACTGGCATCGCCAATTGACGGCGCACAAACACCACGCCAACCAGTAATAACGCAACCAACTCGCCAGTAATCAGCCAGCCATTTTGTCCTTGTGAAAATCCGCTTAACGCCGAAATCAGCAAACCAAAAAATAGCGCATTCATGATGGCGCTGGGCACATCAAATTTCTGCTGCTTAGCTTTTTGCGTGTTGTCAGGCAGGAAACGTAACGCCAGCCACAGCGCCACAATGCCCAGTGGCACGTTGATCAGGAACAACCACTTCCAACTGGCGATCGACAAGATGGCCGCAGCAACCGTTGGTCCGGCCGCACTGGAAACCGCAACGATCAGCGAGTTGATCGCCATACCACGCCCCAAAAAGCGCTGCGGATAGATGATGCGTATCAGTGCGGTGTTGACGCTCATCAGCGCTGCGCCACCAAAGCCTTGCAGCACGCGCGCGAAGGTCAGCATATTGAGCGATGAGGAGAGCGCGCAGAATAGGGATGTGGCGATAAATAAGCCGAGGCCCACTTGATACACACGGCGATAACCGAGCATATCGCCCAGAAATGACAGCGAAAGCAGTGAGATGACGATGGCAATTTGGTAAGCGTTAACGATCCAAATTGATTCTGCCGGGCTGGCATTGAGTTCACGGGCGATAGTGGGTAGCGCCACGTTGGCAATCGCGCCATCCAGCACCGCCATCATGATGCCGAGCGCGATAGTTAAAATCGCGCCATAACGTTGTGGAACGGGTAATCCATCCTGAGGAGCAGTTGCGGGCATAAGTAGAATAAGTGAAGGAAGTGAATATCATCATGCTAATCAATTCGCTGGCGAAAAGCACCGCATTCATTGACATAAAATTACGTGCGAATGTGTCATGCCGTGTCAGTGATTGCCGCATTTACTGTGAAACGCATATACTGGCGTTTCTGTTCCGTTTTTTTTGAAACACTGTCAAAAAAGGATACGCGCCATGGCGAGCAGCGATAATGATAAACAGCCCGACTCGGTTTCATCGGTGATGAAAGTGTTTGGCATTTTGCAAGCGTTGGGCGAAGAGCGCGATCACGGTATTACTGAGTTATCACAACGGGTGCTGATGTCGAAAAGCACCGTTTATCGCTTTCTCCAGACCATGAAAACCTTGGGGTATGTGGCGCAGGAAGGGGAAAGTGAGAAATATTCACTGACGCTGAAACTGTTTGAGCTGGGCGCAAAAGCGTTGCAGAACGTGGATTTGATTCGCAGTGCCGATATCGAAATGCGCGAGCTGTCACGTCTCACCAAAGAAACTATCCATTTGGGCGCGTTGGAAGAAGACAGCATCGTCTACATCCACAAAATTGATTCACTGTATAACCTGCGCATGTACTCACGTATCGGCCGCCGCAATCCGCTGCACACGACGGCAATCGGTAAAGTGCTGCTGGCATGGCGCGATCGTGCGGAAGTACAAGATATTCTGCGCGAAGTGGCGTTCAGGCGCAGCACGGCCAAGACCATTGTCACGGTGGAAGCGTTGCTTGAGGTGTTGGATCAGGTGAAGGCGCAAGGTTTTGGCGAAGATAATGAGGAGCAGGAAGAGGGCTTACGCTGCATCGCGGTGCCGGTTTTTGATCGCTTTGGTGTGGTGATTGCCGGGTTAAGTATCTCGTTCCCAACCATCCGTTTTTCTGAAGAAGCGAAAAACGAATATGTCGCGATGTTGCATCGTGCGGCGCGCAATCTGTCCGAACAGATGGGCTACCACGACTATCCTTTCTGAGTGAAAGAGCGGGCTGTTACCAGCCCGCCGGATGATCAGTTATCGACCACTTCACCACTCTTCTTCAGCAACGGACAATCCGTTACGCCGACGATGCCGCTGTCTGTGTGCAGATACTGTGCTGTAATCATGCCGCGCGCGGTGAGGTAGCTACATTGCAGCCCTAAGCCAGCCGCATTCTTGTTGCTGCAAGTCAGCACGCCATAACCAGTCAATAGCATTGCTAGCCAAATCAGTGCCAGCACCATAATCGTTCTAACGAGTAATTTCATCTTTTCTCCTTGTGATACAAAACGCAGCTGTTCCGAAGTTGCTGCCGGCTCTACTTTATCAGCATGCCGCGCTTTCGCCAGCGGATCGATCAGAGATAACTGAAAGAGAGGATCTTTGCGGGATAATCTGCTTTTAGCCGCCACCCATTATCTTTTGTGCCAGCAACGAGTAGAATCGGCGGCGGAGTAGAGGTTTGTTTTTTGACTACAGAGGCAGTTATGAACGAGTTAGCCGCAAACACCAGTCCGCTGTTTGGTTATGGCGTCCTGGCCATCATCATTATTGTGGCCTTTATTGCCTGGTTCTTCGTTAACCGGGCTAGCGTACGCGCCAGTGAACAGATCCGTTTATTGGAAGCATTAGTAGAAGAGCAGAAGAAACAGAATGTGCTATTACGTCGATTAGTTGATGCACAACCTGTCAGCGCAAAACCCGCAGCAGAGGAAGAAACAGAAGGGAAACGCGATTTTATCCGGATGATCCCC
The DNA here is from genome assembly GCF_059412405.1 of Pantoea sp. CFCC18179. Lineage (NCBI taxonomy): Bacteria > Pseudomonadati > Pseudomonadota > Gammaproteobacteria > Enterobacterales > Erwiniaceae > Pantoea > Pantoea sp. CFCC18179. Next base: position 240,207 of record NZ_JBNBPM010000001.1, on the reverse strand, counting down.
GAGCGCTAAGTACACAGCAAAACGCTTATCGCGATGGTTCTTCGTTATCCACTGCGCACTGAAATGGTGCGCAGTATCCGCAATATGTTGTCGTGGGTTAGGCACGATCATCTACGTTAATAGCAGCGAAACGTTTCAAATGAATATCATCTAAGATTAATCCTAGTGCGCGTTTGTTAAATCAAGCCTTGAGATGTTCTTTTTAACATTTAATTGTTGAGTAGATAGTTAAAATTGAGATAAATGCCAGCAATTGATAATGCTTTTATATGGGGCGAATATAATTGTCCTTTCCTGATTTTGGTGCAAAACAATTAATAACTTATACCGCAGAAAACTATTTGTACAATATCTGTACAGGCGCGGTTGTTGGGTAACTGGCTAACTTTTTAGTGGAATATTTTAGTGATGCCATATTAGTGCAATATTTTTGGCGTAGCGTTATCCACTTTATTTGTACAGAATTACCCGACGCCGCTGCGCTTGACGAACCCGCTGTTTGACGCTAACTGTACTGATGAATAAGCGTTTGTGCGCAGTTTAGGTTGATGCTGTCAATATGCTGAAACAGCAACGGCACGGTCAATTCGCTAATTATGTGCGTCACGTCGATCAGCGTTTAAAAATGGCTTGCCATTAATTTGCGGATATGTGATAACAAATCGTGGGTCAAACGAGGTACAGTTCTGTTTATGTATGGCATCTTCAGTAAAGAAGTTACGAGTAAAGACGTTGACGTTGAATACCGCTTCCTTGCCGAACCTTAAATTAGTGCCTCATTCAGTAATGTCTCTGGTTTATCTGTAAGTCTGCCTCCGGGCAATATAAACATCGAAAGGAAATTTGCGAAATGGCAAAGATTAAAGGTCAGGTTAAGTGGTTCAACGAGTCTAAAGGTTTTGGTTTTATTACTCCTGCTGATGGTAGCAAAGATGTGTTCGTACACTTCTCTGCAATCCAGGGCAATGGTTTTAAAACTCTGGCCGAAGGCCAAAGCGTTGAGTTCGAAATTCAGGACGGCCAGAAAGGTCCAGCTGCGGTCAACGTTACCCCAATCTGATTTCGCCCTCAGGCTCGGTGCCATGCACCACTGAAACGAATCTTAAAGCCCTGTTCATCGAGCAGGGCTTTTTCTTTGCACTTTCTGTTGCTGGATGATCAGGGTAAACTGCGCCGCGAATCGCTAACCCGGAGTTATCTATGTCTTTGATTTGCCCACTTTGCCATCAGCCTTTATTGCAGCAGGCCAACAGCTTCCGTTGTGATGCGGGACATCAGTTTGATCAGGCGAAAGAAGGGTACGTCAATTTGCTGCCGGTGCAGCATAAAGGCTCAAAAGAACCGGGCGACAGCGCAGAGATGCTGCAAGCGCGTCGCGCCTTTCTCGACGCTGGGCATTATCAGCCGCTGCGCGACAGCGTGGCGCAGATCCTCGCAGAGAAATTAGCCGCACAACCTGCGCAGGTGCTGGATATCGGTTGCGGAGAAGGCTATTACACCGCAGCGATGGCAGCGGCATTACCTCAAGCGCAACTGTTTGGCCTTGATGTAGCCAAAGCCGCGATTCGCATGGCGGCGAAACGCTATCACGCGGTGAAATTCTGTGTCGCTTCCAGCCAGCGTTTACCGTTTGCCGATGCGTCATTGGATGCGGTGGTGCGCATTTACGCGCCTTGTAATGAAGAAGAGCTGAGTCGAGTCATTAAGCCAGGCGGTTTCTTATTGACGGTCACGCCAGCCGCGCATCATTTGCAGCAGTTTAAGGCGCTGATCTATCGCGAAGTGCAACTGCATGCGACGGAAGAGAAGGTTTATGGCGGATTTAAGCAGGTCGATCAGCAAAACCTGCATTACAGCATGACATTGAGCGGCGCGGCGGCGGTGAGTTTACTTCAGATGACGCCATTTGCCTGGCGCGCGCGCGAAGAGGTGTGGCAGAACCTCGCAGCATCGAGCGAGTTTAGCTGCGATGCCGATTTCACCTTAACCTTGTGGCAACGCGACTAACGCGCTTCTACCAGCGTGTTATAAATACGTTCCAGATCGTCGAGTTGTTTAACCGCAATCAGCAAGCGGCGTTGTTCAAGTTGCATCACCAGAATGCCGTCTTCCGACAAGTTCATGCTCTGAATACGGCGATAATCGATCCACACACTGCCATAAAACAAACCGCTCTCTTTCATCAGCAGCTTCGGGCTGCGGATCCAGAAAATCCATATCGCCATAAAGCACACCACCAACAGTAAGTTGGTGGTGAGTTGCGTGCCGTGATTGTCGATGTTGTTCCACAGCAGAATCAGCAATAGCACCACGAAAATTGCGCTATCGATTTTATGGCGACGACGTAAAGCAACACGCAATTTGGTCGGGCCATTGCGGCGTGGCAGGATCGCTTCATCATAGATAGCGAAAAGCACAAAGCCCGCAATCAGCAGGGCGATCAGGGCGTCAGTCAGTGACATTGGGTGTTGTTCCTCAACCGAAATGACCTCAACGTTGACGTTCAGGTCATGCCGTTCAAAATAAAATAGCCGGGAGACAATCTCTCCCGGCTGTGATGATTACAGACCGAGCAAGCCGATCCAGTAACCGAAGATCCCGATGGCGAAGAAGCCAACGATGATCCACAAGGCGTTAACTTTGCGACGCAGCAGCCACATACAACCAAAGGTCAGCAACAGCGGAATCAGACCTGGCATCAACTGATCGAGGATCGATTGTACTGTAGTTACCGTGGTTTTGCCGGTCTGGTCGGTTATGCGTGATACCACCAGCGGCACATTCACATGCGTCCACTTATTGACCAGCGCCCCCATGACAAACAGGCCGAGAATCGACGCGCCCTCCGTCAGTTTCTGCAGGAAACCGCCACCCATATCGCTCACGATATCGACACCTTTACGGTAGCCGTACGCCACACCGTAATAACGCGTCAGCATACGCACCACGTTAAACAGAATGAAGAACAGCAAGGGACCGAGCAAACTGCCGCTCATCGCGATACCCGCGCCGAGTGCAGCAAATACCGGACGAACCGTACCCCAGAAGATCGGGTCACCGACACCAGCCAGCGGGCCCATCAGACCGACTTTGATGCCGTTGATTGCTGCATCGTCAATCGCTGCGCCATTAGCACGTTGTTCTTCCATCGCCATGGTTACGCCCAATACCGGCGCGGCCACATAAGGATGGGTATTGAAGAACTCCAGATGGCGTTTGATTGCCTGTTTGCGGTCGTCGTTGTTTTCTGGATACAGGCGACGAATCACCGGCACCATTGAGTAGCAAAAACCCAGCGCCTGCATACGTTCAAAGTTCCACGAACCCTGAAACAGGTTAGAGCGCAGGAACACACCACGGACGTCGCCAGGGGTGAGTTTCTTTGGAGTGTTAGTTGTATCAACCATGATTTCACCTGTTCCTAGTCGAGTTCGTTATCGAGGTCATTGTTAGCAGGACCAGCAGTTGCAGCACCTGCAACGCGGTTATATTTCGGTGCCAACTGGATATACAGCACCGCCATCACCACGCCAATCACGCCCAGCGCAACCAGGTTGAAGTTGGTGAAGGCTGCAGTAACGAAGCCAAGGTAGAAGAACGGCATCAGGTAGCCTGCGCGCATCATGTTGATGACCATCGCGTAACCGACTACCACGATCATGCCACCCGCGATGTTCAGACCGTTGGTGACCACTTCTGGAATCGAGCTCAGCAGTTCCTGCACGATGCTGGTACCGACCGAAATCGCCACGATCAACGCCGGGATAGCGATACGCATCGCCTGCAAGACCAACGCCGAAACGTGGATCCAGCTAATCGCGCTCAGGTTGCCTTTCTCGGCGGCCTTATCGGCGGCGTGCTGGAAGGCCACGGTGATGGTACGCACGATGATGGTCAGAACCTGTCCTGCTGCGGCCAGTGGAATCGCCAGTGCAATACCGGCACCAACGCTTTGACCACCAGCAATAACCAGAATGGTTGAGATAATCGAAGCCAGCGCCGCATCCGGTGCAACCGCCGCACCGATGTTCATCCAGCCCAGTGCAATCATCTCCAGCGTACCGCCGATGATGATACCGGTTTTCATGTCGCCAAGGACCGCACCAATTAAGGTACAAGCCACCAACGGACGGTGGAATTGAAACTCATCAAGGATCGATCCCATCCCGGCAATACAAGCCACAATAAATATCAAAATGATTTGTAGCGTGGTTATCTCCATTGCATTTCTCCTCTGCAAGGTCTCTAAAATTCGCCCACGGATGCAGGCAAAGGGCGAACTACGGATTGACCTTGGCGATCAGGTCCATCATTTTCAGTCGCTGATCGCTGGACACTTTACGTACTTCCAGTTCGATACCGCGTTCGTTCAGTTTGCGGAAGGCGGTGATATCTTTCTCATCCACGGATACCGCGTTGTTGACTTGCGTTTTGCCCTGGCGGAATGCCATGCCGCCGATATTGACGGACTTGATATCCACGCCTTGCTCAACAATTCGCACCACATCGGTGGGATTGGTGAACAACAGCATCACTTTGTCCTGTCCGTATTTTGGGTTATTCCATACGCGAACCATCTTATCGACGTCCACCACGTGCGCGGTGACGCCCGGAGGTGCAACCTGCGTTAACAGCGTTTTACGCACATGATCGTTCGCCACTTCATCAGAGACGACAATAATGCGGGTGACGTTGGTTTCTTTGGTCCAGCGCGTGGCCACTTGTCCGTGAATCAAGCGGTCATCAATACGCGCGAGGCCAATTTTCATGTGATCGCCCGGTCCCATCGGTTTTTGCGGTTGGGCAGGGGCTTTTGCCGCAGCAACGGGAGCAGCCGCAGCGGCGGGTGCAGGGGTTTCGGTTTTGAGGGCTTTAACGCCTTCGCGACCGGCTTCCACCGCGATATGTATCAACTCTTCCAACGAAGGATCGTCATCACGTCCCATCAGGGTTTCGACCAGCATCGGAATGTTGACGCCGGCGATGACATCGTAGCCTTGCTTGTCCACCACAATACGGCTTGCCGCATTAAATGGACTGCCACCCCAAGTGTCGACCAGGAACAACACGCCCTTTGACGTGTCGAGATCGGCCAGTCGCGCTTGATACTTTTCGATTAGCGTTTCTGCATTTTCGCCGGGAACGAAATCAATCCATCCGACATTTTCTTGCTCACCCAACAGCATTTCTGCTGTTTTAAGCAACTGTTCTGCCGCCCAGCCATGTGTACCAATTACAATAGCAATGGTCACTTGCTACCTCCGTTCGCGTGGGAGATTCTCGGCATCGCCGGGAATCAATGAAAATTACCGTTAGTGTTTTAGGTGGTTCGTTCGTTCTGAGATGAAGAAATGCATCAATAAATAAAACGAAACTATCTGCTGCACAGCGATAAGGTCGCGATTTATTTTAGTGATCGAAAAAATAATTTATGTGATGTTTGTCAGCTATTCAGAGCGTAACGGCGCGAATGTACGCTTTTGCGCGTTATTCATCCGTTTGTGTAGATATTTGTAAATGTAATAAATTTTTTTGACGTTGTTGATGTAACTGATACATTAGCCATCTGTTTATTACTTAGGAGTACCGGGCTTCAGCTCACCTTTATGGACCGTCACCGACGTCGCTCAACATCTTCTTTGCGCTGCTCTGCGCATGCTTCAACGCTCTTCAGCGTTACATTCCCTGCTAACGAATACTCATCTCGCTCTCAAACGCAGATGACATTTCGCGTGCCCACTGTTCTGGTAAGGAGTCTTTGATGGAATTTCTCTTCGACCCCTCAATTTGGGCGGGTTTACTAACGCTGATCGTGCTGGAGATTGTTCTCGGCATTGATAACCTGGTATTTATCGCCATTCTCGCCGACAAATTGCCGCCGAAGCAGCGCGATAAAGCACGTTTAATCGGCCTGTCGCTGGCGTTGATCATGCGCCTTGGCTTGCTGTCGCTGATTTCATGGATCGTCACACTGACGCGACCCCTATTCAGCGTAGGCGATTTCAGCTTTTCTGGACGAGATTTAATTCTGCTGTTCGGTGGTTTGTTCCTGTTATTTAAGGGAACCATGGAACTGCATGAACGGCTGGAGAACCGTGGGCTGGAACATCAGGGCAATAAAGGTTACGCCAGTTTCTGGGCGGTGGTGATTCAGATTGTGGTGCTGGACGCGGTGTTCTCGCTTGATGCGGTGATTACTGCTGTCGGCATGGTGAACCATTTGCCGGTGATGATGACCGCGGTGGTGATTGCCATGGGCGTGATGTTGCTGGCCTCGAAACCGTTGACGCGCTTTGTTAACGCGCATCCGACCGTGGTGGTGCTGTGTCTGAGCTTCTTGCTGATGATTGGTTTGTCGCTGGTGGCCGAAGGCTTTGGTTTCCACATTCCGAAAGGTTACCTGTACGCGGCGATTGGTTTCTCGATCATCATCGAACTGTTTAACCAGATTGCGCGCCGTAACTTTATCAAGCATCAGGAACATCGCCCGATGCGCGAGCGCACCGCAGAAGCGATTTTGCGCCTGATGGGTGGTCGTCAGCGCAAGCAAGCGGCGACTACGGAAGAAACTGCCTTGGCTGAAGCGATGCCGCAGGAAGCGTTTAAAGACGAAGAGCGTTACATGATTAACGGTGTGTTGACGTTATCGCAGCGTTCAATCCGCAGCATCATGACGCCGCGCGGCAACATTTCCTGGGTTGATGTCACGCGTCCACTTGATGAAATCCGCATTCAGTTGCTGGACACGCCGCACAGCTTGTTCCCGGTGTGTCGCGGTGAGTTGGATGAAATTATTGGCGTGGTGCGCGCTAAAGAGCTGCTGGTGGCGCTGGAACACGGTATGGATGTGGCGACGTTTGCTGCCAATACGCCGCCGATTGTGGTGCCTGAAACGCTGGACCCCATCAATCTGTTGGGCGTGCTGCGTCGTGCCAAAGGCAGCTTTGTCATCGTGACCAACGAATTTGGCGTGGTGCAAGGTTTAATCACCCCGCTGGACGTATTGGAAGCGATTGCCGGTGAATTCCCGGACGAAGATGAAACGCCAGATATCATTGCCGATGGCGACGGTTGGTTAGTGAAGGGCGGCACCGATCTGCATTCGCTGCAACAGCTGTTGGACCAGCATGATCTGGTGAAGTCGGATGAAGATCATGCTTCGTTAGCGGGTTTGCTGATTGCGCAGAAAGGGCAGTTGCCGTTACCGGGCGAAGTGATTGACCTGCCGCCGCTACACTTCCAGGTGATTGAAGCCACGGATTACCGTATCGATCTGGTTCGCGTCACTAAAGATAAGCCGTTCGACCACGAAGAACACCAAGAGTAATTTTTGATGGGTTGAACAAAAACGGCCATTCCTTGCGGGATGGCCGTTTTTTTATATGTGATTGTTGCCGTAGGATCGCCATTTAGGGTGACCGGTTGAACGTAATAATTTGGAAAACTAAGCGCTAAGCTGCGCCTGATGTTGCTCCAGCCACAGCGGGAAGTCTTCAATCGGCATTGGACGCGCGTAGAAGTAGCCTTGTAAATGATCGACGCCGCGTTCACGCAGATAATGCGCTTGCTCCGCGGTTTCGACACCTTCCGCCACCAGCGAAATATTCAGGCGCTGTGCCAGTGAAATTACCATATCGGTGACGGTAGCGTTGATTGCATCAGTGCCAATCGCCGCAGTAAAAATCTTATCGATTTTCAGCACGTCAGGTTTGAGATCTTTCAGGTAGGCCAGCGAACTGTGGCCGGTTCCGAAATCATCAATTGCCAAACGCACGCCAATCTCATGCAACTGCGACACCACGGATTGGTCGATCACTGGCAACGCATCGCGCTCGGTAAGTTCGACCACCAGTTTAGGAATCGGGTTAGCTGGCCACCAAATATTTTGCAAATCTTCGACAATCGCGCGGTCGCGGAAGTGGCTGGCGGCGACGTTAATCGCTATATGGAACGACGGGCACTGCGGCAGATTTGGCAGCTCATCCACCACTTTCGCCAGTACAAAACGAGTTAAAGGCGCGATCAGGTTTTGGCGTTCTGCCAGCGGAATAAATACATCTGGCGCAACCCAACCTTGGCGTTGGTTGTGCCAACGCAGCAGCAATTCCATACCATCACATTCGCCACTTTTGGCGTTAATCAGCGGCTGGCAATACACCATAAATTCGTTGGCGGTGATGCCATAGCTAATCTGCCAGCTCAAACTCATGCGGTTGGCGGTGGCCAGCCAGACGATATAACCCATCAATAAACTGAGCATCAGCGCCAGCGGCAATTGCGACGGCAAAGTGTTCAAGGCTAAACGCGCGGGAGAAGGGCCGTAAACGGTGATGCTAAACGGATAACGCAATGAAGCCTGATCGTAGGCCACTTCATCTTCAGAAGGTTCGGTGGGTTCTATTAATGGATTGCCATATTCCAGGCTTTGACCGCCAACATTGAAGATGGCGCGTTCCACCCACGGTAGCTGCGGTTCCAGCAGATAATTGGTCATCAATTCAATGTTGATGACTTGCAGCAAACCTTCGCGGTTATCCAGCGACTTTGGCGTCCACAGCAACAATACCGGCGAGCCTTTTAACAGATCGCTGTCGGTGGACAGCATCATACGCTGATTGTTAATCGCCAGTTCGGGATAGGTTTGGCTGAAGGAGAGGTTTTGCGGGCCAAAAATGCTTGAGCAATAAAGTTTGTCGTCTTGCACCAGAAAAACGGTGCGCACGGTTTGCAGCGAGGCGATCTTCTCAATCAACGGATAACGCACTTGCGCACAAGGCACGCCAACTAAGCCCAGCGTGTTATTGGCGGACACGTCCAGCGGCGAGAACATGCGGTCAAAGCGTTCGATGGCGCGGCTAGCAAAATTCAGTGACTGCTGCTCAATACGCGACTTCTCTTCGATATAACGAAAAGTCAGCGTCAGGATTAGCACCAGCGAGGCGATCACCAACGCAATAAGCAACCGCTTACGGCGAAATTGACCCACGAATTGCTGGGGAATGAGCATCAGTAACCACCTTGTAAAACAAAGATTGAAGCCAAATTAACGAGTAGGTTATCGGCATTGAGGCGGCCAGGTTTAGCGCGGCTGAATAAAAAAAACGGCACTAAAAAAAGCGCGGCCCCTGAGGGCCGCCCGCGAAAATTAATGTAACTGGTTTACTTAAACGGAGGTAGTCAGTTATGCATAAAAATGTGCGATTGTTGCTTTAATCGTCACCGAAGCGGCTAGTCGCACTGGACTTTAATCGCTAAACCACCACGTGACGTTTCACGGTATTTGGCGTTCATATCTTTGCCGGTTTCGTACATGGTTTCGATCACCTTATCCAGCGACACGCGCGGTTCGCTGGTGCGGCGTAGCGCCATACGCGCGGAGTTAATTGCCTTCACCGAAGCAATCGCGTTGCGTTCAATGCACGGCACCTGAACCTGACCGGCCACGGGATCACAGGTCAATCCCAGGTTGTGTTCCATGCCGATTTCGGCCGCGACGCACACTTGTTCCGGGCTGCCGCCGAGCAATTCCGCCAATCCAGCCGCCGCCATCGAACAGGCCACGCCGACTTCGCCCTGGCAACCCACTTCAGCGCCGGAGATGGAAGCATTCATTTTGTACAGCACACCAATCGCGCCAGAGGCAAGGAAATAGCGGATGAAAATATCGGGCGTAACCGGTTCAATAAAGTGATCGTAATAAGCCAACACGGCGGGAACGATGCCGCACGCGCCATTGGTCGGCGCGGTGACCACGCGACCACCGGCCGCATTCTCTTCGTTTACGGCTAACGCAAACATGTTGACCCAATCAATCACGTCCATCGGATCGTTAGAGTGTTTATTGGATGAAACCAGCAAGCGACGCAATGAAGCCGCGCGACGTGGTACGCGTAATGGGCCAGGCAGCACGCCTTCGGTATTAAGACCGCGATCGATGCACGCCTGCATGGTTTGCCACACATTGCTAAAGTAAGCGTGAATTTCATCGCGGCTGTGTAACGCCAGTTCGTTTTTCATCACCAGGCCAGACAGCGATAAACCACTTTCGCGACAATGACTCAGTAACTCTTTTGCCGAATGGAACGGCCACGGAACCGATACTTCGTTCAATACCGGCTGACCAAAATGTTCTTCATCGACAATAAAACCGCCGCCAATCGAATAGTAGGTTTTGCTCAGAATCAGCAAATCACCGGCGAAGGCGAACACCGTCATGCCGTTTTCATGCAGTGACAGGTTTTCACTGCGGAACACCATGCCGCCTTCACGTGGGAAATCGACTTCATGCGCGCCATTGGCTAACAGCAAACGTTCGCGCTGTTCCACGTCTTTGATAAAAGCAGGAATGCCATCGATATCGACAGTGGCGGGCTCGAATCCGGCCAGGCCCATGATAATCGCGATATCGGTATGGTGACCTTTACCGGTGAGTGACAGCGAACCGTAAACGTCGACCGCCACGCGCGTCACGTCATGCAGTTTGCCTTGTTCGATCAGCAAATCCACAAACTGCTTGCCCGCTTTCATCGGACCGACGGTATGTGAACTGGACGGGCCGATGCCCACTTTAAACATGTCAAAAACACTAATCACCGGTGACACTCCTCACAAATCTTATTCTACACGGCACAAGCCGTTTATGCGGCTAATAGTAATCGCCCATGCTGCACAATGAGCAGCTTTTCGCATGAAATAAACTAATTATAACCCACAGAAATAGTTATCCATTTCTCAGGATGTGATGTGGATCGATATTCGCGGCGAGGCAAACGAAACGGGAGCGTTAAGGCAGGGCGATTTGCTGGCCTAGTGCGCGGATGATGCCCGCGGTCATGCCCCAAATAAAGTAATCCTCATACCACGAAAGCCACACCTGATGTTGGCGATGGCCGCGGCGCAAAGTGAGATCGCTATAGCGACTGAGACGCAATGCTTCCGCCAGCGGCATGGCAAAGGCGCTTTCTACTTCATCAGGATTAAGCTGCAAAGCGAGATTTTCCGGAATGATGCCGACCACAGGCGTGACGGCAAAACCGGTGCTGCTGGTGACTGGCGGCAGCACGCCGACAATCTGCACCTGATCGGGCTGAATGCCGACCTCTTCCTGCGCTTCACGTAGCGCGGTGTGAATCAGCGAATCATCGCTGGCATCCTGCATGCCACCGGGAAACGCCACCTGGCCGGCATGTTTGCGCAGATGGGAAGAACGGCGTGTTAATAAGAGGCCCGGCTCAGCGCCATCAATCACCGGCACCAGCACCGCTGCTCGTCGTCCGCTGATCACGCTTTTGCTCGCCGTTGGCGGCGGCTGCAACACAAAGCGGCTAAGGAATTGTTCCAGCGTCAAACTCATGTCACGCCTCATCACGCAGGCAGGGCAAGATGCGGTTGACCTTGTGGAAGGTTTCCTGATATTCGGCGTTGAGATCGCTATCCGCCACCAAACCGCCACCTGCGGCGCAGTAAAGGTGCTGATTCTCGGCGATCAGCGTGCGAATGGTGATACTGGTATCCATGCGTCCACATAAACTAAGGTAACCGATGCTGCCGCACCACGCGTTACGGCGATGTGGTTCCAACTCTTCAATAATTTCCATCGCCCGAATCTTAGGCGCACCGGTAATTGAACCGCCAGGAAAACAGGCACGCAACAGGTCGGTAGCCGTTAATGTTTCAGGTAAACGCGCACGCACGGTACTGACCAGGTGATGTACTGCCGGAAACGGCTCCACGACAAACAGTTCCGGAACGCTCACACTACCCGGTTCGGCGACGCGACCAATATCGTTGCGCAGCAGATCGACGATCATAAGATTCTCAGCGCGATCTTTCTCTGAATTTGCCAGTTTTTGCGCTTGTAGGCGGTCAGCTTCGACATCGTCGAGACGCGGCAGCGTACCTTTGATTGGCCGCGTTTCGATCTCTTGCTGCTTCAATGACAGAAAACGTTCGGGCGACAAACTCAGCAAGGCGCTGTTAGGCAAACGTAGAAAAGCGCTGAACGGCGCGCGATTCGTCTGGTTGAGTCGCAAAAAGGCTTGCCACTCATCGCCGCGATATCTCGCCTGGAAACGTTGCGCCAAATTCACCTGATAACAATCACCGGCCTGGATGTAATCCTGCACCGCGTGGAAGCGTTGCGCATAGGAATCGAAGCTCATGTTCGATTGCCATTCGCTGGTCAGCGCAAAAGCTTCGGTTTGCGGCGCAGTTTGCACTTGCAGCCATTGCCAACGCTGCTCCGCATCATCCAACGCCACCAGCGTTAAAGTTTGCTGCTGATGATCGGCAATCAGCGCCCAATCATAAATACCCACTGCCATATCCGGCGTGCTGAGATCTTGCTCGGCGTGCTGCGGCAATGTCTCAAAGCGGCGGCCTACATCGTAGCCGAACAGCCCAATCGCGCCGCCCTGAAATGGCAAATCAGGATCGAAATCAGGCGCAACGCCGAGCGCTGCGCATTGCTGTTGCACCAGCAGCAGCGGATCGGCCGAAGAAAAAATGATCTCATCACCACATTGAATTTCTGTGCTCTCGCCGCGCGTGGTGAGCGTGGCGCGTGGATCGGCCGTCATTATGTCAAAGCGGTTATCGGCGTGATCGGCCTGGCCCGAGGTCAGCAACATTGCCCAAGGTTGTTGGGCCAACGGAGAGAAAAGGTGTAACAGCGTTTCAGGCGTATACTTCAGAACGAGGCGTTTTAGCATCATGGGACAAATCACTTCAGCAAGCAGGTCGCTAGCCTGCCATATTTTTTTGTTGCTGGCACCCGTTTGTTCCACGTGGTAATAATGCGTCCCCATTGCACCAGGAGCGAATTATGTTTACAGGTCTTCCAGCGTTATCTCATGAACAGCAGCAGCAAGCGGTTGAACGCATCCAGGAATTGATGGCGGGCGGCATGTCGAGCGGACAAGCCATTGCGCAAGTGGCGCAGGAAATCCGTCAAACCTATAAAGGTGAGCGGGTTCGGGCGATGTTCGAAGACGATGAGGATGAAGAAGACGACAACGAATAACGCCCGATAAGAATTACAGTGCGGCGATAATTTTAATTTCGACTTTGTACTTTGGATTCATCAAATTGGCCTGCACGGTGCAGCGCACCGGCGCATTGCCAGGTGACACCCACGCATCCCAGGCGCGATTCATTGCCGGGAAATCAGCCTTGTCGACCAGGAAAATGGTCGCATCGAGGATCTTGCTTTTATCCGATCCCACTCGAGTCAGAATGGCGTCAATCACCGCCAGCGCGTTGGCGGTTTGCGCTTCCGCATCGTCATCCAGATTTTCCGGCACGCTGGTGTAATACACGGTTTGGTTGTGTACAACCGCTTCCGACATACGGTGTTCCGGATCAATACGCGTAATGGTCATGTTTTTCTCCTTTGATTTTGCTGCGCTAGCCTGCCATATCCCAAGGGCGGATGTCATCTGTTGTGGTCGCCTGAGTGGAATCCTGACATAATTACAGTGGTTTTTACCTATTCGGTGAGGAAGTGTGGCAGACGATTTTGCAGCAGATGGCGCGCTCGCGCAGGCAATTCCGGGCTTTAAACCGCGTGAAGCACAGCGCGAAATGGCGCAAGCGGTAACCGAAGCGGTAAATGAAGGTGGCGAGCTGGTGGTCGAAGCCGGCACCGGCACCGGTAAAACCTATGCATATCTGGCGCCAGCCTTGCGCGCCAAAAAGAAAGTGATCGTCTCGACTGGATCGAAAGCTTTGCAAGATCAGCTGTATAACCGCGATCTGCCCACCATTGCCCGCGCATTAAAATTCAGTGGCAAAACCGCGCTGCTGAAAGGGCGCTCCAACTATTTATGCCTCGAACGTCTTGAGCAGCAAAATCAAACCGGCGGCGATCTCAACGTGCAAGCGCTGGGTGATTTGATCAGCGTGCGCGGTTGGTCATCGGAAACCAGCGATGGTGACGTCAGCAATTGCAGCGGCGTGGCGGAAGACAGCCCGATTTGGCCGTTTGTCACCAGCACCAACGATAACTGCCTTGGCAGCGATTGTCCGTTGTACAAAGATTGCTTCGTGGTCAAAGCGCGTAAAAAAGCCATGGATGCCGATGTGGTGGTGGTTAACCATCATCTGTTTCTCGCCGATTTGGTGGTGAAAGAGGGCGGCTTCGGCGAGCTGATCCCTGAAGCCGATGTGATGATCTTCGATGAAGCGCATCAGTTACCCGATATCGCCAGCCAATATTTTGGCCAACAACTGTCGAGCCGTCAGCTGCAGGATCTCGCCAAAGACATCATCATTGCCTATCGCACCGAAGTCCGCGATGTGCAGCAACTGCAAAAATCCGCCGATCGCCTGGCGCAATGCGCGCAGGACTTCCGCTTAACGCTCGGCGAGCCCGGTTTTCGTGGCAATCTGCGTGATTTGCTCAGTGATAACAACACCATGCGCATGCTCACATTGCTGGATGATGCGCTGGAACTCTGCTACGACGTCATCAAGCTGTCGTTAGGCCGTTCTGCTTTGCTGGATGCGGCGTTTGAACGCGCGGCATTGTATCGCACGCGCTTAAAACGACTGCGTGCCATTAATGAGCCCGGCTTCAGCTATTGGTATGAATGCAACAGCCGTCATTTCACCCTCGCGCTGACGCCGCTTTCGGTGGCGGAACGCTTCCGTGAAGTAATGGACAATCGCAAAGCCGCTTGGATTTTCACCTCGGCGACGCTGGCCGTAAATGAACAAATGAGCCATTTCTCCAGCCGCTTAGGTGTTGATAACGCCAAAACGTTAATCCTCGATAGTCCGTTCGATTACACCCAGCAAGCGTTGCTGTGCGTGCCACGCAACATGCCGGAACCGAATCATCCCGGCGGCGCAAAGCAACTGGCGCGCATGATGAAGCCGTTGATTGATGCCAACAAAGGGCGTTGTTTCTTCTTGTGCACCTCGCACAAAATGATGCGCGAATTAGCGATTGAATTTCGTGCCTCGATGACGTTGCCTGTCTTGCTGCAAGGTGAAACCAGCAAAGGACAATTGCTAAAACAATTCCTCGAAGCCGGTAATGCCTTGTTGGTGGCGACCAGCAGTTTCTGGGAAGGCGTTGATGTACGTGGCGATGCGTTGTCACTGGTGATCATCGATAAACTGCCGTTCACCTCGCCGGAAGATCCGCTACTTAAAGCGCGCATGGAAGATTGTCGTCTGCGCGGCGGCGATCCGTTTGCCGATGTGCAGCTGCCGGATGCGGTAATCACTCTGAAACAGGGCGTGGGCCGTTTGATTCGTGATACCGACGATCGCGGCGTGTTGGTGATTTGCGATCAACGTCTGGTTTCACGTCCGTATGGCGGCTTGTTCCTCAACAGTTTGCCGCCAACGCCGCGTACCCGCGATCTTGCACGTGCCATCGAGTTTGTGCGTCAGCCGCTGGATCACTAATTTGTGCCAGGCTGTGGTAAGATGCGCGCCATTTTGACTCTCTGAGGTTGTTATGTCCGTCCGAATTTTAGCCCTGGACACGGCGACAGAAGCCTGTTCTGCCGCGCTGCAAAATTTGCAGCAGATTGATGCCCGCTTTGAAATCGCGCCACGCGATCACACCCAACGCATTCTCCCGCTGGTTCAGGAGCTGTTGCTGGCGCAGCAGTTAGAATTGACTGCGCTTGACGCGCTGGCGTTTGGTCGCGGGCCGGGCAGTTTTACCGGCGTGCGTATCGGCATTGGCATTGCGCAAGGGCTGGCGCTTGGCGCTAATCTGCCAATGATTGGCGTGTCATCACTGGCAACCATGGCACAAGGTGCCTGGCGCTTAACCGGCGCTACGCGGGTGCTGGCGGCCATTGATGCGCGCATGGGTGAACTCTATTGGGCTGAATATCAGCGTGATGAAAACGGCGAATGGCATGGCGCGGAAACCGAAGCGGTGCTGAAACCGGAAGCGGCGCAGGCGCGTATTGCGGCACTCAGTGGCGAATGGACCACGGTTGGCACCGGCTGGCAGGCATATCCGCATCTGTTAACTTCCCCGGGCGCGCAACTCATCGCTTCAGAGGTTTTATTACCGGCGGCGCAAGATATGTTGCCGTTGGCAATCAACGCCTGGCAACGCGGCGAAGCGGTGGCGGTAGAAAATGCCGAGCCGGTTTATCTGCGTAATGAAGTGGCATGGAAAAAGTTGCCGGGACGTTAAGCTACGCGCAACTTATCTCAGCGAGTTCAGTCTAATCAGAGAAATAACAGGAGAAGTGCTATGCCAATAAGTCGTAAAGGGATGTCTGGCGCTCTGTTAGCCTGCGCACTGCTGTTGAGCGGTTGTGTTTCGGTGCCAGATTCAATTAAAGGAAGTTCTGAGCTTCCACAGCAAGATCTATTACGGGTGATGAATGCGCCGCAACTGTATGTCGGCCAGGAATCACGTTTTGGCGGCAAAGTGGTGAAAGTCACTAATCTCAACGGCCTGACGCGTGTCGAGATTGCGACTCAGCCGCTGGATGACAGCGCGCGTCCGCGTTTAGGCTCCGCTTCGGTCGGACGTATATTTGCCGACATCCACGGCTTTGTTGATCCGATTGATTTGAATAACCAATACATCACCGTGCTTGGCAGCATCAAAGGCACCGAAAAAGGTGACATCGGTAAAGCCAGCTACAACTTTGTGGTGGTGGATGTGCGTGGTTATCAGCGCTGGCATCTGACGCAACAAGTAATGACGCCGCCGCAGCCGATCGATCCCTACATTTGGTATGGACCAACGCGCCATCGTGGTGGCTATTGGGGACCGAATCCGTATTGGGGCATGAATCTGGGCCAACCGGCGCAGGTGCAAACCATCCTCACCGAATAACGTTTTATACTGACATTTTACGGCCCGATCGCGGTGCTCGCGATCGGGCCTTTTTATTGGGCGCGCAACCGATGCGCGAAATTTAGTGATGCGCTTCGCAACCTGAAAATGCCGAAACAGGCAAACTGGTACAATCAGTTAAAATATTGTTAACAACTTTGATTGTCGAGGCGGCGATGGCTACACAACAAGAATATCGGGGTGATTCTTTGAATAAGGTTTGGCTCAAACGCTATCCGGCAGATGTGCCCGCGGAAATTAACGCCGATCGCTATGCTTCTCTGGTCGATCTTTTCGAACATGCCACACAGCAATATGCCGATCAGGTGGCCTTTATTAACATGGGCCAGCCGATGACCTATCGGCAACTGGAAAAGCAGAGCCGTGCGTTCGCCGCCTGGCTGCAACAAGGTTTAGGGCTGAAACAGGGCGATCGCGTGGCGCTGATGATGCCAAATCTGCTGCAATATCCAGTCGCGCTGTTTGGCGTGCTGCGCGCGGGCATGGTGGTAGTTAACGTCAACCCGCTGTATACGCCGCGTGAACTCAAACATCAGCTGAACGATAGCGGCGCCAGCGCCATTGTTATCGTTTCGAATTTTGCCCATACGCTGGAAAAAGTGGTGGCGGAGACGCCAATCAAACACGTGATGCTGACGCGCATGGGCGATCAGTTGGCTCCGGTGAAAGCCACGCTGGTTAACTTTGTCGTCAAATATGTGAAAAAGTTGGTGCCGAAATACCATCTCCCGGGCGCGGTGCCATTCCGCAACGTCTTGCAGCAAGGCGCGCAGATGACCTATCAACGTCCAACGGTGACTAATGACGACTTGGCCTTCCTGCAATATACCGGCGGCACCACTGGTGTGGCCAAAGGCGCGATGCTGACTCACCGCAATATGCAGGCCAATCTGGAGCAAACCAAAGCCACTTACGGCAAGCTACTGCGTCCTGGCAAGGAACAGGTGGTTACCGCACTGCCGCTGTATCACATCTTTGCCTTAACGGTTAACGGGCTGCTGTTCCTCGACCTTGGTGGCACCAACTTACTGATCACCAATCCGCGCGATATCCCTGGTTTCGTCAAAGAGCTAAGCAAATTCCCGTTCACCGCCATCACCGGCGTGAACACGTTGTTCAATGCGCTGCTTAATGATGCCAATTTCAACAAGCTGGATTTCTCGACGCTGCGCCTGTCTGCCGGTGGCGGCATGGCGGTACAAAAAGCGGTTGCCGAGCGCTGGGAAAAGCTTACCGGACATTATCTGCTGGAAGGCTACGGCTTAACCGAGTGTTCACCGCTGGTATCGGTAAACCCGTATGACATCACTTGCCATACCGGCAGCATTGGCTTGCCGGTGCCGTCAACCGATGTGCGCATCGTTGACGATGAAGATAAAGATGTTGCGCCGGGCGAACCGGGCGAGTTGTGCATTCGCGGTCCGCAGGTGATGGTGGGTTATTGGCAGCGCCCGGACTCCACCGAGGAAGTGCTGAAAAATGGCTGGCTGCATACCGGTGATGTTGTTACCGTTGATAGCGAAGGCTTTATTCGCATCGTTGATCGCAAGAAAGACATGATTTTGGTGTCGGGCTTTAACGTGTATCCTAACGAGATCGAAGACGTGCTGATGCAGCATGAGAAAGTGCGTGAAGCCGCGGCGATTGGCGTACCGAGCGATCTGTCGGGTGAAGCGGTGAAAGTCTGCATCGTGAAGAAAGATCCGTCACTGACCAAAGAAGAAGTGCTGGATCATTGCCGTCGCCAGCTCACCGGCTACAAAGTGCCGAAAATTATTGAGTTTCGCGACGAACTGCCCAAAACCAATGTGGGCAAGATTTTGCGCCGCGAATTGCGCGATGAGGCGAAGCGAGAAGGGCAGTAACGCGCCATTCTCCTTAGGTTAACGCCGGCACAGTCCGGCGTTTTTATTGCTTTTAACATGGAGCGCTGCGCGGAGTTTGCCGCAGCGAGAAAGACAACGTGAATTACTCTTTGATCGACCAAAATGAGCAACTGGCGGTGGTGTGCGAGAAAGCTCGCCAACACGCTGCCGTGGCGCTGGATACCGAATTTGTGCGCACCCGCACCTACTATCCGCAGCTCGGACTGATTCAGCTGTTTGACGGCGACCAGCTAATCCTGATCGATCCCCTCAATATCAGTGACTGGACGCCGTTCGTGGCGTTACTGCAAGACCAGCAGGTCACGAAATTCCTGCACGCTGGCGGCGAAGACCTTGAAGTCTTCCTGCATCGCTTCAAATGCTTGCCCGATCCAATGATTGATACGCAAATTTTGGCGGCATTTTCCGGCCAGGCACTTTCTTGGGGCTTTGCCTCGATGGTGATGCACTTCAATCAAATCGAGCTGGATAAAAGTGAATCTCGTACTGATTGGCTGGCGCGCCCGTTAACTGAACGTCAATGTGAATACGCGGCCGCCGATGTGGCCTATTTGCTGCCGATTGCGCATCAGCTGGTGGAGCAAACCGAAGCGGCAGGCAATATGGCGGCGGCGTTAAGCGAGTGCGATATGCTGTGTCAGCGTCGTCTGGATGTGCTGCAACCGGAAGAAGCCTGGCGTGATATCACCAACGCATGGCAGTTGCGTCCGCGCCAGTTAGCCGCATTGCAGCGTTTGGCGGCGTGGCGCTTAAACATCGCACGTCAGAAAGATATGGCGGTTAATTTTGTGGTGCGCGAAGAGAACTTGTGGAAAGTCGCGCGCTTTATGCCGGGCAGCCTCGGTGAACTGGATCATTTAGGTCTCAACGGTCATGAAATCCGTTTCCACGGTAAGGCAATGGTGGCGTTAGTTGCCGAAGCACAGGCGCAAGACGAAGCGTCATTACCGCTGCCGTTGCCCAATCTGATCGATCATCCGCATTACAAGCAAGCATTCAAAGCCATCAAGGCGCTGGTACAGCAGGTGAGTGAAGAGAGCGGTTTCAGCCAGGAGTTGTTGGCCTCGCGTCGCCAGATTAATCAGGTGCTGAGTGTTTACTGGGGATTGAAGAACGCTTCGCGTACTCCAGAACTGCTGACAGGCTGGCGTGGTGAGTTACTGAAAGCGCGTATCGACGAGATTTTACAAGCGCTGTAAGCGGTGAGATTTCCCCTGCGCAACATCGCAGGGGAGAATCAGGAAACCGCTGTCATCATTTAGGAACGTCTTCCGGCTCCGGCAAGGTGACGTTAAGTTCCAGGATGGAGATATCGTCCCCTTTCTGATCCAGCTGAACGGTCACCATATCCGGGTCAATTTTTACGTATTTGCAGATCACTTCCAAAATATCGCGCTTCAGCTGTGGCAGATAATGGGGCTCACTGTCGCCCCTTCTGCGTTCGGCTACGATAATTTGCAGCCTTTCCTTGGCTATATTGGCTGTGTTCTTCTTACGGGATAAAAAGAAATCAAGTAATGCCATTGGTTATCCCCCGAACAGGCGTTTCAGGAAACCCTTCTTCTCTTCTTCAATAAAGCGGAAGGGGCGTTCTTCGCCAAGCAGGCGATCTACGGTATCAGCGTAAGCTTTACCGGCGTCAGAGTTTGCGTCGAGGATCACCGGCTCACCCTGGTTAGAGGCGCGCAGCACAGATTGATCTTCTGGGATCACACCGACCAGTGGAATGCGCAGAATTTCCAACACATCTTCCATGCTCAGCATGTCGCCACGGGTTACGCGGCCCGGATTATAACGGGTCAGCAACAAGTGCTCTTTTACCGGATCCTGGCTGTTCTCAGCGCGACGTGATTTAGAAGAGATGATGCCGAGAATACGGTCGGAGTCACGTACCGAAGAGACTTCTGGGTTGGTGGTGATAATCGCTTCATCGGCGAAGTACAACGCCATCAACGCACCAGTTTCGATACCTGCTGGTGAATCGCAGACGATAAAGTCGAACTCCATCGCCGCCAAATCGTTCAGCACTTTCTCCACGCCTTCACGCGTCAGCGCATCTTTATCACGCGTCTGTGAAGCGGGCAGGATGTAGAGCTGTTCGGTACGTTTATCACGGATCAACGCCTGATTGAGCGTGGCGTCGCCTTGAATCACGTTAACGAAATCGTAAACCACGCGGCGTTCGCAGCCCATGATCAAATCCAGGTTACGCAGACCGATATCAAAATCGATAACAACGGTTTTCTTGCCCTTCTGCGCTAAACCTGTGGCGATGGCCGCGCTTGACGTGGTCTTGCCAACGCCCCCTTTACCCGATGTAACTACAATAATGCGTGCCATAAATGTTGATTTCCTTAACAGAAGAAAAGGGGCTTAATTAAGTGTCTGAATGGAAAGCTCGCCCTCTTTAAGGCTTAGGCGTGCGGCTTTACCAAAGAATTCCGCTGGGATCTGATCCATCATCCAATACTCCCCAGCAATTGAAACCAACTCTGCGGCGAGGTTGGTGCAAAAAATTTGGCTGTCGCGTTGACCGCCAACACCGGCTAACGCGCGACCGCGCATCATGCCGTAAATGTGAATATTGCCGTCAGCCACCAATTCGGCACCCGCACTGACACTGCTGGTGACGATGAGATCGGCGTTGCGCGCATAAATCTGTTGGCCTGAACGCACCGGCGTATTAATGATGCGCGTTTTGCTGGCGGCATCGGCAACCACGGCCGGAACAGCTGGCGCGGTTTCAACTACCGGCGCTGGCGCGCTGGCAGGTTTGCGATTCTCTTTCCCTTCGGAAAGCACCGGCAAACCGGCTCTGGCAATCATCTTTTTCAGGGCTTCGTCTTTGCAACCGCTCACACCCACGATACGCAGACCGGTCGCCATCACCGCTTGTTGCATCTGTTTCCAGTTAATATCGCCGGTCAGCGCGGAAACATTCAGCACCACGGGCGCATTGTGCAAAAAAGCCGGTGCCTGATCGATTTTGTCCTGTAGCGCCTGACGAATCACCTCGGGTTGCGAATGATGCAGATGAACGACGGATAGGGTAAAACTGCTTCCCTTGAATTCGATTGGCGTTTGCGACATCTGTGCTGACTCAGTCCTGTTTTACGACCTTTAAATGTGAGCCGATAAAATCGGCAATAACATCAATCGGTCAATATTCGAAGTTCTGCAAGCATGTTATAGTTACTGCTATATTCAGGCAAGTGACGCCATCGGTTAATTCGAGTAAAAAATATGTTTTGTGTGATCTACAGAAGCCCACAACGTGAACAGACTTATCTGTATGTTGAAAAAAAAGACGATTTCTCACGGGTTCCGGAAGAACTGCTGCGCGGCTTCGGAAAACCCCAGCTGGCAATGGTGTTGTCGCTGGATAAGCGTGACAAGCTGGCTAACGCGGATATCAATAAAGTGAAGCAAGGTTTAAGTGAGCACGGCTTTTATTTGCAAATTCCACCGCCGGTAGAAAGTCTGCTCAACATTCATCTCGATCAGGGTAAAAAAAGTTAATTCAGATTCATCTGTAAATATATCCTGTAGAAATAATCAGTGTTATTTGCGTTATTTAACTGCCCGTTTAAAATCTTTATTACGGGCAATTTCCCTTCCGGTTAGCTGATTTTGTTGTAAGCGATTAACGACTTTTGACAATTTCCGCCACGCCAGCCGCGATAAACCCGCTAATATATTCCCTCAACTCGCCGCGTTCCGGCAGTGAACCAGACTTATTCGCCAGTGATACTGGCGGCAAACACAACCAAAGCAGGGGAATAGCATGTATCAGCATCGTAACTGGCAGGGCGCCTTGTTGGATTATCCGATCAGCAAAGTGGTGTGCGTCGGCAGCAACTATGCGAAGCATATAAAGGAAATGGGCAGTGCCACGCCAACCGAGCCGGTGGTGTTTATCAAACCGGAAACCGCGGTGTGCGATCTGCGTCAGCCGCTGTCGATCCCGGCCAATTTTGGTGAAGTGCACCACGAAGTAGAGCTTGCGGTGCTGATTGGCTCAACACTCAAGCAGGCGAGCGAAGAACATGTGGCCAAAGCGATCGCCGGATATGGTATTGCGCTGGATTTGACGCTGCGTGATGTGCAGGCCGGTTTGAAGAAAGCCGGTCAGCCGTGGGAAAAATCGAAAGGGTTCGATAATTCTTGCCCGCTATCAGGCTTTATCCCTGCGGCGGAGTTCAGTGGCGATCCACAAAACACCGAGCTGAAGCTGGTGGTGAACGGCGAAGTACGTCAGCATGGCACCACGGCCGATATGATCCACAAAATTCTGCCGCTAATCGCTTATATGAGCCAATATTTCACCCTGCGCGCGGGTGACGTGATCCTGACTGGCACGCCAGAAGGTGTTGGCCCGATGCGTTCCGGCGATAAGCTGGAAGTGTCGTTAGCAGGTCACGGTATCACCACTCGCGTACTGTAAAACTTGCATCACCGCACCTGAACCTTTATAAGGTGCGGTCTTAATATCAACCCGGACCGCAATCATGACTGAACAACCTTTCTGGCAGACGAAACGCCTTGACCAAATGAGCGACGCAGAGTGGGAATCCCTGTGCGACGGCTGCGGCCAATGTTGCCTGAATAAGTTGCAGGATGCGGACACGGATGAGATCTACTTCACCAACGTTGCCTGCAATCAACTGAACATCAAAACCTGCCAGTGCCGTAACTACGAGCGCCGTTTTGAGTTAGAAGAAGATTGCATCAAGCTAACGCGCGAGAATCTCACCAGCTTTGAATGGTTGCCACGCACCTGCGCCTATCGCGTGTTGGGCGAAGGCAAAACCTTGCCGGCCTGGCATCCTTTGATTGCAGGTTCGAAAAAGGCGATGCATGCACAGCGTATTTCGGTGCGTTTTATTGCGGTGCGAGAGAGTGAAGTGCGCGATTGGGAAGAGCATATTATTGATCGACCGGATCGCAACGGTTAATCATGCAACAGGCAGCCAAGGCTGCCTGTTTTGTTTGCGCTTAACGGCCGAACAGATCGCGGCGTTTAGGCTTGAAAGGCTGGGCAATCAGCACCAAAACCGCCACTAACAGATATGCCGCAAAAATCACGATCATCCACTGCGGCATGCTCCACGTCAGGAACGTCCAGCTACGCTCAGCGCAGTCACCGCTGGCGACGAATACCGATGGCAACCATTTGTCCAGCGGCAACCAGCTTGGGAAGCGCGCCGCAAAATCACAGGTAACAAATGGATTGGGGTGCAACTGAATCATGGTGTGATCGTAGGAAAGACGCACACCTTCAATCGCGCTATAAAGCCAGATCAAAATAGCAGCCCAACGCAGCGGTGTTTTTGGCGCAATCGCACCGACAATGCCCGCGCCCATCACGCCAAACAGGGCACAACGTTCATAAATACACATTACGCAGGGTTTGAGCCCCATTACGTGTTGAAAATATAAAGCAGTTAATTCAAAAGCCAGTGCCGTCAAGGCCAGTAACGCCCAGGCGCCGCGTCCACGCGAGCATTGATTCAAATATCGCAACATATTGCTTTTCCAGTAACCGTTAATGTTTCGCAGTGTAAACCAAAAGCGCAACCGTGCCAGCCAGGCAGCGGGAAAAAATCATGTACAAAAATGACTTAAGTCGGGTTGCAGGCAAAAAAGAGGCGAATTCGGGTGATTTGCATCTGTATTGGTAAGCGCAGCGCAATCGTATGCTTTCCCCTGACTTTAACCAGAATTCACTGCTGAATTTTGCGCCAGCGCGCGCTTTTAATCGGTTGGCAGGCTATTTCCGCTATAGCCGCTCTGGTATGATGAGTCGCATTACGATAAAGAAAGCAACGAGAAATAAATGCTATGGTGATTAAGGCGCAGAGCCCCGCGGGATTTGCTGAAGAGTATATTATTGAAAGCATCTGGAACAGTCGTTTTCCGCCGGGATCCATTCTACCTGCCGAACGTGAGCTTTCTGAACTGATTGGTGTGACGCGCACCACCTTGCGTGAAGTGTTGCAACGCTTAGCGCGTGATGGCTGGCTGACCATTCAACATGGTAAGCCGACGCGTGTGAATGATTTCTGGGAAACTTCCGGTCTCAACATTCTCGAAACACTGGCGCGACTCGATCACGACAGCGTGCCGCAGTTGATTGATAACCTGCTGTCAGTGCGCACCAATATCGCCTCGATCTTTATCAGTCGTGCGTTACGTCATCATCCGGATAAAGCACGTGAAGTGCTGGAGAATGCGCTGAGCGAGGAAGATAAAGCGGAAGCCTATACCGAGCTGGATTATCGCGTATTCCGCGGCCTGGCATTCGCCTCAGGTAACCCGATTTATGGCTTGATTCTGAACGGCCTGAAAGGGTTGTATATTCGTGTCGGCCGTCACTATTTCTCCAATCTGGAAGCGCGCGAACTGGCGCGTAACTTCTATCAGCAATTAGCTGATTTGTGCGTGGCAAATCCATCGCAGGAGCAGATTGTCGATAGCGTGCGTGCATACGGACGTCGCAGCGGCGAGATTTGGCACAAGATGCAGAAAAGCATGCCAGATGATTTAGCCAGCAAGCGCTAAATGAAAAACCGGACTTCGCAGTCCGGTTTTTTTTGCCTCATAAACTTGGGCTTCGCGCGGGCGAACGATCCAACAGCTCCACGCTGCCGTCTTCATTCTGTTGTTCCAGAATCACATCAAATCCCCACAAGCGATGCACATGTTTCAGCACTTCTTTGCGGCTCTTGTCGAGCGGCGCACGTTGTTGTGGTACATAACGCAGTGTCAAAGAGCGATCGCCGCGTAAATCAACGTTATAAACCTGAATATTCGGCTCAAGATTGCTCAGGTTATATTGTGCTGAAAGCTGTTGACGAATGGCGCGATAACCCGCTTCATCATGAATCGCCGCAATTTCGAGGAAGTTATTGCGATCGTCATCCATTACCGTAAACAGACGGAAATCGCGCATCACTTTCGGCGACAGGAACTGGCTGATAAAGCTTTCATCTTTAAACTCACGCATGGCGAAATGCATGGTTTTCAGCCAATCGGAACCGGCGATATCCGGGAACCAATAGCGATCTTCTTCAGTTGGCGATTGGCAGATGCGTTTGATGTCCTGGAACATCGCAAAGCCGAGCGCATACGGGTTAATGCCGTTGTACCACTGGCTGTTATATGGCGGCTGATACACCACGTTGGTGTGGCTGTGCAGGAACTCCATCATAAAGCGTTCCGACACTTTGCCTTCGTCATACAGATGATTGAGGATGGTGTAGTGCCAGAAGGTTGCCCAGCCTTCGTTCATCACCTGGGTTTGTTTCTGCGGATAAAAGTACTGGCTGACTTTACGCACAATGCGCAGCACTTCGCGTTGCCATGATTCTAGCAACGGCGCATTTTTTTCCATGAAGTAGAGTAAGTTCTCTTGCGGCTCAGAAGGGTAGCGCGATGCTTCAATATGCACTGACTCCTTCTCTTTACGCGGCAAGGTGCGCCACAGCGTATTCACCTGGCTTTGCAGATACTCTTCGCGGCTTTGCTGGCGAGCTTTCTCTTCCTGCAACGAAATCTTCTGCGGGCGTTTATAGCGATCAACGCCGTAATTCATCAGCGCATGGCAGGAATCCAGCAGCCGTTCGACCTCTTCCACGCCGTAACGCTCTTCGCATTTAGTGATGTAATTACGTGCAAACAGCAGGTAATCGACAATTGAACTGGCATCCGTCCAGCTGCGGAACAAGTAGTTATTTTTAAAGAAAGAGTTGTGCCCATAACATGCATGCGCCATCACCAGCGCCTGCATGGTCATGGTGTTCTCTTCCATCAGATACACGGATTGGAGTTAATGACGATTTCGTACGCCAAACCTTGCTGACCGTGCTTATAACGCTGCTCGGTTTCAATGAATTTCTTACCGAACGACCAATGCGCGTAGTTAATGGGCATGCCGACGCTTGAATAAGCATCCATCATCTGTTCGGAGGTGATCACTTCGATTTGGTGCGGATAGGTATCCAGCCCGTAGCTTTTGGCTACCCGGTCTATTTCCGCTAGGTACACATCGAGTAATTCGAATGTCCAGTCGGGACCATCGCTGAGTCGTTTGCTGTTGCGGGTTGGCTCGTCAAAGATTGTCGTCATAGCGCACCTCTGTTTTGCAAGCGGCAGGTATTATCCTGTCACGATCGTTTAAGGCCTCATCCTGAGCAAGATGGCCCAATAAAACTGAGCGAACACTTCAATGATAGTCCACTGTCGCTTATCCGAAACCGGATCTCAATTGAATTCTTTTGGCAGAAAATCATTCGAAATGCGCCAGTTAAGCGCTGGCTAATGACAAGTGTTGGTATTTAATTAATTATCAGAATAAAACTCTGTTTATAAGCCTAATGTATGACTGCGGCGCTTTCTCCTGAAAAAAGACAAAAGCACTGCCTAACGCATAATAATTTGCTGGTTAATGGCTTTAAGGCATAAAAAATCCTGATTTTTGACCCGCTGCATGATTTCAGTGTGCAGTTAAGTGAAAAACATGTGAAATATGTCGGTCGAATGTAAGATTTGATTGGCGGTGAAGTTATGCTGCTTTGGGATGGGTTATTAGTTAATTATTCTTTTGCTGCGACGAGGGGCTTATGCGCGTAGTGATTCTTGGTAGTGGTGTGGTTGGCGTTGCCAGCGCCTGGTATTTGGCACAGGCAGGACATGAAGTCACCGTAATTGATCGCCAACCCGCTGCCGCGTTGGAAACCAGCGCAGGTAATGCTGGGCAAATTTCCCCCGGTTATGCGGCACCGTGGGCCGCGCCAGGCGTGCCGCTTAAAGCCGTCAAATGGATGTTTCAGCGCCATGCGCCGCTGGCGGTGCGTTTAGATGGCAGTAAGTTCCAACTGGAATGGATGTGGAGCATGCTGCGCAACTGTGACATGCAGCACTATCAAGAGAATAAAAGCCGCATGGTGCGCATCGCGGAATACAGCCGTGATTGCCTGAAAACGTTGCGCGCCAGCACCGGTATTGCCTATGAAGGCCGCCAGGGCGGCACTCTGCAATTGTTCCGCACCCAACAGCAATTCGAAAGCGCCAGTAAAGACATTGCGGTATTGCGCGATGCGGGCGTGCCATACGAACTGCTTGAGGCACATCAGTTAAAAAGCGTTGAACCGGCGTTGGCGGCGACCGCGCATAAGCTTACCGGTGGATTGCGTTTGCCCAATGATGAAACTGGTGATTGCCAACTCTTCACCCAACGCCTGGCCGAGATGGCGGCAGCGGCAGGCGTGACCTTCCGCTACAACACTTCGGTCGATCAGTTGCTGCGTGAAGGCAATCGGATTTATGGCGTGAAATGCGGTGATGAAGTGATCAAAGCCGATGCTTACGTGGTGGCGTTTGGTTCTTATTCGACGGCGTTGCTGAAAGATATTGTGTCGATCCCGGTTTATCCGCTGAAAGGCTATTCGCTAACCATCCCAATCAAAAATGCCGAGGCGGCTCCGGTTTCCACCATCCTTGATGAAACCTACAAAGTTGCGGTAACGCGCTTTGATGATCGTATCCGCGTCGGTGGCATGGCAGAAATTGTTGGATTTAACACCAAACTGTTACCCGCGCGACGTGAAACGCTGGAGATGGTGGTCGGCGATCTCTATCCTGAAGGCGGATATATCAAACAAGCCACGTTTTGGACCGGATTACGTCCGATGACGCCAGACGGCACGCCGATTGTTGGCCGCACACCGCTGTCTAATCTCTATCTCAATACCGGACACGGTACGCTGGGATGGACGATGGCTTGTGGTTCCGGTCAGCTTTTGGCCGATATTATTTCCGGTCAGAAACCGGCTATCGCCGCAGATGATTTGTCCGTGTTGCGCTATTTGCCAGGTTTTGAGCCACATCCGTCGCCACTGCGTAACGCAAACGCAGCGCGTTGAAGTTTCAGGGAGAGTAACAGCATGTCACGTCCAACCGGTGCCACCATCAATCAACAGGCGCTGCGTCATAATCTGGCGGTGGTGCGCCAGGCGGCACCGCAATCTCATGTCTGGTCGGTAGTGAAAGCCAATGCCTATGGTCACGGTGTGGCTCGCGTCTGGCAAAGCCTGGCAGAAACCGATGGTTTTGCGCTGCTGAATATGGAAGAGGCGATTTTGTTACGCGAGCAGGGATGGAAAAAACCGATCCTGCTGCTGGAAGGTTTCTTCCATGCGGAAGATTTAACGTTGATTGATCGCTATCGATTGACCACCAGCGTGCACAGCAACTGGCAGATTCAGGCGCTGGCGAAAGCACAGTTATCTGCGCCAATTGATGTCTATCTCAAAATCAACAGCGGCATGAATCGACTCGGTTTCCGTCCTGAACTGGCGCACGCGGCGTGGCAAAAACTGCGCGCTTTGCCGAATGTCGGCGAAATGACCTTGATGGCGCACTTTGCCGATGCAGAAAATCCACAAGGTTTGGTTGAGCCGCTTAAACGCGTGGAGCTGGCAGCGGAAGGGCTGAATTGCCCACGCTCGTTGTCCAACTCGGCGGCGACGCTGTGGCATCCAGAAGCGCATTATGATTGGGTGCGTCCTGGAATCATCCTTTATGGCGCATCGCCAAGCGGGGATTGGCAAGATATCGCCAGCACCGGCTTGCAGCCGGTGATGACGTTGAGTAGTGAGATCATTGGCGTGCAGCAACTCAATGCGGGCGACGGCGTCGGTTACGGCTATCGCTATCACGCCAGCGGCGCGCAACGCATTGGCATTGTGGCTTGTGGTTATGCTGATGGTTACCCGCGCCACGCGCCAACCGGTACGCCCGTGTCTGTCGATGGCGTGCGTACGCAAACGTTGGGCGCCATCTCAATGGATATGATGATGATCGATTTAGAACCTTGCCCGCAGGCCGGGATTGGCTCAAAAGTGGAACTTTGGGGTAATCAGGTGAAGATCGATGAAGTGGCGAAAGCCGCCGGAACCGTGGGCTACGAGCTGATGTGCGCGCTCGCGCCACGCGTTCCGGTTGAGGTTATTTAAGCGCGGTCACGCGACCATGCATGTTCTTACTGCAGCGCCAGGCCGTCAGCGCCAGCGCTGCACCCACCAACATCATCAATGCCAGTGACGATTTTTCTGCCACTGGCAATGCCACAATCGCCATGCTGCCGCCGGCACCGCACGCCATCTGAATAAAGCCTTGCAATGCCGCCGCCACGCCCGCTTGCTGCTGATAAGGTTCCAGTGCATAGCTGGTGGCCGGGCCGATGGTAAACGCCAAGCCGGCGACTGAAACGGCCACCGGAATCATGTACAGCGCCCAATGGTTTTGCCATGCGGCGGGAAACAGCGTGGTGCCAATCACTAACAAAATTGCACCGGCTAGCATCAAGGCGAAGCCCATCGCCAGACAAAACGGACGTCCGGCTTTGCGGATAGTTTTATTCACTACAGCGCTGACCAGCATGATCCAGAAGCCATTGGCGCCGAAGGCGAAGGAGAATTGCAGCGGCGTCAAACCGCCTTCGGTCATCAACACGTGTGGCGCTAAGGAAACGTAGGTCAGCACCATGCCCAGCGCGCCAGCATTGGCAAAAGCGAAGGCGAGGAAACGCGGTTCACGGGCAATTGCGGCATATTGCGCAATCGGTAAGCCTTTTACTCGCAACGTATCCGCGGGGCGCGTTTCTGGTAGCCACAACACCACAATCAAGCCAATCACCACGGCATAGCCGCACAGGAACCAGAATGGCATGCGCCAGCCGAAGGCTTCAGCCAGAATGCCACCCAGCAAAGGGGCGAGCGCAGGCACGATATTCAGTGCGCCATTAAGGAAACCGTACGCACGCGCTGCATCTTCGCCGCTGAGACGATCGCGCACGCCGCTAAATGCCACCACCGCACTACAACATACTGCGCAGCCTTGAATGATACGCGCGAGGAAAAACACCGGCCAAAGCGTCGCGGTAGCGGCAATCGCGCTGCCAATGATATACAGCGCCAAACCAATCAGCGCGATCGGCTTACGACCGAAGTTGTCCACCAACGGACCGGTCACCAGTTGACCAATGCCCATCACCAATAAAAACAGTGGAATGGTTAGCTGAATTAAACTCACCGGGCTGTTAAGACCTTCGGCGATCTGCGGCAATGTAGGAAGGTAGAGATCAATGCCCAGCGGTGCCAGTAGCACCAGGCTAAGAAGTATTAGAGTAAATTTTTGCATTACGAACCGAAACGACCAGTTAAACAAGCGGGAAGGGTAATGACATTGCCGGAAAAAAGAAAGCCGAATAGAGAAAGGAAGAAAGAAAAAGGCGATGCCTGCCAGCCGGCACAGGCATCGCGTCGAGGGTATTAGTAAGCGCCGTCGCGACGGACCACTACGCCAGCGGTTTTGAACAGGATGGCGATATCGGTCCACAACGCCCAGTTCTTCACATACCAAGAATCGAAGTACACGCGGGTGTCGTAATCGATGTCGTTACGGCCACTAACCTGCCACAAACCGGTCATACCGGGTTTAGCCATCAGGTAGTAATCGACATCACCGGCATAACGTTCCAGTTCAGCTTCAATCACTGGGCGCGGGCCAACCAGGCTCATTTCACCGCGAATCACGTTCCACAACTGCGGCAATTCATCGAGGCTGGTTTTACGCAGGAAACCACCAATCTTCGTCACACGCGGATCGTTTTTCAGTTTGAAATCACGATCCCATTCAGCACGCGCTTCTTCGCTGGTGGCGAGCAGGTTTTGCAACACTTCCTGCGAGTTGGTGACCATAGAACGGAACTTCAGGCATTTGAATTTCTTGCCATCTTGTCCAACACGTTCATGACCATAAATCGCATTGCCACCATCACGTTTCACCATCGCGCACAGCAAACCAAATACCGGCCCGAGGAACAGCAGCAGCAGTGAAGCCACCACGATATCGAAGGTGCGTTTCAGGAAGCGGGAAGAGCGTTTTGCCAAATTGTTGCTCACGCGCAGAATCATCACTTCATGGCTGAAGATGAAGGACATATCGGTGCCGTACAGCGGCACACCGCGTAGCGTTGGGATCACCGAAATGGAGCGGCACTTCATTTTAGACAGGAACTTCAACCATTTATCGCGCACCACTTGCTGCTCAAATTCCGTGGCGACGATAAATTGGGTGTTGTCACGATCCATGGTTTGCCAATTGATATCTTTCCAGGTAATCACCGGTACACCGTTACGTTTTTCCGGCTGCTGCTCATCATCCAGTGAGATAAATGCTTGCACGTTGTAGCCAAGGATCTCCTCACTTTGCAGCGCCGCATAAGCTTCCATGGCATTTTTACCGGAACCGATAATGATGGTTTCCTTCTGCCATTGGCCTGCACGGTTAATCGCGCGTTTGACTACCGCACGCATCAGCGGCAGCAGCAGCAGGGCGTAAGTCCAGCTAAACACCCAAATCATGCGCGAGAAATCCCACTTGGAGAAGGCAATCAGCGCCAAATCCAGCAGTGAGAAAACAAACAGGGTTTTGATAACTTCTTTCAACTCAAACCAGAACGGTTTGCGGTAAGTGTAGTGACGCATGCGTACCCAAAACCACGCGGTACAAAGCACGGATAAACCCAATTGTGCAATAAAGCGGTATTCAATCTGCTGAGGCGGAATAAAGGTATCCAATTCGCCCCAAATACCTTGAACGGTAGCGGCAGATAAAAACAATGCCAAATTTAATGCGATTAAATCCGAGAAACTAAGTGCGACTTTTGCGATGAGGTTTTTGCGCAGTCCGCTCCATGAGCGGGTTGCATCATTCATTATCAAAGTGCTTGCCATAAAACCTGCTCTCTTTTCTTAAGTAAAAGATGGCCTGACCAGAATCAAGTACGCGCTCAGGAGTGGTCTGCTGAAATGGATAAAGAAGAATATTTTCAGCGAGATATGAGTCAATGCTGCCATAAGCGCTGCATGGAAAGGACCGTTTGAGACGTGATGCACGTCACGAAAAGCTGCAGCAACGTTTAAGAGTATGCAGGAGTTATTTGACAGAGTTAATATGGAAATAGTCTGAAAAGGAAATAAATGACTAATGAAATAATACGCTAGTGAATTGAATAATAAGGTTAAAAGTTAATTCACTGCGAATATAACGCTTCATTTTAAGACAACTTTTCGGAATCACCGCCATGAGAGGTAATGGCGGTGAATGTTTCCTAAGCCGGTTTTTTTAGCACCCACAGATCATGCTGCTTGTCATAATGTCCGATCTGCAAATCAACGGCTTCGTCATCAATCCATGCAGGTACACTTGTTTCCACATCCCAGCCGTCGAGTTGATGACTCAGGCCGGGATTGGTGTGGCAGGGAATACTGACGGTATCCAGCTTGTCGGTATTGAACTCTGCATCCACAATTTCGTAACGCCCAATCTTCACCACGTGTCCCATTACTTTCTCCCGTATTAACTGGGTTGAATAGTTCAGCATAGTCGCTGACACGCAGTTTACGAGTGTTTCAGACTCGGATTATTCCTTCTCTTCCATCACGCGCACGCCGACTTTGACGATTTGGTTGTCCTCTTTTTCGGCTACGGTCCAGGTTAACTGGTTCCATTCCACCTGATCGCCGACCACCGGCGTGCCGCCCAGTAAGCTCATGACTAATTGCCCCAGCGATTGTTGATCGTTGGTTTTTTCATCTAATTCCAGGCCGTAAATCTGCGCCACATCTTTTAAGCGCGCTTCGGCATCAAGGATAAAGTCACCGAAGAAACGCTGATCAAGCGCGACAGGTGGTGATTGGCTGAACATTTTGCCCAATGCCGGTAAATCACGTTCACGCCCAATGACACACAGCACATCACCTTCTTTCAGGCGCGTATTGCCGTTGGGATGCATCAGCACGTTATCGCGGAACAGGGCAGCGATGCGCGTCTCACGCGGCATCTGCAAATCACGTAGCGCCGCGCCGACGCACCATTTATCCGCACCTAACTGGTAGATGAATTGTTCCCACGGATTCTCCGGATGAATATCTAGACCAACCCGACTGATCGGCGATGCCGTTGGCGGTACCACCACTTTGGCGCGTTTGGCGGCATAGCCCAGCGAAGTGCCTTGCAGCATTAATGACACCAGCACCACGAAGAAGGCGATGTTGAAGTAGAGTTTGGCGTTTTCCAGCCCGGCCATCATCGGGAACACGGCAAGAATAATCGGCACCGCGCCGCGTAAACCTACCCAACTGATGAAAATGCGTTCGCGGCCGGTAAAGCCTTTGAAGGGCAGCAAACCCACCAAAATCGAAAGCGGGCGCGCCACCAGAATCAGCCACAACGAAAGAATCATCGCTGGCACCGCGATGTGCCATAAATCAGATGGTGTGACCAACAGACCCAGCACGATAAACATGCCGATCTGACTGAGCCATGCCATGCCGTCGAAGGTTTGCAAAATGCCGTGGCGGTTACGGATTGGACTGTTGCCCAGCAAGAAACCACACAGATATACCGCCAGAATGCCGCTGCCTTCCATCACCGTGGTCAACGCAAACACGATGATGCCACCGCTCACTGCCAGCAGCGGATACAAACCTTGCGCCAGATTGATACGGTTTATCAGTTGCTGCAATGCCCAGCCGCCGCCGAGACCCAGCACGATGCCGAGACCGAATTGCTGCACCAGATGCACCACGAACATCCAGCTCAGGCCGGATTGACCTTGCTGAATCATGTCGATCAGCGTGATGGTCAGAAACACCGCCATCGGATCATTGCTGCCTGACTCAATTTCCAGCGTTGAACTCACACGTTCGTTGAGGCCCTTATCACCTAACAGCGAAAACACGGCGGCGGCATCGGTTGAACCGATAATCGCGCCAATCAGAAAACCCTGCATCAGATCGAGCTTAAACAACCATGCCGCCGCCACGCCGGTCAAACCTGCCGTGATCATTACCCCGACGGTGGCGAGCGATAGCGCTGGCCCAAGTGCCACCTTTAACGAGGTGGCTTTAGTGCGCATGCCGCCATCCAGCAAAATAATGGCTAAGGCAAGGTTAGAGACCAGATAGGCAACCGGATAATTGTCGAAGGCGATACCGCCAATGCCGTCAATTCCGGCCAACATGCCTAAGGCCAAAAAGATCACCAGAATTGGAATGCCCAAACGTGATGAAAAGGAACTGAGCAAAATACTTGCTGCAACCAGCACTGAACCAATAATAAACACACTGTAAATCATGCTGGTATTCAACGGCGTTCTCCTGCGGCGGGGACTAAAAAGACAAACTGCGGGGAATTCACACAGACAAGATGGAAAGATAATGCCTTATCAATAACTTGTCAGCGCTTAATTGCACATTTTTTCATTCTATGGGGCAGCATCCCATATAAGGTTAATTTTGTATGAAAAAACAACAGGTTTTTGCGGGGGAATCAGTGGCGGTGCGGAAAAGAAAAAGCCGGTCATTGACCGGCTTTACAACTTAGGCTTCGGCAGCTTGTTTGTGGAAAAGCTCCCTAAATACCGGATAGATGTCTTCTGGCTCGCGAATGTGTTGGATCGCGAAGTTATCAAACATTGCCTGCAGGTGTTCATACTCGCGCCACAAGGTCTGGTGCGCGCGGCGCGTGATTTCGATGTAGCTGTAATAACGCACAACCGGCAAGATATGTTTGGCTAAAATCTCGTGGCATAACGGTGAATCATCAGCCCAGTTGTCGCCATCCGAGGCTTGCGCCGCGTAAATATTCCATTGCGCTGGGTCATAGCGCTCTTTAACCACTTCATCCATTAACTTGAGCGCACTGGAAACGATGGTGCCGCCGGTTTCCTGCGAGTAGAAGAACTCTTGTTCATCCACCTCTTTCGCCTGCGTATGGTGGCGAATATAGACCACATCGACGTTCTTGTAGGTGCGGCTCAGGAACAGGTACAGCAAGATATAAAAACGCTTGGCCATATCTTTGGTCGCCTGGTCCATCGAACCCGACACGTCCATTAAACAGAACATCACCGCCTGGCTGGACGGCTCTGGACGTTTTTCAAAGTTTTTGTAGCGTAAATCGAATGTGTCGATAAATGGCACACGTTCGATGCGCGCACGCAGTTCAGCAATCTCTTTGCGCAAACGCTCCTCTTCCAGCAATTGTGCCGGTTCGCTGTTCTCCACCTCAGTTAAGGTGGCTTCGAGTTCATGCAACATGCGACGTTTGCCCGCTGTCATCGCCGTGCGGCGTGCCAGCGAGTTTTGCAATGAGCGCACCACGCTGATATTGGCAGGCACACCATTTGAAGTGAAACCGGCACGGTGCGTTTTATACTCATTCAACTGACGATGCTGATTCTTGCGCAGATTCGGCAGCGCTAAATCCTCGAACAGTAAATCGAGATATTCATCTTTTGAAATATTGAAGACGAATTCATCCTGGCCTTCGCCATCTTGACTGGCGTTGCCCTGGCCGCTGCCTCCACCACCGCCGCCACCTTGCGGTCGCTCAATGCGGTCGTTTTGCACAAAGTGATCGTTTCCGGGATGAACGCGATGGCGACTGCCGCCACGGCCCTGATGGAAACTTGGCTCGTTAATATCGTCAATTGGAATCGAGACCGATTCGCCGCTCTCGACATCGGTCACCGAACGCTTATTGATGGCCTCGGAGATCGATTGCTTAATTTGCGCCTTATAACGGCGCAGAAAGCGCTGCCGGTTGACGGCGCTTTTATTCTTACCGTTCAGACGCCGATCGATAAAATAGGCCATAAATATCCCCCAAACTGCATTGCAAGCTTAGGCCGGGAACCCCGGCCTCCTGTTGCAGCGCCGAAACGCTGCGTCGCTTACAGGCGTCGATTATGACGATTTACGCACGCGAAGATACCATTCGCACAGCAAACGAACTTGCTTGCGGGTATAGCCTTTTTCCATCATGCGATCGACAAAATCATCGTGTTTTTTCTGCTCGTCCGTTGAAGTCTTGGTATTGAACGAAATCACCGGCAGCAACTCTTCGGTGTTTGAGAACATTTTCTTCTCAATAACCGTGCGCAGTTTTTCGTAACTGGTCCAGTTCGGATTACGACCGCTATTTTGCGCGCGTGCACGCAGCACAAAGTTGACGATCTCGTTACGGAAATCTTTCGGGTTACTGATCCCGGCCGGTTTCTCGATTTTCTCCAACTCGGCATTCAGTGATTCACGGTCAAACAACTGACCAGTATCCGGATCTCGATACTCCTGATCCTGAATCCAGAAATCAGCGTAAGTTACATAGCGATCAAAGATGTTCTGGCCGTATTCGGAGTAGGACTCCAGGTAAGCGGTTTGAATCTCTTTGCCGATGAACTCCGCATATTTCGGAATCAGATAACCTTTCAAGTGCTCCAGATACTTCTCGGCCAAATCTTGCGGGAATTGTTCGCGCTCGATCTGCTGCTCCAACACGTAGAATAGATGTACTGGGTTAGCTGCCACTTCGGCATGGTCGAAGTTGAACACGCGTGACAAGATCTTAAAGGCGAAGCGAGTTGAAAGGCCGTTCATCCCTTCATCCACGCCAGCATAGTCGTGATATTCCTGCCAGGATTTCGCCTTCGGATCGGTATCCTTCAAGCTCTCGCCATCATAGACGCGCATTTTGGAGTAGATGCTGGAGTTTTCTGGCTCTTTCAAACGCGACAGGATGGAGAAGCGTGCCAGCGTTTCCAATGTACCCGGCGCGCAAGGCGCTGTGGTCAATTCACTGTGATCCAGCAATTTGTTGTAGATCTTGATTTCTTCCGAAACGCGTAAGCAATACGGCACTTTGACGATGTAAACACGGTCAAGGAACGCCTCATTGTTCTTGTTGTTACGGAAAGTCACCCATTCTGATTCATTCGAGTGCGCCAGAATAATGCCGTTGAACGGCAGGGCGGAGATCCCTTCAGTACCGTTATAGTTACCTTCCTGCGTAGCGGTCAGCAATGGATGCAGCACTTTGATCGGTGCTTTAAACATCTCAACGAATTCCATCACACCTTGGTTGGCACGGCACAAAGCACCGGAATAACCGTACGCATCAGGATCGTTCTGCGCGTGATTTTCCAGTTTACGGATGTCCACTTTACCTACCAGCGCGGAGATATCCTGGTTGTTCTCATCGCCCGGTTCGGTTTTGGCAATCGCCACCTGTTCCAGGATTGATGGCCAGACTTTCACCACTTTAAAGCGAGTGATGTCGCCGCCAAATTCATGCAGGCGTTTTGCCGCCCACGGCGACATGATGGTGCCAAGATAACGCCGCGGCACGCCATACTCTTTTTCGAGAATATTGGCGTCTTCCTGCGGGTTGAACAGGCAGAGAGGATGATCG
The DNA here is from genome assembly GCF_059412405.1 of Pantoea sp. CFCC18179. Classification (NCBI taxonomy): domain Bacteria; kingdom Pseudomonadati; phylum Pseudomonadota; class Gammaproteobacteria; order Enterobacterales; family Erwiniaceae; genus Pantoea; species Pantoea sp. CFCC18179. Next base: position 202,164 of record NZ_JBNBPM010000001.1, on the reverse strand, counting down.
TTTACCGGGCTGCGTTCGCCGTCAGCGCTCAACACATAGATCGGCACGCGCTGCATCAACGCTTTCAGCCGTTCGGCCAGCGAGGATTTACCGCCACCGACAGGACCCAGTAAATAAAGAATCTGTTTCTTCTCTTCCAGACCCTGCGCGGCGTGTTTCAGGTAGGAAACGATTTGCTCAATCGCTTCTTCCATACCGTAAAACTCTTCGAAGGCAGGATAGCGTCCCATGACGCGGTTGGAAAAGATGCGGGAAAGGCGTGGCTCTTGCGCAGTGTCAACCATCACCGGCTCACCGATAGCCATTAATAGTCGTTCGGCAGCGTTGGCATATGCACTGCGATCCTGTTTACAGATGGCGAGGAATTCCTGTAGTGAGAATTCTTCGTCCTTGGCAGCTTCATAACGCTGACGATAGTGATCGAATATGTTCATAGCGATGCCCGTCCTTTCGTTTTTAGCACAGGTAAAGGAGCGTAATAAAAAGGTCTAGCAGCTCCCGGAAGATATTCTTTATTGAGTACAGCAACCCTTATGCCAACCTGACGTTTTTTTATCGGGATACACAATTCCTATGGTTACTCTGCTCGTACAAAAAGTCTCGTCTTACATTTAACTGTAGAAGGCATTCAGAAAATCTGCAGCCACTTTTCTCCTTATTTAGCGATATATCAATAACAAAGTCTCATAAGCACGGAGGCATTAAACCTAAGCATAGCGGCCTTTACGTCGCCTCAGATAATTCCGCCGGCCAGTAAGAACAGCATCATTAAACGTTAACCGATGGCTAAAATTTGGTTAGACTCTGCGTGTGATTGTTATATTAATGGACTGATTAAATTGTGAACCAATTCAAACTTAAAGCGCTTGCTCTGGCTATTCCTTGTTATTTTGCGGCGTTCGGCACTCATGCAGAACCCTTATCTCTCGGTGCATCGGTCATTTATGCAGAGTCACCTTATCGTGGTGGACAGGACCGTTACATTCCGGTTCCTGTCATTAATTATGAAGGCGAAAACTTCTGGTTCCGCAGCCTACAGGGCGGCTATTACCTGTGGAAAGATCCGCAGAATCAGCTGTCGCTGACGGTACTGGGATCGCCACAGCAGTACGATCCTAAAGACAATGATTTGGGCGACATGAAAGGGTTGGATAAGCGCCGTATGACGCTGATGGCCGGCGCCAACTACCGCCATGTTGCTGATTGGGGCATTGTGCGCACTGCGCTGCTCGGTGACGTATTGAATAACAGCAACGGCATGTTGTGGGACATCACTTATTTGTATCGCTTTGATTTCGGTGCCTTCAGCTTAACGCCAGGCATCGGCGCATTGTGGAACAGCGCCAATCAAAACCGCTATTACTACGGCGTTTCTTCCCATGAAAGCGCGCGTACCGGCATAGCCGAGTATCATCCTGATGATAGCTGGTCACCGTATGTTGAGATGAACGCCAGTTACCAAATCAGTGATAGCTGGAATGCCAGCCTTTCGGGTCGTTACACTCAGTTCGCCAGCGAGATCAAAGACAGTCCGATGGTCGACAAAAGCGGCCAGTTCACATTATGGACCGGTGTCAGTTACACCTTCTAATAATGAAATTCAACGCCTCGCAATGAGGCGTTTTTATTACATTGCACCAATAGCGCGCCCCATAATGAAGCGGAAGGAGGAGTGATGAAGACCATTACATTTCATGGTGAAGACGCATTACCGGCAATCGGTCAGGGCACCTGGTACATGGGCGAAAATGCTGCTCTGCGTAATCAGGAAGTGACGGCATTACAGGCGGGATTGGATCTTGGATTAAAAGTGATTGATACGGCCGAAATGTACGCTGAAGGTGGCGCTGAACAGATCGTTGGTGAAGCGCTACGCGGACGCCGCGATCAAGCCTGGCTAGTGTCGAAAGTTTATCCGTGGAACGCCGGTGAAATTGACGCAGTTGAAGCGTGTGAACGCAGTTTACGTCGTCTGCAAACCGATTATCTCGATCTCTATTTGTTGCACTGGCGCGGTAATGTGCCGTTGGAAGAGACGATTCGCGCCATGGAGTCTTTGCAGCAGCAAGGCAAAATCCGCTATTGGGGCGTATCCAATTTTGATCGCGACGATATGCTGGAATTGTGGAATGAACCGGGTGGTAACGCGTGTTTAGCCAATCAAGTGCTTTACCATTTGGCTTCGCGCGGGATTGAATATGATCTGCTGCCTGAATGCCAGCAACGCGCAACACCAATCATGGCGTATTGCCCGTTAGCGCAAGCTGGACGCCTGCGTCAGTCGCTTTTTAAAGACGCAAATTTGCAGCAGATTGCACAACAGAAGGGCATTAACGTGGCGCAGTTAATGCTGGCTTGGGCGATTCGACAACAAGGTGTGTTGGCTATTCCGAAAGCAAGCAGCATCGCGCATGTACAACAAAATGCCGCGGCATTGAACATCCAACTCGCAGATCATGAACTCGCCATCATTGATCGTGCATTTCCTGCAGCGCAGCACAAAACGGCGCTGGATGTGGTTTAGCGACGCCGCAGCGTCGCTGTAATATCACTTATTGACGACGCGTAGTGTGGTTCCCAAACGTGCTGGGGATTCGCCGGCACTTTTCAGCGGCTTGCTAATACGCGCGGTTTCCACGCAAACCATGGTTTTGTAACCTTCGTTGGCCATATCCGCCATGCTGCATGATAATTCTGGACCTGGGTTCCACGTGACAACGTCACTTTGATAATGGTGGTAAACCTCGATTTGACGTTTCCCCGCTTTATCATGAATCACGCTGCAATCATCCGCTGCGGTATGCACACGATCGACACGGTTCGGGTAAATTTGCTTGCCGTCAGAAGACGTACCAATTTCGTTATTATTGACCTTATCGATGTAGCTATTACCCAATCCGCTCACTTCAACTTGCGCGATATCCGCGATCTGGAAGTAGGTGTGCAATGCGGCGGTAGCTTCATAATCACCATAAGCTTCTAATTCAATCTCACAATGCTCGGCGATGCGGAAACGGGCGAGCAGGGTGAAATCGTGTGGCCAGAGCTTCTTAGTTTGTGCGTTGCTTTCTAACGTGAAAGTCAGCATTACCGCATCTTCATTTTCATCATGCGCGGATAACGTCCATGGCAAATTGCGAGCAAAACCATGAGCAGGCTCGCCAGCAGGGCCAAACCACGGCCAGCAAATCGGCACGCCGCCACGAATCGCTTTACCTGAAGTAAATGGCGTTTTCTCACTGAGCCAGATAACTGGCTGCTGTCCGCTGGGTTGCCAGGACAGCAAATGTGCGCCTTGCAGCGCAATCGCCGCGCGCACCTTAGGATGGCTGATCACCACAATCGGTAAATCGCCCAATTGGCGCTGTGACAAATACGGGGTGATTTGGTTTACTACCGGCAGAGTATAGAGCGTATCTTGCATTGTCAGACCTTCTCATCATCCAGTCGAAAAAAAAGGGGCGACCGAAGTCACCCCTTGTCTGTTCACAGGTTAGCTTACTTAGAAGCAACCAGTGCAATCAGGTCCAGAACCTTGTGTGAGTAACCTGTTTCGTTATCGTACCAGGAAACCAGTTTCACAAAGTTGTCGTTCAGGGCGATACCGGCTTTAGCATCGAATACTGAAGTCAGGGTTTCGCCATTGAAATCGGTAGAAACCACGTCGTCTTCGATGTAACCCAGAACGCCTTTCATTTTGCCTTCTGACTCAGCTTTGATCACTGCACAAATTTCTTTGTAAGTGGCTGGTTTTTCCAGACGTACAGTCAGGTCAACAACAGAAACGTTTGGAGTTGGCACGCGGAACGCCATACCAGTCAGTTTACCGTTCAGCTCTGGCAGAACCACGCCTACAGCTTTCGCTGCGCCGGTAGAAGATGGGATGATGTTCTGAGCTGCGCCACGACCGCCGCGCCAGTCTTTGTGAGACGGGCCATCAACAGTTTTCTGCGTAGCGGTAGTTGCGTGAACGGTGGTCATCAGGCCTTCAACGATACCGAAGTTGTCGTTGATAACTTTAGCCAGCGGTGCCAAGCAGTTAGTGGTGCAAGACGCGTTAGAAACGATGTCCTGGCCTTCATATTTGTCGAAGTTTGCACCACGAACAAACATTGGGGTCGCATCTTTAGATGGACCAGTCAGAACCACTTTCTTCGCGCCAGCGGTGATGTGTTTACGTGCAGTTTCGTCGGTCAGGAAGATACCGGTTGCTTCAGCAACAACGTCAACACCCACTTCGTCCCACTTCAGGTTAGCCGGGTCTTTCTCAGCGGTAACACGGATTTTCTTACCGTTAACAATCAGTGCACCGTCTTTAACTTCTACAGTGCCGTCAAAGCGACCGTGAGTAGAGTCATACTTCAGCATGTAAGCCATGTAATCGGCGTCGAGCAGATCGTTGATCGCGACGATTTCGATGTCAGAACGCTGCTGTGCAGCACGGAAAACGATGCGACCGATACGGCCAAAACCGTTGATACCTACTTTGATAGTCATATATTCCACCAGCTATTTGTTAGTGAATAAAAGGTTGGCTGTAAAATTACAAAAACCTTACCAGGCGTCAAGCGGAATCGTGTCAATTGTTGCGACAGGTCAATTCCAACACCAGGAATAATTCGTTGCGCAACCGCTTGCGCAGCACCCTTATTGCGCGCCTATGTTACGCCGAATGCGGGCTAAAAAGGGATGAGATTTGCAAAGGGTGATCAACGTCACAAAATCGCGCTGTGGATGATCAGCCGAAAGCGTTAGCACGAAAAAAGACCCGATAAATGTTGATCGTTTGTTAGAATACTAGTCGATTTTTTCAGAATGACACTCCGGAACTCAAAATGGCTAAAGACACCGCACCCGAGGCAAAAATTGCGCAGCTTTCCGAAATGCAGCGCTATGTAACTCAGCATCGTGGAACGGAACCTCCGTTTTCTGGCGCTTTACTGCATAACAAGCAGGATGGGATTTATCACTGCCTGGTTTGCAATTCTCCGCTGTTCCTCTCCGAAACCAAATACGATTCCGGCTGCGGCTGGCCAAGCTTCTATCAACCTTTCAATGACGAAGCGATTCGCTATCTGGAAGATGATTCGCATGGCATGCATCGTGTTGAAATTCGTTGCGGTAATTGTGATGCGCATTTGGGGCATGTGTTCCCGGATGGCCCGCAGCCCAGCGGTGAACGTTATTGCGTGAACTCAGCCTCGTTGAATTTCACTGACGAGCAGGGCAACCAGCAAGAGGGTTGAGCATGAAACAAGAATTGGAAGCGATGCTAGCAGCGATGACGCCAGAAGTGTACGAGCGGTTAGCGACGGCGGTTGAAATCGGAAAATGGCCAGATGGCGTCGCGCTAACGCAAGAGCAAAAGGACAATTGCCTGCAACTGGTGATGCTGTGGCAAGCGCGTCACAACGACGATCCGCAACATATGTCCATCGGCAAAGGTGGCGATATGGTGACTAAATCGAAGAAACAACTCAAAGAAGAGTTCGGTATCGAGCCGGATGTCACGCGGATTAACTTGCATTGAGCAGTAAAAAGGCTGGTTCTCACCAGCCTTTTTTCAGATTAATACCGCACCTTGCGCAGCCATCTGCTTGAACGCCGTTTCACTGTCATCGGGATTGAGATTCACGCCGCGGCAGCCTTCTTTAACTACCTCAACGTTGTAACCCAATTCCAGCGCATCCAGTACGCTGTATTTAACGCAGTAATCGGTGGCAATCCCTAACATCACTAAATCGCTGATGCCGCGCTCACGCAGCCAGCTATCGAGTTCAGTCTTACGGCGATGACCGTTGTCAAAGAACGCGCTGTAGCTATCAACCTCTGCATCGCCGCCCTTGTGGAACACGGCGTCAATCAAGCTGCGATCGAGGTCGGGATGGAAATCCGCGCCCAAAGAGTTTTCAATGCCATGATCAGGCCACCAGATTTGCGCCAAGCCGTTGAGCTCGCCCAGCGTATACACCGGTTCGCCAGAGATTGAAGCAAAGCTGCCGTGGTTGGCGGGATGCCAATCTTGCAAGGCCACCACACATTCACCCCGGTCGCGGAACGCACGCGCATAACGATTTGCTACCGCGACCGTTTGGTCACCATCACGCACCGCCATTGGGCCGCCGGGGCAAAAATCGTTCTGAATATCGATAATTATCAATGCCCGCTTCATTACTTTCGCTCCGTATCAATCTTCAGTCAGTTCGCCGCGTAAATTCTGCTGCATTTTGGCACGAATTTCGGCGCTGGTGAGGTTCTGGCTCAACAAAAAGTGGAGTTTTGTTAACGTCGCCTCAACCGTCAGGTCAAAACCGCTGACCACGCCAGCGTGTTCCAGCGCATTACCGGTGGCGTAGCCACCCATATTCACTTTGCCTGACATGCATTGCGTCAGATTCACTACCACGATGCCGCGCTCGCTGGCGTCGTGTAGTTCGGCCAGAAATTCAGCATTTTGCGGCGCGTTACCCACACCATATGAACGCAGAATCAGGGCTTTCACCGGTTGACGCAGGAAGTTGCGTACCACGTCGGCGGAAATGCCTGGATAAATGGTCACCACACCAATCGGCTGCGGGGTAATTGGATGCACAATCAGTTCACCTTGGCCTTGCGGTGCAGGCGGCGTATTCAGGCGACGAATATGAATGCCGGCTTCCAGCAGTGGAGACAAGTTCGGCGAAGCGAAAGCATTGAAGCCATCGGCATGCGCTTTGGTGGTGCGGTTGCCGCGGAATAGCGTGTTGTTAAAGAACAGTGCCACTTCGTTAATCGGATAATTCGCCGCGACATACAGCGAGTTCAACAGATTCTGTTGGCCATCGGAGCGCAATTCCGCCAATGGAATTTGTGAGCCGGTGACAATCACCGGTTTGGCAAGATTTTCCAGCATGAATGACAGCGCTGACGCGGTGAACGCCATGGTGTCGGTGCCGTGCAGAATGACAAAGCCGTCGTACAGGTGATAGTTCTGCTGGATATCATTCGCAATCGATTGCCAATCCTGCGGCGTCATATCCGAAGAATCCATTAGCGGCTGATATTCGTGAATAGTAAAAGCGGGCATTTCAGGCCGATGGAATTCTGGCATGTTCGCCAGCTGCTGCTGTAAATGACCAGAAACCGGAATGTAGCCCTGCGACGAGCGCTGCATCCCGATGGTGCCGCCTGTGTAGGCTACATAGATATTTTTCTTTTGCATGGAGAAACTCAGACTTGCCTTAAAACGCGCAGTATAAGTGGATTGCGAACGAAAAGCAGCCCGACCAGCGGCCGGGCTGTAAAGATTAGCGTACGTTGCCGCAGTTGAGGCAGAAAGCGTAGCGGTTTTGCGGATCGTTAAGGTTATTGAGCAGTCCAGGTTGCTGTTTAACTGCGCTCATGACATCCAACATTGGCGCTGGCAACCAAACTTTCAGTGCTGCGGGCAATACCGCTTGCGCTGATGCGTTCATCTGGTTCAGCAACAAATCAATCACGCCTGGATCATCTTGATACCAACTCAGTTGCGGCTTATCGACTTTCGCCAATTCTGCGGCTTTCGCCACCGCATCGTCAAAGTCACCCAACGCATCGACCAAACCGTTGGCTTTCGCATCGCTGCCGGTCCAAACGTGACCTTGCGCGATGGCATTGATTTGCTCAGGCGTTTTATGGCGCGAGGCTGCAACCAAGCCAACAAAGTTGCGATAGCCATTTTCGATGGTCATCTGCATTAATTGTTGCACTTCAGTTGGTAAAGCTTTGGTGGTCGCCACATCCGCCAATGGCGAGGTGGCGACGCCATCGGTGTGCACACCAATGCTGCTCAGGCTATTTTCGACCGTGTTAATCACGCCAAAGATACCGATGGAACCGGTCAAGGTGCTTGGAGCGGCAACAATGTAGTCGGCTGGCGTTGAAATCCAGTAACCGCCGGATGCTGTCATTCCGCCCATGGAAACCACCACCGGTTTGCCCGCATCATGCGCCGCCGCCAGTTCCTCGCGAATCGCTTCCGAAGCTGTCACGCTGCCGCCTGGGCTGTTCACGCGCAGTACAATGGCTTTGATTTTAGGATCGAGGCGCGCATCACGAATCTGCGCGGCAGTGGTATCGCCGCCGACATTTCCGGCGCTCTCTTCACCATCCATAATCGCACCGCTGGCGAGGATCACCGCGATGTTACCGTCCTGACTTTGCGGCGGCTGCTTAACGGTGTAATCGTAAATGCTGACGTTACGATAATCGTTATTCGCTTTATCCCAGCCAAAGGTTTTCACCAATTCCTGATCGGCTGCGGCGCGGGTATCCAGCACATCCACCAATTTATTATTCAGCGCGTATTTGGCGGTATCGCCGTCAACGGCCTGCAATCCGCTGATCACACCAGCCGCGCCAGGGAACAGTTGATCGGCGGTGATCTGACGATTGGCTGCAACCGTGCTCAGGTAGTTCTGCCAAAGCTGTCCAACCCAACGACTATCGGCATCGCGTGCTTCTGGCGACATATCATCACGCAGGAACGGCTCAACCGCGGATTTATAAGTACCAACACGGAAGACGTGCGAGTTGACTTTGAGCTTATCCAGCAGGGATTTGTAGTAAAGGCCGTTGGTGGCGAAGCCGTGTAGGTCGACAGTGCCTTGTGGCGACAGGTAGACCTTGTTGGCATAGCTGGCGATGTAGTACTGCGCTTGGCTGTAGCTGTCGCCAATCGCGTAAATCGGTTTGCCCGCATCGCGGAATTCACGCAGTGCTTTGCCGACATATTGCAGTGAAGGCTGATCGCCGCCAGCAAAATCACGCAATTGCAGTACAATGCCGGTGATGTTTTTGTCAGTTTTTGCCTGACGAATCGCATCAACTACATCAAATAATGAATTTTCCTGTAAACGATCGCTGCTTGAGCCCAATAGCTGACGACTGATGCGGCTGAGACGATTGCTAACTGAAGGTTTATCAACCAACACGCCGCTGAGATCGATTTTCAAGGCACCTTGCTGCACCGGCTCACTGCTGTTGGAACTGGACACTTGCAGCCAAATCCCAACGCCTGCGAGGATCAAGACAATAAGAAATAAATTAAGAATAAATTCCCGAATAAAATTCAGTACCCGCCAGCTCCAGCGGAACAGACCGGAAATAATTCGCCACAATGTGCGCATAAACTCTCCATATTCACGTAGCAGGGCAGCCAGCACGTGGTCTGCCCCGATGTCGGGTTCATCCTAAAGAGCGGCGTGCGAAATGTCAGCAGGAAATCGCGCCAGACTGTTACAAAAGATCCCGCTGTGCCAGGATTAGCCCACGCTTTTTTATTCATGGGAGAAGAATAATGGATGCATTGGACTTATTGGTTAATCGTCGTTCAGCTTCACGTTTGGCCGATCCGGCGCCCGCAGCTGAAGCTCTGCAAAATATATTGCATGCTGGCATGCGCGCGCCGGATCACGGCACGATGCAGCCGTGGCGTTTCGTGATTGTTGAGAATGAAGGACGCGAACGTTTCAGCCAGTTACTTGAGCAAGCCGCGCGTGAAAGCCAACTTGATGAAAAAGCCATCGACAAAGCCACATCCGCGCCATTTCGCGCGCCGATGATCATCACCGTCGTCGCGCATTGCGAAGAAAACGCCAAAGTGCCGCATTGGGAACAACTGGTTTCAGCCGGTTGCGCAGTGATGGCGATGCAGATGGCCGCCGTGGCGCAAGGATTCAATGGCATCTGGCGAAGCGGCCCGTGGACCGATCATGCGTTAGTTCGAGATGCTTTTGGCTGTCGTGAGCAGGATGCGATTGTCGGCTTCCTTTATCTCGGCACACCGCAATTGAAAGCCAATACCACCGTGGTTGCACCGGACACTGCTGAGTTTGTCAGTTATTTCTGACAGACAGCGGTGAGCTTTTGCGGCAGGTTATGCGTCGTTGCAGAGATTGCACATAGCCTGTGCGAAAGATCGAGGTTAGGTCGTGCAACACTTACCACCAACTGTCAGCCAGGCTAACATAGCGCCTTCTGATCAGCGCATAAGGAAGTCGCCATGAATGAACCTCTTCGTTTGACGCAATACAGCCACGGTGCTGGTTGCGGCTGCAAAATTTCGCCGCAGGTGTTGGAAACCATTCTGCGTAGCGAATTAACGCCGTTTCACGATCCGCAACTGCTGGTGGGCAATGAAACGCGTGACGATGCCGCAGTCTATGATCTCGGCAACGGCACCGCGGTAGTCAGCACGACAGATTTCTTCATGCCGATCGTTGATGATCCTTTTACCTTTGGCCGCATCGCCGCGACCAATGCCATCAGTGATATTTATGCCATGGGCGGGAAACCGATCATGGCGATCGCGATCTTAGGTTGGCCGGTGAATGTGCTGAGCCCGGAAGTGGCGCAGCAAGTGGTTGAAGGTGGCCGCGCAGCTTGTCAGGCCGCAGGCATCGCGCTGGCTGGCGGTCATTCGATTGATGCTCCAGAACCCATTTTTGGCCTGGCAGTCACTGGCATTGTGGATGTGGCGCGCGTGAAGAAAAACAGCGCCGCTCAGGCTGGGTGCCAACTTTTTCTCACCAAACCGCTGGGCATTGGCATTCTCACCACGGCGGAGAAAAAAGGGCTATTGCGGCAAGAACATCAGTCGCTGGCGGCAGATGTGATGTGCCAACTGAACCAGGCGGGCGCAGAATTTGCCAAACTGAACGGTGTAAGCGCCATGACCGATGTAACCGGTTTCGGTTTGCTCGGACATTTGAGTGAAATCTGCCTCGGTTCAGGATTGCGTGCTGAAGTGATTGCCGCTCAGGTGCCGCGCCTCGCAGGTGTGGACGACTATATCGCGGCAGGCGCGGTGCCGGGCGGCACCAGCCGTAATTTTGCCAGTTATGGTGAACATATTTCGCCGTTGGATGATGCCACTCGCGCACTGTTGTGCGATCCGCAAACGTCCGGTGGCCTGTTGGTTGCGGTTCAACCCGGTGCGATAGAAGAATTTCAACGTTGCGCGATGCAAGCCGGCGTACAAGCCACAGCAATTGGCGAATTATTTAACGCCGAATCCGATCTTCCCCTGATTACTGTAGTCACCTGACGTTAAGGAACGACGCCATCCATGCGTTTGTTTATTGCCGAAAAACCCAGCTTAGCGCGTGCGATTGCTGATGTGTTACCGAAACCGCACCGACGTGGTGACGGTTATATCGCCTGCGGCAATGACCAGGTTGTGACCTGGTGTGTTGGGCACTTACTTGAACAGGCGCAGCCTGACAGTTACGACAGCCGCTATGCGCGCTGGAATCTGGCCGATTTGCCAATTATTCCTGAAAAGTGGCGTTTGCAGCCGCGTCCTTCCGTCGCCAAGCAATTGAAAGTCATCGAAGGATTGCTGCAACAAGCCAGCATGGTGGTACACGCGGGCGACCCCGATCGTGAAGGCCAATTGCTGGTGGATGAAGTCCTCGATTATCTACAACTGGCGCCAGAGAAAAGAAAAACCGTTCAGCGCTGCCTGATTAACGATCTCAATCCCTCCGCTGTCGAGCGCGCAGTCGGACGTTTGCGTGAAAACCGTGAGTTCATCCCGTTGTGCGTTTCCGCGCTGGCGCGCGCGCGCGCCGATTGGCTGTACGGTATTAATATGACGCGCGCCTTTACCTTGCTAGGACGCAACGCCGGCTACGATGGCGTGCTGTCGGTTGGGCGTGTGCAAACGCCGGTACTTGGCTTAGTCGTACGGCGTGATGAAGAGATCGAGAACTTCATTCCTAAAGACTATTTTGAAGTCAAAGCACATATTGTCACGCCAAAAGAGGAGCGCTTTGTCGCCAGCTGGTTACCAAGCGATGCGTGCGAGCCGTGGCAGGATGAAGAAGGTCGCTTACTGCATCGTCCGCTGGCCGATCATGTGCTTGAGCGTATCAATGGCAAACCGGCGTTGGTTACCGGTTATAACGACAAGCGTGAGTCCGATACGGCGCCACTGCCGTTTTCACTCTCTGCACTGCAAATTGAAGCCGGTAAACGCTTTGGGCTCAGCGCGCAGAACGTGCTGGATTGCTGTCAGCGGCTGTACGAAACCCATAAACTGATCACCTATCCGCGCTCGGATAGCCGTTATCTGCCCGATGAGCATTTTGCGGGTCGGCATGCGGTTTTAAACGCGATTCAGGCACATCAACCGAATCTGACGCCGCCCGATGATTTCAATCCCGATCAAAAAAACCGCTGCTGGGACGACAAAAAAGTTGACGCGCACCACGCGATTATTCCCACGGCGCGCGCCAGCAAGGTCAGCCTTAGCGATAATGAGGCTAAGATCTATGAACTGATCGCGCGGCAATATCTGATGCAATTCTGCCCGGATGCGATATTCCGCAAATGTGTCATCGATCTTGAAATCGGCGGGGGCAAATTCATCGCCAAGGCACGTTTTCTTGCGGAAGCGGGCTGGCGCGCATTACTCGGCAGTAAAGAGCGCGATGAAGATAATGACGGCACGCCGCTGCCGGTGGTGAGCAAAGGGGATGAGCTGCTGTGTGAGCGCGGCGAAGTGTTGGCTAAGCAAACGCAGCCGCCGCGTCCATTTACCGATGCCACATTACTTTCTGCCATGACTGGCATTGCGCGCTTCGTGCAGGATAAAGAATTAAAGAAAGTTCTGCGTGCAACCGATGGATTAGGTACGGAGGCGACGCGAGCAGGCATTATTGAATTATTGTTCCGTCGTACATTCCTGGTGAAGAAAGGTCGCTATATTCACTCAACAGAGGCGGGCAGGGCGCTGATCCATGCGCTGCCGGAAATGGCGGCGCGCCCCGATATGACGGCGCATTGGGAATCAACGCTAACGCGCATTAGCGAAAAATCCTGCCGTTATGATGAGTTTATGCAACCGTTAGTCAGCACCTTAATTGGTCTGATTGGTGAAGCGCGGCAGCGCCCATCGTTGCATGCGTTTCGCGGCTTAGCTGCGCCAGCCTCTAAAAAGAAAGCAAAACCGAAATCGGCTCGACGCAAAACCAAGGAGACAGAGTGATGCGTAATACCATGATGTTGTTAAGCATACTGCTGTTGTGCAGTACTTCCGCGCTGGCAAATCGCCAACCGGAAAACAATCGCGGTGGCAATACAGACGTGGTGGTGGATATGCCACCTGAAGTGTGGACGCAAGGACAAAACAATCAACAAAGCAATTGCATGCAGTGCTGCACTTATGAAAATCGCAGCTACTCAGAAGGCGCAGTGGTTAAGGCTGAAGGTGTGCTGTTGCAGTGTGGGCGTGATGACAAAGTGTTAGGAACGAATCCGCTGATCTGGAAAATCATCAAATAAAAATGCGTGGCGTTAACACGCCACGCAGCTTCATTAAAACTGGAAAGTTGACCAAACCGGCGCGTGATCTGACGGTTTCTCCATGCTACGAATGTCGTAGTCGATGCCACTATCAATACAGCGCGAGGCCAAAGGCTGACTGGCCAGCAACAGATCGATGCGCAGACCGCGGTTATCATCAAAACCTTTCGAGCGGTAATCAAACCAAGAGAAACGATCGTTAGTCTCAGGATATTTAGCACGCCACGTATCTACCAATCCCCACTGCAATAGGCGGTCCATCCATTCACGCTCTTCAGGCAGGAACGAACATTTGCCGGTGCGCAGCCAGCGCTTGCGATTATCTTCACCAATGCCGATGTCGAAATCAGTGCTGCTGATGTTCATGTCACCCATGATCAACACTGGCTTATCGACAGCGAGTTGTTGCTCAAGATAGTCCTGCAAATCGCGATAGAACTTTTCTTTAGCCGGGAACTTGGTGGGATGGTCGCGGCTTTCTCCTTGCGGGAAATAGCCATTGATTACCGTGATAGCGCCAATCGGGCTGGGAATTTCCGCCATGATCAAGCGGCGTTGAGAATCCTCGTCATCGCCCGGAAAACCTCGGCTCACTTTAATGGGTTCAGCTTTGGTCAACAGTGCAACGCCGTAATGACCTTTTTGTCCATGATAAAACACGTGATAACCCAGCTTGCTGACATCTTCGAGCGGGAACATGTCGTCATGTACTTTGGTTTCTTGCAAGCCAATAACATCCGGTTGATGCTGTTCAACCAGCGCTTCAAGTTGGTGTGGGCGCGCACGCAAACCATTGATGTTGAAAGAGACAAATTTCATTTCGCTGCCATTTTTATCCGCAAAAGGTTGGCAGGATGGTAACGAGTTTTGCTGTAAAAGTCATGGTGTGAATCGGGAGGAAACAACGATTAAAGCGAGTGGAATAAACAGGAACATCGCGAGGATGGTGGTGGGAGAAGGATTCGAACCTTCGAAGTCTGTGACGGCAGATTTACAGTCTGCTCCCTTTGGCCGCTCGGGAATCCCACCGGGGATATTTTGCAATGTGACTTTAAAAACAGACGATTCAGATGGTGGTGGGAGAAGGATTCGAACCTTCGAAGTCTGTGACGGCAGATTTACAGTCTGCTCCCTTTGGCCGCTCGGGAATCCCACCACTGGCCTGAATCATTGCGTCTTAAAGCGGGGCGCATCATACCAAATGCGCCTGGCCTGTAAAGCGCTGTCAGGTAAAATAAAAATCGTTCGCCCACTTTTTAGGCGTGGCGCTGAAGAGTTGTGCAATTCAGCGCCGAAGTGATTAAAGAATAATCGTGCGGTTGCCGTAAACGAACACGCGCTGGCCTAACACTTTGTATAATGCGCGGCTCAAAACGTTTTTCTCTACGTCACGTCCTGCACGCATCATCTCTTCAGCGGTGTAACTGTGATCGACGTTGATAACGTCCTGCATGATGATTGGGCCTTCATCGAGGTTGTCATTCACGTAGTGCGCGGTCGCACCGATGATTTTTACGCCGCGTTCATAAGCTTGATGATACGGGCGCGCACCGATAAAGGCGGGTAAGAAAGAGTGGTGGATGTTGATGATCTGATTTGGGTAACGCTGCACAAATGCCGGCGTCAGCACGCGCATGTATTTCGCCAGAACAACGTAATCAGGCTGATAGCGGTCAATTTCATCCGCCATACGGTTGTCATGCTCTTCACGCGTGTGGCCTTCATGGCTCACCAACACAAACGGAATATCAAAACGCTCTACCAGCGATCGCAACGTTTCATGGTTACCAATCACCGCTGCAATCTCCATATCGAGACCACCAAACGCGCTTTTCATCAGCAAGTCGCCCAGGCAATGCGCCTCTTTAGTCACCAGAATCACTACACGGCGACGGCCTGCGCTCTGCAACTCACGTACGGAACCGGCTGGCAATGCACCATCTAAATCAGCGAGCAAGGTATTGTCGTTAAAAATACCCTCTAACTCGGTACGCATGAAAAAGCGCCCAGTACGGTGATCAACAAACTCATTGTTTTGCACAATGTTGAGTTCGTGCTTGTAGCAAATATTGGTGATTTTAGCGATGAGGCCTTTCGCATCAGGGCAAATGGTACGTAATACTTTTCGTTGGATGGTTTGCGCTTGCATCTCGATCAGAGTCCTGTCAAAGCGATGAATGGTAAAGCCGTTGTGCATCTGTCCAGATTAGCCACAACATTTTTTGTATTTTTTATCGGAGCCACAAGGACAGCGATCGTTACGTCCCAACTCAGGCGTTGTTCCGTCAACATAGTACCAGCGTTGATCCTCGCGAAGAAAGCGCGAACATTCATAGATCGCTGAAGTCTGGCCTTTTTCGAGGTATCGCGCAAAAAACGTTACAAACGCTTCATTCTCATGGCTTCCATGATTACAACGAGTTACATTCAGGCCAAGCCATTCAGTGCCGGAAAAACTTTCGGATAATAACGTTTCAAGATTGGCCACGCGTTTACTGGGGTGCCAGGTTTCAGCCAACCACGCCGCATTCTTCATGACATAAGCGCTATAGCGTGAACGCATTAATTGTTCAGCGCTGGCGGGGATCGCCTGGCCATCCAGGTAGGGTTGGCAACATAGGCTATACTCCTTTCCGCTGCAGCAAGGGCACTTTTCAGACACGTCATCTCCTGGAAGTGATTAAAGTAAATTAAAGCGTGCGCTATGTTAGCCGACTGTCAGGCGTGATGCTATGTACCAAACCCATCACGAGGTGAGATGAGAAAAGTAAAGATTGGGCTGGCATTGGGTTCTGGTGCCGCTAAAGGCTGGTCGCACATTGGTGTGATCAATGCACTGGAACGGGCTGGCATTGAAATCGACGTGGTTGCTGGCTGCTCTGTAGGCGCGCTGGTCGGCTCAGCCTACGTTAATGGCCGGCTCGGCGTGATGGAGAAGTGGGTCAGCGCGTTCCGTTATTGGGATGTCATCCGCTTGATGGATCTCTCCTGGCAACGCGGCGGATTGCTGCGAGGAGATCGCGTGTTTAGCCATATCCGCGAGCTGATTCCCAATGAGCTGATTGATGACTGCAAAAAACCGTTCGGTGTGGTGGCAACCAATTTGAGCACCGGACGAGAAGTGTGGTTAACCGAAGGTGATTTGCATCAGGCAGTGCGTGCTTCTTGTAGTATGCCAGGCTTGTTACCACCCATTGCTTACAACGGTTATTGGCTGGTGGATGGCGCAGTGGTTAATCCGGTGCCGATTTCGTTAACGCGAGCCTTGGGTGCAGATATCGTCATTGCCGTTGATTTGCAGCACGATGCGCATTTGATGCAGCAAGATCTGCTGTCAGTAACACCACAAAGTGGTGAAGAAGCGGCAGCGGCAGAAGCGTTGAGCTGGGGTAAAAAATTGCGCCAACGCCTCATCGGCATGACGCAGCGCCGCGCTAATCAAACGCCAGGTGCGATGGAGATCATGTCGACATCGATCCAGGTTTTGGAAAATCGCCTAAAACGAAATCGCATGGCAGGCGATCCGCCGGATGTGCTTATCCAGCCGTTTTGTCCGCAAATTTCTACTTTGGACTTTCATCGTGCAGAAGAAGCCATCGCGGCAGGTAAAGCCGCTGTTGAAAAAAAAATGGATGAACTATTACCGCTGGTCCGTGGCAGATAGTCAGGTTGTTCATTCACCGATGTTGTTACTTCAGTCAATTCTGAAAGGCACAACTGCATTTTATGAACCACTATTGAAATATCTGGTACGCAGGGGGAGAGAATGGAAAAACCGCTAATCGGCAAAAAGATACTCATTGTCGAAGATGAGGTCGTTTTCCGTTCATTGATCGACAACTTACTGACGCATTTAGGTGCCAGCACGCTAGAGGCTGGCGATGGTCTGGATGGTTTAACGTTGTTGTCCGCGCAGTCTGTGGATCTGGTGATTTGCGATCTCGAAATGCCCCGCATGGGCGGCATCCCCTTTGTAGAGCGCATCCGCAGTCGCGGTAATAATGTGCCGATCTTAATTATCTCAGCCACGCAAAACATGGCGGACATTGCCCATGTTTTACGCCTCGGCGTGCAGGATGTTCTGCTCAAGCCGCTAAAAAATCTCGAGCGCTTTCGTGAAGCAGTATTTGAATGCCTTTATCCCTCTATGTTCACGTCTAAAGTGGAGGAAGATGAACAGCTTTTTCAGGATTGGGATGCGTTAGTCAGCGATCCTTTGGCGGCTTCCAAGCTACTCAAACAATTACAACCGCCGGTTCAGCAGACGATTGCCAATTGTCGCATCAATTATCGCCAGTTGACGATGGCTGAGCAGCCGGGGCTGGTGCTGGATATTGCCGCTCTCTCTGAAAATGATTTGGCTTTCTACTGCCTGGACGTCACTCGCGCGGGGGATAATGGTGTGCTTGCTGCACTGCTATTACGCGCGTTATTTAACGGTTTGCTTCAGGAGCAACTCTCCGGTCAAAAGCAGCGATTGCCCGAACTCAACGGGCTGTTACGGCAGGTCAACATGTTGCTGCGCCAGGCCAACCTCAGCGGACAATTTCCGCTGTTGGTCGGTTACTACCATCGGCAATTAAAAAACCTGATCCTGGTTTCCGCCGGTCTCAACGCGACGTTGCACATTAATACCCATCAGATTCAACTCAGTAATGGCGTGCCGCTTGGTACTATGGGCAGCACGCATCTCAATCAAATCAGCCAACGTGCCGATGCCTGGCAGTGCCATATTTGGGGTGCCGGCGGCAGGCTTCGTCTGATGCTTTCAGCTGAAGAATGACCCATCAGATTTAAATTTTTCGCGGGTTGAAGACAGGGCCAAAGCTAAGCTTTACACTTGGGTAATAGTCTTAAATTCCGCGGATTAACTCCATCCAGGATAAATCCGTCTGATAGTAACTGGTATACTCATTTCGTTTTTAAACCGACATATCAAGTATTAACTTGAACGGCCTATTAAGAGAGGTATTTAGATGTCTGCCTATAAGACTAAAGTAAAAAAAGCGGTAATCCCTGTTGCAGGTCTTGGTACGCGTATGCTGCCTGCGACTAAAGCTATTCCAAAAGAGATGTTACCGCTGGTCGATAAGCCGTTGATCCAGTATGTCGTGAATGAGTGTATTGCTGCAGGCATTAACGAAATTGTACTGGTTACCCACTCTTCTAAAAACGCCATCGAAAACCACTTTGATACCAGTTTTGAGCTGGAATCTATGCTGGAAAAACGTGTTAAGCGTCAGCTGCTGGATGAAATCCAATCTATCTGCCCGCCACACGTAACTATCATGCAGGTTCGTCAGGGTATCGCGAAAGGTTTGGGCCACGCGGTAATGTGCGCACATCCTCTAATCGGTGATGAGCCATTTGCCGTAATCCTGCCAGACGTAATCATCGACGAATATGAATCTAATCCAGCAACAGAAAACCTGGCAGAAATGCTGGCGCGCTATGAAGAGAGCGGCCGTAGCCAGATCATGGTTGAGCCAGTTGCTGACGTGACTGCTTACGGTGTGGTTGACTGCCAGGGCGCAGATATTGGTCCGCGTGAAAGCGCGCCAATGGTCGGTGTGGTTGAGAAACCAAAAGCTGCTGAAGCACCTTCAAACCTGGCGGTAGTGGGTCGTTACGTGCTGTCTGCAGAAATCTGGCCACTGCTGGCGAAAACCCCTCCGGGCGCAGGCGGCGAAGTTCAGTTGACTGACTCCATTGCTATGCTGATGGAAAAAGAAACCGTTGAAGCTTATCACCTGACCGGTGTTAGCCACGACTGCGGTAACAAACTGGGTTACATGCAAGCATTTGTTGAGTACGGCGTTCGCCATCCAGTATTGGGTAAAGATTTCACCCAATGGCTCGAAGGCGCGGTAGGCAACAAAAAGTAACTCAATAAACACGGGATAATTCAATGAAAGTCACTGTATTTGGTATCGGCTATGTCGGTCTGGTTCAGGCTGCGGTGTTGGCCGAAGTCGGACATGACGTTCTCTGTATTGATGTCGACGAAAAGAAAGTCGAAAACTTAAAGAAAGGCCACATTCCGATTTTTGAACCGGGCCTGACTCCACTGGTAATGTCAAATTATGAGTCGGGTCGTCTCAAGTTCAGCACCAATGCGGAAGAAGGCGTAAATCATGGCGTAATGCAGTTCATCGCTGTGGGTACACCACCCGATGAAGACGGTTCTGCCGACCTGAAATATGTGACTGCCGTTGCGCGTACCATTGCGCAGCACATGAGCGATCATAAAGTTGTTATCGACAAATCTACGGTACCGGTGGGTACTGCAGATCGCGTTCGTGCGGTAATGACTGAAACTCTGCAAAAGCGCGATGTAAACATCGCTTTTGATGTAGTTTCAAATCCGGAATTCCTGAAAGAAGGTGCTGCGGTTAGTGACTGTATGCGTCCGGAGCGCATCGTTATTGGTACCGATAATGAAGACGTTGTTGAGCTGCTTCGTGAACTTTATGAGCCGTTTAACCGTAATCATGATCGCATGATTTTGATGGATATTCGCAGCGCTGAGCTGACTAAGTATGCCGCTAACTGCATGCTGGCCACCAAAATCAGCTTTATGAACGAAATTTCCAACCTGGCAGAACGTTTGGGAGCCGACGTTGAGAAAGTGCGCCAGGGGATTGGTTCAGATTCCCGTATCGGTTATCACTTCATCTATCCAGGTTGTGGTTACGGTGGTTCATGTTTCCCGAAAGACGTGCAGGCACTGATTCGTACTGCTGAGTCAATCGGTTACACACCGCGTCTGCTGCAAGCGGTAGAAGATGTCAACGATTCACAGAAGAACAAGTTGCCAAGCTTTATCAAGCGCCATTTTGGCGACGACCTGCGCGGCAAAACGTTTGCTCTCTGGGGACTGGCGTTTAAACCAAACACTGACGATATGCGCGAAGCATCAAGTCGTGTGCTGATGGAAACCTTGTGGGAAGCCGGTGCGACAGTGCAGGCATTTGATCCAGAAGCAATGGATGAAGCACAGCGAGTTTACGGCCATCGCGACGATTTGAAGTTGATGGGTACCAAAGAAGCGGCGCTGCAAGGCGCAGATGGCTTAGTCATCTGTACTGAATGGCAAAACTTCCGTGCGCCAGATTTCGATGTCATCAAATCCGCGTTAAAACAACCCGTGATTTTTGATGGTCGTAACCTGTATGATCCAGAGCGTATCAGCAAACGCGGCTTTACGTATTATGCAATCGGCCGCGGAGCGTCAATTCAAATCGTAGAATAATGAGGGATGTATGAAGTTTCTGGTCACAGGCGCGGCAGGTTTTATTGGTTTTCACGTAAGTCAGCGCTTGCTGGCGGCCGGTCACCAGGTTGTAGGTATCGACAATCTGAATGACTATTATGATGTCAGCCTTAAACAAGCTCGCTTAGATCAGATTACGCAACATCCTGATTTTATTTTCGTAAAAATGGACCTGGCGGATCGCCAGGCCATTTCTTCTTTATTCTCCGAACATGCATTTGAGCGCGTTATTCATTTAGGCGCACAAGCAGGTGTACGTTATTCCATCGCTAACCCGCATGCTTATGCGGAAGCCAACTTGATCGGACATCTCAATATTCTTGAGGGTTGTCGTCATCATAAAATTGGCCACCTCTTATATGCTTCATCCAGTTCCGTCTATGGATTGAATAGTAAAATGCCTTTCTCAACGGACGATTCCGTTGATCATCCGGTATCTCTCTATGCGGCGACCAAAAAAGCTAACGAATTGATGTCGCACAGTTACTCCCATTTGTACCAATTACCCACAACGGGATTACGCTTTTTCACCGTGTATGGTCCTTGGGGCCGCCCGGATATGGCGCTGTTTAAATTTACCCGTGCGATGTTGGCCGGTGAATCGATTGATGTTTACAACAATGGTCAAATGACGCGCGATTTTACCTATATTGATGATATTGCTGAAGCCATCGTCCGTTTGCAGGATGTTATTCCGCAACCAGATGATAAGTGGACGGTGGAAACCGGTTCACCCGCCAGCAGTTCTGCGCCTTATAAAGTTTATAATATTGGCAATAGCCAGCCGACGAGTTTGATGACGTATATTGAATCACTTGAAAAGGCGTTGGGTATTGAGGCAAAGAAAAATATGTTGCCAATGCAACCCGGCGACGTGTTAGGAACCAGCGCAGATACCCAACCGCTCTATGATGCGATTAATTTCCGTCCGCAAACCGGAGTAGAGCAGGGCGTACAACAGTTTGTTGATTGGTATCGTCATTTCTACCAACAATAAACGTGCATAAAAAAAGGAAGCGAGATGCTTCCTTTTTTCTTACCTGGTCAAAAGTGAATGAGTTTTAACTCACCACAATTCGAAGCACCGAAACGATTACAATAAGAAATCGTCCAGCTGTTTACCTTGTTCTTCAATTGCTTTTTTAATCATTGCTGGTGTGCGACCCTGGCCCGTCCACGTACGGTTTTCACCGTTTTCGTCAACATAAGAATATTTAGCAGGACGTGCAGCACGCTTAGCCTTTCCCGGTGCTTTGGTTTCAGAAAGCGCTTGTAATAACTCATTAGGATCGATGCCGTCGGCAATCAGCATCTCGCGATACTGCTCCAGTTTACGGGTACGCTCCGCGTTTTCCGCTTGCACATGAGTGTCTTCTTCACGACGCTCATTCACCACAACTTCGAGTTTTTCCAGCATCTCTTCTAACGTTTCCAGAGAGCATTCCCGAGCCTGTGCGCGCAATGTACGGATATTATTAAGAATTTTAAGTGCTTCGCTCATTGTCCTAATCTCAAAATATATTAAATGGAGTTGTTCTGCCGACTCATAATAGTGGTGCAAAAAAATAACTGCAATAGCCAGATTTAAAAGCAAAACGTAAAATAAAAAAATGGCTAACTTTTATAACTGAAGGGTAAATATAATTATTGAATCGGTAATCTTTTTTAGTTAACCCGAGCCTCAGGCCGTAAAGTTCAACACCAACCCTTACGCTTCTTCTGGAATAGTAATGAATAAAGTTTAGCCATTAGCTCGGCTTTATCAAAACGTGCTGCCTTTGGCATCTGCTGGAGATTTGACGCTTGCAGGTGAAGTTAATTTGGGCATTCGATAAAAACAATGCATCACTACAGTTATAAAGGTTTGTGATAAACTGCGGCGCATCAGATTTAGGCTGCGATGAGATTTTGCTTATGGCTCAACTTTATTTTTATTACTCAGCAATGAATGCGGGTAAATCAACAGCTTTGCTTCAGTCTTCCTATAACTATCATGAACGTGGCATGCGTTCGTTGGTGTACACCGCCGAAATTGATGATCGCTTTGGTGCTGGCAAAGTCAGTTCGAGAATTGGCCTTTCGTCTCCTGCATTTTTATATAACGCTGAAACGCAATTAGATCAGGAAATCGCCGATGAACATGCTAAACAACCGGTGCATTGTGTACTCGTCGACGAAAGCCAGTTCTTGACGCGTGAACAGGTTAAAGCGTTATCGGATGTCGTCGATAATCTTGATATTCCGGTTCTCTGTTATGGCTTACGTACCGATTTTCGTGGTGAGCTATTTGTTGGCAGTCAATATTTGCTGGCTTGGGCTGACAAGCTGGTTGAACTTAAAACCATCTGCCATTGTGGACGCAAAGCGAGCATGGTTTTGCGACTGGATGCGAGCGGCAAGCCCTTCAGTGAAGGTGAACAAGTGGTTATTGGCGGAAACGAACGTTATATTTCGGTGTGTCGCAAACATTATAAACAAGCGATAGACGAAGGTTCGTTGAAAGCGATATATGGATCACAGCCTCCTCAGGTCTAGCTCTCTAGCCGCATGAAAAAACCCGCCGAAGCGGGTTTTTTCATTAGCGTTATTTAAACTTTTTTCGCTTTTTTCTCAACTTTCAGCTCAGCTTTACTCTCCACAACTTTCTCATCAAGCGACTCTGAGAATTCACGGCCGTAGAAGGTATCCAGCATAATTTGTTTCAGTTCAGCAATCAGCGGATAACGTGGGTTGGCGCCAGTACATTGGTCATCAAATGCATCCTCAGCCAATTTGTCGACTTTAGCGAGGAAATCAGCTTCCTGTACGCCAGCTTCACGGATTGAGGTTGGGATCCCCAGTTGGGTTTTCATCTCTTCCAACCATGCCAGCAATTTCTCAATTTTCTGAGCTGTACGGTCACCAGCAGCTGACAGACCCAAATGGTCGGCAATCTCAGCGTAACGACGACGTGCCTGTGGGCGATCGTACTGGCTGAAAGCCGTCTGCTTAGTTGGGTTATCATTCGCGTTATAACGGATAACGTTCGAAATCAGCAGGGCATTAGCTAAACCGTGTGGAATGTGGAACTCAGATCCCAGTTTGTGCGCCATTGAGTGGCAAACACCCAAGAAGGCGTTTGCAAACGCGATACCTGCGATGGTTGCAGCATTGTGAACACGTTCGCGGGCTACAGGATTCTTAGCGCCATCACGATAGCTCGCCGGCAGGTTCTCTTTCAGCAGTTTCAGTGCTTGCAGTGCCTGACCATCAGAATACTCGTTCGCTAATACTGAAACGTAAGCTTCAAGTGAGTGGGTTACTGCATCCAGGCCACCAAATGCACACAGTGAACGTGGCATATCCATCACCAGGTTAGCATCAACAATCGCCATATCTGGAGTGAGCGCGTAATCCGCCAATGGATATTTTTGACCGGTTGCGTCATCGGTTACCACGGCAAACGGCGTAACTTCAGAACCAGTACCGGAAGTGGTGGTGATGGCAACCATGCGCGCCTTCACACCCATTTTCGGGAATTTGTAGATACGTTTACGAATATCCATGAAGCGCAGGGCCAACTCTTCGAAATGCGTTTCCGGATGTTCATACATTACCCACATGATTTTCGCTGCATCCATCGGTGAACCACCGCCAAGAGCGATGATTACGTCAGGTTTGAAGCTGTTCATCTGCTCTGCACCTTTACGCACGATGCTGAGCGTTGGGTCGGCTTCAACTTCAAAGAACACCTCAGTTTCGATACCGTGCGATTTGAGTACGCGAGTTACCTGGTCGGCATAACCGTTGTTAAACAGGAAGCGGTCAGTCACGATGAAGGCGCGTTTTGCACCGTCAGTTGCCACTTCTTCCAGCGCGATTGGTAGTGAGCCACGGCGGAAGTAAATAGACTTCGGAAGTTTATGCCACAACATATTTTCAGCTCGCTTGGCCACGGTTTTCTTGTTGATGAGATGTTTAGGTCCCACGTTTTCAGAAATGGAGTTACCACCCCATGAACCACAGCCCAGCGTCAGAGACGGAGCCAGCTTGAAGTTATACAGGTCGCCGATACCACCTTGTGAAGCAGGGGTGTTGATCAGGATACGCGCGGTCTTCATCTTGTCGCCAAAGTAATGCACGCGCTCAATTTGGTTGTCCTGATCGGTGTAGAGGCAAGAGGTATGGCCGATACCGCCCATCGTCACCAGTTTCTCCGCTTTATCTACTGCGTCGTGGTAATCCTTCGCACGATACATGGCTAAAGTTGGAGACAATTTCTCATGGGCAAACGGTTCTGATTCATCAACCAACTTCACTTCACCAATCAAAATCTTGGTGGTGGCTGGCACGCTGATTCCCGCCAGCTCAGCAATTTTGGTTGCGGGTTGTCCGACGATTGCCGCGTTCAGAGCACCATTTTTTAAGATGATATCCTGAATAGCTTTGAGCTCTTTGCCTTGCAGCATGTAGCCGCCGTGGCTGGCGAAGCGTTCGCGCACCGCGTCGTAAGCTGAATCCACAACTATTACGGATTGCTCTGAAGCACAAATTACGCCGTTATCGAAGGTTTTTGACATCAGGATGGAAGCGACTGCACGTTTAATATCAGCGGTTTCATCGATAACCACTGGGGTGTTGCCTGCACCCACACCAATCGCTGGTTTACCAGAGCTGTATGCTGCTTTCACCATGCCTGGTCCGCCGGTTGCAAGGATCAAGTTGATATCTGGGTGATGCATCAATTGGTTTGACAGCTCAACAGAAGGGACATCAATCCAGCCGATAATATCTTTCGGTGCACCTGCAGCAATGGCGGCTTGCAGTACGATATCAGCCGCTTTATTGGTTGCATCTTTGGCGCGTGGATGTGGAGAGAAGATGATGCCGTTACGCGTTTTCAGGCTGATTAACGCTTTAAAGATTGCAGTTGAAGTTGGGTTGGTGGTTGGAACGATACCGCAAATCAGGCCAATCGGCTCAGCGATGGTGATGGTACCGAAAGTGTCGTCGGTCGCGAGAATACCGCAGGTTTTTTCATCTTTATAGGCGTTGTAAATGTATTCAGAGGCGAAGTGGTTTTTGATCACTTTGTCTTCAACAATACCCATACCGGATTCTGCGACAGCCATTTTGGCGAGTGGAATACGGGCGTCTGCAGCGGCGAGGGCGGCAGCGCGGAAAATAGCATCAACTTGTTCCTGACTAAAATTAGCGTACTCACGCTGTGCCTTTTTAACACGTTCAACCAGTGCATTTAGTTCGGCAACATTAGTAACGGCCATAGTGCTCTCCTGAAGGAAGTTAAACTCTTTTAGTAAACAAGCCTGAGTCCAGAAGTATAGTCGCGCTATGCTTATATATTGGTCAGGTTAGCCATGATTTGCGTTTGCTTACTAAAAGGGTTTCCTGGTCAAGATGCTTAATGCTCAGAAGTGGTTTCGATGCGGTAAGATTACCCCTGATGGGGTAGGTGAATTTTGATGCAGATCAATTTAAATCCAAGCTGACACCATTCAGCACCAACTTTTGCAAGTAAAGTTAGCAAGGTGTGCCACGCAATCAGCACGCTTCAGCTTCATCGCGATAACGGGGAATTAACAGTAGTTGAATGAACTGGTTATTATTGTTTTTAGTAGCATAAATTTCTGCGCAACCCTCTGGTTTTATGCCCGGCTTATGCACTACATTAAGCGCGATTTTATCCTGAACCTTCCCGGAGCCCATTTTGAATCCTGTATTACTTGACCTTTCCGGCTACATTAAATTTTTTGTCGGTCTATTTGCTCTGGTTAATCCGGTAGGCATCATCCCTGTATTTATCAGCATGACCAGTTACCAGGGTGTGGTTGAGCGCAACAAAACCAACCTGACGGCGAATCTGGCCGTTGCGATTATTCTCTGGACATCCTTATTTTTGGGTGATGGCATTCTGCACGTGTTTGGTATCTCAATCGATTCATTCCGGATTGCCGGCGGCATTCTGGTGGTGACTATTGCCATGTCGATGATCAGTGGGAAGCTGGGTGAAGATAAGCAGAATAAGCAGGAGAAATCAGAAAGCGCGATCCGAGAAAGTATTGGCGTGGTGCCGTTAGCTTTGCCGCTGATGGCGGGACCGGGTGCCATCAGTTCCACCATTGTGTGGAGCACCCGCTATCATAGTTGGCAAAATCTGCTTGGTTTTAGTCTTGCGATTGCCATTTTTGCGTTTTGTTGTTGGCTGCTGTTCCGTGCTGCACCGTTAATGGTTCGCGTGTTGGGCCAAACTGGCATCAACGTTATTACCCGAATTATGGGCTTATTGTTGATGGCATTAGGCATCGAATTTATCGTTACTGGGATGAAATCAATTTTCCCTGGTTTATTGAATTAAATGCCGGTTATTTTTCCACGCGACTTAATGTTGTGAACCAAATTGGTGCAATATGGTTTTTTATTGCACCGATATGATGCTTTAATTCATGCTGCTTAACTCACTTCTTCAACCATCACTTTTACTACTTACCTAATTTCACTCAGTATCAATTTCACAGAAGATTGTGATGATAGTCACAGTTAATTGCTCTGCATAATTTTTATTAGTTAGCATTACAGAACGCTTAGTATCGTATTTAATAACGAATAATGCGGTGTAGGCATTTCTTTATAGCTTAATGAGTAAATGTTATGAGTTTTAAAAGATTAAGGCTAAAACATCGACAAATACTGGTAAAATGTCAATTTAATCAATATATTACGAGATAATTCACATTGATAATTAACACTTTTCCTGTTCAGGCGAACGTGATAAAAGAGAATCCGCTAACATTTTTGTAGTTTAGCTTTGGCGTGCGGGCATTTGTTCTGATAATTTTCGGCACATCGCAAATTTTTTAACTGATAGTGACAAATGTGTACGCTTCTTGCTTACAGGCTATCGGGCTTATGATTAAGGTTGATATTTGTTGATGAAATGCATGGTAGCGAAAATAACGGCATGTTCAGCGCTGGCTTTATGCCTCACGGGAATGTTGGCTCAAAGCCAGGCAGCGCAAGTTCCAGCAGGTACGCCATTATCAGATGCACAACGCATTGTGATAAATAACGGTAGTGAAGTGGCCACGTTAGATCCGCACAAAGCCGAAGGTGTTCCAGAATCAAATGTCATGCGTAATCTGCTTGAAGGGCTGGTTGAAACCGACAATAACGGTCAAGTAGTGCCGGGTGTTGCAGAGAAGTGGCAGAGTGAGGAGAGCCGCATTTGGACCTTCACCCTGCGCGATAATGCGCGCTGGAGCAACGGCAAGCCCGTTACCGCGAATGATTTTGTCTACAGTTGGCAACGCCTGGCTAATCCAAAAACCGCCTCACCTTACGCCAGTTATTTGCAGGCGGCTCATGTTGCCAATATTGATGCGGTGATGTCGGGCAAAGCAACTCTCAATCAACTCGGCGTTAAAGCGCTCGACGATCGTCACCTGCAAGTCACTCTCTCTGAGCCTGTTCCCTATTTTGTTGCGATGCTGGCACACAGTGCCATGAAACCAGTTTATCGCCCGGCGATTGAGCAATGGGGCGAGCAATGGACGCAACCACAACATTATGTGGGCAATGGTGCGTATACCTTGTCTGAATGGGTGGTGAACGAAAAGCTTGTGCTGAAGCGTAATCCTAATTATTGGGACAATGCGCATACCGTTATTGAAGAGGGCGTGTTTTTACCGCTCTCATCGGAAAATAGCGACGTTAACCGTTATCGCAGCGGCGGCACTGATATGACCAACAGCGCTGTACCGCCGGAGATGTTTAAAAAGTTACAACAGGATCTTGGCGATGAAGTGAAAGTCAGCCCGCTGTTATGTACTTTCTACTATGAAATCAATAACAAAAAAGCACCGTTTACCGATGTTCGTGTGCGCACGGCACTGAAGCTAACGCTTGATCGCGATATCATTGCGCAAAAAATCATGGGGCAGGGGCAAATACCTGCGTATGGTTTAACGCCGCCGTTTATCCACGGTATCACACTCTCTCCGCCAGCCTGGTCGCAACAAACACAAGCCGAACGCAATGCGAGCGCTAAACAGCTGCTGGTTGAGGCCGGTTTTAATCAACAAAACCCACTGCGTTTCACTCTGCTGTATAACACTTCGGAACAGAACAAACGGCAGGCGATTGCCGCGGCGTCGATGTGGCAAAAGAATCTTGGTGCGGTGGTGACACTGCAAAATCAGGAGTGGAAAACGTTGCTGGAAACGCGTCATCAAGCGCAATACGACGTAGTTCGAGCAACGTGGTGCGCCGACTATAACGAGCCATCGACTTTCCTGAATATGTTATTGAGCGGTTCTTCCACCAACACCGCATTTTATCAAAGCCCAGCTTTCGATCAGCTCATGCAGAAAACGTTGAATGTAGCGGATGAGGCGCAGCGCGCTTCCCTTTATCAGCAAGCTGAAGCGCAACTTGATAAAGATTCGGCAATTATCCCGGTGTATTACCGGGTTAGCGTTCGGCTGGTCAAACCTTGGGTGGGCGGTTTTACCGGTAAAGACCCGCAAGATATGCTGGGATTGCAATACTATTACATAAAGAAACATTGAGTAATGTGGTGATCCGGCGCTACAGTCGGGCGGCACATTACCGTGGTAAACCCTGAAGGGTGATGAGGGTCTCTGTTCAGACAGGCAGAGATCACCTGGCAACAGGGTACGCCAGGCGAGCAATCGACCTGGTAAAGATAATAAAACTGGAGCGTAATAATGAACAACATCACGAAAAAAAGCCTGATTGCTGCGGGCGTATTAGCAGCAATCGGCGCGCTGGCAGGGAATGCCGCGCTGGCCGCAACGGTACCAGCAGGCGTTGAATTGGCAGCAAAACAGGAGTTGGTGCGCGGTAACGGCGACGAAGTTCAGTCGCTGGACCCACATAAAATTGAAGGTGTTCCTGAAGACAACATCGCGCGTGATCTGTATGAAGGTTTGATCACCAGCGACAGCGATGGCAAACCGGTCCCGGGTGTGGCGGAAAGCTGGGAAAACAAAGATTTCAAAGTCTGGACTTTCCACCTGCGTAAAAATGCCAAATGGTCTAACGGCGAGCCGGTAACCGCACAAGATTTCGTCTACAGCTGGCAGCGTTTGGTGGATCCGAAAACGGCATCACCTTACGCCAGCTATCCGCAATACGGCCATATCGTCAATGTTGATGACATCATCGCAGGCAAAAAACCAACTTCCGAGCTGGGCGTAAAAGCCATCGACGATCACACGTTGGAAGTGACGCTGAGCGAGCCTGTTCCGTATTTCTACAAATTGCTGATCAACTCAGTGATGTCGCCGGTATACAAACCGGCGATCGATAAATTTGGCGATCAGTGGACGCAGCCGCAGAACTGGGTTGGGAACGGCGCATTCAAGCTCGAATCACACGTGATTAACGAGCGCGTTACCTTAGTGCGTAACCCAGAATATTGGGATAACGAGCACACCGTGCTGAACAAAGTGACCTTCCTGCCAATCAACTCAGAAGTCAGCGACGTGAATCGTTACTTCTCAGAAAATGGCAGCGATATCACCTACAACAACATGCCAATAGAGCTGTTTAAAAAATTACAGCGTGATAACGGCAAAGAGCTGATGGTTAAGCCATACCTCTGCACCTACTACTACGAAATCAACAACCAGAAAGCGCCATTCACCGATCCACGCGTCCGTACCGCGCTGAAACTCGGTCTGGATCGCGACATCATGGTGAACAAGGTTCTGGCGCAAGGTCAGCAACCGGCTTACAGCTTCACACCGCCAGCCACCGATGGCATGGAATTGTTGCCGCCGGATTGGTTCAAATGGGATCAGAACAAGCGTAACGAAGAAGCGAAAAAACTGCTGGCGGAAGCCGGTTATACCGCAGATAAGCCGCTGACTTTCAACCTGCTGTACAACACTTCCGATCTGCACAAGAAATTGGCCATCGCCGCCTCTTCGATCTGGAAGAAAAACATTGGTGTGAACATCAAGCTGGAAAACCAGGAGTGGAAAACCTTCCTGGATACTCGCCATCAGGGCAACTTTGACGTGTCACGCGCCGCATGGTGCGCGGACTACAACGAACCAACGTCGTTCCTGAATATCATGTTGTCTGACAGCAGCAGTAACACCTCGCACTACAAGAGCGCAGACTTCGATAAAGTGATTCACGATGCCGTTAAAGCCGCAGACGATAAAGCACGCGTAGCGGATTATCAGAAAGCTGAGCAGATCCTGGATAAAGACAGCACCATCGTGCCGGTTTATTACTATGTGAACGCGCGTCTGGTGAAACCATACGTCGGCGGTTACACCGGTAACGATCCGCTGGATAAAACCGTCGATAAAAATCTGTATATCATTAAACATTAATAGCACTCAGGCTATCGACAGTGGCGGTGCTGCGGCACCGCCTTTTTACTTTGTGAAGCAACAGCCTGGTAGGTACGGCAATGTTAAAATTCATTCTGCGTCGGCTTTTAGAAGCCATCCCGACGTTATTTATCCTCATCACCATCTCATTCTTCATGATGCGACTGGCACCCGGCAGTCCTTTCACCGGCGAACGTGTGCTGTCGCCTGAGGTGATGGCCAATATCGAAGCGAAATACCACCTCAACGATCCGATTGGTAAACAATATCTGAGCTATCTGGTGCAGTTGGCGCATGGTGATTTTGGCCCATCGTTTAAATACAAAGATTACTCAGTGAATTATCTGGTGGGTCACGCATTCCCAGTGTCTGCCAAACTCGGCTTGGCTGCCTTTTTCCTGGCAGTGGTGTTGGGCGTCACCGCCGGTGTGATTGCCGCCTTGAAGCAAAACAGTTTGTGGGATTATGCCGTGATGGGGGTCGCGATGACCGGCGTGGTGATCCCCAGCTTTGTCGTGGCACCGTTACTGGTGCTGGTATTTGCGATTACTTTACGTTGGCTGCCGGGCGGCGGCTGGAACGGCGGACAATGGAATTACATGCTGTTGCCGATGGTGGCGCTGTCCTTAGCCTACATCGCCAGCATCGCACGTATTACCCGCGGTTCAATGATCGAAGTGATGCACTCCAACTTCATCCGCACCGCACGTGCTAAAGGCTTACCGCTGCGTCGTATCGTGCTGCGCCACGCGCTGAAACCAGCGATGTTGCCGGTACTTTCCTATATGGGACCCGCGTTTGTCGGCATCATCACCGGCTCAATGGTAATTGAATCGATCTATGGTTTGCCGGGTATTGGTCAGTTATTCGTTAACGGTGCCTTAAACCGTGACTATTCGCTGGTAATGAGTCTGACCATTCTGGTTGGCGTGCTGACCATTCTGTTTAACGCCATCGTTGACGTGCTGTACGCCGTTATCGATCCGAAAATCCGTTACTGATTGTGGAGCTCGCCCATGATGTTAAGTAAGAAAAACAGCGAAGCTCTGGATGCCTTCAGTGAAAAACTGGAAGTCGAAGGGCGCAGCCTGTGGCAGGATGCGCGTCGCCGCTTTATTCATAACCGTGCCGCCTTCATCAGCTTGCTGGTGTTGCTGGTGATCACCGTGTTCGTGGTGTTCGCACCGATGTTGTCACAGTTCAAATACGACGATACCGATTGGGCAATGATGTCTGCCGCGCCGGATACCGTTTCTGGACACTGGTTTGGTACCGATTCATCGGGACGCGATCTGCTGGTGCGTGTAGCCATCGGCGGTCGTATCTCGTTGATGGTCGGAATTGCTTCAGCACTTATTGCCGTGCTGGTGGGCACGTTGTATGGCTCATTGGCCGGTTATCTTGGTGGCAAGATTGACTCAGTCATGATGCGTATTCTGGAAATCCTCAACTCCTTCCCGTTCATGTTCTTCGTCATCCTGCTGGTGACCTTTTTTGGTCGTAATATCCTGCTGATCTTTGTCGCGATTGGCATGGTGTCCTGGCTGGATATGGCGCGTATCGTACGCGGACAGACGCTAGGGCTGAAACGTAAAGAGTTCATTGAAGCGGCGCAGGTTGGCGGTGTGAGCACCTTTAACATCGTACTGCGCCATATCGTGCCGAACGTGCTCGGTGTGGTGGTGGTATACGCCTCGCTGCTGGTGCCGAGCATGATTCTGTTCGAATCCTTCCTCAGTTTCCTTGGTCTGGGCACTCAAGAACCGCTAAGTAGTTGGGGCGCGTTGCTGAGTGATGGTGCTAACTCGATGGAAGTGTCGCCGTGGCTGCTGATGTTCCCAGCCGGTTTCCTCGTGGTGACACTGTTCTGTTTTAACTTTATCGGCGATGGCTTGCGTGATGCCCTCGACCCGAAAGATCGTTAAGGAGTTTCCCGATGACCATACATGAATTTCAGCCAGCAATGGCTGCGCGTGCGGGAAACAGTAACCTGCTGCTGGACGTAAAAGATCTGCGCGTTACCTTTAGCACTCATGACGGTGATGTCACTGCTGTGAACGACCTCAACTTTTCACTGCATGCCGGTGAAACGCTGGGAATCGTCGGTGAATCCGGCTCGGGTAAATCACAAACCGCATTTGCCTTGATGGGCCTGCTGGCGAAGAATGGCCGTATTGGCGGTTCAGCAAAGTTTAATGGCGAAGAGATTCTTAATTTGCCTGAGAACAAGCTAAACAAGCTGCGCGCAGAGCAGATTGCGATGATTTTTCAGGATCCGATGACGTCGCTCAATCCTTACATGCGCGTCGGTGAGCAGTTGATGGAAGTGCTTAAACTGCACAAAGGCATGAACAGCGCGCAGGCGTTTGAAGAGTCGGTGCGTATGCTGGACGCGGTAAAAATGCCGGAAGCACGCAAGCGCATGAAGATGTTCCCGCACGAGTTCTCCGGCGGTATGCGTCAGCGTGTGATGATCGCCATGGCGCTGTTGTGCAGACCAAAACTGCTGATTGCGGATGAACCTACCACCGCACTGGATGTGACGGTGCAGGCACAGATCATGACATTGCTGAACGAACTGAAGCGTGAGTTCAATACGGCAATTGTGATGATCACCCATGACCTTGGCGTGGTGGCGGGGATTTGCGACAAAGTGTTGGTGATGTATGCCGGTCGCACCATGGAGTATGGTCGCGCGCGTGATGTGTTCTACCATCCTGCACATCCGTATTCAATTGGCCTGCTCAGTGCGGTGCCGCGCCTGGATGCAGAAGGGGAATCACTCACCACTATCCCAGGCAACCCGCCGAACCTGTTGCGCTTGCCGCAGGGTTGTCCGTTCCAGCCGCGTTGCGCCTACGCGATGGACATTTGCGCCAAAGCGCCGCCGCTTGAGCCTTTTGCCGAAGGTCGGTTGCGTGCCTGCTTCAAGCCGGTGGAGGAATTAGTATGAGCACCGTTATTGAAGAGAAAAAAGTCTTGCTGGAAATCGCCGATCTCAAGGTGCATTTCGAGATTAAAGATGGCAAACAGTGGTTCTGGCAGCCGCCGCACACGCTGAAAGCGGTGGATGGTGTCAGCCTGCGCCTGTACGAAGGTGAAACGTTGGGCGTGGTCGGAGAATCGGGCTGCGGTAAATCGACGTTAGCGCGTGCCATCATCGGGCTGGTTAAAGCCACCGAAGGACGTGTCGCATGGTTAGGGCGTGATTTGCTGGGTCAAAGCCAGGAAGAGTGGCGTCAGGCGCGCAGTGATATCCAAATGATCTTCCAGGATCCGTTGGCATCGCTCAATCCGCGCATGACGATTGGCGATATCATTGCTGAACCGCTGCGCACCTACTATCCGAAGATGCCGCGCGAGGAAGTAAAAGACAAGGTGAAAACCATGATGATGAAGGTGGGCTTGCTGCCTAACCTCATCAACCGTTATCCGCATGAGTTCTCTGGCGGGCAATGTCAGCGTATCGGCATTGCTCGCGCCTTGATCCTTGAACCGAAATTGATCATTTGCGATGAACCCGTATCGGCGCTTGATGTGTCTATTCAGGCGCAGGTGGTTAACCTGTTGCAGAAATTGCAGCGGGAAATGGGCTTGTCGCTGATCTTCATCGCGCACGATTTGGCAGTGGTAAAACACATCTCCGATCGCGTGCTGGTGATGTATCTCGGCCATGCAGTTGAGTTGGGGACTTATGATGCGGTGTATAACAATCCGCAGCATCCGTATACGCGCGCGCTGATGTCTGCGGTACCGATTCCCGATCCGGATCTGGAGAAGAATAAGCAGATTCAGTTGCTGGAAGGGGAATTGCCGTCACCGATTAATCCGCCATCGGGATGTGTGTTCCGTACGCGTTGCCCGATAGCTGGACCTGAATGTGCGAAGACGCGCCCGTTACTGGAAGGCAGCTTCCGCCATGCGGTTTCTTGTTTGAAAGTGGATCCGTTATAACGAGCCATCCGCTCAAAACGAAAACGCCGGGCAATTGCCCGGCGTTTTTACATCGTTCAGTCGCTTACTCGCGCCACAGGATATGGCAGAGTTTATGATCTTTCTCACGGCATAGCAGTACGCGTGCAAACACATCGGTAATCGGCTCACCGTCAGCTTCACCCAATCCAATCACTACTTCGGCGAAGAAGTCAGGGTTAAGATCGAAATCCACATGCTCCTGCCAATCTTCTGAAGGATCGAACAGTTCTGCGCCACCACGCTCTTCAAATTGCAGGTTGAAGAGAATGATGTCAGCGGGGTCGAGGTTGTCACCGGCCAGCTCGAGAAAAATATCGTAAGCCTGTTCCAGCGTTTCATCTTCAGTAAGGCGATTATTTAAATCCATGGTCATTCCTGCTTGCCCTGAGGCGGTAATATTTTCGCTCGTTTTACAGTAAAGGACTAAAGAAGTAAAACAGTCGTTCAACGATACGTTGCCACCAGGCACGTTTGGCCCAGCGCGCACCGTCCAGCAAGCGTGAACGGGCAATGTAGTCATCTTGTACGGTGGCGAGATCGCTGCCGAAACCGTCATCATCCACCACTAATGTGATCTCAAAATTAAGCCACAAGCTGCGCATATCCAGGTTGACGGTGCCGACTAAACTTAATTGTCCGTCAACCAACACGCTTTTAGTGTGAAGCAAGCCATCTTCGAACTGATAAATCTTCACGCCCGCTTCCAGCAATTCAGTAAAGAAGGCGCGGCTGGCCCAGCCCACCAGCAACGAATCATTATGACGCGGCACAATGATGCTCACTTCAACGCCACGCAACGCGGCGGTGCAAATGGCATGCAGCAGGTCATCACTGGGAACAAAATAGGGCGTGGTCATGATCAACTGCTCGCGCGCCGAATAGACCGCTGTCAGCAGCGCCTGGTGAATCATATCTTCCGGGAAACCGGGGCCAGAGGCGATCACCTGAATGGTATGTCCGCTTTCCTGTTCGAACGGCATCACATTGCCATCCGGTGCGGGTGGCAGAATGCGTTTGCCGGTTTCAATTTCCCAGTCGCAGGCATAAACAATGCCCATGGTGGTCGCCACCGGGCCTTCCATACGCGCCATCAGGTCAACCCATTGTCCTACGCCTGCATCTTGTTTGAAGAAGCGTGGATCAACCAAATTCATGCTGCCGGTGTAGGCGATGTAGTTATCAATCAGCACCACTTTGCGATGCTGGCGCAAGTCCATACGACGTAAGAACACACGCAACAAGCTCACCTGTAATGCTTCAACCACATCGATGCCCGCATTGCGCATCATGTTGGCCCACGGGCTGCGGAAGAAGGCCACGCTGCCGGCAGAGTCCAGCATCAAGCGGCAGTGCACGCCACGCCGCGAAGCCGCCATCAATGATTCGGCGACTTCATCGGCCAATCCACCTGGTTGCCAGATGTAGAACACCATTTCGATGTTGTGACGGGCGAGTTGAATATCGCGAATCAGTGCGTGCATCACATCATCGGCGCTGGTGAGTAATTGCAGCTGGTTGCCTTTTACTCCCGCCACACCCTGGCGATGACGGCACAGATCAAACAAAGATTGCGCAACATCGCTGTGTTCGCTGGCAAAGATGTGGCGGCATTGTTTGAGGTCATTAAGCCATTTCGCGGTAGAAGGCCACATGGTACGGGCGCGCTCAGCACGACGTTTACCTAAATGCAGCTCACCAAAGGAGAGATAGGCGATTATACCCACCAGCGGCAGTATGTAGATGATTAACAGCCAGGCCATTGCTGAGGTGACCGCGCGACGTTTCATCAGAATGCGTAGCGTGACACCGGCAATCAGCAGCCAGTAACCAAACAACAGCAACCAACTGATAAGGGTATAAAATGTGGTCATTAAGTGGACATCCTGTTCGCGCTTTGTTGAGCAAAGTTTACGTGCTGATCTCAGGGAGTGAAACCTTTAATCGTCGATGACAGTTCGATGAAGCTTTCGATTTGGCATTTCGCAACAGATCTTTATAATGCCTGCCGAGTTTAGCCGGTCTGAGAGGATGTGATGAGACGAAGCAAAAATGAAGTGTCGCGCTGGAGAATGTTACGTCAGGTACATCGTCGTCGCGCTCGTTGGCTGGAAGGGCAGTCGCGTCGCTATAAACGCATCCACACTATTCGTCATCAGGTGGCGCAGCAGCATCGTCGTTCCATTCTGTTTATCGCGCAAACTTTCTAATCGGACTACGCGGCGTTTAATGGCCGCGTAACACCAATACGACATTTACTAACTGTAATGCCGCCGCCAGCACAATCATCATGACAATTTGCTGGCGAGCGTTGCGCCAGCCTTGCTGACGCCAAACCCAAAGTGCTCTGCCAATGAGGGCGAGAACCGCCACCAGCAGTAAAACTGATTGCCACATAGATTAGAAAACGCGTTTAAACGGCTTCACCGCCACTTTTTCATACACGCCAGCGGCAATATAAGGATCATCCTTGGCCCAGGATTCTGCCACTTCTAATGAAGAGAATTCGGCGATGATCACCGAACCGGTAAAACCTGCTGGGCCAGGATCGTTACTATCAACAGCCGGCAACGGACCTGCTGCAATCAGTCGACCTTCATCTTGCAATAGCTGCAAACGAGCAAGATGCGCGGGACGTACCGAGTTGCGTTTTTCCAGTGAATCAGCGGTATCTTCCGCATAAATGACGTAAAGCACGATGGGATACTCCCGTTAGACTTGCCGAAATTGCGTGACACGTTAAGTGATCGTTAATCAGAGTGCAAACGAAAGATAATTCCGCTGTCATTCGGCGCAATTAGCGCTAAAAAAGGCCATTTCTGCGGTGGCTTACACATCGCTTATTGAAACTGATTGCTATTTGCATTTAAAATCTGCGCTTCACTCAATGAACATGAATGATATGACCACGTTGACTACGCCTTTACCTACACGTACCCCCATTGCTGTAATTTTATCCGTGGTACTTCACGGTTCGTTGATCGCTGGCATCCTCTATGCATCGTTTCATCAGGTGATTGAAGTTCCCAAAGCCTCGCAGCCAATCAGTGTTTCGATGGTGGCACCGGAAGTGCAGCCGGAACCGGCTCCGGCGCAAGTCACGCCGCCGCCTCCACAACCTGAACCGGAACCAGAAGTCGCACCAGAGCCGCCAAAAGCCGAGCCAGTGCCGATCCCCACGCCGGAACCTAAGCCCAAACCGAAACCTAAGCCGAAGCCAAAGGTGGAGAAAAAGCCGGAGCCTAAGCCGCGTCAGGAAGTGAAGCCGCAGGAAAATCCGTTTAAGCAAGATGCGCCGACCACGCAATCGCGCCCTACCACTGCGCCGAAAACCAATCCTGCGCCAACGCCAACCGTCTCCGATGGCCCAAAAGCGATGAGCGTCAGTAAGCCAGGCTATCCAACGCGCGCCTTAGCGTTGCGTGTAGAGGGGAATGTGCGGGTTAAATTTGATGTCGATAGCGATGGACGCGTCGATAACATTGAAATTCTGTCAGCCAAGCCAGCCAACATGTTTGAACGTGACGTGAAGCTGGCGATGAAGAAATGGCGCTATCAGCCAGGGCGTCCAGGGAAAGGGTTGACCATGAATATCGTGTTCCGCATTAATGGCGGCGCGAATATCGAATAAGTACGGTTAATCGGCAAAGAAAAAGCGGTCATTTGACCGCTTTTTTTATCTCTATAAATCGCTCAAATTACTTCTGCCTGCGGGCAACGGACGCGATTGTCCGCTGTTGTCGACGGCGACATAGACGAACACCGCTTCGGTAGCGCAGTAAGTTTGACCGATGGGTTCGGACGAGACTTTCTTGATCCACACTTCAACGTTAATGGTCATCGAACTGTTGCCGGTGCGAATGCAGCGTGCATAACAGCTCACCACATCACCAACCGCTACCGGTTTGAGGAACGTCATGCCGTCAACGCG
The DNA here is from genome assembly GCF_059412405.1 of Pantoea sp. CFCC18179. Taxonomy (NCBI): domain Bacteria; kingdom Pseudomonadati; phylum Pseudomonadota; class Gammaproteobacteria; order Enterobacterales; family Erwiniaceae; genus Pantoea; species Pantoea sp. CFCC18179. Next base: position 163,298 of record NZ_JBNBPM010000001.1, on the reverse strand, counting down.
CACGGTCACGACACGACCTTCAGCGATCTCTTTAGCTTTGATTGCGCCGCCCATGTCCATCTGCGACATCAACCAACCACCAAAGATATCACCGTTGGCATTGGTATCCGCTGGCATCGCCAGGGTTCGCAATACCATTTCGCCTTGCGGCGACTTATGTTTTTCGTCCATTGCTCAGTTCTTCTGCAGGTGAAGAGAAGCCCGACGTTGCCGGGCGAAGAGACATTATTTTTGTTCTTGTTGCGGCATCTGTCGCCAGATATACACGCCGCTCAACAGGGTAAACAGTAGGGTCAGGCCGGTCAGACCGAACACTTTAAAGTTAACCCAAAATTCCTGTGATAACCAAAACGCAACATAAATATTCGCTAAGCCGCAGGCGAGGAAGAAAATCGCCCAAGCGATGTTGAGATTGCGCCACACGCCCGAAGGCAGTTGCAGCTCTTTACCCAACATGGTTTGAATCAGTGGCTGTTTCATAAACCATTGGCTGTAAAGCAGCGCCAGAGCAAACAACGAATAGATCACCGTTACCTTCCATTTGATAAATTCATCATTGTGGAAAACCAACGTTAAGGTGCCAAACACGGCAACCAACACGAAGGTGAAAATGGTCATCTTTTCCAGCTTGCGGTACAGCACCCAGCTGACGACTAACGCCAAGCCTGTCGCCACAATCAAGGCGCCAGAAGCGACAAAGATGTCGTATAGCTTGTAGAAGATGAAGAAAACCACCAGGGGAAGAAAATCGAGTAACTGCTTCATAGCGTTTCCAATTAGGGCAGGAGCATTCAGTTAAGGCGCCGCGTAAAGCGCCATAACGATTAACGTAACAGCATATACAGCCGGTACAAATAAATAACCAGAATAGCGGAGACCAGGTTGCCCAGCGCATTTAACACCACGGAAGCAATATTCGCTGGCAGCACGGTTAAAGACGAGAAGAAGAACATCAATACGATCTTCGCTAACAGCCACAGCAAAATCGCGGGTGCAATTACCTTAATATTCTTCCAGGCAAGACGCATACTGGCACGCATGGCGCCGATCACGCCGAGTTTTTCATTGGCCAAAATCACCGGCGCTAAAGAAAATACGATCGCCAGCAACACACCCGGTACCATCAAAACCATAAAGCCTAATTGCACCAGCAAGGTGATCAAAAAGGTTTGCAGCAGCAGTTTCGGCAGCAACGGCGCAGAAGCACCAATAGCGCGTAAGGCACTGACGCGTTGGCCGCCCGATACCATCGGGATCAGGCACAGCATGCCGCCCAGCAGCAGCGTATTGCCAATTAAGGCTGCGAAGGTACCCGCCGCAGAAGCGCGCAGCAGAATGCGTTGTTGCTCTGGCGACATGTTCTGTACCAGTTCAAACAGCGAGGATGCGCTGTCATCTGACTGGCTCAACAGTGATAACTGGTCTTCACCGGGGGTTAAAGCATGGCCGACGATCACAGTAATGAACGAGGTCAGCAACGCCATCAGCAAAATAGTCACCAGCTGATGACGTAAAAAATTTCCTGTGTCACGGTATAACGAGCTTGCCGTGATAGACATGTAAACTCCTTGAAAGAACCGGGTTAATTAACCCGGCGATTGTACATGTTCTACTGGCGTGCTGGCACCCGCATTGCAATAACTTTCTGTCATGGAAGGTAAAGAAGGGTGAAAAAGCGCAGGAAGACCGTAGCGTGCACGCGCGCGATCGCAGGCTTCGTTATGCACGCCGTTTTCACCAGACATAGAGAATTCGCGACACGGCGAGGGCCGTTGCTGATAAATGCCGCAGGAAACGCAGCCGCCAACTTCACCTTGCAGCGCGATACAGTGCGGCTGGCGCTGGTTGGTGCCGCGCATATTGCGCATCAGCAAGCCTAATTGCTCGGTTAATTCAACGGGCACGGCACCGCCGCCATCTTCGGCTTCGGCCCAGTAAAAAGAAACGCGGAAGTTAGCGCAGCATGCGCCGCAGGTCATGCAAGGATTAAGTGAATCGCTCATCTGATTGCCCGCCACTCCTAAGACATCGAACCAAAATCACATTGGGGAAAAATAAAATAATCACGGCGAAAAACTTTGGCAAGTGGACTTTTAAGACAACGCGCAAAGCCAAAATTGATCTGAATCAATTCATTGTTTTTTAAGTGATTAATTTGAATTGATGCAGATGATCTTTTACTGAAAAAGGGTTAGATATTGTGCCGCAATCCACATTGAGACCCTATTTTCGGCAAAGGAGTGATTATGAAACTGGCAAAATGCGCACTGCTCATCGCGTTGGCGATCCCACAATTGGCGTTGGCCCACGAAGCGGGTGATTTCTTCATGCGCGCGGGCAGCGCCACCGTACGTCCAACCGAAGGCTCTGACAATGTGCTGGGTATGGGCGGCTTCAGTGTCAGTAACGACACGCAACTGGGTTTAACCTTTACCTACATGGCCACCGACAATATCGGTGTTGAGTTGTTAGCTGCCACGCCGTTCCGTCACAAAGTTGGCCTGGGTGCAACCGGCAATCTGGCAACGGTGCGTCAGTTACCGCCAACTTTGATGGCGCAATACTACTTCTTCGACAGCAAAAGCAAGGTACGTCCGTATGTCGGCGTCGGCATCAACTACACCACTTTCTATGATGCCAAATTCAACCAAACTGGACAGGATGCGGGCTTAACCGATCTGAGCGTTAAAGATTCGTGGGGCATGGCGGGTCAGGTAGGTCTGGATTATCAAATCAACCGCGACTGGATGCTGAACGCATCGCTGTGGTACATGGACATTGATACCACCGTGAAATTTAAAGCGGGTGGTGAGCAGCAAAACATCAACACGCGTATCGATCCGTGGGTGTTCTTCTTCGGCGCGGGTTATCGTTTCTAATCCGCCAGCAGAAATGAAGCGGGCGACCAGATGGTCGCCCGTTGTGTTATTTGATCTGCATGTTGTTCACAACAGATTTCACGCCAGCCACGCTGCGGGTGACTTCAACCGCGCGATTAGCCATTTGTGGTGAGCTAACAAAACCACTCAGCTGAACTTTACCTTTGAAGGTTTCGACATTGATTTCAGTCGATTTCAGCGATTCATCATGCAACAGCTGCGCCTTCACTTTGGTGGTCACGACAGTATCGTCGATGTAACCGCCGGTTCCTTCCTGAGTTGATGTCGGTGCACAAGCGCTAAGCGTTAACGCGACCACCGCAGCCATCAAAAATCCTGCAACGACTTTGAACAATTTCATTGGTTATCTCCCTGTCTTAAATAAAGTTTCGCCGCTTCATGGCGGCGCTATTAATTGTGGTCTGGCTTAGCAAAATCGGCAAATCATCCAGTGCAAAAAAATAGGAATAAGGGGACTTTTACCACTTATTGATCCAATTGCGTTTTTCCTTATCCCGCTAAGCTGATGGCGCAGGGCAAAAAATGACTTCTACACCATAAAACACGCCGGTCTGTGCCTAAGCATAGATATTGCAGGGAACATAAATAATGAAAAAACGTGCCATTTTAGTCATCGCCACGGTTGGCTATTTGTCGTATCTCCAGTTATTTGCGACACAAACGCTTCCTTTGCCGAGTGCGCAGGCGGAATCAATAATTAATCCGCACTTAGGCACGCTTTGCAAAGCTGCGGCGGCAATCAGTTTTGGTCGCAATTTTAAGATCATGCAATTAGATAAAGTTGATGAGCAGGGCGTTGCCTGGGTGCATTACCTGCGGCCGTCGGATCAATCGCGCTGGGCAATTCGTTGTCGCTTACAGGACAATCGGGTGATTTGGATGTCGGATAATCCAGACAGTGCTGGTCGCTGGCGTGACGGGCCGGATGATGAAGTGCTGACCTGGCGCATCAGCAATGACAAGCTCACCATGAAACTGGCGTATGCAGACGGATCAGGGGAACAGCAGACGTTCAGATTGGAATAGGGAAGAGAAAGACCTTATCCGCACATGCAGATAAGGTCTTTTGGTATTAGCGGGTTGCCGCTTTCAGATTGCTGACGAAGGCTTTTAGCTCGCTCAGCAGCGTGGCCGGATCGTTCTGGTTACGCTCAATAATTTTCACAATCGCCGAACCCGAAATCGCTCCGGCGGCACCAGCGGAAATCGCATCCTTCACTTGGCCTGGCTCGGAAATACCAAAGCCTTGCAACGGAGGTGCGGCATTGAATTCACGTAGCTTGTTGATCAGGTGATGCAAAGGCTGGCTGGCGCGATTTTCAGAACCGGTTACGCCAGCGCGCGACAGCAAATAAGTGTAGCCACGGCCGTGTGAAGCGATTTCGCGCAGCAGGTTATCATCCGCATTTGGCGGGCAGATAAAGATCGGCGCCACGTTATGACGCATTGCCGCCTGACGGAATGGCGCTGACTCTTCGACCGGGACATCAGCAACCAGCACTGAATCCACGCCCACTTTTTCGCACTGCGCGTAAAAGTTATCGATGCCTTTGCTGAACACCAGGTTGGCGTACATCAGCAAACCAATTGGCAGGTCAGGATATTTCTGGCGCACGGTTGCCAGAATTTCGAAGCATTGCGCAACTGTAGTCCCGGCAGCAAACGCACGCAGCGTGGCGCCTTGAATCGTTGGGCCATCAGCCAGCGGATCGGAAAACGGGATGCCGAGTTCTAAGGCATCTGCACCGCCTTCCACCAGCGTGTCGATAATTTTTAGCGACAGCTCAGGAGAGGGATCGCCGAGCGTCACGAAGGGGACAAATGCGCCTTCTTTTTGCGCCGACAGACGTTGAAACAGCTGATTATAACGTTCCATCAGATCTCTCCCTTGGCTTTCAAAATATCGTGAACAGTGAAAATGTCTTTGTCGCCGCGACCCGAAAGATTGACCACCAGCAGTTGCTCTTTATCTGGATTCTCGCGGATCATTTTCAACGCGTGTGCCAGCGCATGGGATGATTCCAGCGCAGGGATGATACCTTCTGAACGGCAAAGTTCTTTAAAGGCGTCGAGCGCTTCATCATCGGTAATCGACACATATTCTGCACGGCCAATGCTGTTCAAATGCGCATGCTGAGGGCCGACGGAAGGGAAATCGAGTCCAGCAGAAATAGAGTAGGACTCTTCAATCTGACCTTCTCCGGTTTGCATCATCGGCGCTTTCATACCGAAGTAGATGCCAACGCGACCGTGTTTTAGTGGCGCGCCATGTTCACCGCTTTCGATACCGTGACCCGCTGGCTCTACACCAATCAGACCCACGCTGGTTTCATCGATGAAGTCAGCAAACATACCGATCGCGTTCGAACCGCCGCCAACGCAAGCCAATACTGCATCGGGCAGGCGACCTTCACGCTCCAGAATCTGGGCTTTAGTCTCTTCACCAATCATGCGCTGGAATTCACGTACGATAGTCGGGAACGGATGCGGGCCGGCTGCGGTGCCGAGCATATAGTGCGCGGTCTCGTAGCTGCCAGACCAGTCGCGCAGCGCTTCATTACACGCATCTTTCAGCGTGGCGGAACCGCTGTGCACCGGGATCACTTCTGCGCCCATCAAACGCATACGGAACACGTTTGGCGATTGGCGTTCCACATCTTTCGCGCCCATATAAATGCGGCATTTCATGCCGAGCAGTGCGCACGCCAGAGCGGAGGCTACGCCGTGCTGTCCCGCACCGGTTTCGGCGATAATTTCATTCTTACCCATACGCTTTGCCAGCAAAGCCTGGCCGAGCACCTGGTTAGTTTTGTGCGCGCCGCCGTGCAGCAAATCTTCACGCTTCAGATATAGGCGAGTTTTGGTGCCTTTGGTGAGGTTTTGGCACAGCGTCAACGCGGTTGGACGTCCGGCGTAGTTTTTCAGCAAATCGGTAAATTCAGCCTGAAATTCAGGATCGCGTTGTGCTTCAACGAAGGCGCTTTCTAACTGGCGCAGCGCTGGCATCAGGATTTGTGGTACATATTGACCGCCAAACTCGCCAAAATAGGGATTCAATAACGTGGTCATTTTCTCATCTTCCTTCTTCGGCCCGCACGCAGGCGGGCAAGCGAAATTAATAAGCGCGCAGCGTGCGGAATACCGCCGCTACTTTGCTGGCATCTTTAATGCCGGGGGCAGACTCTACGCCGGAGTTGAAGTCGAGTCCGGCACAACCCAGCTGCGCGGCTTCGACGCAGTTATCTGCGCTCAAGCCACCTGCCAGCAACACGTTGCTCAGTTCCTGACCTTGCAGCAGTGACCAATCAAAACGTTGGCCGGTGCCGCCCTGGCCGTTATCAAAAACATAACGATCAACATGCGGCCAATCGCGGGCTGGAAGGTTGCTGCTGATGCTCAGCGCCTTCCAAATTTTTACCTCTTCAGGCAAGGCGCTGCGCAGCTCTGCGACGAAGGCTTGATCTTCATCACCATGTAACTGCACCGCGGAAAGTTTCAGCGCTGCTGCTTGCGTGACAATGTCACTAAGAGAGTTGTTACGGAACACGCCAACATATTTCAGCGGGGCGGCGGCAATCACGCTTTGTGCTTGTTCAGTCGATACTTTACGGGGTGAGCCATCGGCGAAAATCACTCCGCCATAAATCGCGCCTGCTTCGTAAGCCACACGCGCATCTTCAGCACGAGTCAAGCCACAAACCTTGTTATCGCCCAACAGTACACGACGCACGCTAGCGCTGAGATCGGCTTCTTCCATCAACGCAGAACCAATCAGGAAACCGTTAGCGAAATGGCTTAACTCACGCACTTGTGCGTAATTATGAATACCGGATTCGCTGATCACCGTGACGCCATGTCCCAGACGTGGTGCCAGTTGGCGCGTACGGTTCAGGTCGATTGACAAGTCGCGAAGGTCGCGATTGTTGATGCCGACCACTTTGGCTTCCAAAGCAATCGCGCGCTCGAGTTCTTCTTCATTACTCACTTCGGTCAGCACGCCCATTTTCAGGCTGTGTGCTACGGCGGCGAGTTGGCGATATTGTTCATCGTCCAGCACAGACAGCATCAGTAAGATGGCATCTGCCTGATAGTGACGCGCCAGGTAAATCTGGTAAGGATCGATGATAAAGTCTTTGCACAGCACCGGCTGAGTAATCGCCGCGCTGACAATCGGCAGAAACGCAAAATCACCCTGGAAATATTTCTCGTCGGTCAACACCGACACCGCTGAAGCGTGGTGGCGATATACGCCCGCGATGGTGGCAGGATCGAAATCTTCGCGGATCAGCCCTTTAGAAGGTGAAGCCTTTTTACATTCCAGGATGAACACGGTGCGGGAGCCGCGCAGCGCATCATAAAAGTGGCGTGCTGCAGGCTGCAACTCGTTTTGAAAGGTCGCCAGCGGCTGCTGTGCTTTGCGCGCTTCAACCCAAACCGCTTTGTCTTGTACGATTTTTTCTAAAACAGTGCCCTTAATACTCATCTCATCCTCTCGCTGCCAGAGCGACAACACGCTCATAAGCCTGACCGCTGCGAATGGCAGCAATGGCGCGCTGTGCGTTGTCGCGCAAATCTTCATTTCCGAATACTTTCAGCAACATTGCGACATTCACCGCAACGGCCTGCTCATGGGCGGGCTGGCCTTTACCCTGGAGTAAACGGGTCAAAATGTCACGGTTTTCTTCCGGCGTACCGCCGGCTAACGCTTCTTTATCGTGGAAGCCAAAACCGAAATCTTCTGGGGTCAATTGGTAGCCGGTAATTTCACCGTCACGCAGTTCAGCCACTTGCGTTGGACTGTGCAGCGCCACTTCATCCATCCCGCCGCCATGCACCACAGCCGCACGCTGATAACCCAGCACTTTCAGCGTTTGCGCAATCGGTAACACCAGTTCTGGACTGTAAACGCCAATCACTGCTAAAGGAGGGCGCGCCGGATTAATCAACGGGCCAAGCACGTTAAAAAGTGTGCGCGTTTTCAACTGCTGGCGTACTGGCATCGCGTGACGGAATCCGCTGTGATATTGCGGTGCAAACAGGAAGCAGACGTTGAGATCGTCCAGTGCCTTGCGCGCATGTTCTGCCGGCATATCCAGATTGATACCGAATGCCGCCAGCAGATCGGAAGAACCGGATTTGCTGGAAACGCTACGGTTGCCATGTTTGGCGACTTTCAAGCCGCAGGTTGCTGCCACAAACGCGCTGGCAGTCGAGATATTAATGCTGTTGCTGCCATCGCCGCCGGTACCCACAATATCGGCAAACGTATAATCAGGACGCGGGAACGGTTTAGCATCTTCCAGCAGCGCCGAAGCGGCACCGGCGATCTCTTCCGGGCGCTCGCCGCGTACTTTCATGGCAATCAGCGCGGCGGCTAACTGCGTTGGCTCTAACTGGCCGGTAATAATCGCGCTAAACAGCTGGTGGCTTTCGCTCTGGCTCAGCGTTTGCGATTGATAAAGTTTTTCCAAAATAGCTTGCATCATAATCTCCCTATTATTTCGCCAAAGCCCAGGCCAACGTCTGCTCTAACAAGCGCGCGCCTTGGGTGGTGAGAATCGATTCGGGGTGGAACTGGAAGCCACAAACGCGGTCGGCATCGTGGCGCACTGCCATCACCATACCGTTGTAGCTGGCGTTAACCGTTAATTCGGCTGGCGTATTGCTACCGACTAATGAGTGATAGCGCGCTACTGGCAGCGGGTTGCTGAGTCCAGCAAACATGCCTTCGCCATCGTGGGTAATAGAAGAGGCTTTGCCGTGCAGGATTTCACCGGCTTGACCAACATGGCCGCCGTAAGCTTCCACAATCGCCTGATGTCCGAGGCAAATACCGATAATCGGCAGACGTCCGCGCAAGGTTTGCAATAATACCGGCATGCAACCGGCATCTTTCGGCGCGCCTGGACCTGGAGACAGCATCAGAATCGGATTTTCCATCTGTTGCAGGCGTTCAATCAGTACGTCCGCTGGCACATTGTTGCGGTAAATCACCACGTTGTGGCCAAAGGTACGCAGCTGATCAACGAGGTTGTAAGTAAAGGAGTCGATGTTATCGAGCAGCAGGATATCGGCCATCAGAAAATCTCCTTGCAATGATGGGCTGTTGCGATGGCACGTAAAACCGCGCGCGCTTTGTTGCGGCTTTCGTCCGCTTCTGCCTGAGGTTGGGAATCCAGTACCACACCGGCACCGGCTTGTACGGTGGCTACACCGTCTTCAACATAGGCGGAACGGATCACAATGCAGGTGTCCAGGTCGCCGCTGGCGGTGAAGTAGCCGACGGCACCGCCGTAGCTGCCGCGACGAGTGCCTTCTTTCTCGGCAATCAGTTGCATGGCGCGGACTTTTGGCGCGCCGCTCAATGTGCCCATGTTCATGCAGGCGCGATAGGCGTGCAGCACATCAAGATCTTCACGCAGCGAACCAACCACGCGTGAAACCAGATGCATGACGAACGAGTAACGATCGACTTTGGTCAGATCGGCAACGTAGCGGCTGCCAGGAACACAGATGCGCGCCAAATCGTTACGCGCCAAATCCACTAACATCAAATGTTCGGCCATCTCTTTATGATCGGTACGCATTTCCAGTTCGATGCGGCTGTCGAGATCGCGATCCAGCGATCCATCTGCATGACGTCCACGCGGACGGGTGCCAGCAATCGGGTAGATCTCAATCTGGCGCGAGGTAGCATCATATTTCAGTGAGCTTTCTGGCGAAGCACCAAACAGCGCAAATTCCTGATCCTGCATGAAGAACATATAAGGACTTGGATTGCTATGCTTCAGCGTGTCGTAAGCGGCCAGTGGAGAAGGGCACGGCAGCGAGAAACGGCGTGATGGCACTACCTGGAAGATTTCACCGACGCGAATCGCTTCCTGCATCTCACGCACTACGTTGCAATACTCCTCATCGCTTTGGCTGGTGCTCAGCGTCATATGTTCAACGCGCTGCACGGGTAAGGCTGGTGCAGCTTGCGCCATTTGACCGCGCAACTGTTCAATGCGGCCTTGCAGGCGCTGGAACTCGCTGGTGGACGGCGTGAACAAGCTGGCTTGCAGGCGTGCGCTGCGTTGCTGATGGTCGATCACCAGTAACGTTTCAGCCAGATAGAAGCAGTAATCCGGGCAACGCTGTTCGTTACGCAGCTGCGGTAAATCTTCGAAACCGGCGACCAAATCGTAGGCGAACAGACCACCGAGCAGCATCGCTTCGCGTTCTTCTTCTGGGCTATTGACCAGCTGTGGAATCAGGCGCAGCGCATCAAACACAGACAGCGCTTTCAAGCGTGAATCTTCATCCTGTAAATCGTGTGTTGGGGTGAAATGCAACTCACGACCATCGGGACGCACTTCAATGCGCACATCAGTTGGCAGCGCTTCATCCAATAATGGCAACAAAGCGCGGCCATTTTCGGAGAGTGCGTTGATGGTGACAACGTTGCCTAGCGCGCTGATGCGCAGTGCGCTATCCACGATTAACAGGCTTTTGAGGTTTTTTTTGCTATCGATATCGGCGGATTCGAGCAGCAAGGTTGCTGGACGTGCGCCGCAAATTTGATGAAACACTGCGGCCGGATCTTCGCGGTAGGGCGCGGTACCGGTAATCAACTTCAATGTAGGTTTCGCATTAGCCATTATAAATTCTCTGAATTTCGCTCAAAAAAAAAGCCCGCTCGGTGGCGGGCTTAGGTATCTGCACAGCGGTTACGCAAATTGTGCACGACGACGTCGCCCGTTCAAGGGATCATCGCGCCACCAACCATTTAAATGCGTACCCAAAATAGCCATGATTAAATACCCGTTACGTGTGAACTTGTGTACTAGTTAACTGGTTCGGGCGAAAAAAGTCAATACCCTTTTTCAGCCAGGGACAAAATCGTTATCATGCCTGCCGGTTTATGCAGTTGCTGGAGTTATCTTGTCGGACATTGCTCGTTTTCCCCTTTACGATTTACACAGTCATACGTTGGCTTCTGACGGTTTGTTGACGCCAACCGCGTTGGTGCAGCGCGCGGTAGAAATGAAAGTTGGCGTGCTGGCCATTACCGATCACGACACGGTTGCGGGTGTGGCAGAAGCGCAGGCCGCCGTGGTCGCGCAGGATTTGCCGATTCACGTGCTGGCGGGTTTAGAAGCGTCAACGCTGTGGGAAAATCACGAAATCCATATTGTGGGGCTAAATGTGGATTGCCAGCATCCCAGCTTAATCGCGTTCCTCGCGCAGCAATATCAGTGTCGTCTTGATCGTGCACATCAGATTGCAGAGCGTCTGGAGCGAGCTCGCGTGCCGGATGCACTAGCGGGCGCGCAGCGTCTAGCGCAAGGCGGCATGATCACTCGCGGACATTTTGCACGTTATCTGGTGGAGATTGGCAAAGCCGATAATTTGGCGCAGGTATTCAAGAATTATCTGGCGCGGGGGAAAACCGGCTATGTGCCGCCGCAATGGTGTACAATTAAACAAGCCATTGATGCCATTCATCATTCTGGCGGCTATGCGGTATTAGCGCATCCGGGCCGTTATGGTTTGTCGGCGAAATGGCTCAAGCGACTGATTGCGCATTTTGCTGAAGCGGGCGGTGACGCGATGGAAGTGGCGCAGTGTCAACAAGCGCCCAACGAACGTACCCAATTGGCAACCTACGCACGTGATAACCAACTGGCGGGGTCGCAAGGATCTGATTTCCACCAACCTTGTCCGTGGATAGAGCTGGGACGCAAATTATGGCTGCCGGGCGGCGTTGAACCCATTTGGGAACGCTTTCCTGCGCTGGCACCCAGCGTTGCTGTTGCAGACAAGTGATATGAGGTTTTTATGAGTCAATATTTTCACATTCATCCTGAGAATCCGCAGCCGCGTTTAGTTAATCAAGCCGTTGATTATCTGAATAAAGGCAGCGTGATTGTTTATCCAACCGATTCCGGTTATGCGCTGGGCTGTCGATTGGAAGAGAAGAATGCCATGGAGCGCATCTGCCGCATCCGTCAATTAGATGGCAATCATAACTTCACTTTGATGTGCCGCGATTTGTCAGAACTCTCGACCTATGCGCAGGTGGATAACTCGGCATTTCGTATCCTGAAAAACAATACGCCGGGCAACTACACCTTCATTCTTAAAGCGACCAAGGAAGTGCCGCGTCGTTTGATGAATGACAAACGTAAAACTATTGGTTTGCGTGTGCCGTCCAATCCGGTGGCGCTGGCGATACTTGAGCGTCTGAATGAGCCGATGATGTCGACCTCATTGATGCTGCCGGGCAACGACTTTACCGAATCCGATCCGGAAGAAATTCAACACAGCATTGGCAAGCTGGTGGATCTGATCATCGATGGCGGCACGCTAGGTCAGCAGCCAACCACTGTGATCGATCTCACCAGCGATGCGCCATTAGTGGTGCGTGAAGGCGTGGGTGATACGCGTCCTTTCCAGTGATCAAACATGGTTAGGCGTTGCGTCTGGCGCCTGACCAATATTTGCTTCCAGCCATTTTTTGAAATCACCGTACGGAATATACAGCGAGACATCTTTTAAGATGATCTTCTTGCTGCGCACGTTTTCTATTTCATGGCTGTAACCGACAATCACACCACCAATAGTTTGGTCAGCATTATATACCGCGCCACCGGACATTCCCTGCACTACGCCAGCATTTGATGCCATCGCCATGCACGGTTTTTTATTCCATTTATTGGTGATTGCAGTACGCGCTAAATTAACGCCGCTGGATTCAACGGGCATAGCGGAAATAAAGCTGTAACCGTACATTTTAATGGGCTCGCCTACTGCGCCACTGCGGAATTTAGCCAAGGTTTCCGGGCTATTTTTGTGGTAGATAATGGCGACGTCGCAATAAGGGTGATAAGCCTTCACACGCTGCACTGCCGTTTTCGCAACGTGTGCCGCCGTCAGGCTATATTCAGGCGTAAGCGGAATGGTTGTGCCGAGGATACCTAAACCCAGCACCGTCGGGATGCCTGTCACGCTCATATCAACGTGTTGCATCGCAGTACGACTGTACTCAGTGTGGCCCACAGAACAACCGCTCAGTGCCAGCGCCGCAAGCGCAGGCCAAAGCAGAGTGGTTTTCATATTTAGTGATCTTCATTAAAGCATGTCAGTAAAATCCCTGGTGAAGACTTTCGACATGCGAATTAAATTCATTCCGTAAATGAATAAACGCATCATATCCCGTGCGCGCCGGTTTATATTATCAGTGAAATTGCACAGTGATCGTTAATGGCTTGTTATGAGAACGAATATAAATGGTAAATTAAAGCTATGTTATTATGGCGTCTCACTGGATTTCAGGCTTAAATTTTACACGGTTTTTTCATCAGAACAATTCATCATATTTAATATTAATCAAAAAATACAAAAATACAGACTTAATCCAACCTGTAGCGCCAATAAGCTATTAATTTAAATTTGTTGGCGTGATGAGGCTTATTTAACTCGGTTGATTGGAGTTTTATGCTGTTTTGTTGTTTATGTTTAGATTTAATGTTTGGGATTATCCTTAAGTTCAACCAGCTCTGCTGCCCGCAAAGTTGTGAGGTGCGCTAATGTGTTAGGGCGTTAAAGTGGGATGAGTTTGCAGGTGAATCGTGATGTCGGCAAACAATTTCAATTCAGTCACTTGGCAGATGAGTACGGCAAGCGTTTGTAGGCAAAACATCAGCAATATGAATGTTTAGGTTACCGGCCCTAAACGGTCGCTTTTCAGCAGGCCCTCTATTATCGGCAGTAAAGGAAAAGGTGTTAACAAAACTTGCATTAGTGTAAAATCGCGGGCCGTCTGTGATGGCATGAGCGATGCACAACGGTAACAGATTCTGATATGGGAGTTGGTAATCCCTGTATCGCGCCCCTTCATTACCACGACGCCTGGGAAGGCGACAATGAGGCTCCATGAGCGAAAAATTACAGAAAGTATTAGCGCGCGCCGGTCACGGTTCGCGTCGCGAAATCGAAACTATGATTTCGGCCGGACGTGTCAGCGTTGACGGCAAACTGGCGACGCTGGGCGATCGCGTTGAAAGTGACAAATCCCTGAAAATCCGTATTGATGGTCATCTGGTTTCGATCGCTGAATCAGCGACAGAAGTGTGTCGCGTATTGGCTTACTACAAACCAGAAGGCGAACTGTGCACCCGTAACGATCCGGAAGGGCGTCCAACGGTGTTTGACCGCTTGCCGCGCCTGCGTGGTTCACGCTGGATTGCCGTTGGCCGTTTGGATGTTAATACCTGCGGTTTGATGTTGTTCACCACCGATGGCGAGTTGGCAAATCGTTTAATGCACCCAAGCCGTGAAGTTGAACGCGAATATGCGGTTCGCGTGTTTGGTGAAGTGGACGACGATAAAATCCGTCAACTCAGCAAAGGCGTACAGTTGGAAGATGGCCCTGCGTCATTCAAAACCATCAAGTTTGCCGGTGGCGAAGGCATAAACCAGTGGTACAACGTCACCTTGACCGAAGGACGTAACCGCGAAGTGCGTCGTCTGTGGGAAGCAGTGGGCGTGCAGGTTAGCCGTTTAATGCGTGTGCGTTATGGTGATATTCAACTGCCAAAAGGTCTGCCACGCGGCGGCTGGATGGAGATGGAATTACCCGCAGTAAACTACCTGCGCACGTTGGTCAGCATGCCGGAAGAGACGGTAACGAAAGTCGCCGTCGAGAAAGATCGCCGTCGTACTAAAGCCAATCAAATCCGTCGTGCGGTTAAGCGTCATGGCGTGACCAGCAATAGCCCGCGTCGCAACAGCAGCAAACGCGGTTCGTGATGCCAATACTGACGCCGCACTTCGCGGCGTCAGCGTTCTACCAATCAATCCCTTGTTGAGCTTGAATGCCAGCATCAAACGCATGCTTAACCGGACGCATTTCCGTCACGGTATCCGCCATATCCAGTAAGGTTCGATGACAACCGCGACCGGTAATAATGACAGTTTGCTGCGCCGGTCGTTGCTGCAAAGCCTGCGCCAATTCAGCCAAATCCAGATAATCCATACTCACCATGTAAGTAATCTCATCCAGGATCACCAAATCGATACTGTTATCCGCCAGCATGCGCAGCGCTTGCTGCCACACTATTTGGCAAGCGGCGGTATCGGTTTCGCGGTTTTGTGTATCCCACGTAAATCCGGTGGACATCACCTGAAATTCAACGCCGTGTTGTTCCAGTAAATTGCGTTCGCCGTTCGGCCATTCGCCTTTAATGAACTGTACAGCCGCGACTTTTTTGCCGTGTCCGCAAGCGCGGAGCGCAGTGCCAAAAGCAGCAGTCGTTTTGCCTTTGCCGTTGCCGGTGAACACCAGCAAAATGCCCCGCGTTTCGGTAGCGGCGGCGATGCGCGCATCGACCTGTTCTTTCAGGCGCTGTTGTCGTTGTTGATGACGATCGCTCATGCTGTCGCCGGTCCCGCTTTACGACCCGGTTGGGCATCAAAGCTGGTGCCAGTTTTGCGGCGGCTATCATCACCCATTAAATAAAGGTAGAGCGGCATCAAATCAGCGGGCGTTTTGAGCAAATTCGCATCTTCTTCCGGGAAGGCGCTGGCGCGCATTTTGGTGCGTGTGCCGCCTGGATTAATGCAGTTCACACGCAGATGGCGATTTTTATATTCATCGGCTAACACCTGCATCATGCCTTCAGTGGCAAACTTCGATACCGCATAGGCACCCCAGCCTGCACGTCCGGTGCGGCCAACGCTGGAGGTGGTAAAGACCAGCGAACCCGCGTCAGATTTCAGCAGCAGCGGCAGCAATGCCTGAGTTAAATAGAAAGTGGCATCGAGGTTAATCTGCATCACATCACGCCAGATTTGAGGATCGAGCTCTTCCAGCGGCACGATTTCACCGAGAATGCCGGCGTTATGTAATACGCCATCCAGACGCGGCACCAACGCGACAACCTGATCCGCCAGCTGTTGGCAACTTTCCGGCGTGGCTTCGGCCAGATCCAACAGCAGCGAAGAGGCCGGTTGTTTATTCAATTGATTAATGGCGTGCTCGGTTTGTTGCAATGTGGTGGCGTTACGGCCGAGTAAAATAACGCGGGCGCCATAGCGCGCATAGGTCAATGCGGCTTCACGGCCAATGCCGTCTGAAGCGCCAGTGACAAGAATGATGCGATTTTCCAGTAGATCGCTTTTCGGTTGATAATGCACAGCGATGTCCTTTGCGTGGGTCAGAAGGTTTTGGGCTTTATGCCTTAAATCGCCGCCAGGTGCAATCATCCGGCCTCGCATTCTGTGCCGCTTGCGGGCATTTCAGGCGACGACAGCGGACAAAGCAGGTAAACTTAGGCCGGTTGTAATTCACTGTTTAATAAGGCGGCAGAATGGATTTTTTCTCCAGTTACGGATTATTTCTCGCGAAAGCCGTTACCGTGGTGGTGGCGATCGCAGCGATTGTATTGATTGTGCTCAACGCCGCGATGCGCAAACGTCATAGCGGTGGCCAGCTGCGCTTAACGCATCTTGATGATGATTATCGTGAGATGAAGGAAGATTTGCAGCTCGCCAAGATGAAGCCGCAGGCGCAAAAGGTCTGGCTCAAACAGCATAAAAAAGAAGAGAAACAAAAAGCCAAAATCGATAAACGCAATGCCAAAGCGGGCGTGAGCGAAGCGGTTAAACCGACGCTGTATGTGCTGGAATTTAAGGGCAGTATGGATGCCAGTGAAGTGACTTCATTGCGCGAAGAGATTTCCGCAGTGCTGGCGGTGGCGGTGCCGGGTGATGAAGTGCTGCTACGACTGGAAAGTCCGGGTGGCGTGGTGCACGGTTACGGTCTGGCCGCGTCACAATTGCAACGCCTGCGCGATGCGGGTCTGCAATTGACCGCGGTAGTCGATAAAGTGGCAGCCAGCGGCGGTTACATGATGGCCTGCGTGGCGGATCGCATCGTTGCTGCGCCGTTTTCTATTATTGGTTCGATCGGCGTGGTCGCGCAGATTCCTAACTTCAACCGCTTGCTGAAGCGTAACGATATTGATGTTGAGCTGCACACGGCGGGTCAATACAAACGCACATTGACGCTGTTTGGCGAAAACACTGATGAAGGTCGTGAGAAGTTTCAGGAAGATCTCAACGAAACACATCAGCTTTTCAAAGATTTTGTTCAGCAGATGCGTCCGTCGCTTGATCTGAGCAAAGTGGCGACTGGTGAGCATTGGTATGGACGTCAGGCGTTGGATTTAGGTTTGATTGACGAGATCGGCACCAGTGATGCGTTAATCATCAAGCATATGGATCGCTTTACCGTGCTCGGCGTCCATTACGCACGTAAACGTAAAATGATGGATCGCTTTACTAACAGCGCCAGTGTGGCGGCTGAGCGGCTGATTCTGAAAATGTGGCAACGCGGCGAGAAGCCGCTGTTGTAACCGAGCCCGGCAATTGCCGGGCTTTTTTATGCCAGATGATATTGAGCGGAGAGTTCAACCGCGAGGTGTTTAAACACGTTAAACACGGTAGTGGTTTTGCTGGTCGGTAAACCTTGATCATCGAGGAAATAGGGACCACGAAACACCAAAACCTCACCTTGCTGAATCACATCATTCGCTTCTAATCCGACAAAATAATCGTCGTGTTGCGTGATTATCTGATTGGCTATTTCCAGTAACGCCTGGCGTGAAATAGATTCCTTTGACAATGACATTTTTCACCTCTTTTTTGACAGCCATTTTTCTCCTTCTATATTACTTGCCAGTAAGCGCGTTCAGCAAATCAGCATTGCGTCATAAAACTGGCGCAAAATTAGGCAGAATGCTAATTAAGTTGCGTAACGGATTTTATCAGGTAGAGTGTGGGCGATTCAGCTTTCAGGGAGATCACACCCGGATGTGTGATACTGTCAGATGGAAAACTCGCTCCTAATCATAAAGTTGCAGAAGTCGACGCAATCTGACCTGAGATTATCCCTGCTGCCTTGAAATGCGAAATGCCGGCAGCAATATTAAACCCATTGGGTTTTGGGACCTCCAATTCTCTCCCGTTTATCAGGACGTTTCATTTAGGTAAAGGTACATATGGGTAAAGCACTCGTAATCGTTGAGTCCCCGGCAAAGGCCAAAACAATCAATAAATACCTCGGTAATGATTACGTGGTGAAATCCAGCGTCGGTCATATCCGTGATTTGCCGACCAGCGGTTCAACTGCCCGTAAAAGTGCCGAAGGGGAAAAGCCGAAAACTGGCAAAAAGGTTAAGAAAGATGAGAAAGCCGCATTAGTCAGCCGCATGGGTGTGGATCCCTGGCATGGCTGGGAAGCGGATTATCAAATTCTGCCGGGCAAAGAAAAAGTTGTCGCTGAGCTGAAAAACCTCGCTGCCGATGCTGACCACATCTATCTCGCAACCGACCTTGACCGCGAAGGGGAAGCCATTGCCTGGCACCTGCGGGAAGTGATCGGCGGTGATGACAAACGCTTTAGCCGCGTGGTGTTTAACGAAATCACCAAGAATGCGATTCGTCAGGCGTTTGAAAAGCCGGGCGAGCTAAATATCGAACGTGTTAATGCGCAGCAAGCGCGTCGCTTCATGGACCGCGTGGTCGGTTACATGGTTTCTCCGCTGCTGTGGAAGAAAATTGCCCGTGGTCTGTCTGCCGGACGTGTTCAGTCGGTGGCGGTGCGTTTAGTGGTTGAGCGCGAACACGAAATCAAAGCTTTCGTGCCCGAAGAGTATTGGGAAATCGATGCCGATTTCGCGACGCCGAAGGGCGCTGACTTAGCGATGCAAGTCACGCATCAGAATGATAAAGCGTTCCGCCCGGTTAACGGTGAGCAAACTCACGCGGCGGTCGCCATTCTGCAGAAAGCTCGCTATGAAGTGCTGGATCGTGAAGACAAACCGACCAGCAGCAAGCCTTCCGCACCGTTTATTACCTCAACCTTGCAACAGGCAGCAAGCACACGTCTTGGTTTCGGTGTTAAGAAAACCATGATGATGGCGCAGCGTCTGTATGAAGCCGGTCACATCACTTATATGCGTACCGACTCCACCAACCTGAGCCAGGATGCTGTGGCGATGGCGCGTGGTTATGTTGAGAGCAGCTTTGGCAAAAAATATCTGCCAGACGCACCAAACACGTATGCCAGCAAAGAAAACTCACAGGAAGCGCACGAAGCGATTCGTCCTTCTGATGTGAATGTGGTGGCTGAGCAATTAAAGGATATGGAAGCGGATGCGCAGAAGCTGTATCAGCTGATTTGGCGCCAGTTTGTGGCTTGCCAAATGGTGCCAGCACAATACGATTCCACCACGCTGACCGTTGGCGCAGCTGAATTCAAACTTAAAGCCAAAGGCCGTACGCTTCGTTTTGATGGTTGGACGCGTGTGATGCCTGCACTGCGTAAAAATGATGAAGATCTGACGCTGCCGCCGGTAGATGTTGGTGATGTTCTCGACTTGAAAGAGTTGATGCCAAGCCAGCACTTCACCAAGCCGCCAGCGCGTTTCAGCGAAGCGTCGTTGGTGCGTGAACTTGAAAAACGCGGTATTGGTCGTCCATCAACCTACGCGTCGATTATTTCTACCATTCAGGATCGTGGTTATGTGCGTGTCGAAAACCGCCGTTTCTACGCTGAGAAAATGGGTGAAATCGTTACCGATCGTCTGGAATCGAATTTCCGTGAGCTGATGAACTATGACTTCACCGCGCGCATGGAAAATAGCCTCGATCAGGTAGCGAATAACGAAGCCGAATGGAAAGCGGTGCTCGACTCCTTCTTCAGTGATTTCAGTCAGCAGTTAGACCACGCTGAGAAAGATCCGGAAGAGGGCGGCATGCAGCCGAATCAGATGGTGCTAACCTCGATCGATTGCCCAACCTGTAGTCGTCCGATGGGTATTCGTACCGCCAGCACCGGCGTATTCCTCGGTTGTTCTGGTTACGCGTTGCCGCCAAAAGAGCGTTGCAAGCAGACCATCAACCTGATTCCGGAAAACGAAGTGCTGAACGTATTGGAAGGCGATGATGCTGAGACCAATGCGTTGCGTGCGCGTCGTCGTTGCCAGAAGTGTGGCACTGCGATGGATAGTTATCTGATCGATAATCAGCGCAAGCTGCACGTTTGTGGTAACAACCCAGAGTGCGACGGCTACGAAATCGAGCAGGGCGAATTCCGTATCAAAGGCTATGACGGCCCAATCGTTGAATGCGAGAAGTGTGGTTCTGAAATGCACCTGAAAATGGGACGTTTCGGCAAGTACATGGCGTGTACCAATGACGAGTGCAAAAATACCCGTAAAATTTTGCGTAATGGCGATGTTGCGCCGCCGAAAGAAGATCCGGTGCCGCTGCCAGAATTGCCATGTGAAAAATCAGATGCTTACTTTGTGTTGCGTGACGGCGCGGCTGGCGTGTTCCTTGCAGCGAATACCTTCCCGAAATCGCGTGAAACGCGCGCTCCGCTGGTGGAAGAGTTGCAACGCTTTGCCGATCGTCTGCCAGAGAAGTTGAAATATTTGTCGGAAGCGCCGGCTCAAGACCCGGAAGGGAATAAAACCATGGTGCGCTTCAGCCGTAAGACCAAACAGCAATATGTGTCTTCGGAAAAAGATGGCAAAGCTACTGGCTGGTCGATGTTCTACATTGACGGCAAATGGCAGGAAGCGAAGAAGTAATTCCCAAAGGCCAGCGTCTGCTGGCCTTTCTCCTTTCCTTATAGCTAATCGTTCTACATTCTTCCCTTAACTGATATAGTAGTTATAGATTCTTTTCGTTTCGCTCACTTGCTTTCCCTCATTTGCCGCAATCAAGGCGGAAACACGCCTGCTGGGAATGCACCTCTGACGCTACCAGGAAGATATAACTATGAAATTGCAGCAGTTGCGTTACATCGTTGAAGTGGTCAATCACAACCTTAATGTTTCTTCCACTGCGGAAGGTTTATATACCTCGCAGCCTGGCATCAGTAAGCAGGTGCGTATGTTGGAAGACGAGCTCGGCGTGCAAATCTTTGCCCGCAGCGGTAAACATCTCACGCAAGTGACGCCAGCAGGCGAAGAGATCATCCGTATTGCGCGTGAAGTGTTATCAAAAGTGGATGCAATTAAATCTGTTGCTGGTGAACACACCTGGCCAGATAAAGGTTCGCTGTATGTCGCCACCACGCACACACAAGCGCGCTACGCGCTGCCAGGTGTGATTAAAGGTTTTATCGAACGTTATCCGCGAGTTTCATTGCATATGCATCAAGGCTCGCCGACGCAAATCGCTGAGGCGGTTTCGAAAGGCAATGCGGATTTCGCGATTGCGACCGAAGCGCTGCATCTTTATGACGATCTTATCATGCTGCCGTGCTACCACTGGAATCGTGCGATTGTGGTTACGCCAGACCATCCGTTGGCGGGCAAATCGAATGTGACGATTGAAGAGCTGGCAGATTTTCCCTTAGTGACATACACCTTCGGTTTCACCGGGCGCTCTGAGCTTGATACCGCATTTAACCGCGCAGGATTAACGCCGCGCATCGTATTTACCGCCACGGATGCCGATGTCATCAAGACTTATGTGCGTCTAGGATTAGGCGTAGGCGTGATTGCCAGCATGGCGGTGGATCCAATCGCTGACCCTGATTTAGTGCGGATTGAAGCATCAGAGATCTTTACGAATAGTACGACCAAGATTGGCTTTAGGCGCAGCACCTTCTTACGTAGCTATATGTATGATTTTATTCAACGTTTCGCGCCCCATCTCACACGTGATGTGGTGGATGCGGCGGTCGCATTGCGCTCCAATGAAGACATTGAAGCGATGTTCCGTGATATCAAATTACCCTTCAAATAATTTCCTAACTCATTATTTTGCCAAGGTGTCCAGTGGGCACCTCTGGAATCTCATAGCGCTTAGCGCCACGCGTATCTCAAAAAATTTCATTATTTTTGTGTAAATGAAACATGGGTCACATGTTTTTTCATTGTTAGTTCTTAAATGCGAATCAGTACACAATTTTTACGATGTGACTTTGCAGCTCGCCAGGAATATTCCCATACTCCAGTTAAGAGTTGATGGAGAAAGCCTTTTTAACTGGGTTAAAAAATTAAACTCAAATTTAGATTGGATCTAATTTGTGATTAACCCAAATTTACAATGTAACTATTTAATTAATAGTTATCATGGCAATTAAATTTATCTCATCAATTTCTGGCGTTTTGATAAATAGCGTTAATCGTTGTGCTCAATAAAAATAACTGGATTTTCGGACTTAACAAGTTTAGGATTCGTCCTAAATCTTAATCGTTGTCATCAATCGTTTTATTGAGAGTGATTATCAAAAACTATGAACACGAGAATAACTGTACAGCCGGATTTCCGGACTAAAAGCACCAAAGTTGAGCGTACTGGCAACACCCGTCGCAAAGCTTGGTTGACCGTCTTCGCTGCTTCAGCACTGTTCTGGGTAGTGGTGGCATTAATGATTTGGCGTATGTGGGGTTAAGCCATGTGGGCAAATACACTCAGCCGTAAACATCCGGTTTCAGCGCGTCAGTCGCAAACGCCTGCGTGCAAACCGAAAGACGTTGCGGTGACTGAACAACAAGTCACAATTCCTACTTCGTGGGAACTGAGTGAGAATCAACGCAACTTTATCGAATCATTCATGGATCCGAAGTCGAAATAACGCAGCCTGCGTTCTGTTTCTATATATAGCTATTTTAAGTCCCTCATTTTACCGGATTATCCGGTGGGCAAGTTAAAAGCCCGTCCTTTAACACTCAGCATTAAAAAAACGGTGTCATCAGTACAACGCTGACGACGGTGGAATTTTTTTGCCCGGCATCCGGGAGGGAGTGAATCATGAACATCAATACCACCACTTTATCTTGGTTTAGCGTATATACCTTTTCGCTGGCTTTTTGGGCTGCGGCATTTTGGGCAATGATGTAAAGCTATAACGCAAATTCACCTTATTTATATTGATGCCCTGACAAATGTCGGGGCATTTTTCATTGTATTTTAATGTGTCATTTCGTGTTGTTATCAAAACGTTAACGAAAATGTGGTCTATCTTTAGTTAAACCTTGCAGTCACTGAGGTTTAAAAGAGATCACCTTACATGGAGGCGCTATGTCGTTAACGTTACGCGAGCAGAGTCAGGACACGCTGGATGTTCGGGCAAAAAAATATCATTACTACAGCCTGCCGAAAGCAGCCCAGCAACTGGGCAATATTGATCGCTTGCCGAAATCAATGAAAGTCCTGCTTGAGAACCTATTGCGCTGGCAAGATGGTGATTCTGTCACGCTTGAAGATATTGAGGCGCTGGTGGCGTGGCAGAAAGATGCGCATGCAGATCGTGAAATCGCCTATCGCCCAGCGCGTGTATTAATGCAGGATTTTACCGGTGTGCCGGCAGTGGTAGATTTAGCCGCGATGCGCGAAGCGGTAAAACGTTTAGGCGGCAATGTCGCCAAAGTTAACCCGTTATCACCCGTCGACTTGGTTATTGACCATTCAGTTACCGTCGATCGTTTTGGCGATGAGCAGGCATTTGATGAAAACGTGCGTCTAGAAATGGAACGCAACCACGAACGTTATGTTTTCTTGCGTTGGGGGCAGAAAGCCTTTAACCGCTTCCGCGTGGTGCCGCCCGGCACCGGCATTTGTCATCAGGTCAATCTTGAATATTTGGGTAAATCGGTTTGGCACGAAACCCAAAATGGCGATGAGTTTGCCTACCCCGATACGTTAGTCGGCACCGATTCGCACACCACCATGATTAATGCGCTGGGCGTATTAGGTTGGGGCGTTGGCGGCATTGAAGCGGAAGCGGCGATGTTGGGCCAGCCGGTTTCGATGCTGATCCCTGATGTGGTTGGATTTAAACTCACCGGTAAACTGCGCCCCGGCATCACAGCCACCGATTTAGTGTTAACGGTGACGCAGATGCTACGCAAACACGGTGTGGTCGGTAAGTTCGTTGAGTTCTATGGCGATGGCTTGGCCGATTTGCCGCTCGCCGACCGCGCGACCATTGCCAACATGGCCCCAGAATACGGCGCGACTTGCGGCTTCTTCCCGATTGATGAAGTCACGCTGAGCTATATGACGTTGACCGGCCGTGAAGCCGAACAAGTTGAACTGGTAGAGGCCTACGCCAAACAACAGGGCATGTGGCGCAATGCCGGTGACGAACCGGTGTTCACCAGTTCACTAGCGCTGGATATGGGTGATGTAGAATCCAGCCTTGCCGGGCCAAAACGTCCGCAAGATCGCGTCTCATTGCATAATGTGCCAACCGCCTTCAATGCCAGCAACGAGTTGGAAGTGAACCAGGCGCAGAAACCGCATAAAACTGTCAGTTATCGCGACAGCCAAACCGGCGACACCTATCAACTTGATGATGGTGCGGTAGTGATCTCTGCAATTACCTCTTGTACCAACACCTCGAATCCCAGCGTATTGATGGCCGCGGGCTTGCTGGCGAAGAAAGCGGTCGAACGTGGCTTGCAGCGCAAACCTTGGGTGAAAGCCTCGTTGGCGCCCGGCTCAAAAGTAGTTTCCGATTATCTGGCCGTTGCGCAATTAACGCCGTATTTGGATGAGTTAGGCTTCAACCTGGTGGGCTACGGTTGCACAACGTGCATTGGTAACTCCGGCCCATTGCCGGACGAAATCGAAAGCGCGATCAAAGAAGGCGACCTCACGGTAGCCGCTGTGCTTTCTGGCAACCGTAATTTTGAAGGCCGTATTCATCCGTTGATTAAAACCAACTGGTTAGCCTCGCCGCCGTTGGTGGTTGCTTATGCTTTATCCGGCAACATGAAGATCAACTTGCAGAGTGAGCCGATCGGACAGGATCGCCAAGGCAAAGATGTGTTCCTGAAAGATATCTGGCCATCGCCGGAAGAAATCGCCGAAGCGGTGCAAAAAGTCACCAGCGATATGTTCCATAAGGAATATGCTGAAGTCTTTGACGGCACGCCGGAATGGCAACAAATCAAGGTCAGTGAAGCCGCAACCTACGATTGGGATGGTGATTCCACCTACATTCGCCTGTCGCCGTTCTTCGATGATATGGAAAAAGCCCCTAAGCCAGTGCAAGACATCAAAGGCGCGCGCATTCTGGCCATGTTGGGCGATTCCGTCACTACTGACCACATTTCTCCCGCGGGCAGCATCAAAGCTGAAAGTCCAGCAGGACGCTATTTGCTGTCGCACGGCGTTGAGCGTACCGATTTCAACTCATACGGTTCACGTCGTGGTAATCATGAAGTGATGATGCGCGGCACCTTCGCTAACATTCGCATTCGCAATGAAATGGTGCCGGGCGTGGAGGGCGGTTACACCAAACACTTCCCAAGCAACGAGCAGTTAGCGATTTACGATGCGGCGATGAAGTATCAGCAAGATGGCGTGCCACTGGCAGTGATTGCCGGTAAAGAGTACGGATCGGGTTCGAGTCGTGATTGGGCGGCCAAAGGCCCAAGACTGCAAGGCGTACGGGTGGTGATCTCCGAATCCTTCGAGCGTATTCACCGTTCGAATCTGATTGGCATGGGGATCTTACCGCTTGAATTCCCGGCTGGCGTCACGCGTAAAACGCTGCAACTGACCGGTGAAGAGACTATTGATGTGGCGAATTTGTCACAGCTCAAACCGGGCTGCACCGTTCCTGTGACGCTGACTCGCGCAGATGGCAGTAAAGAGACGTTGGAAACGCGTTGCCGTATCGATACCGGTAACGAACTGACGTACTATCAGAACGACGGTATTTTGCATTATGTGATACGCAACATGCTGAACTAAAATAAAAAGCCGGGATTTCCCGGCTTTTTTATGCTTACGATTTGGGTAACAAATGTCCCATTTTCTCAGCTTTGGTATCGAGATAATGCGCGTTTTTCGGGTTACGCCCGACAACCAAAGGTACACGCTCGACGATATTGATGCCCGCCTCGCTAAGGATCTCAACTTTGCGTGGATTGTTCGTCAGCAAGCGCACTTCATTGACGCCCAACAGTTTGAACATATCCGCACACAAGGTGAAATCACGTTCATCTGCGGCAAAACCCAGCTGATGGTTTGCTTCAACCGTGTCGTAGCCTTTATCTTGCAAAGCATACGCGCGGATTTTATTCAGCAATCCAATGTTGCGACCTTCCTGACGATGGTACATCAGGATGCCGCGTCCTTCTTCAGCGATGGCGGTTAACGCTGCTTCCAATTGAAAACCACAGTCGCAGCGCAAGCTGAACAGGGCATCGCCCGTTAGACATTCGGAATGGACGCGCGCCAGCACCGGATTGTGATCGCTAATATCACCATAAACCAGCGCGACATGGTCGTGGCCGGTTGCCAGTTCTTCAAAACCAACCATCAGGAAATCTCCCCATGGCGTGGGCAGTTTGGCTTCTGCTACCCGTTTAAGCTGCATGTGACTCTCCAGAACCTTCAGAGGATGCGCTATCATCATGATAACGCACGGGCCCACGTGGCCCGATGAAACTTACGCTATTGTGCCACAACCCGAACTCGCGCCGTTAATCGGTCAGAGTGATTGTAGTGATAAAGCACAATTATCCAAGCCGCAATGGGTATGTTATTCTTTTTTCAGCTAAAGTTATGCAAGAGCCGCGCGTAAAGGCGGATCTAAAAGGAAGCGCATGCTAAAAATCATTCAACGCACCACCTTTGGCGCGTTTTTATTGTTGTTAATGCCGGTGGGCGTTTGGCTATCGGGTTGGCAATGGCAGCCAGGCGAAAGTGGAACTGTGCTGCGGGTACTGTTTTGGATGACGGAAACCGTCACCAGCCCGTGGGGTATTCTCACCAGTATCATTCTTAGCGTTTGGGTGTTGTGGTGTTTACGCTTTCGGCTTAAACCTGCCATTTTGCTGCTGCTGATAATGAACGGCGCAATCCTCGCTGGTCAGTACACCAAAACCTCAATCAAAGAATATGTGCAGGAACCGCGACCTTATGTCATTTGGCTGGAAAAAAGTCATGGCATTAACGGTGATGAGTTTTATCAATTGCATCGCCAACAGCGCAGCGAAATGGTTTCAACTTTGCTGGCGAACGATACTCAATTGCCGATGTGGTTAAAAAAACATTGGGCTTTCGAAACCGGATTCGCCTTTCCCTCTGGACACACCATGTTCGCCGCCAGTTGGGCGCTATTGGCGATGGGATTGCTCTGGCCGCGACGTCATATCGCCACAGTAGTAATATTATTCGTTTGGGCGACGGCAGTTATGGGCAGTCGTCTTGTTTTGGGCATGCACTGGCCGCGCGATCTGGTGGTGGCAACGTTGATTTCCTGGCTGCTGGTGACCGTTGCAACCTTGCTGGCACAGCGGTTTTGCGGTCCATTAACGGTTCCGCCGGAAGAGCATCAAGAGATTGCGCAACGTGATGATGGATTGTAATTCGGCTATTTGTCCCCATATGATTGATTGCACATACAGAAAAATGCGCTAACTGATGCGGCGGTAAGCAGCATCGACGGCGCTTTTTTGGCATACTTCTATTGGATAACCTTTCGACAGGACGCATTGTGAAATATTTGCTTATTTTTCTCGTGGTTTTGGTCATTTTTATCATCTCCGTCACGCTCGGAGCGCATAATGACCAAATGATCACTTTTAACTATCTGCTCGCGCAGGGCGAATTCCGGATTTCAACATTGCTGGCAAGCCTGTTTGGTGCTGGATTCTTGCTGGGATGGGCGATTTGCGGCCTGTTCTGGTTGCGCTTACGTGTTTCGCTAGCCAATGCGCAGCGAAAACTTAAACGTATGCAGGCGCAAAATGAGCAATCAACTGCGGTAACGACTTCAACTACTGTTAGTCGTCGGGATTAACTTTCGATGCTTGAACTGCTGTTTCTGCTTCTTCCTGTCGCTGCGGCGTATGGCTGGTACATGGGCCGTCGTAGCGCCCATCAGGACAAACAACAAGAAGCGAATCGCCTGTCGCGCGAGTATGTAACCGGCGTTAACTTCTTGCTATCAAACCAGCAAGACAAAGCGGTTGAACTCTTTCTCGACATGTTGAAAGAGGACAGCGGCACGGTTGAAGCACACCTCACGCTTGGCAACCTGTTCCGTTCGCGTGGCGAGGTTGATCGTGCTATTCGCATTCACCAATCTTTGATGGAAAGCGCCTCGCTCAGTTACGAGCAGCGTTTGCTGGCGGTGCAGCAATTGGGCCGTGATTACATGGCTGCCGGTTTATACGATCGCGCAGAAGACATGTTCGGTCAGCTGGTCGATGAAACAGATTTCCGCATCAGTGCGCTGCAACAACTGTTGCTGATTCATCAGGCGACCAGCGATTGGCAAAAAGCCATCGAAGTGGCTGAAAAGTTGGTTAAGCTCGGCAAAGACAAGCAGAAGGGAGAAATTGCCCATTTCTACTGCGAGTTAGCGTTACAAGCCTTAAGCAGCGACGATCTTGATCGCGCGATGAATCTATTGAAGAAAGGCGAATCTGCCGATCAGCAGAGTGCACGCGTTTCGATCATGATGGGCCGCATTTTTATGGAGCAGGGCGAGTACGCCAAAGCGGCTAACCGGCTACAACGCGTGCTTGAGCAGGATAAGGAGCTGGTAAGTGAAACCTTGCCGATGCTGGAAACCTGTTATCAACGGTTGAACCAACCTGAAAATTGGGCGCAATTCTTACAGCGCTGCGTTGATGAAAATACCGGTGCTGCGGCCGAACTGTATCTTTCCGATATCCTCGAACAGCAGCAGGGGCCAGAAGCGGCGCAGCTGTACATCAATCGCCAACTGCAACGCCATCCCACCATGCGTGTGTTCCATCGTTTGATGGATTTCCACTTACACGAAGCGGAAGATGGTCGCGCGAAAGAGAGTTTGATGGTGTTGCGTGACATGGTTGGCGAGCAGATTCGTACCAAACCGCGTTATCGCTGCCAGAAATGTGGCTTCACTGCACATGCGCTTTACTGGCATTGCCCATCTTGCCGAGCCTGGTCTTCAGTCAAACCGATTCGTGGACTCGACGGCCAATAACCAACGGCCGATTTATTTTTGCTTTATAGCACTAATTAGTTACAACATACTATTAAGTTTATACGTCATCAAAACCTCAGCATCGTGCAGCCAGCAGTCAAACAGGCAATTGAGGGCCGGACTTCGATTGTCGTTGCTGGCCGGCGCAGGTAGAATGCTTGCCGTTTGTCCATCGCGCCTGCGGGTGCCAGTCACAGAGGAAACGTTATGCCTGTAACCACTTCACCTATTCTGGTGGCACTCGACTATCATGATCTCAATAGCGCGCTGCAATTCGTTGATCGCATTGATCCCAGCCAGTGCCGCCTGAAAGTGGGCAAAGAGATGTTCACGCTGTTTGGCCCAAGTGTGGTGAAGACATTGCAGGATCGCGGTTTCGACGTGTTCCTCGACCTCAAATTCCACGACATTCCCAATACCACTGCACATGCCGTGGCAGCAGCGGCTGATCTGGGTATATGGATGGTAAACGTGCATGCCAGCGGCGGGGCGCGCATGATGAACGCAGCGCGAGAAGCGTTAGTGCCGTTCGGTAAAGATGCACCGTTGCTGATTGCGGTGACCGTGCTGACCAGCATGGACGAAGACGATCTCAAAGGTTTAGGCATTACGCTGTCCCCGGCTCAGCAGGCAGAACGTCTTGCGCGCTTAACCTATGAATGTGGTCTGAATGGTGTGGTCTGTTCGGCACAAGAAGCAACGCACTTCAAGCAAGTGATTGGTCAGGACTTCGCTCTGGTTACGCCGGGTATCCGTCCGGCAGGCAGCGATGCCGGCGATCAGCGCCGCATCATGACACCGCAGCAAGCAAAACTTGCAGGCGTTGATTATATGGTGATCGGGCGTCCGATCACGCAATCCGCCGATCCCGCAGCGACGTTGCAACAAATCCTGCAAAGTTTACAGGAGGCTTAATGGCTCAGGACAACCGTCTGGTGTATTCGACCGAAACGGGTCGCATCATTACAGAAGAAGAGAAAGCGCCACGACCAAAAGGCGATGGCATTGTGCGCATTCAGCGCCAGACCAGCGGCCGCAAAGGCAAAGGCGTCTGCCTGATTACGGGTATCGACCTTGATGATAATGAACTGGATAAACTGGCCGCAGAATTGAAGAAAAAATGCGGTTGTGGCGGTTCAGTGAAAGAGGGCGTGATTGAGATTCAGGGCGACAAGCGCGATCTGATCAAAACGCTGCTCGAAGTCAAAGGCATGAAGGTTAAGCTGGCTGGCGGCTAAAAATTCGGGCCACATGACGTGGCCCGATGTTATGTAGATGCGCTGCGTAGCCTGTATTATTTTTTTTATTTGCTGACCTGATGGCCGATAATGCCGCCGACGGCTGCGCCGCCTACCGTACCTAATCCGCTACCGTTTGTCAGAATTGAACCACCGATAGCACCGGCACCGGCACCAATTGCCGTATTGCGGTCGCGTTTCGACCAATTCGAGCAGCCACTCAAAGCCACAACTAAAGTGGTAGCCAAGAGTGCAGCCGTTATACGTTTCATTGTTGTCGTCATTGACTTCTCCTTGATTGTTAACACAGAGGTAACCTTATAAGTATAGATGTTACGCTCACCTCGTCAGGGTAAAACGGTCCTAAACTGCGAGTCTGCAATCCACATCTTGTTTCTTTGCTCCAGCCGTACAAAACCCACAAATTCTCAGCCTTAGCCACTTTCCGCAGCCTTTACAGCCAATCACTCCATAACGCTTTTAGCGCCTGCTCCGCACAATTCAGCTATCACAGTTTGCTGGAGAAAAATCATGCTGGAAGCGTTAAAGCAGCAGGTATTAGAAGCCAATCTCGATCTGCCGCGTTATAACCTGGTTACCTTTACCTGGGGCAATGTCAGTGCTATCGATCGTGAACAAGGTTTGGTGGTTATTAAGCCATCGGGCGTGAAGTACCAGCATATGCAACGTGACGATATGGTGGTGGTGGCTTTGGAAAGCGGTGAAGTCATCGAAGGTCAGATGCGTCCGTCATCGGATACGGCCACGCATCGCGCGCTCTATCAGGCTTGGCCTCAGGTTGGCGGCATCGTGCATACCCATTCACGCCATGCCACCATTTGGGCGCAAGCGGGGCGCGAAATCCAGGCTTTAGGCACCACGCACGCAGATGATTTTTACGGCACCATTCCGTGCACACGGGCCATGCAGCGGGAAGAGATCGAGCAGGATTACGAGTGGAACACCGGGCAAGTGATTATCGAAACCTTTGCGCAACGCAGTATTTCACCGATGGCGATCCCGGCGGCATTGGTCAACTCGCACGGTCCATTTGCGTGGGGAAAAGATGCCGAGGCCGCCGTTCATAGCGCTGTGGTATTAGAGGAAGTGGCGTACATGGCGCTGCACAGCGAACAACTGCGCCAGGAATTGCCGCCAATTTCGCAAACGCTGTTGGATCTACACTATCTGCGCAAGCACGGAAAAAATGCCTGGTACGGGCAAAAGTAACATCACCACCATGTATTCAAAACGTGTTAAGCGATCTCATGTTGCTGTAGGTCAACGCGCCGCTATTAAGTAAACCTGCTAATGCTTCCCCGGCCTTGTGTCGGGGATATCTCTGGATTTTGCTTTATAAATCAATCTCTCATTTGGTCTGGCCTCACTCTGGATTACGCTGATGTTGCGTTCAACGCACGACATAAACATAAACAGAGGATGAGACAATGACAGTAATTAACCAACCAACATGCAGACTGTTCACCGAAGTTGGACAAACCACCCAGCTCGCCGCTTATTACGAAGAGGGCCGCCACACCATGTGGATGATGCTGCGTGCGCAACCGCGCCCGAGTTTCAACCACGAATTAATTGAGGAGATCATGAATCTGAGCTATTCAGCGCAGCGTTCCGGTCTGCAAATTGATTTCTGGGTGACGGGATCGTTAGTGCCGCAGATGTTCAACGCAGGCGGCGATTTGCGTTTCTTTGTCGAATGCATTCGTAACAACCGTCGTGAGGCGTTGCGCGCTTATGCGCGTGCTTGTGTCGATTGCATCCACTCTGCGGCGCGCGGGTTTGATACTGGCGCGGTGACGTTAGCGATGATTGAGGGCAGTGCGTTGGGCGGCGGCTTTGAAGCGGCGCTGGCGCATCACTTCATTCTCGCACAGAACAGCGCACGCATGGGATTCCCCGAAATTGCCTTTAACTTGTTCCCCGGCATGGGCGGTTATTCATTGGTGGCGCGTCGGTCCGGCATGAAGCTGGCCGAAGAGCTGATTATTGAAGGCGAATCACACAGTGCGGAGTGGTATGAAACGCGTGGTTTGGTCGACAAAGTGTTCCAGCCAGGTGATGGATATCGCACCACGCGTACCTTTATCGATACCTTACGTCCGAAGTTAAACGGCGTGCGCGCCATGCTGAAAGCGCGCCAACGCGTGCTGCAACTGTCGCGTGCTGAGTTGATGGACATCACGGAAGATTGGGTGGATTACGCCTTCACGCTGGAACCGAAAGACATTGCTTACATGGAACGTCTGGTGCAACTGCAAAACCGTCATAGCGCCTCCTTGCGCAAAGCCGGGTAGTTGTAACCAGCGTTAGACGCGGGCAGGATGCTTAGCCAGCCAATGCCCGAGCTCTTCTGCGGGCATTGGTTTTGCATAAAGATAACCTTGACGCCCATCGACACCGTTGGCCATAACAAACTTCTCTTCAGCTTTGGTTTCAATGCCCTCGGCGATCACCTGCAACTTAAGGGCTTTGGCAACCGCGACAATCGCACGGACCAGCGACTGCGCAACAGGTTGCTTATTGATATTACGCACAAAACTCTGATCCAGTTTAATGGCGTCGATAGGGACGCGCGCCAACTGGGAAAGCGAAGAGTAGCCGGTACCAAAATCATCGAGATGCACTTGCGCGCCCAACTCTTGAAACTGCTTCATCAGCCTTAATGCACCCGCTTCATTCTCGATCAGGCAACTTTCCGTCAGTTCGATATCAATCGGACAATCAGTGAGGCCCGCTTCACTTAACGCATGTTTTAAATCGGTATAAATACTTTGGTCGATCAGTTGTTTCGCTGAGACATTCACTGCCACGCGCAGGTAAATGCCTTCGCGCCGCCATTTAATAATTTGTTGCAGCACATTGAGCATCACCCAACGACCCAGCGGCACGATCAACCCCGACTCTTCAGCATAAGAAATAAAATCACCCGGCGGCACCAAGCCACGCTCCGGTGAGTTCCAGCGCACCAACGCTTCGGCACTCAGCACTTCACCTTCGGCATTGAGTTTGGGCTGATAATGCACCACCAGATGTTCGAGTTCGAGCGCTTTACGCAGGTTGGTGTCGAGCCATAAATACTCAAACACGCGCTGATTCATCTCGTTAGCGAACACGCAGAATTTGCCGCGACCATTCTCTTTGGCGTGATACATCGCGGTATCGGCATTACGGATCAGGCTTTCGCGATCTTCACCGTGCAGCGGGGCGAGGGCGATACCAATCGAGCAGCCGCTGTAGACCTCAATCAAACCAATGCGGAACGGCTGACGCAGACGCTCGAGAATACGTGACGCCATGGCTTCCAGCGCGGCCTGGCTGGTGTGTTCCGCCAGCACCACAAATTCATCGCCGCCAAGTCGCGCCAGCGTTTGGTCTTTGCCAAGACAGCTCAGGATCGCCAGCGACACCGCTTGCAGCAGCTGATCGCCGAACATGTGGCCGTAAGCGTCGTTGACCTTCTTAAAATTGTCTAAATCGAGATAAACCACGCCGGTTTGACTGCCATTCGCCAACTCCAGTGCCAGACTAATCTGCTGATGAATGGCATTGCGATTGGGTAAACCGGTCACGGTATCGGTATTGGCTAAGACGCGGAGACGTTCCTGAGCCCGACGCTCTTCTGTGATGTCCGTTCCAGAACAGATGAGGAAAATTTCATTTTTCCCGCTACCGCTGTGCACAAACTTATTACGAAACAGAAACAGTCGCTGACCTTTGCGGGTTTTAACCCAGCGCTCAACTTCATAAGAACTGCCTTCGCGGAAAAATCCTGAGATGTTGCGGCGTGAGGCTTGCGCTTCCTGCTTGGTCATAAAAAGCTGAAACACGTTCCGGCCAATCACTTCCTGCTCTTTCAGACCGGTATACTCTTCGCTTAAGCGATTGAATCGTTGGATATTACCGCGTTGATCAAGGATGACGATCACTGAATTGGCTTCAGAAACCACTTGTTCAGCGAAAGATAAACCCAGCGTTAAATCGCGCGCGACAGCCGAAGTATCGCCCCAGGCCGAGGACGTGCCTGCCCAGGTGGATTGATTGACTTTACGACCGACAAAATGCATCGGTACTGGCTCGCCATGCAGTGACAGCGTGAGGTTGATGCTCGAAGTGATAACCGTCATGGCGCGCAATAAACTGGCCTGCGCGGGCGTCAACGGGATCGCCATATTGGTGTTCGCGTTTTCGTCTTCGGCAAAATGCAGAGCATCACTATCTGAAGTTAAACGCCAATGAGGGCTAGTTGTGCCAAACAACGTGTACAACAGTGTTTGCCCTTGTTCATCGGTCATGGAAACTTCCTCCGGGGGAATGCTCAGCGGGCGGTATCTCATTATTTTAGCAACAGTATTCAACCTCTTGAGCCAGCACAAGATGCAAACCAAATATATTTTTGTTTTTATTAAAGAATGGCACGAAAAAGCCCCGATAAACGGGGCGGGAGAATTTTAGCAGGGGCACTTTCCAAGTTTGCCTGGCTGGCTGGGAAAACGCGCATCGAGGCAATGTCGATGAAAAGCGCGCTCATCCATTGGCACGATGTTTGGATGGTGATCACGCATATGCTTCAGATAAGTTTGATAGTCGTGCACGCCAACCATTAAGCGAAAACTTTGCTGTAAACCGCGCCACAATCGTTGCCAACGATTAAGACTTTGCCCAGCCGTTGCGGGTGCAATCGGTAAGCAGAGCTGAATCTGCCACGCGCCAGCCGGTTTTCTCCAGTGGAAAATGGACTTAGACATTTCGCACCTCTTTACGCAGTGATATCTCGGATTCGTGTGTGGTGGGGACATGGCTGTTGAGCGCACGACGAATCACAAAGAAGGCGGCAACCAGCATGGTTACGGCCACCAGCATAAAGAAGGCGCACAGGGCCGCGTTAATTTGATTGCTAAACACGATGGTTTGCATATCCGCCACGGTTTTCGCCGGTGCGATG
The DNA here is from genome assembly GCF_059412405.1 of Pantoea sp. CFCC18179. Lineage (NCBI taxonomy): Bacteria > Pseudomonadati > Pseudomonadota > Gammaproteobacteria > Enterobacterales > Erwiniaceae > Pantoea > Pantoea sp. CFCC18179. The sequence continues at coordinate 128,195 of NZ_JBNBPM010000001.1, read as the reverse complement.
ATCATGCCGTCATCAATGCCTTTGCGGAACTTATTGGCTTGGGCGAGGAAGCCAATCGACGGCTTCTCATGGAAAATCTTCTGCCAACCGGCGGTCATCGAGGTAATGAACAACCAGGCCGTTGGTAAAATCGTCACCCATGCGTAACGCTGTTTTTTCATCTTGAACAGCACCACGGTACCCAGAATCAATGCCATTGACGCCAACATCTGGTTGCCGATACCAAACAGCGGCCACAGCGTGTTAATACCGCCCAGCGGATCAACCACGCCTTGATAGACGAAGAATCCCCAACCGGCGACGGCGACCGTGGTCCCCGCCATATTGCCCAACCATGAGCGGTTATTCGCCATTGAAGGCACCACGGTGCCGACCAGATCCTGCACCATAAAACGACAGGCGCGGGTACCGGCATCCACGGCGGTAAGAATAAACAGCGCTTCGAACAGAATGGCGAAGTGATACCAGAACGCCATCATCACCCGGCTATTAAACACTTCGGTGATGATGTGCGCCATGCCAACGGCGAAGGTTGGTGCGCCACCGGCCCGCGACAGAATGGTGCTCTCGCCGACATCACGCGCAATGCCACTCAGCATCTCAGGCGTCACCACAAAGCCCCAACCGTTGATCACTTGTGAGGCGCTTTCCACCGTGGTACCGATCAGCGCGGCTGGTGAATTCATCGCAAAGTAAACGCCTGGATCGAGTACCGAGGCGCAAATCAACGCCATGATGGCGACGAAAGATTCCATCAACATTGCGCCATAGCCGATAAAGCGAATATGGCTCTCACGCTCCACCAGTTTCGGCGTGGTGCCGCTGGAAACCAGCGCGTGGAAGCCTGAAATCGCCCCGCAGGCAATGGTGATAAACAGGAACGGGAACAGTGCGCCAGAGAATACTGGGCCGGTTCCGTCGATGAACTTTGTCACCGCAGGCATCTTCAGTTCAGGCATGGCAAACAGAATGCCGATCGCCAAACCAATGATGACGCCGATTTTCAGGAAGGTGGAAAGATAATCACGTGGCGCCAGCAGCAGCCACACCGGCAGTGAAGAGGCGACAAAGCCATAAATCACTAATACCCATGTCAGCTCGGTGCCTTTTAGGGTGAACAGCGGGCCCCAATAGGGATCGGCTGCCACGTCGCCGCCGTAGATGATCGCGGCCATCATCAGCACAAAGCCAATAATCGACACTTCAGCGATTTTTCCCGGACGCAGGAAGCGCATATACACGCCCATAAACAGCGCAATGGGAATGGTGGCAGCGATAGTGAACAAGCCCCACGGACTGTTGGCGAGCGCTTTAACCACCACCAACGCCAGCGCTGAGAGGATGATAATCATCACGCCAAGCGCGCCCAGCATGGTAACCACGCCGGCGAACGATCCCAGCTCCTGACGCGCCATTTCACCCAGCGAACGACCATCGCGGCGGGTAGAAATAAACAGGATCAGGAAATCTTGCACCGCGCCAGCAAACATCACGCCGACCAGAATCCAAATGGTGCCGGGCAAAAAGCCCATCTGCGCCGCAAGGATCGGGCCAACCAGCGGACCCGCACCGGCAATCGCGGCAAAGTGGTGACCAAATAGCACCCATTTATTGGTGGGCACATAATCCAGCCCGTCACTTAAGCGTTCGGCTGGCGTGCGGCGACGATCGTCTAATTCGAAAATGCGTTTAGAAATAAACAGGCTGTAGAAACGATAAGCGATGCTGTAGCAAGCCACAGAGGCAATCACCAGCCAGACGGCGTTGACGTGTTCGCCACGACTGAGCGCCAACATGGCAAATGCGCCCGCGCCAATTAACGCCACTGCTAACCAGATGGCGCCGGTTCTGACGTTGTTCATGAGTTAACTCCTTGTAGGGACCGGGAAAACAAGCGATCGGATACAACAAGTTAAAAGTAATGTAATGAATTGTTAACGGAAGGTGATCGAGTTAGAAGTGTGAAGCAGAAGGCAAATTTAACATTTGCTAAAACGGCGGGGGAGAAATGCGGGATAACGGCTGTTATCCCGCAGGATTTCATGCTCAGGCGGCGGGACGCGCTACCACGCTGCGTGTTTCCATGCGCACTTCGGCGATGGTCACATCAATAATGTCGGTCACGCGGTAAGCCACTTCACCTTTAATCTGCACGGTGCCGCTCTCTTGCGAGCACACCAGCTCATCACGTACAGCGTGAATGAACGGGGCAGGGATAAAGGCAACGGCGCCATTTTCCTGCAAGCGCACGCGCATACCGCCACGCGAAACATCAATAATCTCCGCGCTAAACTTGCGATCGGTACCCGCAGATGGCGCGAGGAAGCGCGCGTACAGCCAATCACCAACATCACGTTCCGCCATGCGGTTGAGGCGACGACGTTCACTCATGATGGTCGTCAACTCGTCCTGCGGACGCGCAATGCTGTCGCCACGCACAATCGCTTTCAGCAGACGATGGTTGATCATGTCGCCGAACTTACGAATTGGCGAAGTCCAGGTGGCGTACGCTTCGAGGCCGAGACCAAAGTGCGGACCTGGTTCTGTGCCCACTTCGGCAAATGACTGGAAGCGACGAATGCGGCTGTCGAGATATTGCGTTGGTTGCGCATCGAGTTCACGACGCAACTGACGGAAACCTTCCAGCGTAGTAATCGCCTGCGGATCAACGGTAATGCCGTGACCGGCCAGCACGCCAGCCGCTTGCTCAGCATTCGCCAGATCAAAACCGGTGTGCAGGTTGTAGATACCAAAGCCCAGCTTCTCTTGCAGCACGTTGGCAGCGCAGACGTTAGCCAGAATCATCGCTTCTTCCACGATACGATTGGCGATGCGGCGCGGCTCGGAAATGATATCCAGCACTTCGCCTTTCTCGCCCAACACAAAGCGGTAATCCGGACGATCTTTAAATACCAGCGCATGGGTTTGACGCCATTCGCTGCGCGCCAGGCACAACTGATTCAGCAGACGTATTTGCTGGGCGATTTCGTCGTTTTCAGGCTGCCAGCTGCCGGTGTTTTCCAGCCAATCTGACACTTCGTCATATACCAGCTTGGCTTTCGACTCGATCCACGCGGCAAAGAACTGCGCATTTTCGAGGCTGCCATCTTTCAACACGGTCACGCGGCACGCCAGCGCAGGGCGGCGTTCGTTCGGACGCAGTGAACACACATTGTCGGAAAGCTCGCGCGGCAACATTGGAATGTTGAAGCCTGGCAGATAGTTGGTGAAAGCACGTTTGGACGCCAGGGTGTCGAGTTCGCTGCCTTCTGCCACGTAAGCGGTAGGATCGGCGATGGCGATGATCAGTGACAGATTGCCGTCGGCGGTCTCTTCCACATACAACGCATCATCCATATCCTGGGTGCTGGCGCTGTCGATGGTGACGAAATTCAACGCGGTCAGATCTTCACGCGTCAGATTTTCGTCCAGCATCTCACCAAAGCCGACATCCGGCGCCTGACGTTCCAGGTTGTGGCGTGACAACGTGACCCACCACGGCGCGAGGTGATCGTCCGCCGTGACAATAAATTCGGTAAGTTCAGCATAAAAACCGCGATCGCCTTTCAACGGATGGCGGCGCATTTCTGCTACGGCCCAATCGCCGGTTTGGAAATCGTGGGTTACGCCGCGTTCTGCACGGCATTGAATCGCGTCTTTCAGCAACGGATGATCGGGCACAATTGACAGACGATCGTCTTTCTTCTGCACGCGGCCAACAAAGCGGCTGAGGAACGGCTCAATAAGGGTTTCCGGCTCGGCACTCTCGCGGTCTTTATCGGTGTGGATCACGGCAGAAATGCGGTCGCCGTGCATCACTTTCTTCATTTGTGGTGGCGGAATGAAGTAGCTTTTTTGAGCATCAACTTCAAGGAAGCCAAAGCCTTTTTCCGTGCCTTTAACAACACCTTCAACGCGCGGGGTCTGGGCGTGAAGCTTCTCTTTAAGCTGCGCGAGCAGCGGATTATCCTGGAACATAATTTATATAGTTTCGTGGCCTAAGAGCGGCTGACAGTTTTACGCGAATCGGGTGCGCGCGGCAAGGCCAAAACAGGCGAAAAAGCCGCTTTACGCGGCTTTTTACCTTCTGATAACGCGTCGATTAGGCGATGCGTTGAGACGGAACGGCGGCCGTCAATGCCAACTTCACCGGCACCGATTTCGAGGTTGGCGTGCCGCTGCCGTCGCCAAAGCTGGAAAGCGGCACCAGCGGGTTGGTTTCCGGATAATAGGCGGCGAGGTTGCCACGCGGAATGTTGTACGGCACCAGTTTAAAACCACTGACGCGACGGATTAAGCCGTCATTCCACAATGTTTCGATATCCACCAATTGCCCTTCGCTGAAGCCGAGTGATGCCATATCGTCCGGATGAATAAACACCACTTCGCGCTGACCATACACGCCGCGATAACGGTCATCGAGACCGTAAATCGTGGTGTTGTATTGATCGTGCGAACGCAATGTTTGCAGGGTAAACGGCACCGCGACGTCGCCTAACTGTGGGAACAGCGAAGTCGGCAAGGCTGCTGCACTGAACTCGGCTAACTTGCTTGGCGTATTGAAGCGCAATTCCGCGGCCGCGCTGCCAAGGTAGAAGCCGCCCGGCAGATCGCATTTGTTATTGAAATCAGCAAAGCCGGGAATGGTGGCGGCGATGTGATCGCGAATCAGATCGTAATTGCCTGCCATCGCCAGCCAGTCGATTTTATCGCTGCCCAGTGTCGCGTGTGCAATTCCGGCGACAATCGCGGTTTCTGAACGCTGCGTTTCGGCCAACGGAATGCCCACGCCTTCTGAGGCGTGCACCATGCTGAATGAGTCTTCAACCGTGATGAACTGATTTCCACTCGCCTGGCGATCGCGTTCGGTGCGGCCCAAGGTTGGCAGAATCAAACCTTCGTGGCCCGGCACCAAGTGGCTGCGATTGAGCTTGGTGCTGATGTGCACGGTCAAACCGCAATGCTGCAACGCTTCTTCAGTCACCGGTGAATCTGGCGCCGCCGCAGCCAGATTGCCGCCGAGCGCGATCAGCACTTTAACTTCATCACGCAGCATCGCATTCAGCGCTTCAACGGTGTTATGACCGTGTTCGCGTGGTGGCTCAAAATCGAAATGAGCGCCAAGTGCATCGAGGAACGGCTTATTCGGCTTCTCATCAATGCCCATAGTGCGGTTGCCCTGCACGTTGCTGTGGCCGCGCACAGGACACAAACCGGCACCTTTCTTGCCGAGCTGACCAAACAGCAATTGCAGATTGGTAATTTCGCGCACGGTATCAACCGAATGCTTGTGCTGAGTAATGCCCATTGCCCAGGTGATGATCACGCGCTCAGCGCTTTGATAAATCACCGCCGCTTCACGGATTTGCGCTTCACTCAGCCCCGATTGACGTACGATATCGTCCCAGCGCGTGTTATCTACCGCGTCGAGATAGGCTGCTAATCCGTGGGTATTGGCATCAATAAATGCCTGATCGAAGATGCCTTTTTCACCGGCAGCCAAACGTTCACGCTGCACTTCCAACAGGGTTTTCACCATGCCGCGAATCGCCGCCATGTCGCCGCCGAGATTCGGCTGGTAATAGGCCGAGCTAATGGTGCCTGCCATTGAGGTCACCACTTCCAGCGGCTTCTGCGGATCGGCAAAACGCTCAAGCCCACGTTCACGCAAGGTATTGAAGGTGACGATCTTCGCACCGTGATCGGCGGCGTGACGCAGGCTGTGAAGCATGCGTGGATGGTTGGTACCCGGATTCTGACCGAAGACGAAAATCGCATCAGCGTGGTCGAAATCGTCCAAACGGATAGTGCCTTTACCCACGCCAATGCTGCGCTTCAGGCCGGTGCCGCTGGCTTCATGACACATGTTGGAGCAATCCGGGAAGTTGTTGGTGCCCATCACGCGACCAAACAGTTGATACAACCACGAAGCTTCGTTGCTGGCGCGACCGGAGGTATACAACTCCATTTGATTAGGATGATCCATCGCCTGTAAATGGCGGGCGATCAGCGCAAAGGCGTCGTCCCAACTAATCGGTTCGTAGTGATCGGTAGCGCTGTTATAGCGCATCGGATGGGTTAAGCGGCCCTGGTACTCGAGGAAGTAGTCACTTTGCTGGTAAAGAGTGCTCACGCTGTGCTGGGCAAAAAATGCGGGCTCAACCACACGACGCGTGGCTTCCCACGTCACCGCTTTAGCGCCGTTTTCACAGAAGCTGAAGGTGCTTTTATTGTCATCGCCCCAGGCGCAACCTGGGCAGTCAAAGCCGCGCGCTTTGTTCATGCGCATTAAGTTGCGCATATTTTTCAGTGCGGCTTTGCTATCAAGGACGAAACGGGTGGTGGCTTCCAAAGAACCCCAGCCGCCCGCAGCAGCGCGATAGGGTTGAATCTTACGTTTAAATTTCATGGTCGCAGGCTTATTTGTTTATGAATTGTTATCAAAATATGTCTTCTGTTAGCGGGAAGTGTGCGACTCAGCTTAAAAGTTGTCTAATTGATTGGTTTAATGGTGCGATAGGCGGCGTTTATCGCGTAAAGGCGTAAATTCGTGACCTAAGTCAAACTTTCCCGGCTGCGCTGGCGTAGTGATTACGTGCCAAATGGATAACTGGCTAATAATTGCTCTTTCCATCATGAAAAGGGCACGCAGCATGAAGAATCTGGCAAGCCAAATTCACGCATTCGGCAAAGCTTTGATGATGCCGATTTCGGTTATCGCTGCGGCAGGCATCTTTCTTGGGCTAGCCGCGGCAATGCAAAATCCCGCGATTACCGGCGATGCCTTCGCCAACATGCAAGTACCGCAACTGATCATTGGGTTTATTCGTAAAGTCGCTGGTGCGCTGTTTGCCAATCTGCCGCTGTTCTTTGCCGTTGCCAGCGCCATTGGCCTGGCGAAAGCCGAGAAACCTACCGCCGCGTTTGCTGCGGTGATTGGCTATATCGCGATGAACGTCGGGATCAGCACCACGTTGGCATCGAAAGGCTTAACCGCTGCTACCACCACGCCGGAAGCGTTGCAGAAAGCCGGCATGGACCAAACTGCGGCGATGATGACCTCGGCGGAATACATCGACATGCTGGGCATCTTTACCTACAACATGAGCGTGCTCGGCGGGGTGATTGCTGGGCTTGTCACCGTGCTACTGCATAATCGTTTTTATACCCAACAGTTGCCCACGGCGATCAGCTTCTTTGGCGGACGGCGTTTTGTGCCGATTGTCACCGTGGTGCTGCTGCCGTTGGTCGGCGTGTTGCTGGCCTTGATTTGGCCAACCATTGGGGAAGGGATTGCGTGGGTCGGTTTAATGATTGGCAAAAGTGGCCAATACGGCGCGTTTTTGCTCGGCACCAGTGAACGCCTGCTGATTCCCACCGGTTTGCACCACATCCTCAACGAAACGGTGCGCTTCACGCCGATTGGCGGCATGGCAACGGTCGACGGGCAAAGCATTGTCGGTGCGCTGAATATCTTCAACACATCGCTGACGCATCCTGGCGCTATCCCCGATGACACAGTACGCGGTGCCACGCAGTTCCTGGCGCAAGGTAAAATCCCGGTGATGATGTTTGGTTTACCGGCGGCGGCGCTGGCGATCTATCACACCGCGCGACCCGAGCATAAACAGCGGGTAAAAGCGCTGGTGCTGGCGGGCGCGTTGACCTCGTTCACCACCGGCATCACCGAACCGTTGGAGTTCTGCTTCATCTTCGTTTCGCCGGTGTTGTACATCCTGCATGCGCTATTGACCGGCTTGTTATTTATGTTGATGTCGATGCTGCATCTGATGATCGGTAACGTGCAGGGCGGCGCAATCGATTTGGTGGTGTTCGGTATTCTTGGCGGCAGCAAAACCCATTGGTGGTGGACGATTGCGCTGGGCGTGATTTATGTGCCGGTTTATTACTACGGCTTCCGTTGGGTGATTACACGCATGCGGGTAGAAACACCGGGCCGCGAATCCGATGACGAACATAAACCTGAGCAAGTGACGGCGGATGAGCGCACCAAAGTGATCATCAGCGGCCTTGGCGGTGAAGCCAATATCGAAGATGTCGATTGCTGCTTCACGCGACTACGCGTGCGCGTCAAAGCGATGAATGAAGTGGTCGATCAAACCTTGTTAACCACTGGCGCAAACGGCATTAATCGGGTCAGTGAGCACGATGTGCAGGTGATTTACGGCCCGCAGGTCGAGAAAATTTCTCATCAAGTGAAGAGCGCGTTAGGCATGGCGTAACACCGTGCCGCGGCGCGACATGCTACACTGCGTTTTTCCAGCCAATTCTGATTTCCATGGACATCAAACAGTTAATTTATCTGGTCAATCTTGAACGCGAAAGCCATTTTGGCCGCGCCGCCGAGGCCAGTTTTGTCAGCCAGCCGACGCTGTCAATGCGCCTGAAAAATCTTGAGCGTGAATTGGGGCTGTCGCTGATTAATCGCAGCAACAACTTTGACGGTTTCACGCCAGAAGGCGAGCGTGTATTGACGTGGGCGCGTGAGATTGTCTCGGTGTATCAGGGATTGAAGCTGGAAGTGGAATCACTCAAGCATGGCGTCAATGGCACCTTGCGACTTGGCGTGATGCCGCAATGCAGCGTAGCGCTGCCGGCGCTATTGAAAGCGGTGCAAGCGCGTTATCCGCAGCTTGACTATCGCGTTTCGGCGATGAGCGCCGATCAACTGTTGGAAGCGCTGAACAGTCATACCGTTGATGGCGGCATTGGTTTCTTTGAGTTGACGTCATTACGCGAACTCCATTTCCAAACTGCGTTGCTTAAAGATCCCGGCGTCGAGGCGATCTTTAATCCAGCACATTTCCCGGCTTTGCTGGATCAGGAAACGCTTTCTCTCAATACGCTTGCCGCACAACCGCTGTGCCTGGCTGAGCCCACACGCTATTTCCGCCGCTATCTGGATGGTCAACTGCGTGAAACCGGCGTGGTGCCGCGCGTGATCGTCGAAAGCGCCTCGATTATGCAGCTGCTGCAAAGTGCGCAGGTCGGATTGGGTGTTATGGTGTCGCCGCGCGGGCATTTGTTGCCGGAGTTGTTGCAGAATCTGGCGCAGCGACCGATTGATATTGCGCCGATGGGGCGACAAGCCGCGTTAGTGATTGCCGAGCCGGGCAGAGCATCGCCGCTGGCTCAGCATTTCTTTGATGAAGCGCGTCGGCATCTGCCCGATTAACGCGTTTCGCCCAATGCCATTAGCAGGCGATCTTGCCAGTTGGCGAACGCCACCGCTTGCAGCAGCGTAAACAGACGTTCGCTGCCCCAACCGGCATTCAACAGCGGCTGTAAATGGGCGGCGCTGAAGCGATCGGGTTGGCGGGTTAACTGCAAGCTCAATGCAATCACCGAGGACGTTTCGCTCGCGCTGTTTACGTTCTGTAATAACGCTTCGCGCCATGGTCCTGCAAGTTGTGCAAATTGGCGGCGACAACCCAATGCGCGTGCGCTGGCAGCCTGGGCCAAGACCTCATCTTCGGCAAAATGCTCGTTCAAGCGTTGCTTCAAGGTGGTGAAGCCATACAGCGCCGGTGCGTCGTGCACCAGCAACCAAATCGCCTCATCCAAACCGTCGATGCCCTGGCAAAACGTTACCGCTGCTAGCTGTTCGGCGCTGGCATAGCGAAGTTCCACCGGCTTCAACGCGGGTTGCCATGCGTCGTTGTTGGCGAACAGTGCGGCGCTGGCATCGGGCGGCGGGGTAACGCCGGGGATCCAACGCACCGGCACGCCCATCATCGCTTGCAATGACGCCACCACGCGCGATTGATAACTGACAAAGCCAATCAATTGGTTAAGTGTGACGATATCCGGTTCAGTCAATCCCACCGCATCCAACGCGCTGATGCTGTGCGCCGTAATCAATTCCGGCTGCATGGCTAATTGCCGCGCATATTGGGTGATTTGCGTCAGGCGATTATTGCTTTCACGCGAAGAGTCGGGGCCGGGCAGCGGATTGAGTCGTGCTGAGTAGTGATTACACAAGCGTTGAACGCCCGCGACTTGCGCCACTGTCAGCGCGGTGCTGAGACGATCGTAAAGCGTTAAGGTGTGCGTCAAGCTGGTGGTCAGCGCATCCGGGAACAGAATCTGGCTGAGATCGCGCGCGGCCAACAAAGCCGGCTGAAAACGCGATAGCAGCGGCTGGAGCGCGCTGGCTTCTTGCTGTAAACCCAGCAAAAAACGATCTTCGATATGGGCGGCTTCCGGGACTAATGGCGCGGTGGCGGTGTTATTCGGGCGAGTCTGGCTTTCATAAAACCAGTGGTCATGGCCGGGAGAACGGCGTTGTTCCATGGTCATTCCTTTCGCTAAAAACGGACTTGCTGTACAGCGTGCGAATCTGAAAAGCAGGCAGACAACAAAGGGCTAGCTTATCGTCGCTGAACGGCGGTCCACGGCAAAAGAATGATGGGGAATAATTAATAGCTTACGAGTATAAGGCGGGGGTTTTTAAAAGCGGGCCACCATAAATGGCGACCCTATAAAACTTATTTCAGTTCCAGCTCGTTCATTGCGGCAATGCTGAAGCCGCCATCAACGTGAACCACTTCACCGGTGATACCACCTGCGAGGTCAGAACACAGGAACGCAGCTGAGTTGCCCACGTCTTCGATGGTCACGGTACGACGAATCGGGGTAACCGCTTCGCAGTGTGCCAGCATCTTACGGAAATCTTTGATACCTGAAGCCGCCAGCGTACGGATTGGACCCGCAGACACGGCGTTAACACGCGTACCTTCTGGACCCATCGCGTTCGCCATGTAGCGTACGTTTGCTTCCAGAGACGCTTTAGCCAGACCCATCACGTTGTAGTTCGGGATCGCGCGCTCTGCACCCAGGTAAGACAGAGTCAGCAGGGCGGAGTTCGGGTTCAGCATCGCACGGCACTCTTTCGCCATCGCCACAAAGCTGTAAGCGCTGATGTCGTGAGCGATTTTGAAGCCTTCGCGGGTAACGGCGTTCACGTAGTCGCCATCCAGCTGATCGCCAGGCGCGAAACCGATTGAGTGAACGAAACCGTCAAATTTCGGCCAGGTTTTTGCCAGTTCGGTGAACAGCGCAGTGATGCTCTCGTCTTCAGCCACATCGCAAGGCAGAACAATGTCTGAACCCAGATCTTTAGCAAACTCTTCCACACGACTTTTCAGTTTGTCGTTCTGGTAGGTGAAAGCCAGTTCTGCGCCCTGTTTGTGCATCGCCTGCGCAATACCGTAGGCGATTGAGAGTTTACTGGCAACGCCAGTAATCAGAATGCGCTTACCGGAAAGAAAACCCATAGCTGTAATCCTTTTGGTCATTGTTGTTGGCGGCCGCGAAGATTAAAAAGTAGGCGACCGACGTTATTTAACGTGCGAAGTCTAGCACGTCTCTATAAATGCGGTAAATCTGTGCGCCTTTAACGCTCACGTCGCCAGGCTTCGGCGGTCAAGGCTTCGCCAAAGTGGCTGCTAATCAGGCGTTTGGTCAGGTCGTGCAGCGGCGAGGCCAGTACATCGGCGGTGCCGCCGCGCTCAACCACTTCACCTTGATGCATCACCAGCACCTGATCGCTGATGTGCTTCATCATGCCGAGATGCTGCGTGACATAAATATAGGCGATACCGTGCTTCTCTTGCAGTTCCAGCATTAGGTTCACCAACTGCGAACGCATGGTCATATCCAGCGAGGCGAGGGCTTCATCGGCGACAATCACTTTTGGTTGCAGGATCAACGCACGCGCCAGCGCCAAACGCTGTTTCTGACCCGGTGCCAGCATGTGCGGATAGTAACCCGCGTGATCGCGCAGCAATCCCACCTGGCGCAGCGTGGCGATAATGCGCTTTTCGCGTGCTTCATCGTCGAGTTCAGTATTCAGGCGCAGCGGGAAATCGAGAATCTGGCTAATGCGCTGACGCGGATTGAGTGAGGTCGATGGATCCTGAAAAATCATGCGAATGCGCTGGCTGCGATAACCGTAATCGCCATATTCCAGCGGATGATCGTCAATCAACATTTCACCTGCGCTGGGTGCAATCATGCCGCTGAGCATCTTCGCTAGCGTTGATTTGCCTGACCCGTTTTCGCCAATTACCGCCAGCGTTTGCTTCTCACGCAGGGTAAAGCTGACACCTTTTACCGCTTCGACGTGCTGACGACGGAACAGGCCAGTGCGATAGCGATAGGTTTTGCTCAGGTTGCGCACTTCCAACAGTGTTTCCATGGTTATTGGCTCTCCATGTTTAGCGGGAAGTGGCAGGCAAACAGATGTGCTTTGTTGCCCGTCAAACGCGGCGTTTCAATACATTTGCGCTGCGCATACGGGCAACGTGGGCCAAGGCGGCAGCCAATCGGCAGATGTTCCAGCGATGGAATCGCGCCCGACAGCGTATTCAGGCGGCTTTTGTGCGGCAACGCGCTACCGAAATCAGGCATCGCACGGATCAGCGCTTGGGTATAAGGATGATGCGGCGTGTCCATCAAATCTTCGCTCTGCGCGCTTTCCACCGTTTGTCCGCAATACATCACGTTGATGCGATCGGCCCACTGGCTCATGGTGCGCAGATCGTGGCTAATCAGCAAAATGGTGGTGTTGTTGTTCTGATTCAGGCGGCTCAGCAAGCGGAAAATCTGCGCTTGGGTGGTCGGCTCCATGGCGTTGGTCGGCTCATCGGCAATCAGCAAACGCGGTTGATTTGCCAGCGCAATGGCGATCATCACTTTCTGGCATTCGCCGTCGGTTAGCTCATAGGGGAAGCTGCGCATAATGTCTTTGTGATCTTTGATACCAACGCGGTGCAGCAATTCAATCGCCCGTTGTTTACGCCAGAACCACAAACGCCGATACCAACGTCCTTTGTTAGTCCAGCGAGGAATCGCCTGCATCAATTGGCGACCAATACTTTCAGACGGATCAAGGCAGGATTGCGGTTCCTGGAAAATCATCGACACGTTGTGGCCGACGATGCGCCGCCGTTCGCGCGGTGATAAGCGCAGCAGATCAATATCATCGAACACCATGCGATCGGCGGTAACGCGCCAGTTATCTTTGGTCACGCCGCAAATCGCTTTGGCAATCAAACTTTTACCCGAACCAGATTCACCAACCAAGCCGCGCACTTCGCCTTCGGTGAGCGTCAGGTTGATACGATCGACCGCTTTGACCGGACCTTCAGACGTCATAAATTCGATGGTCAGATTACGGATATCTAAGAGCGGCATTATTCAACTCCCGCTTCTACCGCGCGACGGATACCGTCGCCCAGCAGGTTAACGATCAATACGCTGACCATCAGCGCCACGCCGGGCAGCATTACCGTCCACGGTGCAACGTAAATCAGCTCCAGCGCGTCGCCAAGCATCGCACCCCATTCAGGCGAGGGCAGCTGCGCGCCAAGATCGAGAAAACCGAGCGCGGCGATATCCAGAATCGCCATCGACAACGAACGGGTAAATTCGCTCACCAGCAGCGGCAGCACATTCGGTAGCACCGCGTTCCACAGAATATTCAGGTTACGCGCGCCATCAAGACGCAGCGCCACCACATACTCTTTTTCCATCTCATCATGTACAGCAGTATAGATCTCGCGCACCAGGCGCGGAATCAAGGCAAGAAACACCGCCAGCATGGCGTGTTCGAGGCGCGGGCCTAGAAACGCCACCACGATAATCGCCAGCAACAGCGACGGAATCGATAACAGCGTGTCCAGGATGTGATTCATCACCGCCGAACGTACGCCGTGCGTAATGCCCGCGAAGATACCTAACACCAACGCGCAAATAGACGCCAGCACCGTCACCAGAATCGCCGAACCAACCGTCGGCGCCACGCCGCTCAGCAAGCGGCTCAGGACATCGCGGCCAAGATCGTCGGTGCCAAGGAAGAAGGAAACATCGCCGTAGCGCGACCACGACGGCGGCAGCAGTTGATAACCGAGGAATTGCTGATCGATGCCGTACGGCGACAATAAACCGCCGAACAGGCACAGGAATAGCAAGATGCCAAAGCCATACAGGCCGACCATGCCGCTGGTGTCGCGATATAAGCGCTGCCAGCTACGACGCAGCGTGCTCGGCAGCCGCTTCTCGTCATAGACATTATCGTAGGGCATACCATTCCTTATGTTTCAATGGATTAAGTGCGGCACCCAGAATGTCGGATAATACGCTCACCAAAATCACCAAGCCGCCAACCACCATGACACCGGCAGAAATCGCCGCGTAATCCTGTTGACGAATGGCGTTAATCAGCCAGCGTCCCAGGCCCGGCCAGTTAAACACCACTTCGGTGATCATCGCTAAGGTCAACATGGTGGAGAATTGCAGTCCCAGACGTGGAATCACCGGCGGCAGCGCGTTGTGCAGCACATGGCGGCGAATCACGGTAAAACGCGACAATCCGCGCGTGGCGGCGGCTTTAACGTAGTTCTTGTCCATCACTTCGCTGGTGCTGCTGCGTAGCAAGCGGATCATTTCCGTGGTTGGCGCCACTGCCAGCACCACAACCGGCAGAATCATGTGCGTCAACGCGCTGATCATCATTTCATGGCGCCACGGCGAATGGCTGAGCCATGCATCGATCAACGCAAAACCCGTGACATTCTGCACCGGATAAAGCAGGTCGAAGCGCCCGGAAACCGGCAACCAACCTAACGTTAACGAGAAGAATAGGGTGAACAGCAGCGCCAGCCAGAATACCGGCATGGAGAAACCCAGCAACGCCAAGGCGCTGATGGCTTTATCCTGCCATTTTTTGCGCATCACGCCGGCACAAATGCCCAGCGGAATGCCAACCAACAGTGCCAGAATAAACGCCATCACGCACAGTTCCAGTGTGGCGGGGAACACCTCACGCAGCTGAAGGTTGATCGACTGTCCGTTGGTGCTGGAAACGCCGAAATCAAATTGCAACAATCCTTTAAACCAGAACCACCACGCATCGAACAGCGACGCACCTTCGAGCGGCGCGTTCGGTGTGAAGTAGCTCAGGCTGAAACTCACCAGCGAGAGAAAAAACAGGGTGATTAGCAGCAGCACCAGACGACGCAAAATATAGATAATCATGCTTACTCCTCACTGCTCTCATCACGGTAAACGCCAGCAAACGAGGCGTTACCAAATGGACTGAGCACTAAGCCTTTGATGTCATGGCGATAGGCTTGCAGACGCAGCGACGACGCCAGCGGTAGCACCGGCAACTCCTGCGATAAAATCTGCTGCGCTTGATCGTAGCTATCAATGCGCGCCGACAGCTGCTGCGACAACAGCGCGTGCTGCAAGGCTTCATCAAACGCCGGTGAACACCAGTGCGCATAGTTGGTCTGTGAACGAATTGCCGCGCAACTCAGCAGCGGACGGAAGAAGCTGTCGGGATCGTTACTGTCGGTCGCCCAACCGGTCAAGGTGAGATCGTGAGTCATCTCCATCAATTGGGCTTCCTGAAAGCGGCCTTCAACCGGTGCAATGGTCACACGCACGCCAATCTGCGCTAAATCGGCTTGCAGCAGTTCCGCAGTTTTCAGCGGGCTAGGATTCCATGACTGCGATGAAGAGGGCACCACCAAACGCAGATGCAGGTTTTCCAATCCCAGCGCCTTTAACTCTTCACGTGCTTTGGCCGGATTGTATTCGGTGACGCGCGCGTCATTGTCATAAGCCCAGGAAGCGCGCGGCAGAATCGACGCGGCGGTTTCTGCGGTGCCGTAATAGATCGATTCCATTAAACGTTCGTTATTGATCGCCAGCGCCAGCGCGTGGCGCACTTCGGGACGATCGAGCGGCGGCTTGCGCGTATTGAACGCCAGATAGGCGATGTTCATGCCGGGGCGCAACGTCATGCGCAGGCGCGGATCGTCGCGTAAAATGCTGAGCTGACTGGCGGCAGGATACGCCAGCACATCGCATTCACCGGTTAGTAGCTTGGATAAACGTCCGGTGCCGCCGACGCCAAGATCGATCACCACTTGCTGCAAACGCGGCACGCCTTTCCAATATTGTGGATTGCGCGCCAGCCGCAAATATTGTCCGGTGCGGTATTCGCTGAGCTGGAACGGGCCGGTTCCTACCGGATCGCGATCCAATTGTTCCTGTTGGCCTTTGGCACTGAGATTGTTGGCATATTCTTGCGACAAGATGGGCGCGTAATGGGTGGCAATGTGCCAGAGGAATGAGGCATCCGGGCTATTCAGGCGGATTTCGACCGTATCGTTATCGAGCTTTTTCACACTCTGCACCGAATCGGCAAATTGCAGGCTGTCGAAATAAGGGTAGCTGCCACCGTTAACGTTGTGCCACGGATGCTTGCGATCGAACATGCGTTCAAAGCTGAACACCACATCATCGGCATTCATCTTGCGCGTCGGTTTAAACCAGTTGGTGTGCTGGAACGAGACGTCTTTACGCAGGTGAAAACGGTAGGTGGCGCCGTTATCACGCACTTCCCAACTCTGGGCGAGGTCGGGAATTAGGCGATAGGTGTAAGGATCAACGTCCAGCAAGCGATCGTAAAGCTGCGCCGCCAGCGTATCGACCACCAGGCCGCTGCTGACCATTTGCGGGTTGAAGGTATTCACGGTGCCGTTGACACAATAGACGAAGCCGCTGTTACGGATGTTATCCGTTGGCGCGGCCCACGCTGACGCACTCATCATGCTGAGACCCAGCAGTAGAGAAGGGAATAATTTTGGCATAGAACTCAACGATTCTGAGGCAATAGCGAGAGTGTATCGCAAACGTCACCGACTCCCCAAATTCGCGACAGTTCTGCTGGGTTTTTCATCAAACTGGCGATGAGGTAATCACAATGTCTGTGTGGAAATGAGAAAAATTCTCAATTAGGTCTTTACAGATGATAATAAGAATGATTATTATTATTCTGCGCTTCGACGGTGGCTCTACCGAAGAAGAGCACGACATTGCTCACATTGCTTCCAGTATTAGTTGCCCGCAATTATATTGCGGGCTTTTTTTCGTCTTGGTTTGCACTGCTACTGCGTTTGGAATCGTAAGTTCGCCATTTATGGTGACCTGGTTAAATCTCGTCGCGTGCCTGGATGCCGTGCTTCTTCATCATGGCGCGCAACTGATGATAGGTTACGCGCAGTAAATCGGCGGCGCGGCGCTGGTTGTATTTGGCTTGCTGCAAACTCGCTTCAACTAACTCGCGTTCCTGCTGGTTTTGCCATTGGCGGAGATCCAGCGGCAGGGAAGGCAACGAACTGTCATGCGATTCGATGAGAGTAGCGGCAGGCGGCGTGCGCGGGGCAAACGGGTTGATGATGATGTTATCCAACTCATCTTCAACGCTGTGATGGCGATACACCGAACGCTCAACCACATTTTTTAATTCACGCACATTGCCGGGCCAGCTGTGATTCAGTAACGTCAACCGCGCCCGTTCGCTAAAGCCGGTGAACAGCGGCAAACCAAGTTCACGGCACATTTGAATGGCAAAGTGGTTAGCCATCACCAAAATATCACTGCGACGTTCGCGCAGCGGCGGCAGTTGCACCACATCGAAAGCAAGGCGATCCAGCAGGTCGGCGCGGAATTTTCCGGCGGCGGCCAGCGCGGGTAAATCTTCATTGGTGGCGCACACCAGGCGCACATTGACCTGCAACGATTGATTGCCGCCAACGCGCTCCAACTGACCATATTCAATCACGCGTAACAGCTTTTCCTGCACCAGCATTGGCGCAGTGGCGAGTTCATCGAGAAATAGCGTGCCCGCATCAGCACGCTCAAAGCGTCCTAAATGGCGTTTTTGCGCGCCGGTAAAGGCGCCGGCTTCGTGACCGAACAACTCGGAATCCAGCAGGTTCTCATTTAACGCTGCGCAGTTAAGCGAAACGAACGGGCCTTCCCAACGGTTGGATAGGTAATGCAGGCGGCTGGCGATCAACTCTTTACCGGTGCCGCGTTCACCAATCACTAACACCGGCTTTTCCAGCGGCGCTAAACGGGAAACTTGCTCCAGCACCTCGAGGAAGTTGTTCGATTCGCCCAATAGGTTGTCATTACCATTTGCCATGATGAAATTCGCCACTGATTAATCAATTTCACTACCTTAAGTGATGTCTCAACGGATGTAAAATAAACAAACTCATTAAAATCAATCAATTAAAAGTTGGCACGCGAATTGTATTAGTGAAGGGCGCCTGGCGCATCAACATGACAATTATGAGGAACATCATTATGGGTATTTTTTCTCGTTTCGCCGATATCGTGAACGCTAACATCAACTCTCTGCTGGAGCGCGCCGAAGATCCGCAGAAACTGGTACGCCTGATGATTCAGGAAATGGAAGACACCTTAGTCGAAGTGCGTTCAACTTCTGCCCGTGCGCTGGCGGAAAAGAAACAGTTGCTGCGTCGTACCGAGCAGGCTGAAATTCAGCAGGCCGAGTGGCAGGAAAAAGCCGAACTTGCCATTAATAAAGGCAAAGAAGATTTAGCGCGTGCGGCATTGATCGAAAAGCAGAAGCTGACCGATTTAATCGCGGCACTGCAACAGGAATCGGCACAAGTTGAAGAAACGCTGGAACGCATGAAAGGCGAGATTGGTGAGCTGGAGAAAAAACTCACTGAAACCCGTGCGCGTCAGCAGGCGTTAACGCTGCGTCATCAGGCGGCATCCTCTTCACGTGATGTACGTCGTCAGCTCGACAGCGGCAAAATCGAAGACGCCATGGCGCGTTTCGAATCATTCGAACGTCGCATTGATCACATGGAAGCAGAAGCGGAAAGCCAGCGTTTTGGCAAGCCAAAAGGTCTGGATCAGGAATTCGCTGAACTGAAAGCCGATGATGAAATCAGCCAGCAGTTGGCAGCGCTGAAAGCCAAAATGAATCGCCCTGAGTGATCAATAAAACTGAAATTGGTGTAAATGATTAAGGAGAGTCAATGAGCGCACTATTTCTGGCCATTCCGCTGACGATCTTCGTGCTATTTGTCGCGCCGATCTGGTTATGGCTGCATTACAGTAACAAACGTAATGGCACCGATTTATCTTCCAGCGATTTGCAGCGTTTGCAGCAAATCACCCAGGATGCGCGTCGCATGCGTGAACGCGTTGAAGCGTTAGAAGCGATTTTGGATGCGGAACATCCAAACTGGAGGCAGCCATGATGAACGGACGTAAATTGTGGCGCATTCCCGAGCAGGGCAAAGTGCGCGGTGTTTGCGCTGGATTGGCGGAATATCTCGACATTCCGGTACGTTTACTGCGCGTGATTGTGGTGTTATCGCTGTTCATGGGCTTGTTCATGTTCACCATCGTGGCCTATTTCATTTTAGGCTTTGTGCTGGATGAGAAACCTGCCGATGCGTCAACTGAACGCACGCCGAGCGCCCGTGAACTGCTGGATGAACTGGAAAGCACGTTGCACAGCGATGAACGCAAGGTGCGTGAGGTTGAACGTTACGTTACCTCAGAAACCTTCAGCGTGCGTAGCCGCTTCCGCCAGATATAAATTCCAATCCGGGTCTTTAGGCCCGGTTCTCATAACATTAAGGTGAGAGGTTCCATGCAAACTCAACGTTTTACTGCTCTGCGCCGTCGCGCGACACCTGCGTTGATGTCGGCAGGGAAATTTATCATCATAAGTGCAGTAACTTACGGGCCCGGCGGTATTGCTGGTTGGGCCGTGAAATCAGTGGCGCGCCGTCCGTTGCGCCTGTTGCTGGCGGCCGCCCTGGAACCGTTGTTGAGCAAAGCGTTCAAACGCTTATCGGCACGCTTCATCAGGGAGAACGATGAAAAGACTGCAAAATGAATTGATGGCGCTGATGAACCGCGGTGTTGACCGCCATCTGCGCCTGGCGGTGACCGGCTTAAGCCGCAGCGGAAAAACCGCATTTATCACCTCGCTGGTTAACCAGCTTATGAATGTTCACAGCGGCGCCCGTTTGCCGCTGTTTTCCGTGGTGCGCGAAGAACGTCTGTTGGGCGTCAAACGTGTGCCGCAACGCGAACTTGGTACGCCGCGCTTTACCTATGATGAAGGTTTAGCGCAATTATACGGCACGCCACCGATGTGGCCGACGCCAACCCGTGGCGTGAGCGAAATGCGCCTCGCGCTGCGCTATCGTCCCGATGAATCCTTGCTACGTCACTTCAAAGATACCGCCACGCTGTACCTCGAAATCGTCGATTATCCTGGCGAATGGTTACTGGATTTACCGATGCTGGCGCAGGATTACCTGAGCTGGTCGCGGCAAATGGTCGGTTTGCTGCAAGGCGATCGCGCCGCCTGGTCAGAAAAATGGCGCAGCCTGTGCACCGACCTCGATCCTTTTGCCCCTGCTGATGAGAACCGGTTAGCCGCGATTGCTGCGGCCTGGACCGAATATCTGCATCAATGTAAAGCCGAAGGCCTGCACTTCATCCAGCCGGGCCGCTTTGTGTTACCCGGCGACATGGCCGGCGCGCCGGCGCTGCAATTCTTCCCGTGGCCGCAAGTCGATGAAATGCAGGTCAGCAAACTGGCGCAAGCGCCTTCGGGCAGCAACTTCGCCATGTTGCAACAACGCTTCAACTATTACTGCCAGCATGTGGTGAAAGGTTTCTATAAAAATCACTTCCTGCGCTTTGATCGGCAAATTGTGCTGGTTGATTGCCTGCAACCGTTGAATAGCGGGCCGCAAGCCTTCAACGATATGCGTCTGGCGTTGACACAATTGATGCAGAGTTTCCATTACGGCCAACGGACGCTGTTTCGCCGCTTGTTTTCACCGGTCATCGATAAGCTGCTGTTTGCCGCCACCAAAGCCGATCACGTGACATCCGATCAGCACGCCAACATGGTGTCGCTGTTGCAGCAATTAGTGCAGGACGCGTGGCAAAACGCGGCGTTCGAAGGCATTAATATGGATTGTCTGGGTTTGGCGTCAGTGCAGGCGACTGAAAGTGGCCTGGTCGATCATCGTGGCGAGAAGTTGCCCGCGTTGCGTGGGCACCGTTTGGCCGATGACGAACCGCTGACATTTTATCCCGGCGAAGTACCGCCACGCTTGCCAGGTCACACTTTCTGGCAGCAGCAGGGATTTCAGTTTGAACAGTTCCGGCCGCAGCAGTTGGATGTGGATCGCCCGCTGCCGCACATTCGCATGGATGCTGCGCTGGAGTTTCTTTTGGGAGATAAATTGCGATGAGCGACGAAACACCTTTAAAAGGACGCATTGATTTCGCCCGTCCGCTGACGGTGGACACGGAAAAACCGCTGCGTGCAGCGCAAACTTTTAGCGCGGAATCGCAACAGGCATTTCTGGCAACCGCAGAAGTGGAGCCGCTAGAAGAAGGTGAAGGCGAGAAGGTGGTTGAAGCCGCGCTGCGTCCCAAACGCAGCCTGTGGCGTAAAATGGTCGGCGTAGGTCTGGGTATTTTCGGCATCAGCGTGGTGGCGCAGGGCGTACAAACGCTGCATGACGCGTGGCTGGTGCGCGATTGGTTTACGCTTGGCACCGGCGCGGCAGGCACCTTAATTGTAGCGGCTGGCGCTGGCGCGTTAATCGGCGAATGGCGTCGTTTGTATCGTCTGCGTCAGCGCGCTGAGGAGCGTGATATCGGCCGCGAATTGCTGCACAGCCACGGCGTGAGTAAAGGTCGGGCGTTTTGCGAAAAACTGGCGCAGCAGGCGCAATTGGATCAAGCGCATCCGGCGCTGCAACGCTGGCACGCTGCGCTGCACGAAACCCACAACGACCGCGAGATCGTCACGCTGTATGCGCAATTGGTGCAGCCGGTGCTGGATCGTCAGGCGCGCCGTGAAATTAGTCGTCACGCGGCTGAATCCACCTTGATGATTGCCGTTAGCCCGTTGGCATTGGTGGATATGGCATTTATCGCCTGGCGCAACCTACGTTTAGTGAATCGTATTGCGGCGATTTACGGTATTGAATTGGGCTATTTCAGCCGCATCCGTTTATTCCGCTTGGTGCTGTTGAATATGGCGTTTGCCGGCGCGTCGGAATTGGTGCGCGAAGTGGGCATGGATTGGATGTCACAGGATCTCGCTGCGCGTCTCTCAACCCGTGCGGCGCAAGGGATTGGTGCCGGTTTACTCACCGCGCGTCTCGGCATCAAAGCGATGGAACTTTGCCGCCCGCTGCCATGGCTGGAAGACGATAAACCGCGTTTGGGTGACTTCCGCCGCGAGTTAATTGGCCAGCTTAAAGAATCCCTGACAAAAAATGGGGATAAAGCAGGGCAGGCTGCTAAATAATCAATGTTTGATTGCCTTTCACGCTGCTTATGGCGTGAAAGGTGAAATTATCTTTTTTACTTCTGATATTCGACGAGATTTTTATCCTTCTCTCCGTTACACTTCTTCACGTCACCTGCCTCGGGCTGTCAACTTTTCATGACACGCCTCTTCTGAGGCGCTGCAAGTTAGCGTATTATCACTAAAATCAAAACCTGACTAAGGCTCATCGCAATGCGTTTGGAAGTTTTCTGCCAGGACCGAATCGGTCTGGCGCGCGAGTTGCTCGACCTGCTGGTTGCCCGCAGCATCGACTTGCGCGGCATCGAAATTGCGCCGCTTGGCCGCATTTACCTCAATTTTACTGCGTTGGAATTTGAGCCATTCAGCAATCTGATGGCTGAAATCCGCCGTACACCGGGCGTGACGGATGTGCGCACCGTTTCTTTTATGCCTTCTGAACGCGAACATCGTGCATTAAGTGCGTTGCTGGTGGCGATGCCGGAACCGGTATTGTCCATCGATTTGAAAGGTAAAGTGGAGTTGTCGAATCCGGCAGCACAAAACCTGTTTACGCTCGATGAACAAAAGCTGCGCAATCAAAACGTCGGCACCTTAATCACCGGCTTCAATTTCCAGCGTTGGCTGGAGAACGAACGCGTTGATGCGCAGGCGCAACACGTGGTGATTCAGGGACGTGATTTCCTGATGGAAGCGCGACCGATTTATCTGTCAGAAGAAGGCCAGAGCGATCTGCCGGTGGGCGCGATGATTACCCTGAAATCCACCGCACGCATGGGCCGCCAGCTGCAAAATTTGACTGTTACCGATGAATCTGAGTTTGATCATATCGTTGCGGTGACACCAAAAATGCGCCAGGTGATTGATCAGGCACGCAAATTGGCGATGCATGATGCGCCGCTGTTAATTGTCGGCGATACCGGCACTGGCAAAGATATGCTGGCACGTGCCTGCCATCTGCGTAGCGCGCGCGGCAAGAAACCGTTCCTCGCCTTAAACTGCGCCTCGTTGCCGGACGATGTGGCCGAAAGCGAACTGTTTGGGCACGCGGCGGGCGCTTATCCCAACGCGCTGGAAGGCAAAAAAGGCTTCTTCGAGCAGGCCAACGGCGGTTCGGTGCTGCTGGATGAAATTGGTGAGATGTCGCCACGCATGCAAACCAAGCTGCTGCGCTTCCTCAATGACGGCACTTTCCGCCGCGTTGGCGAAGAGCATGAAGTGCACGTTGATGTTCGCGTGATTTGTGCCACGCAGAAGAACCTGATTGAGCTGGTGCAGCGCGGCGAATTCCGTGAAGACCTGTTTTATCGCCTGAACGTTTTGACGTTGAATCTTCCGCCGCTGCGCGAACGTCCGCTGGATATCCTGCCGCTGACTGAAATGTTTGTGGCACGTTTCGCTGATGAACAAGGTTTGCCGCGCCCACGTTTGTCGCCACAGTTAACGCCGTTCCTGACGCGCTACAATTGGCCGGGCAATGTGCGTCAGCTGAAGAATGCTT
This sequence comes from Pantoea sp. CFCC18179, assembly GCF_059412405.1. NCBI lineage: Bacteria > Pseudomonadati > Pseudomonadota > Gammaproteobacteria > Enterobacterales > Erwiniaceae > Pantoea > Pantoea sp. CFCC18179. Next base: position 104,478 of record NZ_JBNBPM010000001.1, on the reverse strand, counting down.
TGTATCGCGCGCTAACGCAGTTGGAAGGTTATGAACTGGGGCCGCAGGATATCGTGTTGCCAGAACAGGCGCTGGACGTGTCATTAGGCGAAGAGGCGATGGAAGGTTCGCTGGATGACATCACCAGCCGCTTTGAACGTTCGGTGTTGACGCGTTTGTACCTTTCTTATCCCAGCACGCGCAAGCTGGCGAAACGTCTTGGTGTATCGCATACCGCGATTGCCAATAAGTTGCGCGAGTATGGCTTGGGGCAGAAGCGCGGAGAGAGCGAATAACCTGCTGTTAGCAGTTATCCGACAATAAAAACGCCGCCCATTCAGGCGGCGTTTTTATTGGTGCAAACTTATTTCAGTGCAGCCAGCGCCGCATCGTAGTTTGGCTCTTCGGTGATTTCGTTCACCAATTCGCTGTAAATCACTTTATCGTTTTCATCCAGCACCACCACGGCACGCGCGGTCAGGCCTTTCAGTGGGCCATCGGCAATCGCCACACCGTAATCTTCTTTGAACTCAGCACCACGTAATGCAGACAGCGTAACAACGTTGCTGACGTTCTCGGCACCGCAGAAGCGAGACTGAGCAAACGGCAGGTCAGCAGAAATGCACAGCACTACGGTGTTGTCCGCTTCACCTGAACGTTCGTTAAATTTGCGTACTGAAGCGGCACAAACGCCGGTATCAATGCTTGGGAAAATGTTCAGAACTTTGCGTTTGCCTGCATACTTGGAAAGGGATACGTCACTGAGGTCTTTAGCAACCAGGTTGAATGGCTTTGCCTGCGCGCCAACTTGTGGGAACTGGCCTGCAACTGGCACCGGATTGCCTTGAAAGTGAACATTCTGAGACATGCGATTTCCTTTTTTAACGATGAATATCTGACTATGAAAGATATAGCGTTTGTTTATGACATAATTTTTAAGGGTTTACGAGCGCAATTCCTGGCGTTAATCGAGCCGGCTCGCAATTAAGCTGCGGATTTAAGGAGAAATAATGAGAACAGTGAAGAGTTATCCGGAAGCCTGGCCGCTGCATTCGCCATTCGTCATTTCACGTGGCAGTCGCACCGAAGCGCACGTTGTGGTGGTCGAAATTGAGCAAGACGGCTTTAAAGGGGTTGGTGAAGGGACGCCTTACGCACGTTACGGTGAAAGTGAAGCCTCGGTATTGAAGCAAATTGGCTCGCAGCTTAGTGCGCTGCAAGCCGGAATGTCGCGTGAAGCCTTGCAGCAAGCGCTGCCTGCTGGCGCAGCACGCAACGCGCTCGATTGCGCATTATGGGATCTGGAACGCCAGCAGCAAAACCACAGCCTGGCGCAACTGTGTGACGTATCGCTGGCTGACGAAATCATCACCGCGCATACCGTGAGCATTGATACGCCAGAAGCGATGGCCAGCAGTGCACAAGCCTTGTGGCAACATGGTGCGCGGTTGTTGAAAATCAAAATGGACGATCATCTGATCAGCGAACGTTTGGTGGCCATTCGCAGCGCCGTGCCGGATGCCACTTTGATTGTCGATGCCAACGAATCCTGGCATGCCGAAGGTTTGGCGGCGCGCTGCCAGTTGCTGGCGGATTTAAACGTTGCCATGCTCGAACAGCCGTTGCCGGCCGCGCACGATGAAGCGTTGGGTAACTTCATCCATCCACTGCCGATTTGCGCGGATGAAAGTTGCCACACGCGTGAGAATCTGGCGCAGCTCAAAGGGCGCTATGAAATGGTGAATATCAAGCTGGATAAAACCGGTGGACTAACTGAAGCGCTGGCGCTAGCGCAGGCGGCGCAGCAGCAAGGTTTCGCGATTATGCTCGGCTGCATGCTGTGCACTTCAAGGGCGATTCGCGCCGCCTTGCCGCTCACGCCGCTGGCGACATTCGCCGATCTCGACGGTCCAACCTGGCTGGCTGCCGATGTTGAACCGTCGCTGCATTTTTCTCACGGCGTACTTAAGCCGCTGGCTGCCAACGCAGCAGGTTAATCATCGCCTCCAGATAGACTTCGGTGGCTTCGTCCACCGAAATTGGCGGCATCTCGGCAGTAATGCATAACAGGCCGAGATCGTCGCACCAACTGCCAAACGATCCCGGCGTGGCATAACCGACGCTGCTTACTATCGGCAGCGCGGTTTGCTGCGCCAGCCATTGAGCTAAATCGCTATGGTGGGGATCGTCAATGCAGGCCAGTGGTTCATGCCACGAAACCACCCAGTGCGGTTTAATCTGATGAATCAGATGGCAAAGTGCGGACGTTTCTGGCTCGGACGACGGTGCAGTGCCGGTGGAAAGCACCACATCACGTTCATCGGCTTCACTGTTCCAGCGATAAACCGTGTCACCGCTTTGCCAGTTGGCAGCCGGGAAGTTGCGGTTAAGATCAACGCCGTTAGCATTGGCGCGCAATCCCAACTGACAGCCATCGGGATTCACCGCCAGAATCACGTGATGACGACGCAACGCTTCCGGCAAGGTGCGCATCGCGCCAGATAACGTGGCAATCGCGGCATTTTCGTCGCCGTGCGTACCGGCAATAATCAATCCACTTTCGGCATCTGCGGCTGGCGCAGGAAACCACAGCAGCGGTGCGCCCAACACCGATTGTCCGTACTGTTGCCAGACAGCGTCCAGCTTGCCGCGCAGCGGACGCGGATGGTATGACGACATAACGTTCCTCATTGACATGCTTCCAACAGCGCCAAAACCGCTGGCGCGCAAATTTAAAAATGTGACCGGGAATCCAGCCTCAACATAACGGTAAACAGCGTACGGGGAAATAGCTATATACCAATCAGCAATTTGCGATAAAGTGCCAAAAGTTGCTGGCGACACAAACCTTTGGTTGTCGCCATTTTTTCGCGTAAAGGAGTGGTGATGAAAATAACGTTCCGAATGACGCTGGCCGCCTTAATCGTAACCAGCGCTGTCTCACCCGCATTCGCCGCCAATGTGCCCGCAGGCGCGCAGTTGGCCAGCACCCAGGAAATCGTTCGCCATATTAAAGATGAGCCGGCCTCGCTTGATCCGATGAAGGCGGTTGGCCTGCCGGAAATTCAGGTGATGCGCGATCTGTTTGAAGGCCTGACCAATCAGGATACGCACGGTAAAATCGTGCCGGGCGTGGCGCAAAACTGGAGCAGTAACGACAATAAAACGTGGATTTTTAACCTACGCAAAGATGCGCGCTGGTCGAATGGCGAGCCGGTGACGGCGCAGGATTTTGTCTACAGCTGGCAGCGTTTGGTTGAACCGAAAAACAGCTCGCCGTTTGCCTGGTTTGCGGCACTGAGCGGTATCGAAAATGCCGACGCGATCACCAAAGGGCAAATGAGCGCCGATAAGTTAGGTGTTACCGCAGTAAATGACACTCAACTTAAGGTGACATTGTCACGTCCGGTGCCGTGGTTCCCCAGCATGGTCGCGAATGCCGCAATGTACCCAGTTTCACAAAAAGTGATTGAAAAAGAGGGCGATAGTTGGACATCGCCGGGCAAGCTAGTGGGAAACGGCGCTTATCAACTGCAAGATCGTGTGGTTAACGAGAAAATCGTGCTGGTGCGTAATAAGCATTATTGGGACGACAAAGATTCGGTGCTGACCAAAGTGACCTTTATCCCGATCAACGAAGAGTCGAGTGCAACCAAACGTTATCGCGCCAATGATATTGATATCACCGAATCTTTCCCGAAGAACATGTACACGTTGCTGAAGAAAGAGTTGCCGGGCCAGGTTTACACGCCGGATCAACTGGGCACTTATTATTACGCGTTTAATACTGTCAAAGGGCCAACCGCAGATGCGCGGGTGCGCAAAGCGCTGTCGTGGAGCATTGACCGCCGCATTATCGCGGAGAAAGTATTAGGCACCGGCGAGAAGCCAGCCTGGCACTTTACGCCCGATGTCACCGCCGGTTTTACACCGCATCAAAGTTATTTGCAGCAGCAGAGCCAACAAGAGTTGAATGCGCAGGCGAAAGCCTTGCTGGCTGCAGCGGGTTACGGCCCGGAAAAACCGTTGCATCTGACGTTGCTGTACAACACGTCAGAAAGTCACCAGAAGATCGCCATTGCCGTGGCATCGATGTGGAAAAAGAATTTGGGTGTGGATGTGACGCTGCAAAACCAGGAGTGGAAAACCTATATCGACAGCCGTAACAGCGGCAATTTCGATGTGATCCGCGCTTCATGGGTGGGCGATTATAACGAACCTTCCACCTTCCTCAGCTTGCTGACATCCAGTCACTCCGCCAACATCGCGCGCTTCAAAAATGCCGATTATGATGCGGCGTTAGTGAAAGCCAGCACGGAAACTGACGCGGCGGCACGCAATGCCGATTACAACAAGGCCGAGCAGATCATTGCCGACCAGGCACCAATCGCGCCAATCTACCAATATACCAACGGACGTTTGATTAAGCCGTGGGTGAAAGGCTATCCAATCACCAATCCCGAAGATGTGGCGTACAGCCGCGAACTGTGGATTGAGAAGCACTAATCCCACCATCAAAATCAGGCGATCATAACGATCGCCTGTCACTTTTGCTCACAGCCCGAAGATTGCAACTGGTCGACGCCACGCTAAACTGTATCGTATTGATTTTAATAGCGAGGCGAGTACGTGAACGTCATTGAAGGAAAAGCGCTACAAGTATCCGATGCCATTGTTTCCTGTCAGCTAGATGGCGCAGGTGGCATGATCCCCATCGAAGATAAAGATGTGATCAACTGCGAGCGTCCTTGCTGGCTGCATCTCAATTACACCCAACGACAAAGTGCCGATTGGTTGCAAAAAACGCCGCTGATCCCCGATTCGGTACGTGATGCATTAGCAGGCGACAGCATGCGTCCGCGCGTCACCAAACTCGGTGACGGCTTCATGATTGTGCTGCGCAGCGTGAACCACAATGCCGATTCGCGCCCGGATCAATTGGTGGCGATGCGCGTGTTCATTAACGATAAGCTGATTGTCACCACGCGCCGCCGCAAAGTGTACGCGGTAGATGAAGTGCTCACCGATTTGCAAAACGGTAATGGGCCGGTGGATGGCGGCAGTTGGCTGGTGGATGTGTGCGATGCGTTGACCGATCACGCCAGTGAATTTATCGAAGAGATGCACGATAAAATTATTGAGCTGGAAGATGCCTTGATGAACCAGGAAGTGCCAGCGCGCGGTGATTTGGCGCTGCTGCGTAAACAGCTGATTGTGATGCGCCGCTACATGGCGCCGCAGCGCGATGTGTACGCGCGCCTGGCAATCGAGAAAATGGCGTGGATGGATGATGACGATCGCCGTCGCATGCAGGAAGTGGCCGATCGACTGGGGCGCGGGCTGGATGATCTTAACGCTGGCGTGGCACGTACCTCGATTCTGGCGGATGAAGTGGCATCCATTCTTGCTGAATCAATGAACCGCCGCACGTATACCATGTCATTGATGGCGATGATTTTCTTGCCTGCGACATTTCTAACCGGCTTGTTCGGCGTTAACCTTGGTGGAATTCCCGGCGGCAGTTGGCCGTTGGGCTTCACTGCATTTTGCGTGCTGTTAGTATTGATGGTGGGCGGCGTCGCGGTGTGGCTGAAACGTCGGAAATGGTTGTAAGGCAGAAAAGCGGAGTAAACCTGATCGATATCAATAACCACATTGGGCAATAGGGGCAAACTCTTTCCCGCAGGTGAATGCAACGTCAAGCGATGGGCGTTGCGCTCCATATTGTCTTACTTCCTTTTTTAGAATTACTGCATAGCACATTTGATTCGTACGACGCCGGCCTATCCGCCGGCTTTTTTTTGCCCGCTTGGCTTGGTCGCTTAACCTTTCCTATGCTTAAAGGACATTCAGCGAAAGGAGAAAGGGCATGCGAGACACAATTGCCAGCGAACCGATTCCTACCGATCCACCGCCAATTCCCGAACCGATTCCACATCCTCAACCGATTCCCGATCCTGATCCGCCGTATGATCCCGAATTTCCGCCGATTATCGATCCGCCGCCACACCGTTAATAAAAAAGGCGCGTAGCCGAAGCGACGCGCCTTTTTACTATTGAATCGAGTTATTTAATTTCAAGCACATCCAGACGCACGCTGAGATCCGGCGCATCTTCGTCTTCTGGCTGCCAACTCGCTGGTTTTACCGGCAAGCTTTCACGATCAAATGCCAAATCACCGCCATCAACCACGTCATCGCCGTGTTTAATGCCTTTGAAATCAAACAAATTGATGTCGGCCATGTGTGATGGCACCACGTTTTGCATCGCAGTAAACATGGTTTCGATACGGCCTGGATAACGTTTATCCCAATCGCGCAGCATATCGGCTACGACCTGACGCTGAAGGTTAGGCTGCGAACCGCACAGGTTACATGGGATGATCGGGAATTGGCGCGCTTCCGAGAAACGGATAATGTCTTTTTCGCGGCAATAGGCCAGCGGACGAATCACGATATGTTTGCCATCGTCACTCATCAGTTTTGGTGGCATGCCTTTCATCTTGCCGCCGTAGAACATGTTCAGGAACATCGTCTGCAAAATGTCGTCACGATGGTGACCTAACGCGATTTTGGTACAGCCCAATTCGGTCGCCGTGCGATACAGAATGCCGCGACGCAGACGTGAGCACAGCGAGCAAGTGGTTTTGCCTTCCGGGATTTTATCTTTAACGATGGAATAGGTGTCTTCGTTAACGATTTTGTATTCGACGCCTAATTCGTCCAGATAAGCGGGCAAAATATGTTCAGGGAAGCCGGGCTGTTTCTGGTCGAGATTCACCGCCACCAGCGAGAAATTCACCGGCGCGCTCTGCTGCAAATTACGCAAGATTTCCAGCATGGTGTAGCTGTCTTTACCGCCCGACAAACACACCATGATGCGATCGCCTTCTTCAATCATGTTGAAGTCAGCAATGGCTTCACCCACGTTACGGCGCAAACGCTTCTGAAGTTTGTTAAGGTTGTACTGCTCTTTTTTGGTTACTTCTTGATTTTCTGACATTATTTTCACACTTGAGAGTGAAGACAAAGGTCGTTAGCGGCTGAAGCGAGGTTCAGCGGCAATAAACCTTTTTAACATGACTGCGTATGGTACGGATTGCGGGCACGAATGCTAGCCTGAAGTGCTCTCTTTTCTGATGATATTTCAATGTGCCTGATACAAAAGCGCACGCTTTGCCAGAACAATTCGAACATTTATTGATCTGCGCAAATATTTTCCTCACACGGCCCTGACAGGATGGCGGAAGTGCTTTTTTTACTTTCTTAAGGTGAGGAGTGGCAAATGCAAACATACGACATGGTTTTTGAAGAGGCGTGCCGGCTAGTTGGGCAATGTTATCTGGAGCTGGCGCAACGTGGCGCGGCAACAGAAAAAGAAGTGGTGGCCAGCGAGCTGCGAAATTTGCAGCTGCGCTATCGGGAGTTAACCGGAGCGCCAAATCGCGCAGTTGAAATGGCGATTGTGCAACTCAAACCCTGCTAAATCACAAAAAACCCGGCCAATTGCGCCGGGTTTTTTCATCTACTCACTTTTCTCGGCTTTACCTGCCATTTCCGCCAGTCGCTGATAGCGCTCATTGGCGGCTTCTGTAGCATCGCGCCATAACTGTGATGCTTCCTCTGGTCGCTGTGTTTGCAATTGGCGGAAACGTTGCTCATTCATCAAAGCTTGTTCCAATTCAGAAGTTGGCGGGCGCGAATCCAGCGCCAGCGCGGCTTTGCCTTGCTCTGCGCGCTGCGGATCAAAGCGATACAAAGGCCAGAATCCGCTGGTGGTCAGCAAGCGCATCTGCTCATGGCTGTACGCCAAATCGTAACCATGTTCTTCGCACGGGCTGTACGCGATGATTAGCGACGGGCCCGGCCAGGCTTCGGCTTCCTGAATAGCTTTGACGGTTTGATTGAGTTGCGCGCCAAGCGATATCTGCGCCACATAGACGTGGCCGTACAGCATGGTCGACATGCCGAGATCCTTACGCGCCTTCCGTTTGCCTTGCTCACCAAACTTGGTCACCGCACCAAGCGGCGTAGCTTTCGATGCCTGACCACCGGTATTCGAATAGCATTGCGTATCAAGCACCAGCACGTTGACGTTTTCGCTCAAACTCATCACATGGTCGAGGCCGCCGTAGCCAATATCGTAGGCCCAGCCATCGCCGCCAATTAACCACACGGATTTCTCCACCAGCGCATCCGCCGCGCTGTTTAACGCCGTCGCTTCAGGCTGCGATAAGCCAGCAAGCAGGGCGCGTAGCTGTTCGATTTGTTCACGGCGTTGCGATATGGTGACATTGTCACTTTTGAGAGCATCCACCAACTCGATTGGCAACAGCGGCGCACACTGCTCCAACAGTCGCAGCGCATGCTGTTTCTGCTGATCCACGCTCAAGCGGAAGCCTAAGCCGAATTCGGCATTATCCTCAAACAGCGAATTGGCCCACGCTGGACCGTGCCCGTCGGCGTTGGTGGTGTACGGCGTAGAAGGCAAGTTGCCGCCATAAATCGACGAACAGCCAGTGGCGTTGGCGATTAACAAGCGATCGCCGTACAACTGCGTTAACAATTTAATGTAAGGCGTTTCACCGCAACCCGAACAAGCGCCAGAGTATTCAAACAGTGGCGTGATGAGCTGCGAGGTGCGGATATCAATGCGCTCCAGTTGCTCGGCGCTGATTTCTGGCAGCGCAAGGAAGGCATCGTAATTGGCCTTTTCGGTTTCGACATGTTCCAGCCGCGATTTCATGTTGATCGCTTTGATTTCCGGATGCTGACGATCGCTGGCCGGGCACACTTCGACACACAAGTTACAGCCGGTGCAATCTTCCGGCGCGACCTGCAACACGTATTTTTGTCCGCGCATATCGCGTGATTTCACATCCAGCGACGCCAATGTGGATGGCGCATCAGCAAGTGCTTCAGGTGCCACAACTTTGGCGCGAATCGCCGAATGCGGGCAGGCAGCAACGCAATGGTTGCACTGGGTACACAAATCAGGTTGCCAGATTGGCACCGCTTCCGCGATGTTGCGTTTTTCCCACTGCGTGGTGCCGACCGGCCAGGTGCCATCCGGCGGCAACGCTGAAACCGGCAGTTTATCGCCCAATCCTGCCAACATCGCGGCGGTAACAGTTTTGACAAAATCCGGCGCGCTATCGGATACCACCGGCGGACGATGCGGACTATTGCTATTAACGGCTTGCAGCGGCACCGCTTGTAAAGCTTGTTGCGCCATCGCCAGCGCTTGCCAGTTGCGCTGCACCAACTCTTCACCTTTGCTGCTGTAGCTGCGCGCAATGGCATTTTGCAGTTCACTCAACGCACTGTCGCCCGGCAAAATCTGCGTTAATTGGAAAAACGCCATCTGCATTACGGTATTGATGCGCGCGCCCAACTGGCATTCACGTGCAATGCGCGCCGCGTTGATCACATAAAAGTTGGCTTGTTTGTCATTGAGTTGGCTCTGCACTTCCTGCGGCAAACGCGGCCAAACTTCATCAGCATTGTAAGGCGTATTGAGGAGAAAAATTCCGCCTGGTTTGAGCTGGTCAAGCATCGAATATTTGTCGATGAATTGCAGTTGATGGCAGCCAATAAAATCGGCCTGTTGAATCAAATAAGCCGATTGGATTGGATGCTCGCTGACGCGCAGATGGGAAACGGTTAAACCGCCGGCCTTTTTCGAGTCGTAAACAAAATAGCCCTGCACCTGCCACGGCGTGGCGTTACCGATGATTTTGATATTGTTTTTAGTGGCGCTTACGCTGCCATCGCTGCCTAAACCGTAAAACAGCGCTTCCAGTCGTGCGCGGTTCGGCACGATGTTGGCTTCCATCGGCAGCGAAAGATGGGTGACATCGTCGTAAATCCCCACGGTAAAACGCGCCGGTGGCTGATCGCGTTGCAAGGCACGAAATACCGCCAGCACCGCATCTGGCGCAAACTCTTTCGATGATAAACCGTAACGGCCACCAATCACCTTTGGCAGCGTGGCACGTTCGCCACGGCTGTACGCTTCCGCCAGCGCGGTCATGACATCCAGGAACAGCGGTTCGCCTAGCGCGCCCGGTTCTTTGGTGCGATCCAATACCGCGACGCGTTGCACGCTTGTCGGAATCATCTTCAGCAAATGCGCCGCTGAAAACGGTCGGTACAAGCGCACTTTTACCAAGCCAACTTTCTCTCCGCGTTGCAGCATTTCATCAATCGCTTCTTCGGCGGTGCCGCAGCCCGAACCCATCATGATGATCACGCGATCGGCTTGCGGATGGCCGTAGTAATCAAACGGCTGATACTGGCGACCGGTGTTTTCCGCAAATGCCGCCATCGCATCTTCAACGTGCTGAGTACAGGCGTCATACCAGCGATTGGTGGCTTCACGTGACTGGAAATAGGTATCGGGATTGGCGGATGTGCCACGAATCGTGGGGCGATCTGGCGTTAACGCGCGGGAACGGTGCGCAGCAATCGCGTCGGCGGGCATCAGCGCCTGTAGGGTTTCATCGCTGATCGGCACAATTTTGTTAATTTCATGCGAGGTGCGGAAACCATCGAAGAAGTGGATAAACGGCACGCGGCTGTTGAGCGAGGCGATTTGAGAAATCAGGGCAAAATCCTGCGCCTCTTGCACGCTGGAGGCACACAACTGAGCGCAGCCGGTTTGCCGTACTGCCATGACATCGGAATGATCGCCAAAAATCGACAGCGCGTGGGTGGCAACGGTGCGCGCGGCAACATGCAGCACAAATGGCGTCAGTTGACCGGCCAGTTTGTACAACGTTGGGATCATCAACAGCAATCCCTGCGAAGAGGTAAAGGTGGTGGAGAGCGATCCGGTTTGCAGTGCACCGTGTACGGTGGCAATCGCACCGCCCTCGGATTGCATTTCCACCACGCGCGGCACATCGCCCCAGATGTTGCGGCGGCCTTCGCCAGACCAGCTATCGGCTAGCTCGGCCATGGTGGAACTGGGCGTGATGGGGTAAATGGCAATCACTTCACTGGTGCGGAACGCGACTGAAGCCACAGCACCGTTACCGTCGACGGTAATCATAAGTCGTCCTTTGCTACGCTGAGAAACCCGTAAATTTACGGGGGTAATCAATTCAGTCTAGCAAAGCGCCCGCCAACGACTTTTTCATCTGTGTGCTCGCGGGGAGCCAGCGCACAGACATCTAACATTGCCGCTTTTTACATCATCTCTAACGATTGAACGCCTTTGATTTCCATCACTTTATCGTAGATAGTATGCATCGGTTGACGTCGTGACAATGTCACCTCAACGCTCAGTTCACACATACCATTCTCTTCATCACGGTTAACCACGGAGATATGACCATAGCGCAGATTCTCTTGTTGCAACACTAATAGCACCAGCGGCACGCTTTTCGGTTTGAGGTGCACCAATAGCGTGTGATGGCGGCCAATCAGCCAATGGCTGATGCGGCGGAAAGTTTCCAGCACCACTAACGCCAAAATCGTGCCGTAAATGCCAATTTCATACATGCCGCTACCAATCACCAAACCAATCGCCGCCGTCACCCATAAACCGGCGGCGGTGGTGAGACCTTTCACCACTTGTTTCTGGATAATGATGGTACCCGCGCCGAGAAAGCCCATGCCGCTGACCACTTGCGCGGCGATACGGCTGGGATCGAGCGCCACATGATCGCTCACCAACATGTCGGCAAAACCGTATTTCGACACCAACATAAACATCGCGCTGCCGATACCGACCAAGATGTGCGTGCGCAATCCCGCCTCTTTGGCGCGCATTTGCCGCTCAAGGCCAATCAGTCCGCCAAGAATACCAGCCAGCGCGATACGAATTAGCATATCCGTCAACATGTTTCCCTCCTTAGTCATTGATAAATCAACTCGCCGCTTGCAGAGAAGGGCGGAAATGTCTCAATCAGGATAAATCTGCTTGCAAACATTGAAATTAAATTTTGTAAAAAGCTGTGTCGCCTATCGATCCCTCGCCGCACCTGACATATTCTGGTGCGACTTTTTCGCTCACTCCCCGGAGCCTAACCGATGAAAGCTGCATTTTTCCTGCTAGCCGGCGCCACACTGTTACTTTCTGCCTGTAGCAGCAATAGTGATAATGAACCGCCACAACAAGCGACTGCTGCACACGTGCAACCGCGCGTGGTGATGTCATCAATGGCTGAAGTTAATTGTAGTAATGCCGGGGGATCGCTGGCGTTTTCGCGTCAGTTAGACGGCTCACGCATTGGCATGTGTCAGTTGGCGAACGGTCGTCGTTGTGATGAGCAAGCGTTGATGGGTGGCAATTGCGCCCGCTAATGCAGGCGCAAGGCACTTAGGCCGTAACCTGATTCGGGCAGCTCTCACCGCGCTCCAGCAGTTGCAAATTGCTCAACGTGGTTTCGGATATTGCGGTTAACGCTTCGGCCGTCAAAAATGCCTGATGACCGGTGAAAAGTACGTTGTGGCAGGCCGACAAACGGCGGAACACATCATCCTGAATCACATCATTTGATTTATCTTCAAAGAATAAATCGCGTTCATTCTCATACACATCCATGCCTAATGAACCGATTTTCTGCTGCTTGAGCGCATCAATCGCCGCCTGCGAGTCAATCAATCCACCGCGGCTGGTGTTGATGATCATCACGCCATCTTTCATTTGGCTAAATGCCTGTGCATTCAATAGGTGATGATTTTCCGGCGTCAGCGGGCAGTGCAGCGTAATCACATCCGATTCGGCGAACAGCGTTTTGAGATCGACGTACTCCGCGCCTAATTCCAGCGCCGCAGCGCTGGGGTAAGGATCGAAGGCCAACAAGCGCATGCCAAAACCTTTCAGGATACGCATCGCCGCCACGCCGATTTTGCCGGTGCCGACCACGCCCGCGGTTTTGTTATGCATGTTGAAGCCAGTTAAACCATCCAGCGAGAAATTGGCGTCACGCGTGCGCTGATACGCGCGATGAATACGACGGTTGAGAGTCATCATCAAGCCAACCGCATGCTCTGCCACCGCTTCAGGTGAGTACGCCGGTACGCGCACCACATCTAAACCTAAATCCGCTGCGGCTTTGAGGTCGACGTTATTGAAACCCGCACAGCGCAAAGCGATGTGTTTTACACCCAATGCGGCCAACTCTTCCAGCACCTCTTTGCTGCCATCATCATTGACGAAGATGCACACTGCATCACAATCCGCGGCATTTTTTGCCGTGGCGGGGCTTAACAGGAAGTCAAAGAATTGCAGCTCAAATCCGTAGCTGTTATTGACGTGTTCGAGGTATTTCTGGTCGTAATGCTTGGTGCTATAAACCGCAACTTTCATTGTTTCGCTCCTGAAAAATGCAACGTCGGTATCATCACAGGATAACGTTTTCCGCAGCAATTTGCTGTTCTTCAGCCAGACTAAGAAGCTAACACCTTCATTTACTGGGCGTAACATGCCATCATTTGCGGCCTCGTCAGGATTGTGTAAAGAACAGGAACGTTAATTGCCATGACGCGTGGACTTCGTCGAACACTTGCTGCGCTTTTGGCGCTGATATTACTGTTGCTGGGATTGCTGCTGACGCTAACGCAATGGTTACCGCGTCTGGCTGGCATTTGGCTGCCGGAAAATACCCGCATTGAACTGAATGGCGCGCCGCGCTGGCAGCAGGGCGCGCTGCATTTTCCTGAAGTGCGTTATCTGGCTGGCGATTGTGAGTTAGCGAAGGTCAGGGATGCGTCTTTGGGATGGCAGCAAAAACGCTGGCAACTGAGTGCAAATGAAGTGCAACTCAATAGCGACTGCCTGCAATCACTGCCGCAATCCACATCTAACGATGCGCCACGCAGTCTGGCGGAGTGGCAACAGATGCTGCCAGGCGCCGATATCCATCTGCAAAAAATCACGATTCTGCCGTGGCAGCAATATGCAGGACGTTTTGATCTCAGCTTAGATAAAGATGCCCAGCAACTGCATTATCAAGGCGATAACCTCAATGTTGATGCCCGTTTGCAGGGACAACAACTGCATATCGCGCAACTGCAACTCAATCATCCTTTATTGCCAAAACCGCTTAATCTGCATGGCGATGTCACCTTGCCAACCTTTGCCAATGGTTTACCGGTGGCGGGTGAACTCAACGCGGATGTTAATGTGCTGCAATGGCCACAGCCGCTGGCCTTGACGCTGAACTGGCAGCAGCAACAAGGCACGTTGGTTATCAATCAACAGGGTGACGATCGGCCGTTATTGCAGTTACCGTGGCAAGTGGACGAGCAGCAAATTCGCATCACGCAAGGCCAATGGCGCTGGCCACAAGCCGATCAGCCACTTTCTGGTGGTTTAGCATTAACGCTCAATAACTGGCAGCAAGGATTGGAAAACACCGAAGTCAGCGGACGATTTAATTTGCTGACGCAAGGGCGCGGCGGCAAAGGCAATTTGGTGTTAAGTGTCGGACCCGGCAAACTCAGCATGGTGGATAGTGCGTTGCCGATCCAGTTGACCGGCGAAAGCAAATTCGCCGATCTGCAACTTTACGGCAGCATGCCGGGTTTGCTGCATGGCGTATTGACCGATCCCCAATTAACCCTCAAACAAGGCGCGCTACTGCGGTTGCGTGGACGTTTACTCTCCACGCTGGAAGTGGATGAAGCGCGTTGGCCGCTGGCGGGCGTGACGTTGGCATCACGCGGCATTAACGGACGCTTGCAGGCGATACTGAAAGCGCACGATCCCAGCTTTGGCCATTTCACGTTGCATCTTGATGGACGTGCGACGGATTTCTGGCCAGATAGCGGACGCTGGAACTGGCGGTATTGGGGCGACGGCGCGATAGCGCCGCTGACCGCGAAATGGGACGTGAAGGGCAATGGCAGTTGGCAAGACACGCTGATAAGCCTCGACACACTGAATACCGGCTTCGATCAGCTGGCGTACGGCATGGTGCAAGTCGATAAACCGCGTTTGACGCTCACCGCGCCGGTGCGTTGGCAGCGCGATCCGCTGCATCCAGCGTTTAACGGTGGTTTCACGCTCAAATCGGGACAGACCCAATTCAGTTATGGCGGATGGTTGCCGCCGTCTGAACTGAGTTTTGAAGCCAAAGGCAGCGATCCCAGCCGCTTCATCTGGCGCGGACAGTTAATCGCGGAAGATATCGGCCCGGTGCGCGTCCATGGACGCTGGGATGGCGAACGTCTGCGCGGCGAAGCCTGGTGGCCTGCGCAATCCTTAACGGTGTTCCAGCCGCTACTCAGCAGCGATTTGAAAATGCGCATTCAGTCTGGCGAATTGCGTGCGCAGGTGGCGTTCTCGGCGGCCAGCGATCAAGGGTTTGAAGCTGGCGGGCACTGGACAGTTAAAAATGGCAGCGTGTGGATGCCTGACAGCGAAATCAACGGTATCGACTTCTCATTGCCGTTCCGCTTGAAAAATCAACAATGGCAATTAGGACGACGCGGGCCGGTTTCACTGCGCATTGCCGAAGTGAAAAACCAGTTCTCGCTGCAAAACATCACCGCCGATTTGCAGGGGCATTATCCGTGGCAAGAGCACCAACCGTTGACGCTCAGCAACGTCAATCTCGATTTGCTTGGCGGCCACGTCAGCATGCCGGAATTGCGCATGCCGCAGCATCAACCGGCGCGCGTCTCGCTGAAGGAGATCAATCTCAGCAAATTGGTTACCGCGATCAAACCCAAGCAGTTTGCTATGTCGGGCAAAGTGAACGGCGAGTTGCCATTGTGGGTGAATAACCCACAATGGCTAATTGAAAAGGGCTGGATCGCCAACAGCGGGCCGCTGACTTTCCGCATGGATAAAGACATGGCGGATGCAATTGTCAGTAATAACTTTGCGGCTGGCGCCGCGATGGATTGGCTGCGCTACATGGAGATTTCGCGTTCATGGGCGACTATCGATCTGGATAACTTCGGCAATCTGACCATGCAATCGGAAGTTAAAGGCACCAGCCAATTCAGCAATCGCCGCCAATCGGTCAATCTCAATTACCGTCATCAAGAAAACCTGTTCCAGCTTTGGCGCAGCTTGCGCTTTGGCGATAATTTGCAATCCTGGGTGGAGCAAAATGCCACCTTACCTTCGAAAAAGGATCCTCAACCATGAGCCTCAGGGCATTACTGGTGCTGGCAGCCGGACTGCCATTGATTGGCTGCGTGCCGCGCATTGAAGTTGCGGCACCGAAAGAGCCGATTACCATCAATATGAATGTGAAAATCGAGCATGAGATTCACATCAAGGTGGACAAAGATGTTGAAGCATTGCTGAAAAACCAAAGCGGTCTGTTTTGAGGAGAAGCATGATGAAACGCAAAGGGATCGCCTTGATTTTGGCGCTACTGCTGGTGCCTTCAGCATGGGCGCTAACATTGGATGAAGCGCGCCAACAAGGCCGCGTGGGCGAAACGTTGAGTGGTTATGTCGCGGCACGCCAGCAGGACGAAGAAACGTTAGCGCTGGTTAAGCGCATCAACGAAGGCCGCATGCAGCAATATCAACGCGTGGCGCAGCAAAACAATCTCAGTGCCAGCGAGGTAGCGCGTATCGCCGGAGAAAAACTGGTTAATCGCGCGGGAAGCGGCGAATACGTGCGCGGCATAAACGGGCAATGGTTGCAAAAGTAATTGTAGGGGCGCCATTTATGGTGACTAGGTTGTTTTTATGCACAAAAAAGCCGAGCACTCAGGCTCGGCAATGTTGGCATCATGCCCTTTATTATCGGGCATTTATCACGTTCTTAAACTTAAGCAGCAACGATCTGTTTGATCGCGTCTTTTGCATCGTTAGCCGCTTTAGTCGCAACTTCTGGACCATAAGCAATACCTTCCGCGAAGACGAAGTTCACGTCAGTGATCCCGATAAAGCCGAGGAACAGTTTCACGTAAGGGGTCAGCAGATCGCTGGCGGTGTCTTTATGGATGCCGCCGCGGCTTGACAGGATCACTGCGCGTTTACCGGTTACCAGACCTTCTGGGCCTGCTTCGGTGTAACGGAAGGTCACGCCAGCACGCGCAATCAGGTCGAAGTAGTTTTTCAACTGGGTTGGGATGTTGAAGTTGTACATCGGGGCAGCGATAACAACGGTGTCATGTGCTTGCAGTTCAGCAATCAGCTCGTCAGACAGCGCCAACGCTTCTTGCTGACGTGGAGACAGTGGCGCGTCAGAAGGACGCAGTGCGCCAACCAACTCACCATCCAATACTGGGATTGGCTGTGCCGCTAAATCACGCACGGTAACGCTGTTACCTTTGGCGCGAGCTTCATCAGCGTAAAAGTCAGCCAGTTGGTTTGACTGAGAGTAACCAGCGAGGATGCTTGATTTCAGAACTAAAACTTTGCTCATGGTATTTTCCTGTGCGTTACGCGGTTGGCTTACCGCTCAATGCTTTACACTGTACGGAGTTAGCCCGCGAGGTAAAAGCGCAATATTTCGAGATCTATGTTCGAAATAATTGAATAAGCTCGCACGTCCCGCTCAGGCAGGTGTTCCAAAATGTGCTATGATGCCGACCATTAATTGCTTGAATCCGCCGGGAAATCATCGGTCGCTGCTACAACAGGTAACTCATCGCTATGTCATCATCCGACACTTCTCCTTTAGCCTCCCTTTGGACGCGGCTCGATACGCTGATGCTGCGCGATCGTCAACGCCTGCAACGTCGCTTGCACGGTGCGGCGAAGGTGAAAAATCCTGCGGCGCAGCAGGGCATTGCGGCTGAACTGGAAAAGGATTTCGTTGCTGCCGAGCAACGCATTGCCCAGCGTACGGCGGCGACACCGCGCATCACTTTCCCGGATAACTTGCCGGTTAGCCAAAAGCAGCAGGACATCGCCGACGCGATCAGTAAGCATCAGGTGGTGATTGTGGCGGGTGAAACCGGCTCCGGTAAAACCACCCAATTGCCGAAAATCTGCCTTGCGTTGGGCCGTGGAGTAAAAGGGCTGATTGGTCACACTCAGCCGCGTCGTCTGGCGGCGCGTACCGTGGCGAACCGCATTGCCGATGAGCTGGAAACCTCGCTGGGCGGCACCATTGGTTACAAGGTGCGCTTTAACGATCAGGTCAGTGAAACTACGCAAGTTAAGTTGATGACCGACGGGATTTTGCTGGCGGAAATCCAGCAAGATCGTCAGTTGCTGCAATACGACACCATCATTATTGATGAAGCGCACGAACGCAGCTTAAACATCGATTTCCTGCTCGGTTATCTGCGCGAGCTGTTGCCGCGTCGTCCCGATTTGAAAGTGATCATCACCTCGGCGACCATCGATCCGCAGCGCTTCTCACGCCATTTCCACAATGCGCCGGTGATTGAAGTTTCTGGCCGCACCTATCCGGTTGAAGTGCGTTATCGCCCAATGGTGGAAGATGCCGATGATACCGATCGCGACCAGTTACAGGCGATTTTTGATGCAGTGGATGAACTGGGCCAGGAAAGTCGCGGCGACATTCTGATCTTCATGAGCGGCGAGCGTGAAATTCGCGATACCGCTGATGCACTGACTAAGCGCGATTTGCCGCATACCGAGATCTTGCCGCTGTACGCGCGTTTGTCGAATGCCGAGCAAAACCGCGTGTTTCAGTCGCACAGCGGCCGCCGCATCGTGCTGGCAACCAACGTGGCAGAAACCTCGTTAACCGTGCCCGGCATCAAATATGTGATCGATCCCGGCACCGCGCGTATTAGCCGCTACAGCTTCCGCACCAAAGTGCAGCGCTTGCCGATTGAGCCGATTTCGCAAGCGTCGGCGAATCAGCGTAAAGGCCGTTGCGGACGTGTATCGGAAGGTATCTGTATTCGTTTGTATGCGGAAGAGGATTTCCTCAGCCGCCCAGAGTTCACCGACCCCGAAATTCTGCGTACCAATCTGGCCTCAGTTATTTTGCAAATGACGGCGCTGGGATTGGGCGATATCGCGGCGTTCCCGTTCGTTGAAGCGCCAGATAAACGCAACATTCAGGATGGTGTGCGCCTGCTGGAAGAGTTGGGCGCGATCACGCTGAGTGACGACGAGAAATACAAACTGACGCCAGCGGGGCGACAACTGGCGCAGTTGCCGGTTGATCCACGCCTGGCACGCATGGTGCTGGAAGCGCAAAAATTTGGCTGCGTGCGTGAAGCGATGATCATCACCGCCGCGCTGTCGATTCAGGACCCGCGCGAACGTCCATCTGATAAAAAGCAGGCGTCCGATGAAAAACATCGCCGTTTTGAGGATAAAGAGTCGGATTTCAACGCCTTTGTGAATTTGTGGAACTATCTGCAAGAGCAGCAAAAAGCGTTATCCAGCAATCACTTCCGTCGCCAGTGTAAAACCGATTTTCTTAACTATTTGCGTGTGCGTGAATGGCAGGATATTTACACCCAATTGCGACAAGTGGTGCGCGAACAAGGCATGGCAGTCAACAGCGAACCCGCACCGTACCGCGAAGTTCATTGCGCCTTGCTCACCGGTTTGTTATCGCACATCGGACAAAAAGATACCGAGAAGCAGGAGTTCACCGGCGCGCGTAACGCCCGTTTCTCGATCTTCCCAGGTTCGGGTTTGTTCAAAAAGCCGCCGAAGTGGACCATGGTGGCAGAATTAGTCGAAACCAGCCGTTTGTGGGGCCGTGTGGCGGCGCGTATCGATCCCGAATGGATTGAGCCGTTGGCACAGCATCTGATTAAGCGCAGCTACAGTGAACCGCACTGGGAAAAAGGCCAGGGCGCGGTGATGGCAATGGAAAAAGTCACACTGTATGGCTTGCCGATTGTGCAGGCGCGTAAGGTCAATTACAGCCGCATCGACCCACAACTGAGCCGCGAGTTGTTTATCCGCCATGCTTTAGTGGAAGGTGATTGGCAGACGCGTCACGCATTTTTCCACAACAACCTGAAATTGCGTAACGAAATCGAAGATCTGGAACACAAATCGCGTCGTCGCGACATTTTGGTTGATGACGAAACGCTGTTTGCCTTTTACGATCGCCGCATTGGTAGCGAAGTGGTTTCTGCGCGCCATTTTGATACGTGGTGGAAACAGGCCAGCAAAGAGAATCCTGATCTGCTGAGTTTTGATAAGCAGATGCTGATTAAGGATGGCGCGGACAAAGTCAGCCAACTGGATTACCCGAATTTCTGGCATCAGGGCAATCTCAAGCTCAAATTGAGTTATCAGTTTGAACCGGGTGCGGATGCTGATGGCGTAACGGTGCACATTCCGCTGCCGCTGCTGAATCAAATCGATGACACCGGTTTTGAATGGCAGATTCCTGGCGTGCGTCGCGAATTGGTTATCGCCTTAATCAAATCTTTGCCGAAACCGGTGCGCCGCAATTTAGTGCCTGCACCGAACTATGCCGAAGCGTTTCTCGGACGTGTGACGGCAATGGAGCAACCGTTGCTGGATGCGCTGGAGCGCGAGTTTCGCCGCATGACCGGCGTCACCATTGACCGCGAAGCATGGCAGTGGGATCAGGTGCCCGATCATCTGAAAATGACTTTCCGCATTGTGGATGAGCACAATCGTAAATTACAGGAAGGCAAAAACCTGCATCAACTCAAGCTAGCGCTGAAAGGAAAAGTTCAGGAAACGCTGTCGAAAGTCGCGGACGATGGCATAGAGCAGAGCGGCTTGCACATTTGGAGCTTTGGCGATTTGCCGCAAAGCTACGAGCAGAAGCGCGGCAGCTATCAGGTAAAAGCCTGGCCTGCGTTGGTCGATGAAAAAGACAGCGTGGCAATCCGTTTGTTCGATAGTGAAGTCGAGCAGCAGAAAATGATGTGGCGCGGTCAGCGTCGCTTGCTGTTGCTGAACATTCCGTCGCCGACCAAGTATCTGCATGAAAAGCTGCCGAACAAGGCCAAACTCGGTTTGTACTTCAATCCATACGGCAAAGTGCTGGAACTGATTGATGACTGCATCGCCTGCGGTGTGGATAAGCTGATGGCGGATGCGGGCGGTCCGGCGTGGCAGCAAGAGAACTTCGAACAGTTGCGCGACAAAGTGCGTGCCGATCTCAACGAAACGGTGGTGACCATCGCCAAGCAGGTCGAGCAGATTCTGACTTGCGTGTTCAATATCAACAAGTTCCTCAAGGGACGCGTTGATATGTCACTGGCGCTGGCATTGGGTGATATCAAAGCGCAGATGAACGGTTTGGTGTACCGTGGTTTTGTCACCGGCAATGGTTGGTCACGCTTGGGCGATACCTTGCGTTATTTGCAGGGCATTGAACGTCGTTTAGAGAAGTTGCCGGTTGATCCGCACAGCGATCGTGCGCGGATGCTGAAAGTGCAGGCTGTTGAGCAAGCCTGGCAAGCATGGCGCAATAAATTGCCGCCGCAGCGTCAGGATGATGCCGAAGTGCAGGCGATTCGCTGGATGCTTGAGGAGCTGCGCATCAGTTATTTCGCACAGCAACTCGGCACGCCATATCCGATCTCGGATAAACGTATTTTGCAGGCGATGGAGCAGATTGGTTAACCGCAAACCGCACAAGCTGACATTAAGGAGAAAAGGCGGGCAGTGGAGTAAAGCGTCCGCCGCAGGGATGCGGCGGTCGAGGCTACAGGGATGTATTCACGCCGTCTTTACGTAACGCCCGCCTTTTTCGACTGAAACGCACGTAAATACAACCGCACATTACTGTGCCAACTCTTCCAGCTTATCTTTAAACGACGGCACCGCAATGGCGCGATTGTCTGCGCGATAACGATCGGCAGGTGCGGGCGCTGAACTCTGCACCGCAATCAACTGCCAATCATCGCCATTCTTCAATAGCAGCGGCGAACCGCTGTCGCCCGGCAAGGTATCGCATTGATGCGATAACACTGCACGCTGCGCCCAACCGGTAACTAAACAATCGCTGTGCGAATACAACGTATCCAGATGATCGGCAGGATAACCGGCTTGCGTCACTTTACGTTGGGTAGTTTTTAACGCCGCGGTCAAATCGCCACGCGATCCCTCAAACAACGGGATCGGCACAATGCCAGACGGCGGGTTGTGCAAAATCACCAAACCATAATCGTACGGAGCCGCACCCGGTGGCACGATCCATCCTTCGCCATCCGCCTGCAAACGGCGAGCTAACGACGGCTCAACGCGCGCATCGATATCATGAATTTCGTAACGCCAGCCTTTCTTGCCCGCCATAAAACGCAGCGCCACCGGCTTATCGAATTTGCCGGGTGGAGCCAACAGGCAATGACCAGCGGTGAGCGCCAGATGAGCAGAAATCAGGGTGGCAGTGCACAGATTACCGCTTTCGGTCTCAAGCTGACCAATCGCATCCCAGGGCGCAGCGCTAACGTCGCTAATCGCTTGACGATGATCCTTGCCAAAAAACAGCGTTTTGATGTCTTCCGGGCTTGGCCCATCTTCATCATCGGCATGTGCTATGTGGTTAAAACTGAAAAGACCAACAAGTAACAGGGTAGCCAGGCGCATAGATCTCTCAATGGCGAGAATAAGTAGAAGTTGTTGTCATCACGCTTGAGCGATAACTATAGTCGGAGAGCGGTTAAAAAGGGAGAAATATTGGAGTAATCAGCACGCTACAACGATTAAATAAAGAAGCTGGCTGCAACAATGCCACAGATGATCATCACAATCAGAATAATTTCGAAGCGATAGCGACGCACCATTTTTCGCTACTCCAGTAAATAAACACCCGGCATAACCGGGTGTTTTCAATCATTAATGCGGTGTTGACTCAGCAGGTCAGACTTATTTAGCTGCTTTTTTCACTTTGTGATGCTTTTTAGCAGCCTGAGCTTTCTGTGCAGCTGGTTTGGTTACTTTTTTGTGGTGCTTTTTAGCAGCCTGAGCTTTCTGTGCAGCTGGCTTGGTTACTTTTTTGTGGTGCTTTTTAGCAGCCTGAGCTTTCTGTGCAGCTGGCTTGGTTGCTTTTTTGTGGTGCTTTTTAGCCGCCTGGGCTTTCTGTGCAGCTGGCTTGGTTGCTTTTTTGTGGTGCTTTTTAGCTGCCTGAGCTTTCTGTGCAGCTGGCGCTTTCTTCTCTACTTTTTTGTGTTTCTTAGCAGCCTGCGCTTTTTGAGC
Organism: Pantoea sp. CFCC18179; assembly: GCF_059412405.1. Lineage (NCBI taxonomy): Bacteria > Pseudomonadati > Pseudomonadota > Gammaproteobacteria > Enterobacterales > Erwiniaceae > Pantoea > Pantoea sp. CFCC18179. The sequence continues at coordinate 81,454 of NZ_JBNBPM010000001.1, read as the reverse complement.
AGCAGGTTTCTTATGATGAGCCATTTTGTGTTTAACTGGCGCAGCAGTTGTGGTTGCAGCAGCAGCTGGAGCAGCAGTCGTTTCAGCAGCGAAAGCAACAGAAGACATACCCATAGCAGCGGCGATCACCAGTGCAAATAATTTTTTCATTGCAAAATCCTCGAACTATTTTTTCATGTGTAGCCCACTGCGGGGCCGGTGAAAACACTATATGAAAAACAATTGAGGCTTTCCGTGAGGCATTGGTATCGGCGTGTAACGGATTGTACAAAGGGGAGTTAAGGAAGTGAAAAGGGCGGCCAACTTGACCGCCGCGCAGTTTACTCAGACAGATAGCGTTGTTCAAGGTGTTGGCGGAAATAGCCTGGATTCAGCGCTTCGCCAGTGGCATTGATCAACAGTTGCTGTGTTGGGAAACGGCTGCCATGCTGCCAAATGTTCTGCTGTAACCAATCAAACACCGGCTGCAATTCACCGTTTTGAATCAGGCTATCTACTTGCGGAATGGCGCGCTTCACCGCCTGGAACAGCTGTGCCGCGTACATTGCGCCCAGTGTGTAGGTTGGGAAATAGCCAAATGCGCCGTCGGTCCAGTGAATATCCTGCATACAACCGTCGCGATAATTACCGCGCGTATCAATGCCCAGCGATTGTTGCATCTTCTCATCCCATAACGCCGGGATGTCATCGACTTCAATCTCTCCTTCAATCAACGCGCGCTCAATCTCGTAACGTAAAATCACGTGCGCTGGATAACTCAACTCATCGGCATCCACCCGAATAAAGCCGGGTTTCACGCGCTGCGTCTGGCGGATAAAATTATTCAATTCCAACGCCGGTTGATCGCCCATCAACGCCACCACTTGTGGATGGATATGCTGAAGGAAAGCGTTGCTGCGGCCTAACTGCATCTCCATAAACAGGCTTTGCGATTCATGGATAGCGGTGGAACGCGCCAGTGCTACCGGTTGTCCACGCCACTGTTTTGGCAGATTTTGCTCGTAACGCGCATGACCGGTTTCATGAATCACGCCCATCATGGCGCTAAGAAAGTCATTTTCGTTGTAACGCGTGGTGATGCGCACATCTTCTGGCACGCCGCCGCAGAAGGGATGTGCACTCACATCCAATCGGCCATGATTAAAATCGAAGCCGAGCGTTTTCATTACGCTGAGGCCCAACTGACGCTGGGATTCGATGGCAAACGGACCTACCGGCGCGGCGATCGGCGCTTGCTGCTGCTTCTTAACCGCTTTTTGTAACAGATCAGGCAACCAGCTTTTCAAATCACCAAAGGTTTGATCCAATTGGGCGCTGGTCATACCCGGCTCGAACACATCCAACAGTGCATCGTAACGAGAAACGCCCAACGCATCGGCACGCAGTTGCGCTTCTTCCCGGCTCAGCTTGACCACTTCTTTCAGATTGGCTGAGAAGCCAGCCCAGTCATTTGCCGGACGCTGTTGGCGCCAGGCGTGTTCGCAGCGAGAGCCGGCCAGCGATTTTGCTTCCACCAGCGAAGCAGGTAGCAGCGTGGCTTGCTGCCAGGCGCGCTGCATCTCGCTGAGATTGACCTGTTCAACATCATTCAGCGATTCCTGCTGCGCTGCGTCGAACAATCCGCCGAGGCGTTTATCGGTCAACAATTCGTGCATGAACACGCTCAGTTCGGCCATCGCTTCGCCGCGTGCCTGGCTGCCGCCAGGTGGCATGGTGGTTTGCATATCCACACCGGCAATCGCGCCTAAATGACCAAAGCGGGAGAGGCGCTGAAAAGTGCGGCTAAGTTCTTGATAAGCTGAAGTCACGTAAAAAGCTCCTTATGACAGTAAGCGTGGCGCAGTGTCCCGCAAGGGTAGATCAACCGGCCAGCAAAAGCGAACGCTGGCGCCGCCTAACGGGCTGCTCTCAATCGAGACATTTCCCTGCATCGCCAACGCAATTGAGTGCACTATCGCCAGGCCTAAACCGCAGCCGCCGGTGGCACGGTCGCGGCTTGGATCAAGGCGGACAAAAGGTTCGAAGACGCGCGCGCGTTCTTCCAGCGGAATGCCTGGGCCGTCGTCTTCCACCTGCAAGCAGCCGAGCGGGCCGTCAAACCACAAACTGACGCGTAACCGCTGATCGGCATAGCGCAACGCGTTGTTGACCAAATTATCCAGCACGCGCTCCATCAAACGGGTATCTGCGCTGCCAACATTCTCCAACTGCGGAATATCCAGCGCGATGTGCGTTTGAGGATTCATGGTTTGCACGTCTTCAATGTGCACACGCAGCCATTGGGCGAGATCGAACGATTGCAGATTGAGATCGACGCGCGGGCGATCAAGGCGCGCGTAAGTCAGCAGCTCCTCAATCAAACTCTCTAATTGGCCCACGTCGCGATTTAGCGCTGCCGATTCGGCTTCGGTAAGGTTATCGCTCATTTCTAATCGATAACGTAGCCGCACCAACGGTGTGCGCAGTTCATGGGCGATGCCATCAATCAACTGCTTCTTGCTCTCAACCAGCGTATTGATGTTATCGGCCATTTGGTTAAACGCCACGCCTAAGCTGTGCAAGCTGGAGGTGCTTTCAAAATGGGTGCGCACATCCAGTTCACCACGGCCAAAACGCTGTGCGGCTTTTTCCAGCCGTTGCATCTCTTGCCAGTGTGGCCGCAGCCAGATAAACACCGGCAACGCCAGCGACATGCCAATAAACGCTAACAGTGCGATATCCAGAATGCGCATCTGATGCAGGTAGAAAAGGTAGGGAATCGGGCCAACGGAGAGCACATAGTGGCTGCGCGGGATGTGCTGTAAAAAGGTGTATTGATCGTCAATCGCCACGATTTCGCCGGCACGCAGGCGCTTCATATCTGCATCGCCCAACTGGAATTTGCTCATTGGTTCAATATTCAGATCAAAGGACAAATCGAGGTCGAGGCTGCGAATGGTTTTGCTCCAGTCGCGCGGCGGGATCTCACGCAGTTCGCTGCGCATTAAAAACAGCGAGCTGGCCATCAAATCGTTCATCGATTGGCGACCGGCGCGTTCAGCGGTGAATTTATACACCAGGCCAACCAGCAGCGTCATCACCAGAAAACAGACGAACAGCAGCAAATAGAACTGAATAAAGAGCTTTCTCATGCGGAGCGGGTATCCCAAGCCTGCGGTGCGAACAGATAGCCTTTGTTACGAATGGTTTTGATGCGGAACGGCTCGGTGGCGCTGTCGTACAACTTCTTACGTAGGCGAGAAATGGCCACATCGATGCTGCGATCCATGCCGTCGTAACTCACGCCGCGCAGCGTTTTCAGCAGCGCATCGCGATTGAGGATCTGTCCGGCATGGTTTGCCAACTCCCACAGCAGATCGAAATCCGCGGTCGACAGCACAATGTTCTCCTCAAACAGCGTCACCTGACGATTGAGTGAGTCGATGGTCAACGAACCAAAACGCAGCACGCGCTGTGAACTCTGAATCGCGGGTGCCACTTCCGGCTGACCCACATGCGCCTGGCGCAGATGCAGACGCAGACGCGCCAGCAATACGGCCGGTGGCGTGGTTTTGAGGATGTAATCGCTAGCGCCCATTTCCAGCGACAAGATATGGTTCATGTCGCTGTCGAGCGAGGTCAACAGCACAATCGGACCTTGCCAACTGGCCCGCAGATCGCGGCACAATGTCATGCCATCTTTGCCGGGCAACATGATATCCAGCATCACCAAATCGGGATCGTGGGCAGCAATGGTGGCTTCGGCGCGGTCACCGCGCGTTTCTACAATGACTTCAATATCGTGGCGACCCAGATAAGCGGCGATCAATTCGCCAACTTCTGGCTCATCTTCCACATAAACGATTTTGTTCATAATTCGCTATGACGGTTGAGAATCACAGCAGCATAGCTTTTCCTGGTCCTGAGCTCTACGCTACCGCACGAAATATCCCTGCGTTGCTAGTATGTTTACGGTGAAATGTGCCATTATTACCGGCGCGTTGTAGCGCAAGGTTCGGAACCATAACGAAAAACAGGAGGAGTGCGAGGGTGTCTGATAAAGAGCTGGCTTCAGCCGGATACAGTGATCGCATCTGCTTCAATTACAGTGATTTTCTCTCCGCTTCCTGCAAAAAACGCTGGAGTTTTGTCGATGCCATTTACGGCGTGATGCCCATTTTCGGCATGGTAACGCGTAAATCCGCGCATAATCTGCAAGCCAGCGACGATCACCTTAAAGATTTAGCATTACAAATCATTTCTACTCAGGTCAGCGACGAAATTAACATTGCGCGCTTGATCACGCTTGCCGAACAGCAGCACATCAGCCGCTTTGATATTCAACTGCCATATCCATTGTCAGCCGAGCAGCTTGACGCTATTCACCATGAATACCGCAAGCCGCTGAATCTGACACAGCAGGACGACCTGCTGTGCGTATCCATTCCTATCCAACCGCATTAATTCGTCAGCTGCCACAGCGCGGGCAGTGACGCGGTAATCAACAGTACAATCGCGATGCGTTCCAGCTGTGACAATATCTTGTCTCCACGGCCGCCGCGTCGCGCATACAGAAATAGCAGCAATCCCGGCGCGTACAACACCACTGAAAGCAGCAAATGCAACGGACCTGAAGCGTACAGCAACCAAATGCCGTAAGCGCTGGCACCGAGACCAATAAACATTGCCAATGGATTGTTTTGCCCGCGCACCACTTTAATCAGGTACAAGCCCACCAGCAGATAGGGCACTAAAATCATTTCTGAGGCGATGGTCAACAGCGTGTTGTAATCCGCGCCGGTAACAGCAATCAAGATCAAACAAACCTGCACGCTACCGTTGGTCAGCCACAGCGAAGCCGCTGGAGAATTATGGCGATTTTGACGTGCAATACTGCGCGGGAACGCACCTTGCTGCGCCGCCAGAAACGGCACTTCAGCGGCCATAATTGTCCAGCTGAGGTATGCGCCGCACACTGAAATCACTAATCCCACTGCGATCACCGCATCGCCCCAATGTCCCAGCAGATGCTTCATCAAACCAGCCATTGAAGGATTGCGCATCTGCGCCAGTTCCGCCCGCGGGATCACACCCAACGACAAGAGCGTAACCAGCAAATAGACCAGCAATGCCGCCAGCACCGCCATTAAGGTGGCGCGTCCAACATCTTTTTTATTGCGCGCACGGGCAGAAACCACCACCGCACCTTCCACGCCAATAAACACCCATAAGGTAATCAACATGGTCTGCTTAACTTGTTCCCACAGCGGTTTGCCGAGGGCAATGCCACTGAAATCAAAATGGAAACGATCGTAATTGAATGCCAGCAGTGCCAACACCACAAATAACAGCAGCGGCACCAGCTTACCCAAGGTGGCGAGTAAATTGATGCTGGCGGCAGTTTGCACGCCACGCAGCACTAAACAGTGCACCAGCCACAACAGCACCGACGCACCAAGCATCGCTTGCCAGGTATTACCAGCACCAAACACCACGCGATCGGGCGTATCAGTAAAGAAACTGAGCGCTGAGAACACAATCACCAAATAGGAAACGTTGGCGATCACCGCGCACAACCAATATCCCCACGCGGAGCAGAAGCCCATCAATTCACCAAATCCGGCGCGTGCATAGGTGAAGATGCCACCATCCAATTCGGGTTTGAGTCGCGTGAGTAATAACATTGCCAATGAGAGGAAAATGATGCCCACACCGGTGATCAGCCAGCCAATCAATAAGGCCGCTGGACCTGCTACTGCCGCCATGTTTTGCGGCAAGCTAAACACGCCTGCGCCCAGCATTGAGCTGAGCACTAACGCGGTGAGCGCACTAAGACCTAATTTTTTATCCAAAACGCCCATCCTAAGCAGCAGAGTATGCTGGTTGGTGGCGATTCCGCTGGCGGGTTACTCGAAAAAGCGCGCGCCCGGAAACGGAATCCCCTAAAAACAGGCGGCAGATTTTACGGAGTGTAATACGGGAAGGCAATGCAAGAAAATGCAGATATGAGTAGATATTATGCAAATGAGAAGGCGGCGAATGCCGCCCATGACTGGATTACTTAAACAGGTCCGCAGTAACGGTCAGGTTGCCGCCGCTCTGGTTCTGCCATTGACGCGTGATGTGATAGTACTTCGCACCTTTCTCAACGGCACGTTTACCTACCGCTTCAGATACTTCAGTTGGTGTGCCGAAGTGATCGGAGAAGGTGATGGTATCGAACGGCTGCATCTGTGCAGCAGTGATCGCATTCACTTCCTGCACGCTACGACCGTCAGAAGTCGTCACAGTATAACGCTGACCGGTTGAGCTCTGCGTTTCAAAGAAACGACCCACGCTACGGCTTGGCGTATCTGAAGAAGCCACGCCTGGAATTGCCACTTTCGCCGCGGCAGCGCCACCAGCAGCCAGCGCAGCTTTACCGGCTTCTGAATCTGCTGGGATCGAGTCAGAGGTGTTCTGCACTTTACGCTCTGGCGCATCTGCCTTGTAAACGTAAGCGGTAACGTACTGGTTGCCGCCGTTGTTAGCATCTACCTGGCGCACAATAAAGAAGGACGCTGCGCCTTTGCCTTTGGCGGCTTTAGCAATCGCGTCATTGACATCAGGTTGGCTTGAGAAGAAACCGCTGACAGAAACGGTATCAAATGGCTCCAGGCGATAAGCTTCCGCTTTTGGCAGCTCTTTCACGCCAGAGAAGGTACGATATTTGGTGGAGTCATCGGCTTTTGGGGCGTCGGCTTTGTACAGATCGGCCGTTACGCGCCAGTTGCCGCCATTACCGTTAGTGTCGTTAATGCCCTGAACATAGAAAGAGTCAGCGCCTTTGGCATCGGCTTCTTTAGAGATGGCGTCAGTAGCATCGCCAATGGCATTGAAACGACCGCTGATATTAATACGTTCGAATGGTTTCAACGCGGCCGCTTGATCTGGCGTTAACTCTTTAGCAGCGAACGCATTTGCTGCCAGCAGTGATAACAAGGTGGACGCCAGAATAGTGTTCTTCAGCTTCATAAAAATGATCCTTCGCCTTACGCAAAATGAGTACGAAAACGTGCTGGACTCTTGATGTATAACAGATTAGCCGCTGATTATTGCATGTAATAATCGGCCTGTCTCAGCCAATTTAAGCGTATGAGATTGACAATCTCATCCTGATATTCATCGGCCTGTCATTCGCTTCTGCTATGGCTTTTTTTTGCACAACTAACCACTAATTCTGGTAACACTTAGTGCCATAACAGTTAATGCATTGTTAAATAAAGGTTTTTAAAAACACTTAATTCGACATGACACGATTTTGCGCAGCAGAATATATTTCAATATGTGCCAAATGCAGTGGCAAACGGCGGCATTCAATCTTTGCGTCTGAATATTTGTGTGAATGTCATAAGTACGCGTTATCGCTGTGGATCACCATTCATATTTTCAGTAGGTTATAAAGACTTTGTTACATTGCGCATTTTGCTCATAAAAAGCTGAAACACTGTTTCGGCTTTTGAGCTTTTGCCATTCACAGAACCTCATCCTTTAATTGTTGAAAGGAAACAGTATGTTAATTGGGATACCCAAAGAATGGTTAGCCAATGAGTCGCGCGTGGCCGCCACGCCGAAGACCGTTGAGCAACTGATCAAGCTGGGATTCAGCGTAACCGTTGAACAGAGCGCAGGGCTGCGCGCCAGTTTTGACGATGAAAGCTTTATCGCCGCCGGTGCCACTATCACCAATGCCGCCGATGTGTGGCAGTCCGACATCGTATTAAAAGTGAATGCGCCAGACGATCAAGAGATCGAACTGACGCGCGCCGGTAGCACGCTAGTGAGCTTCATCTGGCCAGCACAGAATCCGGCGCTGTTGGAAAAGCTCGCTGCACGTAACGTGACGGTGATGGCGATGGATTCGGTGCCGCGTATTTCTCGTGCGCAGGCGCTGGATGCGTTGAGCTCGATGGCGAATATCGCCGGTTATCGCGCCATCGTTGAAGCAGCCCATGAATTTGGCCGCTTCTTCACCGGCCAAATCACCGCGGCGGGTAAGGTTCCACCGGCCAAAGTGATGATTATTGGTGCGGGCGTGGCTGGTCTGGCGGCGATTGGTGCCGCAGGTAGCCTCGGTGCCATCGTGCGTGCATTCGATACGCGTCCAGAAGTGAAAGAACAAGTGCAAAGCATGGGCGCCGAGTTCCTTGAACTGGACTTCGAAGAAGAAGCGGGCAGCGGCGATGGCTACGCCAAAGTGATGTCTGAAGCCTTTATTAAGGCGGAGATGGAGCTGTTTGCCGCGCAAGCCAAAGAAGTCGATATCATTGTTACCACCGCGCTGATTCCGGGCCGTCCTGCGCCGAAATTGATCACCGCGGAAATGGTTGCCAGCATGAAACCGGGTAGCGTGATTGTCGATTTGGCAGCGCAAACCGGCGGTAACTGTGAATTAACCGTTGCCGATCAGGTCACGTTGACCAGCAATGGCGTGAAGATCATTGGTTACACCGATCTACCAAGCCGCTTGCCAACCCAATCATCACAGCTTTACGGCACCAACCTGGTTAACCTGCTGAAACTGCTGTGCAAAGAGAAAAACGGCGAAATCACCGTTGATTTCGAAGACGTGGTGGTTCGTGGCGTGACCGTGATTCGTGACGGCGAAGTCACCTGGCCAGCACCACCAATTCAGGTTTCCGCTGCACCAAAAGCCCAACCGGCGGCACAACCGCTGCCGAAAGCTGAAGCTAAACCGGTTTCACCGTGGCGCAAATATCTGTTGTTGGCGCTGGCGGTGGTGCTGTTTGCTTGCCTGGCGAACGTCGCGCCGCCTGATTTCCTCTCTCACTTCACCGTCTTCGCACTTTCTTGCGTGGTTGGTTATTACGTGGTGTGGAACGTCAGTCACGCGTTGCATACGCCTTTGATGGCGGTAACCAACGCCATTTCCGGCATTATCGTGGTGGGTGCAGTGTTGCAAATGGGTCACGGCGGTTGGGTAACCATCCTGTCATTTATTGCCGTACTGATCGCCAGCATCAATATTTTCGGTGGTTTCACCGTCACCCAGCGCATGCTGAAAATGTTTCGTAAGAATTAAGGGGTAGCAACATGTCTGGCGGATTAGTTACTGCAGCATATATTGTTGCCGCGATTCTGTTTATTTGCAGCCTTGCCGGTCTCTCGAAACACGAGACCTCTAAGCAAGGTAATATTTTTGGTATGAGCGGCATGGCAATCGCGCTGCTCGCCACCATTTTTGGCCCGAATACCGGCAATGTTGCCTGGATTATCGTGGCGATGGTGATTGGTGGCGCGATTGGCCTGCGTCTGGCGAAGAAAGTCGAAATGACTGAAATGCCGGAGCTGGTGGCCATTTTGCATAGCTTTGTTGGTTTGGCGGCGGTGCTGGTGGGCTTTAACAGCTACATCGATCACGCGCCGGGCCTCGCTCCGGTAATGGAAAACATCCATCTGACCGAAGTGTTCCTCGGCATCTTTATCGGTGCGGTTACCTTCACCGGTTCATTGGTGGCGTTTGGCAAACTGCGCGGGAAAATCTCTTCCTCTGCGCTGATGTTGCCGCATCGTCACAAGATGAATCTGGCTGCGTTAGTGGTTTCGTTCCTGCTGATGTTGTGGTTTGTGCAGACCGACAGCACCGGCGCGCAGGTGTTCGCACTGCTGTTAATGACCATCATCGCCTTGGTGTTTGGCTGGCATCTGGTGGCATCGATCGGTGGTGCGGATATGCCGGTTGTGGTCTCGATGCTGAACTCCTACTCCGGTTGGGCAGCGGCGGCGGCGGGTTTCATGCTGAGCAACGACTTGCTGATCGTGACCGGTGCGTTGGTGGGTTCATCTGGTGCGATTCTGTCGTACATCATGTGTAAAGCGATGAACCGCTCATTCATCAGCGTGATTGCCGGTGGTTTCGGTACCGACGTAAGTGTCGGTGGCGAAAGCGAAGAAGTCGGCGAACACCGTGAAATCACCGCAGAAGAGACTGCAGAAATGCTGAAAGCGTCTTCGTCAGTGGTGATCACGCCGGGATACGGCATGGCGGTGGCACAAGCGCAGTATCCGGTGGCGGAAATCACCGAGAAATTGCGTGCGCGCGGTATCAAAGTACGCTTTGGTATTCACCCCGTCGCGGGTCGTTTGCCGGGCCACATGAACGTACTGCTGGCGGAAGCCAAAGTGCCGTACGACGTGGTGCTGGAGATGGACGAAATCAACGATGACTTCAGCGATACCGATACCGTTTTGGTTATCGGCGCCAACGACACCGTTAACCCAGCGGCGCTGGAAGATCCACGCAGTCCAATCGCCGGCATGCCGGTATTGGAAGTGTGGAAAGCGCAGAACGTGATTGTGTTTAAACGCTCGATGAGCACCGGCTATGCTGGCGTGCAAAATCCGCTGTTCTTTAAAGACAACACACAAATGCTGTTTGGTGATGCGAAGGCGAGTGTGGAAGGTATTCTGCGCGCGCTGTAATAAAAGAAGCAGGGCGGTGAAGTTATTCACCGCCCTTATAAAATCAAGGCGGCCAAGGTGGGCCGCCTTTTTTAATTAATCGTCTTCATCTTCTTCGTCGTCATAATCAATCGGCGATTTGAAATCATCCGGCTTAATCGCCAGTAAATCGCAACGTAAATGATCGATGACTTGCTCAGCGGTATTGCCGAGGAAGGCGGCGGACAATCCGGTGCGTCCGATGGTGCCCAACACCACAATCCCGGCGTCCAGATGTGAGGCGATATCGGGAATCACTTCTTCAGGCAATCCTTTCGCCACATGGGTGAATTCTTCGCTAATTGAGAATTTCTGACGCAGCGCTTTCATCGCCACCAAATGCTGGCCGCGAATGGCGTCGTTATAAACGCTGGGATCAAAGTCCGGTAATTCGATGGCGATATTGATGGGTGTGATCGGATACGCGCCGACTAAATGCACTTCGGTATGATTGACCATTTCGGCCAGCAGCGTAGTTTCACGAATCAGTTTCTGATTCAGCTCATCATGGTGCGGCTCTTCACTTGCCAAGTTTACTGCAACCACCGCTTTGCCACCTTCCGGCCATGCTTGATCTTTCACCATCCACACCGGGCAAGGGCATTTACGCAGCAGATGCCAATCGGTTGGGGTAAAAATAACCGCTTCCAGACGATCGTGTTGATGCGCCATTTTCAGCACTAAATCATGCTGATGCGTTTGAATTTCCTGGATGATGGCTTCGTAAGGGCGATTATGCCAAACCACCTTGATCTCAATTTCAACGCCAGCCTCAAGATATGCATGGGCCTGCTGGCGGATCCATTCAGTGCGCTGGCTTATTACGCCCTTGCGCATGTTGGAACGCTCATCTGGCGACAGCAAGGTGGTCATTTCGTAAGAGAAATCGTAGATAGGCAGGAAAGCTTTGATTTTTCCGCCGATACGTTGGTTGAGATAAACCGCACGACGTAACGCGGGCTGGTCATCTTGTTGAGCATCAATAGCGACCAGAATATTTTGGTAGCGGGACATAAGCCGATCTCCTAAAACCAAAGCAAGTTGGATTAAAGATAGCCTAAGTTTGCGTGGGGCAGAAGCGGAAAAGTTGTTGCCGGATCAATAAAATAACTTTTACTGACCCGGCCCGGAATCACGCGGCTTGTTCAGTCTGACCGGCTAATTCTGCCAGCAGCGCGTGGTTCTCGATGGTGATATATTTGCCTTTCACCGCCAGCATGCCACTTTTCTGGAAGCGACCGAGCAGGCGACTGATAGTTTCTACGGTTAGTCCCAGATAGTTACCAATGTCACCACGCGTCATGGTCAGACGGAATTCGCGCTGTGAGAAACCACGCTGACCGAAACGGCGCGACAGGTTCCAGACAAACGCCGCCAGACGCTCTTCGGCATTCTTCTTCGACAGCAACAGGATCATATCCTGATCGCCTTTGATTTCACCGCTCATCAAACGCATCATCTGCTGACGCAGCGCAGGCATTTTGCCGGAAAGATCGTCGAGAGTTTCGAAAGGAATTTCGCATACCATGGCGGTTTCTAACGCTTGTGCAAAACTCGGATGCTTAGCGCCAACAATGGCGTCAAAACCGACCAAATCACCGGCCAAATGGAAGCCAGTAATTTGCTCGTCGCCTTGTTCGGTGATGGTGTAGCTTTTGATGGTGCCGGAGCGGATAGCGTAGAGGGATTTCAGTTCATCACCGGCTTTGAACAGCGTTTGGCCTTTTTGAATCGGCTTTTTGCGTTCGATAATATTATCCAGCTGATCCAGTTCGTGCTCGTTCAGCGTGAAAGGAATACACAATTGGCTGATGCTGCAATCCTGGCAATGGATGGCACAACCGCCAGACTGAATACGTCGTATGCTGCGTTTTTCCGGGATCATATAGTTTCGCTCGATGATTATTGACTGCGGTCAATTTTAACATTTTTCCCGGCGAAGGGAACTCATCCGAGCAGTAAAAGTCTTTAATCCCCCATTAATGTCAGGTATTTCAGGCTTTGTCTTGAGCTTTAGGCTAGGCAATAATTGATCTGGAACGTTTTGTTGCCAGCTTTACAGTTAAAGTCAGCTTGTTGCAGCGCAAAAAGTGACAGATGTTTTGCATAAAATCCTTTGCTACTCTTTTGCTTTGGCGTCGAAATGGACGCATTGCAAAACACCAGGCGAGAGGAAACACCATGAACCTTGATGATGAAGACCTTTTCCGCGACGCCATGGGTGATGTGACACCGTTAAAAAATTGCGCCAACACCCAATGGTTGCGCGCTCCTTCACCTAAAGCGCCGCGCATAGAGCAAGAAAGCGAGGAGCAGGAAAATTTCCTCACGCGCGGTTATCTCGACATCATTCCACTGAACACGCCGCTGGAATATAAAGTGGAAGGGATACAGCAAGGCGTGCTGGATAAGCTGCGCCACGGCAAATATCCGCTGGATGCCAGCCTCAATTTGCTGCGCCAACCGGTGGAAACCTGCCGCCAATCCTTGTTCAGTTTTATGCTACAAGCGCGTAAGCAAGGTCTGAGAAATCTACTAATTATTCACGGTAAAGGCCGTGATGATGAGTCGCATGCCAACATCGTGCGCAGTTACGTCGCGCGTTGGTTAAAGGAATTTGACGACGTACAAACCTATTGCAGCGCGCAGCCGCAACATGGCGGAGCGGGCGCATTGTATGTGGGATTGCGCAAAACGGATAAAGCCCGCCTGGATAATCGCGAGCGTCACGCAAAACGCAGTCGTTAACTGTGGAACTTGCGAATGGTGGCAATCAACACTTCGGCGCTTAGGCTAAGTGGACTGCCGCTGCGAGTAATAATGCCGACGGGTTCGCCCGGTCCCGGCGAGGTGATCGGCAAGGCGCATAACGCATCGTGATTTAAATCTTCCTTTATTGCGCCAGAAGGAACAAACCAAACGTAGTCATAACGCAGCGCTAACTGACGCGCCAGCGAAGTCGACGAGGTTTCGACGCAGTTCGCTGGCAAAGTACAACCTTGCTCATTCAGCATATGTTGAGCAATGCGGCGCGGGGCAGTGCCTTCCGGTGAAATCACCACCGGCCACTGCATTGCGCGTGAAAGCATGACGTTGTCACTTAACAGCGGATGATCGGGGCGCACCACCAGTTTCAAAGACTCGAGGAACAGCAATTCATAGGTCAATCCGGCCATCATTTCACTGTCAGCCATGCGCCCAATCCCGACATCAAACTCGCCGGCGCGCAAGCCCGCTAACAGCACGTTGTTGTGTAAAGTGGCGACCTGAACCGTGGTATTCGGTTGCTGCTCATGAAAACGATCAAGAATTTGTGGCAACATGCCCATCGCGGCGGTGGTGAGTGCACCGAGGCGAATTACCACCGGACGTCCCGGCTGCGGCGAATTGAAACTCTGTCCCGCATGATTGAGTGCATCCAGCACTTTCACCGCATGAATCAGAAACTGTTCACCCAGCGTCGTGAGTTGCGCACCCAAGCGGCCGCGTTCAAACAGTCGTGCGCCGGCTAATTCTTCCAGTTCGTTGAGCGTTTTTGACAGGGCGGGTTGGCTCAGATTCAACGTTTCTGCCGCGCGGCCCAGCGTGCCTTGCTGCGCAACCGCAACAAAGGTGTGTAAATGGCGCAAGCGAATGCGCTGATTGAAAAGGATATTTTTGTCCATACGCTCAACATAAAGAGTTCTGTTACAAGGCGGCAATGGGTAAACTGAAATTATGTTAACTTGCCTGCAAAATTATATTAACAAAATCGCTGCAATGCGTGGAGCAAGATTAACCTGTTGTATTTTCTGATCTTAAAAAATATGTCACATTCTTCGCTCCCGCCATGCCTCGCATAATCAAACGCTTAACGGCGAAAAAAGTTGAATAATTCTCAATTACACTCAAAAATTCTGCCAGTTATTGTTAATGATGGGCTATGATAAGCGCCGTTTTTTTTACTAAAACTGATGCCCTAAACGGATAAAAGTGCAGGAGTCGTTACGTGACCAGCGTTGAAGCAGTAGATGTTCGCCAGCTCATCAATAAGAGCGCGCTAAGTGGCTGGCAAAAGCGCTTAATTGCGCTGTGCTTCGTGGTGGTCGCGCTGGACGGCATGGACATCGCGCTAATGGGCTTTATCGCGCCAACGCTTAAAGCCAGTTGGGGCGTCACCAATCATCAACTTGGCATGGTGATCAGCGCGGCGTTGATTGGCTTAGCGTTAGGCGCGATGGTTGCCGGACCGCTGGCCGATCGTTACGGCCGCCGCGTGATGATCCTCACCAGCGTGCTGTTCTTTGGCCTTTGGACCTTAGCGACGGCGATGGCGCAAAACATTGAGCAGATGATGCTGTTCCGTTTCCTCACCGGTTTGGGGCTCGGCGCAGCGATGCCCAATGTCGGTACGTTGGTGGCGGAATATGCACCCGAGCGTCGCCGCTCATTCATTATCACCGTGGTGTTTTGCGGATTCACCTTTGGTGCCGCATCCGGCGGATTTGCCGCATCCTGGCTGCTGCCGCGCTATGACTGGCATTCAGTTATGCTGATGGGCGGCGTATTGCCACTGATCGTGCTGCCATTTCTGGTGCGTGGTTTACCGGAATCGGTCCGATTTCTGATTAGCCGTCGGGCGCCAGCTGCCCGTATCCACGCCATCCTCGAACGTATGCTGCCTGGCGCAGTTCAGCCCGACAGCCACTATCAAAGCACTGAGTTGCCCACGGCACGCAAAGGCTCGGTGGCCACGGTGGTGTCGCGTCGCTACTTGTTCGGCAGTTTGATGTTGTGGGGCGGCTACTTTATGGGGCTGTTCCTGGTCTATTTGATTGGCAGCTGGATGCCATCGTTGATCAGCACGTTGGGCATGTCAGTGACGGAAGCGGCGATTGTCACCGCCATGTATCAGGCGGGCGGCACCATCGGTTCACTGTTTGCTGGTTGGTTGATGGACCGCATCAATGCCAATCTGGCGCTGGCGGTGATCTATTTCTGCGGCGGCATTGCCATTGTGGCGTTGGGCTTTTCACCGGCGCAGGTCGGATTAATGAGTGCCATCGCCTTCTTCAGCGGCTTCTGCTTTAACGGTGCCAATACCGGCATGAATGCACTTTCCGCCAGCTATTATCCCACCCATGCGCGTGCCACAGGATCGAGCTGGATGCATGGTGTGGGTCGCGTCGGGGCGATTCTCAGCGCATTTGTTGGCGCTGAACTATTAACGCTGGGTTGGTCCTTTAGCCAAATCTTCTTGTTATTGGCGATCCCGGCGGTGCTCACCACCCTGATGCTGGTACTAAAATGCCGCTTTGGTGACCAGACAAACCGCGCTGAGTGACAAGACGATCACAGTTCCATGAAATTCTCACCTAAGGTTAAAGGGTTGATCTACATTAGCAACAACCCTTTAGCTCAAGGTGATGATGATGCCAAACTTCCTCAGCAGCGATGCCATTCGCACGCTGTTTTCTCAAGCCATGTCAGCAATGTATCAGCAAGAAGTGCCGCAATACGGCACGCTGACGCAGTTGGTCACCGCCGTTAATGATCGCACGTTGGAAGCCAATCCGGCGTTAAAAAATCGCCTTTCCGCCGCCGATGAACTGAGTCGCCTTAGCGTTGAGCGTCACGGTGCCATTCGCGTGGGAACCGCAGAAGAACTCAGCACCTTGCGCCAGATGTTCGCGGTGATGGGCATGGAGGCGGTTGGCTATTACGATTTGTCGCAAGCTGGCGTGCCGGTGCATTCCACGGCGTTTCGCCCGATCAGCGACCGCGCGCTGCGCCACAATCCTTTCCGCGTATTCACTTCCTTACTGCGCCTGGAATTGATCGAGGATGAGGCATTGCGCGCTAAAGCAGCGGCTATTCTTGCGGCGCGCGATATTTTCACGCCGGGCTGCCGCACGTTGATTGCCCAACATCAGCAGCAAGGCGGATTGAACGCCGCAGATGCCGCGCGTTTTGTCCAGGAAGCGCTGGAAACGTTCCGCTGGCATGCGCATACCACGGTCGACAGCGCCACTTATCGTGCGTTGAGCCAGCAACATCGACTGATTGCTGACGTAGTGTGTTTCCGTGGCTGTCACATCAACCATTTAACGCCGCGCACGCTGGATATTGATCGCGTGCAAGCGCTAATGCCGTCGCGTGGCATCGATCCTAAAACCTTAATTGAAGGTCCGCCACAGCGTCAGGTGCCGATTCTGTTACGTCAAACCAGTTTCAAAGCGCTGGAAGAAGCGGTGCATTTCAATGATGGCGCGCCGGGAACGCATACTGCGCGCTTTGGTGAAATCGAACAGCGCGGCGCGGCACTGACGCCAAAAGGGCGGCAACTCTACGATCGTCTGCTGGCAGAAGCTGGCACCGGCAGCGATAACCAACATCATCAGCAGCATCTCAGCGCGGTGTTTCGTGACTTTCCTGATGATGAAGAGACATTACGCGAGCAGCAATTGGCGTGGTTCCGCTATCGTTTAACCGAGCAGGGCATCCACTCGCCGCCACGCGCCGGTGAAACTGTGGCGCAGTTGCTGGCAGAAGGGCGTTTAGCCGCAGAACCGATTGTTTATGAGGATTTCTTGCCGGTCAGCGCGGCGGGGATTTTCCAGTCGAATTTAGGCGATGTGGCGCAAGCGCGCAGTGCCGGTAATGCCAGCCGCAGTGACTTTGAGCAGGCGTTAGGAACCAAAGTGCAGGATGAAATGGCGTTGTATCAGCAGATGCAGCAGCGCAGTTTGCAGCGTTGTGGAGTGCAAGCGTAAGGGCGGCCGGTTGGCCGCCCGTTTTACTTGTTATTATTGCAAGCGCGAATCACGCACCAGCGTGTACTTCCCGGCACCTAAAAACATAATGACGAGCGCGCCAAGCAGGTAAAGTGCCTCTGTTTCCAGCGACCAGGCACCGACATCAGTGCGATGCCATACAGCGCCCATTTTTACCAGCAGTGTCGCGACAACCATGTTCACCGCAATAATAAACGCCGCAGGGCGGGTCATTAATCCGATAATCACCATTATGGGTGCCACTATTTCCCCGATGTAAGCACCGTAAGCGATGAAACCTGGCATGCCTTTGACGGTCAGCATTTGTGCAATCCAGCCGACGCCGTGAATGACTTTGAACTCACCGTGAAACAGCAGTAATCCGCCAAACGTGAGACGTAACAGCAGTTTGCCGAAGTCAGGATGGTCACACATGCGGTTGAACATCTGGTTTATTCCACCAAACATCGCGTTTCTCCGTCGCGCCAGGTTAACGTGTAACCTTAAAACAAATGGCTTTGTTAGGGTTAACCAAAATATTTGATTGAGTTGTTCAAAGAATCGCGTCACCTTTCGGCTTAATCTGCAAATGCTTTCGGAACATGGACATTCACGCAAGGCCTGCAAATAATGGAACGATGCATTATCAGGGAACCCGAGATGAAAAACGAACGACGTCTGAGGATCATGACCGCAGAGGGTGAACTCAGAGGCCTGATGGATGAAGATCTTTTTGTCTTCAAGGGAATACCTTTCGCCGCCGCACCCGTTGGCGCGTTGCGCTGGCGACCGCCGCAGCCGGTAGAACCGTGGCAAACGGTGCGCGACGCCACAGAATGGGGCGCAGCAAGCTGGCAGAACCGCGAGTATTGCGTGGCTGCGGGCGGTGGCGATCCTGGCAATTTCAGCGAAGATTGTCTGTATCTCAATATCTGGACACCCGATGTTGAACCTTCGCGCCCTTTACCGGTAATGGTGTGGATTCATGGCGGCGGTTTTACCATCGGCGCCAGCCATCTTGATCCTTATCGCGGCAAAGCGCTGGCGGCACAAGGTGTGGTAGTGGTCAGCATCAATTATCGTTTGGGTCATTTCGGTTTCTTCGCTCATCCCACACTGGATGCGCAATATCCTGCTGGCGGCGTGATCAATAACTTTGCGCTTCTCGATCAAATTGCCGCGTTGCAGTGGATACAACGCAACATTCCAGCGTTTGGCGGCGATCGTCATAACGTCACCTTGTTTGGCGAATCTTCCGGCGCGCGTAGCGTGTTATCGCTATGCTGTTCCCCGCTGGCTGAAGGGCTGTTCCACAAAGGCATTGTGCAAAGTGCTTACAGCCTGCCGGATGTGCCACAGAAAAAGGCGCAGCAAATTGGTTTGCAGGTTGCGGCACATTTTGATCTGCCGCCAGAGGCCAGCGCCGAGCAACTGCGTGAACTGCCCGCCGATCAGTTTTGGTCATTGGATCGCTCACTATTTCTCGGGCCGGTGCCAATCAGCGGCGATGCCGTGCTGCCCAAACCGATGCTAAATACCTTTCTCAGCGGTAAACAGCATCGCGTTCCCTTGTTGATCGGTAGCAACAGCGACGAAGCCAGCGTGCTGGATTTCTTTGGCGTGGATGCCACCGCGGTATTAAAGCAGATGCGCAGCAAAAATCGCTTCAGTTATCGCTTAATGAAATGGCTTTACGATCTGCACGATGACGCCTTGTTGGGGCGCGCAGTGGCTCGCGATATGGCCTTTACCGTGTTACCGCTAATGATTGCGCAAGCGCAGCACAATATCGGCATGTCGACCTGGCGCTACTGGTTTGATTACGTCTCGGAAAATGCGCGCGATCTCTATCCGCACGGCACCTGGCATGGCAATGAAATCCCGTATGTGTTCAATACACTCGATGTATTGATGCCTTCCGGTCGCGTCTACAGTGAAAAAGATCAGGCGTTTGCCTCGCAAGTCAGCGCTTATTGGGTGACGTTCGCGCGGGAAGCCAGCGAATTTAGCGCCCATTTGCCCGGCGAGGTTGATTGGCCAGTTTGGCGGCCCGGTGAAGATGTAACTTTGGCACTGGGAGATCAAGGCAAGCCGCATGCGGTGGTCAAGGCGCGTTTTATGCGTGGCCGGTTACGTTTGTTCCGTTTAATGATGCGCAGCCACGTCAAACTTTAATGAGCCTGCTAATGGTGTAACTGCGCAAATGATTTTTTAAGCCAAATTTGCGCCTATCTTACTGATTTCCTTTCATAGCATTTTTGTGACATTACCCGCAGCGAGCAATTTTTTAGCTTACTAAAGCGTTACATTTTCCCTTTGCGATGCCGATAAACGCAATATGCCCGATTTTATCGGGCCTCCTTAGCGTTTCCACCAAGGGATTATGTATGGGTATCTTAAAAAATTTCACCATCCGCGCCGTTATGCTCACCATTCTTGGGCTGTTTTGCCTGCTGTGGTGTGCCGTTGGCTTGTTTAGCGTCCATTCACTGAACGCCCTCGGCGAGGGCAACGAGATTGACCGTCAATTGGTCAATCAGATGACCGTATTAAGCAAAGGGAACGATCAATATTTTCGTGTGGTAACGCGCCTGTCACGGGTAATGGAAGGGCGTGCGGCCGGGGCTGCGGTGAGCGCCGATGCGTTTACGCCGGCGCAGCAAGCGCTGGACAGCATGAAACAACAGCTGGAACAATTTAAAGCGATGGCGCCAGGTCCGATGGACGAGGCCACCGTAAATAGCGTGATTGCCAACTGGCAAAAATTGTTGGATGAAGGCATCGCGCCGCAAGTGGCGCTGGCGCAACAAGGCACGGTTGATGCGTTTCGCGCGCAGGCCAATAACGTGACGCCAGCACTCAGTCGTGCCTTTGGTGCCAGCGCGGAAGCCTTTAATAAAGCCGCCGGTGACAAGCTTGATGAAACCCGCGTCACCGTCGATAAGCTCACCCGCATCACCAAGATCATTATCATCGCGGCGGTAATAACCGGGCTGTTCATTCTGCTGTTTACCGATCGTTATCTGGTGGCATTGCTGGTGAAGCCGCTGGAACGCATTCGCAATCATTTCTCTGTCATTGCGCAGGGTGATCTTAGTCAACCGGTGGAAGAGTTTGGTCGCAACTGCGTCGGTAAATTAGTGCCGCTGTTACGCGCCATGCAGGACAGCCTGCGTGAAGCGGTCAGCGCGATTCGCAGCGGCACTGAAAACATCTATCGCGGTGCAGCGGAAATTTCCTCTGGCAATAACGATCTCTCATCGCGCACCGAAGAGCAGGCCGCCGCGCTGGAACAAACTGCCGCCAGCATGGAGCAGTTAACTGCCACGGTGAAGTTCAATGCGGATAACGCGCGTCAGGCCAGCACACTCGCCGAAACGGCGACCGGCACCGCGCAGCAAGGCGGGCGTTTAGTTGGTGAAGTGGTGACCACCATGCAAGGGATCTCCGGTAGTTCGAAAAAGATCGCCGAGATCACCAGCGTGATCAACAGCATCGCCTTCCAGACCAATATTCTGGCGCTGAATGCCGCGGTTGAAGCCGCGCGCGCCGGTGAACAGGGGCGCGGATTTGCGGTGGTAGCCAGTGAAGTGCGCAATCTGGCACAGCGCAGCGCCGGCGCGGCGAAAGAGATCGCGGGCTTGATCGAAGACTCGGTGCAGCGTGTGGAAAAAGGCTCGGAACTGGTCAGCAGCGCAGGCAGCACCATGCACGATATTCTGAAGTCGGTGCAGGATGTGAATGAAATTATGAAGCACATCGCAGCCGCTTCGGAAGAACAGAGCAAAGGCATTTCGCAGGTTGGCACCGCGGTCACTGAAATGGACAGCGTGACGCAGCAAAACGCCTCGCTGGTTGAGGAAGTGTCTGCGGCGGCCAGCGCGCTGGAGCGTCAAACGCAAGAGCTGCAAGCGTCGGTGGCTAAATTCCGCTTATCGGATAGTGCCCCAGTGAGCAAAGTCGCTGCGCCAACTGCGGTGTTGCGCCGTCCGCAACTGTCGAGCGTTGCCGCCGTGAGTCAGCCGAAAGCCGCCAGCGCTGACGATTGGGTTTCTTTCTAAGCTTGTGATAACCACGCCACCAGCTCTGGCAGGAACGGTGGCGCATCCTTCTCATCGCGGCGTAACAAGCTGTAGGTTGCGCCGGTTGCCACATCCGCGTTAAACGGCGCAATCAAGCGACCGTTTGCCAAATCATTTTGCACCAGGGTGACATCCGCCACCGTCACGCCAAATCCCTGAATTGCCGCGCTAATGGCGAGATCCATGGTGGCAAAATGTTGATTGCGCGCCATTGGCAGCGTAGCGGCTTGCTGCGCTAACCATAACTGCCAATCACGTGTGTCTGGTGTCGGATGCAGGAAGGTGAATTTTGCTAATTCGTCGATATGGCTTGGCGGCACGACGCTGCTGGCCATTACCGGCGTTAAGCGCTCCTCGAACAGGCAGAGCGAACCCGCAGGTGACGCACCAAACACAATCGCCGCATCGAAATTCTCCAGCTGCGAGCCATGATCCAGCGTGGTGGTCAGCGCCACGTGAATCTCTGGCCGCTGTTGTTCCAATGCGACCAAACGCGGTACCAGCCAGCGCATCGCGCAGGTTGGCGCTTTCAAACGAATCGAAGCGTTACTGCGACTGGCTTTCTCGGTGGCGTTGACCAGCAAATTAAAACCCTGTTGTAACTCCGGCAACAGCGCGGCGCCTTGTTCCGTGAGATGCAGACCGCGCGCATGGCGGACAAACAGCGCGAATCCCAGCCAGCTTTCCAGCGTGGCAATTTTACGGCTCACCGCGCCTTGCGTGATGCACAACTCGCTGGCGGCGCGCGTGAGATTGAGATGACGCGCAGTGACCAGAAACGCGTGGATGGCATTCAGCGGCAGAGCAGAGCGGGACATAACAACCTCAAGCTATGATTTTATATCATGGCTATTATGACAACAATTCGCTTGTCGACTCAAGCAACACACCGTTGAATAGAAATCTAATTTCATTACGTGGTTATGCAACCGCACGAGGCAACGATGACCTTGAATAGCAGTGTTAACATCTCTTCAAAACAGCCCGATGTCGGCACGACGATCTTTAGCGTCATCGGCCAACTGTCGGCGCAACATAAAGCCATCAACTTGTCGCAGGGTGCGCCCAACTTCCCGTGCGATCCGCATCTGGTTGAACTGGTCAGCAAAGCGATGCGTGAAGGTCATAACCAATACGCCTCGATGACCGGCTTACCGGCGTTGCGCGAAGCGCTGGCGGAAAAAGTCTATAGCTTGTATGGACAGCAATATGACGCGGGCAGCGAAGTGCTGATTACCGGCAGCGCCAGCCAGGGCATTTACATGACCATTTCCGCGCTGGTGCATCCGGGCGACGAAGTGATTTTCTTCGAACCGGCTTTTGACAGCTACGCGCCGGTGGTGCGTTTGCAGGGCGCGACGCCAATCGGTTTGAAATTACAGGTGCCGGATTTTGCCATCGATTGGGATGAACTGCGCGCGACCATTACGCCGCGCACCCGCATGATCATCATCAACACGCCGCATAACCCCAGCGCTCAGGTGCTTTCTGCTGCCGATCTCGAGCAGTTAGCCGCGCTGACACGCAATACCGATATCGTAGTGCTGTCGGATGAAGTGTACGAACACATTCTGTTTGATGGTCGCAAACATTGCGGCATGGCGACACATCCGGAACTGGCGCAACGCAGCGTGGTGGTTTCCTCGTTCGGTAAAACCTTTCACGTTACCGGCTGGCGCGTCGGTTATGCGCTGGCGCCGGCCGCATTGATGGATGAGATCGTCAAAGTGCATCAATTCATGATGTACGCCGCCGATACGCCAATGCAGGTCGGATTCGCCCAATACCTGCAAAACCCGCAAAACTATCTGCAACTGTCGCCGTTCTATCAGGAAAAGCGCGATCGGCTGCTGGCGTTGATGCAAGATTCGCCGTTTAAGCTGCTGCCGAGTGCCGGTTCCTTCTTTATGTTGGCCAGCTACGGACATTTCAGTGACGAAAGTGATAGCGAAATGGTAAAACGTCTCATCGTCGATCACGGTGTGGCTACCATTCCGTTGTCGGCGTTTTATATGGACGGCACTGACAATAAATTGATTCGCCTGTCATTCGCAAAAGACGACGCAACACTTCAGGCCGGTGCAGAAGCGCTCTGCCGGGTCAAAGGGTAACTTAGGGGTAAATATAATGAAAAAGTTGAACGCACTGTTTGTGGCTCTCGGCATGCTGACCTCGGCGCACGCGCTGGCGCAGGAAACCTTACGTTATGGTCTGGAATCGCAGTATCCGCCGTTTGAAAGCCGCAACGCGCAGGGCGAACTGGAAGGTTTTGATATCGAACTGGGTAAAGCAATTTGCCAGGTGGGCAAGTTTGATTGTAAGTGGGTGGAAAGCAGTTTTGATGCGCTGATCCCGGCACTGCAGGCGAAAAAATTTGATGCCATCAACTCGGCGATGAACATCACCGAAGCGCGTGCTAAAAGCATCGACTTCACCAAACCGATTTACCGTATTCCGACCATGCTGATCGTCAAAGAAGGTGAGAAGCTGCTGCCGACCGCTGAATCGCTGAAAGGCAAAAACATCGGTGTGTTGCAGGGTTCGATTCAGGAAACCTACGCTAAGAAACATTGGGAAGCGCAGGGCGTTACCGTGACCTCTTACCAGGATCAAAACCAGGTTTATAACGACATGGTGGCCGGTCGTCTGGACGGCACCTTGGTGATGTCAGCGGCTGGCCAATCTGGTTTCCTTGAGAAGCCACAAGGTAAAGGTTTCACTTTTGTCGGCAAGCCCGTTGAAGACGATACCATTCTGGGTACCGGCATCGGCTTTGGTCTGCGTAAAGGTGATGACAAGCTGAAAGGCGAGTTGGACGCGGCAATCACCAAAGTGCAAAACGATGGCACGGTGACCAAGCTGGCCGCCAAGTTCTTCCCAGGCATCGACGTAACCGCGAATAAATAAAACCAAAAGGTCGCCATCAATGGCGACCCAACGTTGGATTGTGTAAGGTCGTCATTCATGACGGCCTTTTTTTATCTCACTTTGCCGCCAAATAACACAACGCTTCGGCAACCTGATATGACTTCATAAATGAAGGCACCGGTAAGAACTCAAAGCGCGAATGGAAGTTATGCGCGCCAGTAAAGAAGTTTGGCGTCAACAATCCTTTCGCCGACAGCGCCGCGCCATCTGTGCCGCCACGCATCGGAATCACTTTCGGTTCTACGCCGACTTGCTCCAGCGCGGCAAAAATCAGGTCAATTGCCCGACGATCTTCCCCAATCGCATTGCTGATATTGCTGTAAGTATCGTTGATGGTCAGCGCCACATGTCCTGTTGGATAACGTGCTGCAATCTCATCGGCGGCTTCTACCAATTGCTGTTTACGCTCGTCAAAACTCTGCAAATCGAAATCACGAATTGAGGCTTTTAGCACCGCTCGGCTGGCATTCGCCTGCATATCGTTGAACCAAATATACCCTTCGCGACCTTCAGTATGTTCCGGCGTTTCCAGACGATCAAAGCGCGAGATAAAGTCATGCGCCATCAGCAATGGATTCACCAACACGCCTTTGCCAGACATGGGATGCGCTGGCACGCCGGTAAAAATCAGTTCAGCGGCGGCGGCATTGAAATTCTCATACACCACTTCGCCCAGCTCGCAGCAGTCGATGGTCCAGGCGAAATCGACGTTAAAGCGTTGCTCCAGATCCAACGCTTTCGCGCCGCGCAGGCCAATCTCTTCGTCGGGAACAAATGCCACTACGATGTCGCCGTGATCGCCATGCAGATTTTCCAGCAGCGTCATCACCACAGTGACCGCGGCTTTATTATCCGCGCCAAGCACGCTAGTGCCGTCGCTGAAAATAATCTCTTGTCCGAGATACGGCTTAATTTCCGGATGTTCCGCCACGCGCAGCCAGATATCTTTCGCGTTGTTGAGGCACAGATCTTCGCCAGTGAATTTCAAGGTTTGCGGATGGATATCAGGCGACAGGCCGACATCAACAGTATCGATATGTGTGATGAAGCCGACACGTGGCGCATTTGGGCGATTGCCGGGCTTCACCGCGGTTACCGTGGCGTGTTGATCGATAACGATATCCTGCAAGCCAAGATCGGTTAATTCCTTCGCCAGCAGCTCGGCCATCGCATGTTGCGAAGGCGTACTGGGCAGCGTGGTGGATTTGGCGTCACTTTGGCTGGAGACGGCTAAATAACGGTAAAAACGTTGGGTCAATTGGCTGGCGAGTTGGTCTGTCATCACATTTCCTTATCAGCAATATGGCGTTGTTGGTTCGCCAACGCGCTAAATCATGTTACTTATTAATCAGATGAACATTACATAACGAAGCTGACTCATGGAAGTCAATAAAAAGCGAGGATCATGATGAAAAAAGTGATAGCAAAACTTACCCTCAGCGCCCTGGCATTAGCGATGGCGGGCGGCGTATCGGCTAAGACGCTGGTTTACTGTTCTGAAGGTTCACCAGAGAATTTCAACCCGCAACTTTACACTTCGGGAACCAGCGTCGATGCCAGCGCGGTACCGATTTTCAATCGGCTGGTGGATTTCACGCCCGGCACTACCGAACTGGTGCCGAGCCTCGCCGAAAGCTGGGATATCAGCCCAGACGGTACGGTCTACACCTTCCATCTGCGCAAAGGGGTGAAGTTTCAAAGCAACAAGCAGTTTACTCCATCGCGCGATCTGAATGCCGATGACGTGATCTTCTCGTTTATGCGCCAGATGGACCCGAAAAATCCCTACCACAATGTTTCGGGTGGCAACTACGCCAACTTTGAAAGCCTTGAGTTAGCCAAGCTGATCAAGAACATTGAGAAAGTCGATGACAATACGGTGCGCATTACGCTGGCACATGCCGAAGCGCCATTCCTCGCCGATTTAGCGTGGTACTTCGCCTCGATCCATTCGGCCGAATACGCCGCTCAAATGCTAAAAGCCGGCACGCCCGAAAAGGTGGATATGCAGCCGATCGGCACCGGCCCGTTTGAGCTGGTGCAGTACCAAAAAGATTCACGCATTCTGTATAAAGCCTTCCCGCAATATTGGCAGGGCAAAGCCAAACTCGATCGCATCGTATTCTCTATCACCCCGGATGCCTCAGTGCGGTACGCCAAGCTGGAGAAAAATGAGTGTCAGATTATGCCGTTCCCCAATCCGGCCGATCTGGAAAAAATGCGCAGCAATCCCGATCTCACCCTTGAACAGAAGTCGGGCCTGAATACTGGCTTCTTGTCGTTCAACACCACCAAAGCGCCTTTGGATAACGTGAAAGTGCGTCAGGCGCTGGCGATGGCGATTAACAAGCAGGCGATCCTCTATGCCATCTTTAAAGGCACCGGCAGCGTGGCGAAAAACATCTTGCCGCCGGATGTGTGGAGCGCCGATAAAGACCTGAAAGATTACGACTACGATCCGACCAAAGCCAAAGCGTTGTTACAGGAAGCCGGGATTAAGCCGGGTACGGAAATTGCGCTGTGGGCGATGCCAGTACAACGTCCGTATAACCCGAATGCGCGCCGTATGGCCGAAATGATTCAGGCCGATTGGGCCCAGGTGGGGATTAAAGCCAATATCGTCAGCTATGAGTGGGGCGAATACCTGAAACGCGTCAAAGACGGTGAGCATCAGGCAGCCTTGATGGGCTGGACCACGGCAACCGGCGATCCAGATAACTTCTTTGGTCCACTCTACAGCTGCACATCGGCGAATGGCGGTTCTAACTCGTCGAAGTGGTGTTATCAGCCTTTTGAGAAGATCATTACCGAAGCGCGCGCCGAGCAGAATCATGACAAGCGCGTGGCGCTGTATCTGCAAGCGCAGCAAATCATGCATGACCAAATGCCGGCGGTGATGATTGCACACTCGACGATTTTCGAGCCGGTACGCAAATCAGTGAGCGGTTATCAAGTCGATCCGTTTGGTAAACACATCTTCTATCCGGTGGATATCAAAAACTAACTGACCTCAAACAATCGCCGGCTCCATGGCATTGAGTCGCTGTAACAGAAAATCGAGAAACACATTCAGGGCGGCGCTGCGAGGCCGCCCTGATTGCGTCTGCAACTGCAAGGTGCGCTGACTGAGTTGGTCAATACCCACGGAACGCAAAATCAAACCGTGCGTTTCGGCCTCTTGTAACACGGTAAACGCGCTGCAAATCGTCACTGCCAGCGGCGTGCGCAGCAAGAAGTGGAACAGCATCGAGAAGGTATCGCAGGTCATCACCGGTTCAACCAGGCTGCCGCTCATATGGCTGGCCAGCTCAAACAGCTGGCGCACCGTGGTGTTCTGCTGCGGCAAGGCCAACGGATAATGGCCCAGATCGGCGAGCGTCACCTGTTCGGCACTCGCCAGCGGATGTGATTGGTGCATGACGATGAGCACCGGCGCAGGCCAGGATCCAATCACATCGACACCGCGTTCGGCGTGCAAACTAAACTGCAACGCCACATCACATTCGCCACTGCGCAATGATTCCGCCACGCCTTGCGTACTGGTAACTTTCACATCGAACAGCACGCCAGGATTGTCGTTACGGAAATCAGCAACCAAGCGTGGCAGCAAGGTGAATGCCAAACCATCGGTGCAGGCCACCCGAATCTGGGTGCGGCGCACCGCTTTCAATCCTTTGATCTCCGCTAACGCATATTCCATATCCAGCAAATTCTTGCGCACGTGCTGCGCGAAGATTTCTCCGGCTTCATTCAGCACCATGCCGCGTGCGTGACGCTCAAACAACGGCACACCAACCTGTTGCTCTAACCGTTGAATCTGGCGACTGATGGCGGAAACCGCCACAAACAACTGTTCGCTGGCGGCGCTGAGCGAGCCGGTATTGGCGACGGCGAGAAAATAGCGGATTTCACTGCTCAACATAGCGATGCCTCAAGCTGGTGCATGCCTCGAAACTGGGCAGCATGGGTTTGCTTTAAAAGCAAAGCTTACTCGATAAATTGATAATTGTGGCAAAGCATTGTTTCCGCAAAGATGAATTGATCTAAAACAATAAAAGACAGGGCAAACATGACAGCACAACAGGCGGTTCAACAGGCCACCGCTTATTTTGATAGCGGGGAATTTCAACGTATTTTGGCACGTCGCGTGGCACAACGTACCGAAAGCCAGCGGCAGGATCGTGACACCGAATTGCAGCGTTATTTGCAGGACGAAATCGGCCCGCAGCTGATTGCGCTGGGCTTCACTCTGCATTTTATTGATAACCCAGAAGCCGACAATCGACCGTTCCTCGTGGCGATACGCATCGAAGATCCGTCGCTGCCAACCTTACTGAGTTACGGTCACGGTGACGTGGTGTTTGGCGATGATGAAAACTGGCGTGACGGTTTATCGCCGTGGTCGCTGGTTGAAGAGGGCGATCGTTGGTATGCCCGTGGCAGCGCCGATAACAAAGGACAGCATTGTGTCAATCTGGCGGCGCTTGAGCAGGTGTTTAACGCACGTGGTGGCCGTTTAGGCTTCAACTGCAAGATGCTGTTCGAAATGGGCGAAGAGATCAGCTCGCCGGGCTTAGCACAATTGTGTCAGCAGCATGCTGAACTGCTGCAAGCCGATGTGTTTATCGCTTCCGACGGCCCGCGTTTGAATGCGGTTCGTCCCACGCTGTTCCTCGGCTCGCGCGGTGCGGTGAACTTCCGTTTGACCGTCAACGCGCGTGACAACGCTTATCACTCTGGCAATTGGGGCGGTTTACTCACCAATCCCGGCACGCAATTGGCCAATGCCATTGCCGCGCTGGTCAATGCGCAAGGCGTGTTGCAGGTTGAGGCGCTGAAACCTAACTCTCTCACGCAGCAAGTGCGCGACATTCTCAACGATATCGAGGTTGGCGGCATGCCGGGCGATCCTGCGATTGATGCGAATTGGGGCGAGCCCGGCTTAACGCCGACGGAACGCGTGTATGGCTGGAACACGCTGGAAGTGTTGTCATTCCTGAGCGGCAATCCGGCGCGTCCCATGAATGCCATTCCGGGCAGCGCAACGGCGGTGTGCCAGTTACGTTTCGTGGTCGGTACCGATTGGGAAAATCTGGCTCAACACGTCAGCGCGCATCTGCAACAGCACGGTTTCGGCTATGTCGAGGTGGAGTTTATGCGTGGATCACCGGCGACGCGCCTCGATCCTACCGATCCACTGGTTGATTGGGTGTTAAACAGCATGGCGGAAACCAGCGGCAAGAAACCGGCGCTGTTGCCGAATCTCGGCGGTTCGCTGCCAAATGAAGTGTTCTCTGACATTCTCGGTTTGCCAACTTTGTGGGTGCCACACTCTTATCCGGCTTGTGGCCAGCATGGCGTCAACGAACACATGCTGAAATCGATTGCGCGTGAAGGCTTGCAGATCATGACCCGCTTGCTGTGGGATTTGGGTGAGCAGGGCGCGGAATTGGTTGCGCAGCATCGTGCGCATATTGGAGGTGATCAATGAGCACCATGAATACCTCAATGCCGATCAGCACGGTGAAACCTAATCTGCACAAAACCCTGTTCGCGACCTGCATCGGTAACGCTTTAGAGTGGTTTGATATCGCGGTTTACGGCTTTTTTGCCAGCTATATCGCGCATGCCTTTTTCCCTACCAGCGATCCGTCCGTTTCCATGCTGCTCACTTTTGGTAGCTTTGGCGTATCGTTCCTGATTCGTCCGTTAGGCGCGATTGTGTTGGGTAACTATGCCGATCGTCATGGACGTAAAAAGGCGTTGCTGCTGTCGATCAACCTGATGATGCTCGGCGGCGCGGTGATCACTTTTATGCCGAGCTACAGCAGTATCGGTTTAGCGGCACCGCTGCTGATTCTGCTGGCGCGTTTGGTACAGGGCTTTTCGGCAGGTGGCGAATTTGGCAGCTCGACGGCGTTTTTGGTGGAACATTTCCCGGAGCGTAAAGCATTTATCGCCAGTTGGCAGTTTGCTACGCAGGGCGCGAGTACCTTGCTGGCTTCCGCCTTTGGCTTGGGATTGACGCAAATCCTCACGGAAAACCAGATTCAGGATTGGGGATGGCGCATTCCGTTTGCCTTCGGTCTGCTTATTGGTCCGCTGGGCATCTATATCCGCCGTCACGTGCACGAACCGGCAAGCTTTGCCGAACACAAACCAGAAGCGGCACCGCTGAAAAGCCTGTTTGGTCGCCAGAAAGAGCTGATGTTGTTAGCGATTGGCCTGATGGTGATCTCTACGGCGGTCAACTACATGTTGAATTACGTGCCAACCTACGCCACTAAAAATCTCCATTTGTCCGGTAGCGTAGCGTTTACCGCAACCTTGTTGGCGGGCGTGATTTTGACGGTGGTGACGCCGATTATGGGTTTGTGGGCGGAGCGCGTAGGACGTGTGCCGTTGATGTGGGGCTCATTGATGCTGCTGATCGTCACTATTTATCCAGCCTTTAAGCTGGTGGTCGAACACACCACGCCAACCACGCTGATTTTGCTGGTGTGTTGGATGGCGCTGCTCAAGTCGATCTACTTCTCGACGGTGCCTTCAGTGATGGCCGATCTGTTCCCGATTGGCACGCGTGCTAGCGGCATGGCGATCAGCTATAACGTGGCGGTCACGGTATTTGGTGGCTTCGCACCGTTGATTTGTACCTTGCTAATTAGCGCGACCGGTACCAGTTTAGCCCCCGGCTATTATTTGATGGCGATGTCAGTGCTGAGTGGTTTGGCGTTGTTACGCAGTCAAAAACGTCTGGGCTAGAAAGTAACAGGTCGCCGGTAAGGCGACCTGTCTGCTTAGTTATGAAAACTGCAAATACGCGACGTGTGTTTGCAGGAACTCTTCTAAACCGTGACGCCCATCAGCACCACCAATACCCGATTTGCGCCAACCGGCATGGAAACCTTGCATCGCCTCAAAGTTTTCTCGGTTGATGTAAGTCTCGCCAAATTTCAGCTTACGCAGAGCGATCATCGCGGTATTCAGATTCTGGGTATAAATCGACGACGTCAGCCCGTATTCGCAATCATTCGCTAGCGTGACGGCTTCATCCAACGTTTTGAAAGTCATCACCGGGAGCACGGGGCCAAAAATTTCCTCGCGCATGATTTCCATATCCTGACGTACGCCGGTGATAATGGTCGGCTCAAAATAGAAGCCTTTGTTGCCGACACGTTTGCCACCTAACACCACTTTGCCACCGTCAGACACCGCTTGCGCCACTTTCTTCTCGACGCGTTCCAGCGCCGCGGCAGTGATCAGCGGCCCCATATCAATATCGTTCTGCTCCGCGGGATTACCCAACTTCACTTGCTGCATCGCCGTGGTCAGTGCGCTGATAAAACGATCGTAAATACCTTCCTGCACATAAACGCGCTCGGCGCAGTTACACACTTGCCCAGTATTGATAACACGTGAACTGACGATGGCTTTCACCGCCAGATCCAGATCGGCGTCATCCATTACAATGGCCGGCGCTTTTCCGCCTAGCTCCAGCGACACTTTGGTAACATTTTTCGCCGCCGCTTCCATGGTGGCGATACCGGCGTTGACGCTGCCGGTTAAGCTGACTAATCCCACTTTCGGGTTGCCCGCCAGCTCCTGACCAATCTCTGATCCGTAACCGTAAACAAAGTTGATCACGCCTTTTGGCAGGCCGATGTCATGGATGATTTGCGCGAAAATCGCCGCGTTGTTCGGGGTTAGTTCACTGGGTTTGATCACGATGGTATTGCCGGTGACCAACGCTGGCGCGGCTTTACGCGCAATCAGGAAGAACGGGAAATTCCACGGCAAAATACCGGTGGTGACGCCGATGGCTTTCTTAAAGACGAAGATGTTCTCGTTAGGGCGGTCGCTATTAATGATTTCGCCATCGTAACGGCGTGCCCACTCCGCCATATATTCAAGATAATCGGCGGTGAATAACACTTCGGTTTGCGCTAAACCTTGAGTTTTACCGCCTTCAGCAACGATTGTCGTGGTCAGTTCAGGCTCGCGTTGGCGAATCCCAGCGGCAATTTTGCGCAGCCAAGTGCCACGTTCAACCGCTGGTAAGGCTTCCCAGCCTGGTTGCGCCACTTCCGCAGCTGCAATCGCCTGAGCAGCGTCCTGCTTACGTCCTTCAGGCACGCGTGACAGCAGTGCTTCAGTTGCCGGATTGATCACTTCTATCCATTTGTCGTTCTGATCGGCAACAAACGCGCCATTAATATAATGTTGATGGTGTGTTGTCATGTGCAGGGTCTCCGCGATCGGTTTCGTTAAATTTGTGTGAAATGGAGAGTGAAACAGATCAAGGTGTAGCACCTTTTTGTCACTGCCAATGACGTTCGACTGGTGGCAAGGATGGGAAGAAAAGCACGACCAACGCAGCATTCCTGGCGAAATGCCGCGCTTTCAGCGGGTTAGTGTCAGAAACAGGAAGGTTAAATAATTGTCAAGAACCCGGCATCGCCGCGCCGCTGGCGATAAACCACGCGAGGAAACTGACACCAGCAATAATGATGGCAATGGGGAACAGCAGTCCGATTTTCATAATAATTCCGCAAGTTAAGCGAGCTGAACGATCGCGCGATGGGTTTTCATCATACTGAACAACTGGAATTGCGTGGCGTCGTCAACCTGACGCAGATGTTCACCTTTCTGATAATGAATGCTGTGCACATGGCCTAACTGACGCCACACCACAATCACCGATGCCAGCAGCGCGCAGTTCTCTTCGCTCTGCACACAATCCAACGTGGCGTAATGGGCTTCATCTAATCCATTAATAAACACGTTCAACGCCTGCGCAGGCACGATCGCGCGGATGTCATCCAGCATCACACGACTGACCGATTGCGACAGCAACAGCCTCAATCTCTTGGTATTCATCTCAATCCTTCGTCCCGATGATTTTCCCAACGTTATACGGATTAATTGCCATTGGGGAAAGCCTGGCGCGCGGCTTTGTGTGACTGCCATGTTAAGCGGAGAGTTGGCAGCAAAGCAAAAACTGTGCTGATCGACACAACATATTCCCGAAATATGCTGAATAATAAGTTACTTATCCGACTTAGTGCGTTTATTACCTGCAAATGCGATTTTGTGATCCTTATGTTGACAACCCACCGAATTTTGCCAGCAACCTCCATTTTCCGGCAGTCACTCAAAGGCTGACGAAAAGCTCCCCACCGTAGACTGCGGGTAATCGGGAAACCGTCGGTTTCCTGTTGGCCTCAACCTTACGAAGGAATAACAATGAACAGTGCCATCATTGCAGGTATTTTCTGGCATCTGGTGGGTGCCGCCAGCGCCGCCTGTTTTTATGCTCCATTTAAGCAGGTGAAGAAGTGGTCTTGGGAAACAATGTGGTCGGTG
Organism: Pantoea sp. CFCC18179; assembly: GCF_059412405.1. Lineage (NCBI taxonomy): Bacteria > Pseudomonadati > Pseudomonadota > Gammaproteobacteria > Enterobacterales > Erwiniaceae > Pantoea > Pantoea sp. CFCC18179. Next base: position 47,850 of record NZ_JBNBPM010000001.1, on the reverse strand, counting down.
GGCGGCATCATGTCCTGGTTGATTCTGCCATGGACGGTCAGTGCGGTGCTGCTGCCAAACTTCTGGGCGTATTACGGCAGTTTTAGCTTCTCTCAACTGTTACCGGTGTTTTTGTTTGGTGCCATGTGGGGCATTGGCAACATTAATTACGGTTTAACCATGCGCTATCTGGGCATGTCGATGGGGATTGGTATCGCCATTGGCATCACCTTGGTGGTAGGAACCTTGATGACGCCGTTGCTGCAAGGGCGCTTTGTCGAACTGTTTAGTTCAGCAGGTGGCCGCATGACGCTGCTTGGCGTGTTTGTGGCGTTAATTGGAGTCGGGATTGTGTCGCGTGCCGGTCTGTTGAAAGAGCGGGCGCTGGGGATTAATGCGGAAGAGTTCAACCTAAAAAAAGGGCTGGTGCTGGCAGTATTGTGCGGCATCTTCTCAGCCGGGATGTCATTTGCGATGGATGCGGCCAAACCGATGCACGAAGCCGCTGCCAATCTGGGAATCAATCCATTGTACGTGGCACTGCCAAGCTATGTCGTCATCATGGGTGGCGGCGCGCTGGTCAACCTGGCTTACTGCTTCATTCGTTTAGGTGTAAAAACCGATATCTCTGTACGTCGTGATTTCTCGGTAGCCAAACCAATGCTGCTCGCCAATATCGCGTTTGCTGTATTAGGCGGCACCATGTGGTATCTGCAATTCTTCTTCTACGCTTGGGGCCACGCCAAAATCCCTGCGCAGTATGACTTCGTCAGCTGGATGCTGCACATGAGCTTGTATGTGTTGTGCGGCGGCTTGGTTGGATTGGTACTGAAAGAGTGGAAAGCCGTGGGACAGCGTCCAGTTCGTGTGTTGTCGCTGGGTTGTGTGGTGATTATCATTGCAGCCAACATCGTTGGATTAGGTATGGCAGCCTGATCAAAAGCCTGACGCAGAATGTGCGTCAGGCTTTTGCCTTTTCCGTTACAACCAGACGCTGCGGCACAAAACGCTGCCGCCATGCACTCGGCGTCAAACCGGTTTCACGGGTAAACACCACAGAAAAGTAGTTACTGTCATCAAAACCGCAACGTGCAGCCACTTCACTGATTAAACAATCCTGCGTTCTTAACAAATACTTCGCCTGACACAATTGCAACTGACGCAAATAGTGCCCGACTGTCATCCCAGTTTGCTGGCGAAAGAGTTGTTTTAAGGCACGTTCACTTAGTTGGTTTTGTTCGCAGAACGCGGCTAAATCAAAGGGACGACTGATCGCTCCTTGCAAGGCCGACATCAGCAGATCAAGTTGTTCGCCTTCGGGCAATGCCCAAGGCCGATCGGCAGCATATCCGTGACGCCGCAGAATCAACGCCAACTGTAAAAATAACGCTTCTGATAGTTGGGTCGACAGTGAATCACTTTTACGACTTTCTCGCTCTAACTGACTGATCACACCCCGCGCCAATGCCATGCCGCGTGTCGTCAATCGCCAGCAGGCCGGTGAGTGTTCTTCCTGCGGAGGAATTAACTGATGCCAATCCAACCCCAGTTGGAAACGATCGCGGCAGTAAAGAATGTTATCCAGCGCTAAGTCGTTGACGCTGTCATAACTGTGGCAGTCATGGTCGTTGATGTAAAAAACGTCGCCACAGGTAATCAACCACGGGCGGTCGTTTAAAACATGTAGGCCATTGCCGCGCCAGACGATGACGATTTCACTGAATTCATGACGATGGGGCGGAAAGGAGGGTTGCGGCATGCGCTCAGCCACAGCAATCGGCAGATTGGTGGCTGGAAAATAGTCTTCGCGCGTCAATATCAGCGACATGTGGAAACGCTCCCGTTATAGCATCTGCTGGCGCTCCGATCTCGGGGCGCAACCAAATTCGCGCCGGAACAGGGTGGAGAAGTGATTGCTATCACCAAACCCACACTGATAGGCGATGTCCGTAATGCGCATATCACTATGACGCAATAAATGCCGCGCCTGTAACAGGCGCAACCGATTGAGATAACGTTGCGGTGTATTGCCGGTTTGCTGCTTCATCTGACGATGCAGCGTCCGTAGCGACAAAGAGAACCGGTCGGCCAACACATCCCACGCGATATCTTCACTGTAGTGCTCATTCAACCAGTCAAGCAACCGATGTAAACGGGCTTCCTGATCCTGCGATTGATCGTTGTGAGCCGCCTCGCGCAGCAGCACCAACAGTTGCAAAAACAGCTGCTCCTGATGAGCATGGCGCTCCAGCGACCAGCTATCTTGCTGCTTCATCTGCGTCACGATATGCAGTGCTTGTGCCATCACTTTGTGATTAATCCGCCAGTGTGACGCATATTCATCATCATTTTCGCTCGGCAACAGCGCTTGCAAGCCAGATAAGAAACGAAACGCCGCCGGGCTACGATAGAGCACATTGGTCAGGCATAAATTTTCTGTTTGCTCATAGAGATGACGATCATGATCGCGGATGAAACACACGCAGCCCGCTGATAATGCCTGCGGCTGACCGTTAAACACATGAATGCCAGAACCTTGCTCAACCAGCACAATTTCATGGAAATCATGATGGTGTTCCGGAAATGCCTGCTGCGGCACGCGCGGTTCTATGGCGATGGCGTAATTCCCTTCCGGGAAGAAATCTGCGCTATGTAAAACGGTCATAATTCGCCTCTTAATTAACTCAACCGCAGCCGAGTCTACGCAGGCGAACTGCACCTTACCTTGAATTTTGAACTGCGTGGCGCAGGAAAATGGCTAATTTTTCAAGATCTCAGCAGTGAATGATGGAAATGCGGCAAGGCTCACAACTCTCTCTTTGCGTGGTTATGTGAGCTTTCTCACGAACTTCTTTGTCAGTCTGCCAGTGACTATTACGCACTGGCAGTAAGGGGAAGGTGGCAAAACGCAGAGATTTCTAATCTGTTGTCATCACATTACAGGAAGAAAACGCCATGAGTATGCGTAACATTGTTGCCATTGATTTAGGCGCATCCAGCGGGCGCGTGATGCTCGCACAGTGGAATTCAGCAGGTCAGCAGATCAGCCTGCGTGAAGTTCGCCGCTTCATCAATCAGCGCGTACAACGTGCTGACTATGATTGCTGGGACCTCGATCGTTTAGAGCAGGAAATTCGCTTGGGTCTGGCTCAGTTAGATGATGAAGGGATTGTGCCGGACAGCATTGGCATCGATACCTGGGGCGTTGATCTGGTGCTTTTGGATGCCAACGGTGAGCGCGTCGGTGAAGCGGTGAGTTATCGCGACAAACGCACGGAAGGCGTGATGGAGCAGGCCATTCATGATCTGGGTAAAGAAGCGATTTATCAACGCACCGGCATCCAGTTTCTTTCAATCAACACTCTGTATCAACTGCGGGCGTTGCATCAGCAACAACCTGACTGGCAGCAGCAAGTGCAGCATGCACTGATGATTCCGGACTATCTGCACTTTCGTTTAACCGGGCAGATGAACTGGGAATACACCAACGCAACCACGACGCAATTGCTCAATATTCACAGCGGTGATTGGGATGCTGATTTGCTGGCTTGGGCGGGCATTCCTGCCAAGTGGTTTGGGAAAACCAGCGCACCGGGTAACACCGTCGGTTACTGGACCAGCCCACGGGGTCAACAAATTCCGGTGGTAGCCGTCGCGACACATGACACCGCCAGCGCGGTACTGGCAACGCCATTAATGCAGGACGATGCGGCGTATCTTAGCTCCGGAACCTGGTCATTGATCGGCATTGAGAGCTTACAGCCCTGCGTGAGTACCTCCGCCCTGAACGCCAACATCACCAATGAAGGCGGCGCGGAAGGCTATCGCGTGCTGAAAAACATCATGGGTTTATGGCTGTTACAACGCGTTTGCAGCGAGCTGCAAATAACCGACCTCTGTCGCTTGATTGCGGATGCCGCACAAGAACCTGCCTGTCGGTCACTGATTTACCCCAATCACCAACGTTTCATTAATCCAAACAGCATGGTGCAGGAGATTCAAAATGCCTGCGCTGAACAAAATATGCCGGTGCCACAAACACCTGCCGCACTGGCTCGCACCATTTTTGACAGCCTGGCAATGCTGTATCGCCAGGTGATAGCTGAGTTGGGTGAATTGCGTGCCGCACCGCTGCGCCAACTCCACGTGGTCGGCGGCGGTAGCCAAAACCCGCTACTTAACCAACTCTGTGCGGATGCGTGCCAACTGCCGGTATTAGCCGGGCCGATTGAAGCGTCAACGCTGGGCAACGTTGGTTGCCAATTAATTGCCCTGTGCGAACTGCGTGACGTCAGCGACCTGCGCCGCTGCATTAGCCAAAACTTCCCACTCGAAAAATTTGAACCGCTGAATAACAGCGCTTTTGCAGCCAATCAGGCTCGCTTTGTTGCGCTGTGCCAACCTGCTAAGGAACTTGCATATGACTAAGCTGATTGAACAGGCCTTTGAACTGGCTAAACAACGCTACGCGGCAATTGGCGTAGATGTGGAACAGGTAATGGCGCAACTGGATGGCATTCCAGTATCAATGCACTGCTGGCAAGGCGACGATGTTCGCGGTTTTGAGAACCCGAACGGTGAACTGACTGGCGGCATTCAAGCCACCGGCAATTATCCGGGGCGCGCCCGCAATGCCGATGAGCTGCGTGCCGACGTTGAAAAAGCGATGTCGCTGATTCCCGGCGCCAAGCGCCTCAATCTTCATGCGATCTATCTGGAGAGCGATAAACCGGTAGATCGTGATGCGATTGAGCCTAAACACTTTAGTAATTGGGTGGAATGGGCCAAAAGCCAAAAGCTGGGCCTCGACTTCAACCCAAGCTGTTTCTCGCACCCACTGAGCGCGGATGGCTTTACGCTTTCCCATGCTGACAAAGGCATTCGTCAATTCTGGATCGATCACTGCAAAGCCAGCCGCCGCATTTCTGCCTATTTTGGCGAACAGCTCGGTACAGCTTCCGTCATGAATATTTGGGTGCCGGATGGCATGAAAGATCTCACCGTTGATCGCCTCGCACCGCGTCAACGCTTGGCCAGCGCGCTGGATGAAGTGATCAGTGAAAAACTGAATCCCGCACATCACATTGATGCAGTAGAGAGCAAACTGTTTGGTATTGGTGCTGAAAGCTACACCGTGGGCTCCAATGAGTTTTGCCTTGGCTACGCCAGCAGCCGCCAAACCGCTTTGACGCTGGATGCTGGTCACTTCCATCCAACAGAAGTCATTTCCGACAAGATCTCCACTGCGATGCTGTATGTGCCGCGTTTGCTGCTGCATGTCAGTCGTCCGGTGCGCTGGGATAGCGATCACGTGGTGATTCTCGATGACGAAACCCAAGCCATCGCCACAGAAATTGCGCGTCATAAACTGTTCGACAAAGTTCATATCGGCCTTGACTTCTTTGATGCATCGATCAACCGCATAGCGGCGTGGGTGATTGGTACGCGTAATGCCAAGAAGGCGCTGCTGCGCGCATTGCTGGAACCCACCGACCAATTGCGCAAGCTGGAAACGGAAAGGGATTACACCGGGCGTCTGGCGATGCTGGAAGAACAAAAATCCTTGCCATGGCAAGCGGTGTGGGAAGCATGGTGTTTGCGCCACGATGTCCCGGCTGACGCCAGCTGGCTGAGCGAAGTCCGTCATTATGAACAACAAACACTGCGTCAACGTTAAGGGATACACCATGCAAAATATTCTCTCTTCCTCTTTTGTTCAGGGAATGGTTAAAGCCACCAGTGATATGTGGTTGAAAGGTTGGGATGAGCGCAACGGCGGCAACGTCAGCCTGCGTTTATTACCGGAAGAAGTTAAAGATTTCAGCAGTGAATTTTATGCAGAACCCCGTTGCATTGAGTTGACCCAACCTGCACCGGCGCTGGCTAATGATTGGTTCCTGGTGACGGGCTCCGGTAAGTTTTTCCGTAACGTCCAGCTTGATCCCGCAGATTGCTTAGCGCTACTACAGGTGGATGACAAAGGGCTGTCCTACAAAATCCATTGGGGATTGAGCAATGGCGGTTTGCCAACCTCCGAACTGGCAGCACACTTCCAATCACATAGCGTGCGTAAGCAAGTCTCAAACGGAGTCGACCGCGTCATCATGCATTGCCACGCAACGAACTTTATGGCGCTAAGCTACGTGGTGAATTTGGATTCAGCGCGCTTCACACGCCTGTTGTGGGAAGGCAGCACCGAATGTTTGGTGGTGTTCCCGGATGGTGTCGGCATTTTGCCGTGGATGGTGCCGGGCACCGATGGCATTGGTCAGGCTACTGCGGATGCGATGGCAAATCACAGCATTGTGATGTGGCCGTTCCACGGCATCTTTGGTGCGGGTCCAAACCTGGACGAAACATTTGGGTTAATCGACACCGCAGAGAAATCATCAGAAGTGGTAGTGAAAGCGCTGTCGATGGGCGGCATCCGTCAAAGCATTACCACAGAGCAATTAGTCGCATTGGGCGAGCGTTTCAACGTCAAGCCATGGCAGGCTGCTTTGCAGGCGGAGCGAAGCGATGTTGCGTAAAGCTTTCGTGATGCAGGTACATGCTCATTGTCATGACGAGTATCTGCGCCGCCATTCGCCGATATGGCCGGAACTGGCTGAAACACTGAAAGCGCATGGCGCACACAATTACGCCATTTGGTTGGATGCAGAACGCAATCTGCTGTTCGCCAGTGTGGAAATTGAATCGGAAGTGCGCTGGGAAGCGGTGGCAAAAACGGAAGTGTGCCAACGGTGGTGGGCATCGATGAAGGATTTGATGCCATCAAATCCTGATAACAGCCCGATTAGCGCAGAGTTAAAACCGATGTTCTTCCAACCTTAAAACCTACAACGTCTCAGTGTGGATCTACGCGCACTGAGACGTTACTACTTTGCCATTTCTTTTATACCGCGCTCAGTTCGCAATATCCCGCGAGCGCCGGCCAAATCGCCATTTGTGTATCGACAATTTGATCCAGCTCCTCGCGATTTGCTCCTTCGCGAGCACGCACCGACATGCCTTGCAGCAAGCACGCTAAATAGCGGGCTAACGTGGCTGAATTGGCACATGCAGGCAATTCACCGCGGGCTTGTCGCGTGTCCAAAAACGCCTGTAACGCTGATTCTTGCGCATGATGCTGTCGGGAAAGCATCTGCGCCACTTCCTGAGACTCGGAAGACAACGCGCTGGACGTACAGATAAAAAAGCAGCCGGCTGGTTTATCGCATTCGGTAAAGCACGCCGCCGTAGCACGAAAATAGGCTTCAATTGCCGCCTTTACATCCAACCCATCATCATTTAATACGGCATTTCGCTGTGCGCTGAATGTCTCGATGTAGCGTTGCATTGCCGCACGGAACAAACCTTCTTTGTTTTCAAATTCAGCATACAACGTTGGCGCTTTCGCACCGGTCGCACTGACCAAATCCGACAGTGAAGTCCCTTCGTATCCATGCGCCCAGAACAGCATTAATGCTTTATCTAACGCATCATCGCGGTCAAACACTCTTGGACGACCACGCGTTTTACGGTTTGCGGTTTCGGTAATGGCTGTCATGAACACCTCAATGCTTAAAAACACCCAATTAAATTACCGATCATTAAATAAATATGCAAGTGCATGCGGGCAGAGCGGATTCGGCCTTTGCCCGTTTGTGCTTTTGAGTAATGTAAGCACCCGAATGGATAAGTCAAAAAAGGGCTGAAAGCCCATAATCACGCCACTTTCGATTAAAATAACGACCATTAATAAAATAATTGACGCGCAGGCCACTTCGGCGCTAGCATTTAATTAACGGTTGTTAACTAAATCGCGACCGACCCCAAATTCATCTGTATAAGTGAGACGATTATGAAAAGCATTAAACTGACTTTAGCCGCTGTAGCACTGTCCTCAATCGCATTCGGTAGCATGGCTGCCGATTTGGTCAACGAAGCGCCACTGAATCAACAACAGGTTGGTGTAATCAGTGCTTCAGGTAGCACTAACCTGACATCGCTGGAGAATCAGCTTTCGGAAAAGGCCAATGCTGCCGGAGCAAAGTCCTTCCGCATCACTTCGACCTCTGGCAACAACAAGCTAAATGGCACAGCAGTTATTTATAACTGAGTGGATACGCTGCGGGGCCGCCATTGATGGCGGTTGCTGATAGCAGTGCAGGAAAATGAACCTGAAACTAAAAAGCTCCAGAAGTATGACCTTCTGGAGCTTTTTTATTATCCGTTTGAACGAAGCTGAGGATAGCGCCGGAAGATGGCGATACACCAGAACAACGCAACCAGGCCGATAATGCCGCCTACGTTACCAACATCCGACATCTGCATATGCAAGCTAACCTGATTACCCAGCAACGCGCCTGCGCCAATACCAATGTTGTAGATACCTGAGAACAGTGACATCGCAACGTCAGTCGCATCGGGTGCCAAAGCTAATACGCGCACCTGCATAGCCAAACCAATCATCATCATTGCCATGCCCCATACGATACACAGCATAGTAATGGCAGCAGGGCGAACGGCGGCAAACACCAACAGGCCCATGCTCAGGGTGATCATGGCAATCGCCGCGATCAGCATCGCCGAAGGGAATTTGTTGCCGAGCGTACTGAACAACACGCTACCGATAATGCCAGCCGATCCAAACAGCAGCAGCAGCAAGGTGGTGAAGTTATCGTCGGCATTCGCCACTACTTGCATGAACGGTTCAATGTAGCTGTACGCGGTGTAGTGCGCGGTAACCACCACGGTGACCAAAATGTACATCGCCACCAGTGCCGGACGGCGGAATAGCATCGGTACGCTGCTCAGCGAGCCGGTATGTTCGCTAGGCAGGCGCGGCAGCACGCGCATCAACAGTACCAACAGCACTAACGCTGACAAACCAATCATGCCAAACGTGGTGCGCCAACCGAGATATTGACCGACGATGCGACCAATCGGCACACCCAGTACCATCGCCAGTGCGGTTCCGGTTGCCAGCATACTCAATGCCTGAGTTTTTTTACCGGCGGGTGCGACGCGAATCGCCAATGACGCGGTAATTGACCAGAACACCGCGTGCGCCAGCGCAATGCCGATACGCGAAACCACCAATGAGGTGAAATCCCATGCAAAAGAAGAGAGCACGTGGCTGGCGATAAACAGGACAAACAGTATCGAAAGCAACAAGCGTCGCTCGACGTTGCGCGTTAGCAACATCAGCGGCAGCGACAATAACGCGACTACCCACGCGTAAATAGTCAGCATGATGCCGACATCGGCGGTCTTCATCGCATAGCTGGCGGCGATATCCGACAGCAGGCCAACTGGAACGAATTCCGTGGTGTTAAATACAAAAGCAGCAATAGCCAGCAGTACGACACGTAGCCAGGCTGTTTTACGGGAAACGGTTGTTTGCATGGAGTTCAATCAGTCAGACGGCGAGTGTAAGGGCCAAAATTGCACCCCATTTAAGTGACGCTTGTCACAAATTGCCGCTATTGTGGAGCATTAATGAGCTGAGGGAAACCGTTTGGCAGGCTTTTATTGCTGAATATTTTTTATCTCAAAAGTCGTTGTTAATAGCCTGAGGTTATTATCGTTTCTTGCTTTTATCCGATGCCTGTGTGAGCGACTGGACCCGCAATACGCATATAGCCTCAAGGTCCAGTCATTATTAAGCCGAATTTTAGGGTAATGATGTAACGCCTCAGTATTGCTTAACAAAATTACTTAACCGGCTAACTATTGTTATGCCAGCATTATCAGAGTGTCACCATGTGTTTTAGTGCCACGCTATTCTGAGTGGTCATGTTTTTTTTTACCCCAACCGGACAGCAGTGCTCACAGCCCATCGCGCTAGCATAGTATTTGCGTGCCTGCTGAATGGCCGCGGTCGGCGTATAGAAAGTTCCGAGAAAACGCCTTGCTTCATCGGGCGGAAGGAACGGGCAGCCCGTTGCGTGAACTACATGATTGTCGTTATAGCCGGCGTGCTTATCGACGTAATAATAGAGTCCCATCTAACGTCCTCATTGCTGTGAAATAATAAAAGTCTAACTATTGTTGGAATGAAATGATTATAGCGATGAATCGCCGGTTTGTTTTATCTGGGACTGTGAGAAGGCGAAATGGCGGGGAGTTGAGGGGAGAACGGGGCGCGTTCGCCCCGTATAAAAGATGAACAGTATTACAGTTTTCGGCACTGTAAACGCCAGCCGACCAGCAAAGCGATTAACAATAACGCACTGATGAAAAGGGTGACGCCCATCCAGCCATAACTGTGCCAGAACACACCACCCAAGGTTCCCGCCACGCTTGAACCCACGTAGTAGCTGAACAAATACAGTGACGAGGCTTGGCCTTTGGCGCGTCGCGCACGTGGACCAATCCAGCCGCTCGCCACCGAGTGCGCGGCAAAGAAACCGGCGGTAAACAACATCATGCCCGGCAAGATCAGCCACAACGAATTAAACGCCGTCAACAATAAACCCGCCAACATAATTGCCGTGGCAGCAATCATCACCGGACCACGCCCAAAACGGCTGGTCATTGCTCCTGCTTTGGGTGAGCTCCACGAACCGGTGAGATACACCACGGAAAGCAGACCCACAACGGCTTGACTCAGTGACCAGGGCGCGCTCAACAGGCGATAACCGATGTAGTTAAACAGCGTGACGAAAGCCCCCATTAACAGGAAACCTTCGGCGAACAATAACGGCAACCCTTTATCTCGCCAATGCAAACGGAAGTTGATCAGCAGGCTGCGCGGGCGTAGTGAAGCGGGGCGGAAATGACGTGAAGCCGGTAAGATCTTCCAAAACATCAATGCGCCCGCAAGTGCAAAGCAGCCAATCACACCCACAGCAATGCGCCATGAGAAGAAATCGGTCAGCACGCCGGTCAGCAGTCGTCCACTCATACCGCCAATCGAGTTACCGCTGATATATAAACCCATCGAAAATGCGATAACACGCGGGTGAATCTCTTCGCTCAAATAGGTCATGCCAACGGCAGCGACACCGCTTAGCGACAAACCAATCAGCGCGCGCATCAGCAAAATGCCTTGCCAGCTAGACATGGTGGCGGAAATCAGAGTGCAAATGGCGGCCAGCAACAACGCGGTGACCATCACCGATTTGCGACCAATCGCATCGGATAAAGGGCCAGTAAACAGTAATCCCAGCGCCATTAAGCCGGTGGAGAGCGACAATGAAATACTGCTTTCGGCAGGTGATACACCAAACTGTTGAGACAGGACTGGCAATATCGGTTGGACGCAATAGAGCAATGCGAACGTTGCCAGTCCGGCGGAAAACAACGCCAACGTCACGCGCATAAATTGCGGCGACCCGCGTTCAATCCATTCTGAAGGGGTGACTACTGAATCAGGCTTAACGGCTAACTCGTCTTCATCGAGTATCACCGCTTGGGAAGAGCGACTCACGGAACATCCTCGGTTTAGGCAATATGGCGATACTGTAGGAAAGTGACATTAGGTTGTACAATATATTAATAATCTCAATTGAGACTTTTAAAGTATGAATATTGAATTGCGCCATCTGCGCTATTTCATCGCTGTCGCCGAAGAGTTGCACTTTGGTCGTGCAGCACTGCGATTGAATATTTCTCAGCCACCGCTCAGCCAGCAAATCCAACAATTGGAGCAGGAGATTGGCGCGCAACTTTTTACGCGCACCAATCGTAGCGTACAACTCACGGCGGCCGGACAACTTTTCCTTAATGATGCACGCGCTATTTTATTGCAGGTTGAGCAGGCAACTCGCCGTGCTGCGCGTGTTCATAGCGGGCAGGAAGGGGAATTACGCATCGGCTTCACCTCGTCGGCGCCTTTTACTGGCCTGGTTTCCGATGCGCTCTACCAGTTCCGCCAGCGTTGGCCGGAAGTGCATATTCAAATGCAGGAGAACAACACCCGGCAACAACTCGCGCCGTTGCATGAAGATCGGCTGGATTTGGGTGTGATGCGTAACACACCGTTACCGAGTGATTTACAACATCGCGTCTTGCTGCGTGAACCGTTGTGCGCGGTGGTGCATTGGGCGCATCCATTGGCTGATGCCGAGACGATTTCGATTCAGGCATTAGCCAATGAACCCTTTGTGTTCTTTGATCCGCAAGGCGGCACCGCGTTATACAGTGAAATTCTGGCGCTGCTGCATCGTTATCAAATAAAACCGTTTATTACTCAGGAAGTGGGCGAAGCGATGACCATTCTCGGTTTAGTCGCTACCGGGCTAGGCGTATCGATTCTGCCGGCCTCTTTTCGTCGTGCGCGTTTGGCCGATGTGGTGTGGATTCCGTTGCAGGAAAGTGATGCGATTTCTGAAGTTTGGTTGGTCTGGTCGGCGACACGCGAACCGACCGCGCAAATGGCCAATATGATGGCGTTGATGCTGCACAATGCGGAGAATTAAACCAACTCAGGCTAAAGGGCATAAACTTTATGTGCGATAAATCACATTTCTAATCAAATATTTGACGCTGCCTGCCAATCTGCATCACCATAGCTGCTGTTTATTTAGAAGCGCGAAAATAATGGGAGCAGGGCGTGAATCTGTACAGTCAACCTGGCCATATTGACCAGATAAAACAGACCAACGCAGGTGTGGTTTACCGTCTGATTAACCTTTATGGCCCGATTTCGCGTATTGAGCTGTCAAAGCGCGCTCAATTAGCTCCCGCCAGCATTACCAAAATCGTGCGTGAAATGCTTGATGCTCATCTGGTGCAGGAAACCGAATTTCAGGAACCGGGCAGTCGCGGACGTCCAGCAATAGGTCTGATCCTCGATACTTTTGCCTGGCACTATCTCGCCGTTCGCATTCAACCTGGTTTCATTACGCTGACGCTGCGCGATCTCAGCAGCCGTGCGCTGCAAGAAGATCGCTTGCCATTGCAGGTCAGCGTTGAACAACCCTTGTTGCCCGTTTTGCTTCAGATGGTGAATGACTTCTTCATTCGTCATCAAAGTATGCTTGAGCGATTAACGGCAATTGCCATTACCTTGCCGGGATTAATCAACGCGGCGTCAGGCGTGGTGCACCGTATGCCAGGTTATGAGGTGCAGGATATGCCGCTGGGTGAAACCCTGGCGGAGCGAACGGGTTTGCCAGTGTTTGTGCAGCACGATATTTCTGCCTGGACGCTGGCCGAAGCGTTGTTTGGTGCCTCGCAGGGCGCGCAAAATGTGATTCAAATTGTGATTGATGAAACGGTCGGCGCAGGCGTGATCAGTGGCGGCCAGTTGCTGCACAAAAGCGGACGGACTTTAGTGGAAATTGGTCATACGCAGATAGATCCGTATGGTCAGCAATGCTATTGCGGCAATAATGGTTGCTTGGAAACCGTCGCCAGCACCGGAAGTTTGCTTAAACTCACCGCGCAACGCTTATTGACGCAACCGGATAGTATGCTGCATCAGTCACCGCTTACCGTTGCGAGCCTGTGTGCCGCCGCGCAGCAGGGCGATCGCCTGGCGCGCGATGTGATAGCCGGCGTTGGGCATCATGTCGGGCGGATGCTGGCGATGATGGTAAATATCTTCAATCCACAACAAATTCTTATCGGTTCACCGCTCAATCAAGCTGCCGACGTGCTGTTTCCTGCGGTGAGCAGTACCATTCGCCAACAGGCATTACCGGCATACAGCAATGAAATTCAGCTAGCACCAACGGCTTTCAGCGATCCTGGCACCTTTGGCGGCGCCGCCTTGATCAAAGATTCGCTGTATAGCGGCCATTTATTGGTAAAACTGTTGCAGGGATAATGACAGCCTGCCTTAAGTTTGCGCTAACGCAATCTGCTTCCAACCACATTTCCTTAAACTCCTCCTTCGCACGTTACACATCGCTTTAATGAAGGAGGAGAATGGTGAATACGCTTTTTGTCACCGGTACCGACACCGCGGTGGGTAAAACCGTGGTATCCCGCGCACTGTTACAGTGCTTTGCAAAGGCGGGTTTATGCGCCGCAGGCTACAAACCTGTAGCGAAAAGCGCGCAACGCACACCTGAAGGCTTACGCAATAAAGATGCGCTGCTATTACAGCAAGCTTCAGGTCTCTCTTTGCCATATTCCGCGGTCAATCCTATTACTCTGGAAGAGGATGAAATCAGCACCAGCTCATCTCAGCGCATTGATTATGCGGTATTACGCAAAGGACTTAATGAGTTGCAGCAGCGCGCAGAGCAGGTGGTGGTGGAAGGCACCGGCGGCTGGCGCAGTTTAATGAATGACCTACAGCCTTTTTCAAATTGGGTGCAGCAAGAACAATTACCGGTGGTGCTGGTGGTGGGCATTAAAGAAGGTTGCATCAGTCACGCTTTACTAACCGCCGATGCCATTGCGCGCGATGGCTTGCCGCTTGCCGGTTGGGTGGCGAACCGAATTAACCCGGGATTGGCTCACTACGCTGAAATTATTGATGTTTTACGCGATAAGCTCGGTGCGCCACTATTAGGTGAGTTGCCTTATTTGCCGCGCGCTGAACAACGCGAACTGAGCGGTTATATCGATATTTCATTATTAGATGACGTAAACGCGCACAACAGCAGTGCAAAGCCCGCAGCCTGATGAAACAAAAATCAGCAAATTAAGCGTGGCTGAACCTAAAGGTTCAGGTTCGGCCGCTTTTAAAATCGAATTAAACCCCTTCAATTTCAAGACTCTATTAAAAATAATCACAAATCTTTTTGCAATGGCGTGATTCATGCATCAGCGCTGCTGATGAATATTTTGCCGGAGCACCGCTATGTCGCAATCAAATGAGAAAGGTTTGTTGTATGGGCTGAATGACCGCATCGGTCCAGTTCCCGCATTTTGCGCCGCACTACAACATGTGTTGGCAAGCGTGGTTGGCATTATTACTCCGCCACTGATCATTGGTTCCGTACTGGGATTACAAGCATGGATTCCATATCTGATCAGCATGTCGTTGATTGTTTCCGGCCTTGGCACTTTCTTGCAGGCGCGCCGCTTTATGGGGATTGGCGCAGGCATGATTTGCTTGCAAGGCACCAGCTTCGCCTTTCTGGGGGTGATCCTTTCAGGCGGTTTGATGATCAAAGCGCGCGGTGGTTCGCCTGAAGAGATCATGGCAATGATCTTCGGCTGCAACCTTATCGCGGCATTTATTCCTATCCTCATCAGCCGCTGCATCGCGCCGCTGCGCAAAGTGTTGACGCCAGTGGTCACCGGAACGGTTATTACCTTAATCGGCATCAGCCTGATCAAAGTCAGCATCACCGATTGGGCGGGCGGACATAACGCCACCAATTTTGGTGCACCGGGTAATTTGGCGCTGGGTGCGTTAACGCTACTGGTGATCATTGTGCTCAATCGCTCGCAGAATCGCTGGACGCGCCTGGTTGCAGTGGTTGCCGGTATCGCGGCAGGTTGCGTTGCCGCCGCATTGACCGGCCATCTCACCTTGAAACCGATGACGGATACACCTTGGCTTGTCATGCCGTCGATTTTCCGTTTTGGCTTTGCGTTTGATTGGACCATCTTCGTACCGATTGCCCTGGTTTCAGTCATCGCAGTAATCGAAGCGGTGGGCGATTTGACCGCCAATTGCTTGATCTCTCAGCAACCTATCGAAGGCGAAACGTTTGAACGCCGCATGCAGGGCGGTATTTTCGCTGATGGTATCAGTTGCCTGCTTGCTGCGGCGTTCTCGGCTTTTCCTAATACTACCTTCGCGCAAAATAATGGCGTGATTCAGATGACCGGCGTTGCCAGCCGTTACGTAGGCATGGTGATTGGCGTGATGTTGCTGCTACTCGGCATGTTCCCGGCGATTGGCTATTTGTTACAGCAGATTCCGCCGCCGGTGTTAGGCGGAGCAACGATTGTGATGTTTGGTAGCGTGGTGGCTGCCGGTATTCGTGTGATGACACAAACGCCGCTCGGTCGTCGTGAAATGCTGATTGTCGCAGTTTCTTTCGGCATTGGCCTGGGTGTAGAAGCCGTGCCGGAGGTGTTGAAGCAATTCCCGCAACTGGTGAGCAATTTGTTTGGTCATGCGGTCACTACTGGTGGGATTTTGGCAATGGTATTAAACGTGGTTTTGCCTTCGGAGCGTGTAGAAGCTGTTGCGGTGAAAACGGTGGAAGAAACACATTAAACCGGCAGGGTGCAGTCGCAGAAAGAGGCGTCAGATCGCAAAGACGCCATAAACCATCCCTGGGGCTTGGCCCGCGCCTTCCATGGCGCGGGACACTTTGCTCTTCTGTCGCCTTTTTCTACGTATTAAGCCTTGTGCGGTTATGGGTTCAAACGACGGCGTGTACGTCCAGAACTGAGATAATCCGCGATGTAATCCTGCGATATTTCACCGCTGTAGCGTCCATCTTCATCAACAATCGGCATCCATACCGTGTTGTGCTCATACAATTTCGACAGCACCACGCGCAGATTCTCTTCCGCTTTGCCCGTCACCTTGAAGGTGTGCAGCATCTCTTCGCAGCGTCCGGTGGCGCCACGTGCTTCCCGGCGCTTGACGAATCCAAGCGGTTTGCCATCTTCATCAACTACTGTCACCGAACGCATATCGTTGTCGTCCATGGTGCCAAAAGCCTCCTGCAACGGCGTATTGCGCTGCACGGTAATGGTTGGCTGTTGGTCAGTAACGTCGCCGGCTTGTACCAGCAACAAACGTTTCAACGTACGGTCCTGACCCACAAACGAGCCGACAAAATCGTTGGCCGGTTTAGCCAACAGTTCATCCGGGCTAGCGCACTGCACAATTTTGCCTTGGCCAAATACCGCAATACGATCGCCTAACTTCAGCGCTTCATCGATATCGTGGCTGACCAGCATCACCGTTTTCTTTAACTGGCGCTGCATCTCCAAAAACTCGTTTTGAATCACTTCACGGTTGATTGGATCGACCGCACCGAACGGTTCATCCATCAGCAGTACCGGAGGATCCGCGGCCAGCGCACGAATCACGCCAATACGTTGCTGCTGACCGCCCGACATTTCACGCGGATAGCGATGCAGGAATTTGGTGGGATCTAGCGCCACCATGCTCATCAATTCAGTGGCGCGTTCGCGACAACGTTTCTTATCCCAGCCCAACATGCGCGGCACCACGGTGATGTTCTCTTCGATGGTCATATTGGGAAACAGACCAATCTGTTGGATAACGTAACCAATATTGCGGCGCAAGGTCACGGTATCTTGCCCGCTGGTGTCTTCACCGTTAATTAAAATCCGGCCGCTGGAAGCGGGGATCAAGCGGTTAATCATTTTTAGCGTGGTGGTCTTACCGCAGCCCGAAGGGCCCAGCAGCACACACATCTCACCCGCAGGCACTTCCAGGCTGACGTTATCAACGGCATTTAAAGAGGTGCCGTTCTTCTGGGTAAAGGTTTTCGTCAGGTTTTCTAGCTTTATCATTATCGAATCCCCTTAGGAGTCAGCGCCGACTGCAAACGGTGCAGCAGCCAATCAAGCACAATAGCAAGCAAACAAATCATTAATGCACCAGCAATCAACATGCGCACATCACTGCCGCTGATGCCGTCCAGCAGTTGCAGGCCCAAACCACCCGCGCCAATGACTGCGGCAATCGCCATCACACCGACGTTCATCACCACGGCGGTGCGAATGCCGCCAAAGATCACCGGCAGCGCCATTGGAATCTCTACCCAACGCAGACGTTGCCAGAAGGTCATGCCAATTCCGCGTCCAGCTTCGCGCAATCCCGGCGACAGATTCTCCAGCGCGGTGTGGGTATTACGCACAATTGGCAGCAATGAGTAGAGGAACACCGCAGTAATGGCGGGCAGGGCACCAATGCCTTGGCCAATCATCGAAAACAGCGGAATCATCAGACCAAACAAGGCGATGGTTGGAATAGTCAACACGATGGTGGCGACGCCCAATACCGGCGTGGCTAACCATTTAAAGCGCACAATTAAAATGCCCAACGGCACGCCGACGATGATGGCGAAACCTACCGCGACCAACACCAACCAGGTATGTTGCCAGGTCAGCGTCATCAGGGTGTGCCAGTTATTCATGATGTAATGCAAGGTATCCACAGCGCCTCCTTACAGCATGTTTTTAGATTTAAGGAAATCACGGGCCACCTGTTGGGGTGACTGATGATCAATATCGACGCGCTTATTCATCTCGGTGATCGCTTCGTCATTGATTAACGCCGACAGTTGATTGAGCGCCGCATCCAATCCTGGATGGCTCTCCAGCACGTCTTTGCGCACCACAGGCGTGACGTTGTAACTCGGGAAGAAGTGCTTGTCATCGTCTAACACCTTAAGATCAAAACCTTTCACGCGACCATCGGTGGTGTAGATCAGGCCAGCATCGACAAAGCCATCCCGAATTGCGTTATACACCAAGCCGGGATCCATCTGACGAATCTGCGGGCGGTCGAGCGGCATGTCGTAAGCTTTCTGCAACGGTTTCAGACCATCCGAACGACCAGAGAACTCCAAATCTAAGCCGAGTTTCCAATTGTGGTCGGGATCGTCTTTACGCACTTGCTCCAGCTTCGCCACCAATTGTGACATGGTGTTGATGCCTTCTTTGTCGGCACGATCGCGCTGCATGGCAAACGCATAGGTATTATTCATCGGAGCCGGATTGAGCCACACCAGATCCAACTTGGCATCCAGTTGTTTCACCGTTTTATAGGCATCTTCCGTCGACATCGGTTTATTGATGTGATTAAAGATGATCAATGAGGTACCGGTATATTCCCACGTCATATCAATTTGTTTATTGATCATTGCGTTACGACCGATAGTGGTCGCGATGTTGGTCTTAGGGATCACCTGAAAACCTTTCTTTTGCAACCACAAAACCGTCATCGCCGACAGAATATGCTGCTCGGTAAAGCTCTTGGTCGCCATGGTGATTGGGGTGGCAGCAGCGGCACTTTGGCTGATTGCCAGTGTCGCCGTCAGGGCCAGCGCCGTACGTTTCACCCAGCGCGTCAGCTTATTGGCAGTAGCCATCACAAAACTCCTTGTGTTAAGCCGCAGAGTGCGGGCTGAGATAACGTCCCAATGCCGCAAGCAGCATGTCGAGGATCAGCGCAACCAACGCGGTTGCGACTGCGCCAAGAATCAATGTCGGGAAGTCGTTGAGATAAATGCCGGGGAAAATCAGCTCACCAAAGCTGCTGGCGCCAATTAAAAATGCCAGCGGCGCGGTTCCCACATTGATGGCGGTGGCGATACGCACGCCGGCTAAAATCACCGGTAACGCATTCGGAATCTCTACCTGACGCAAACGCTGAAACTTGGTCATGCCGAGACCGTTGGCGGCTTCGATCAGCGACGGCGGTACCGCGCTTAAACCGGCAAAGGTATTACGCACAATCGGTAACAGCGAGGCGAGGAACAGGGCAATCAATGCCGGACGATCGCCGATGCCGACAATCACCATCGCTAACGCCAATACCGCCAGCGGCGGCAGCGTGTTACCGACATTGAAGATTTGCATCACATATTCTGCCCAACGACGGGCAAAAGGACGGCTGAGTAAAATCCCGCTGGGAATACCGACCAGCAGGGCGAAGAACATCGACCAAAACACTAAAAACAGATGCTGCTGACCAAGATAAATCAAATCCTCCCGGCGCTCGCGCAGCGTGTTCACCCCTAATCCCCACACCAGCAGAGCTATCACCGCAACAATCGCGAGCAGTGCTAACCCCGCGCGGCGGGTAAGCGATGCATTTTGCATAGCAAGTGTCTCCCTGATTTGAAAAATCGTTTGATATAGTGACGTCATTCCCAGAATGGCGGCGTAGCAGCAAACCTCACAACTACGAAAATCCTTCACCCTGTCAAATTACAGTTAAAATGACTCTTTACCGATGCTTTTACAGTGAATAACTGGAAAGCACCGATTAAAGCTATAGCAATGCTTACGGATAAGCGCCAGTTTTTGCGGCAAAATCAGGTAGATAGTAGTTACAGAAATACGTGTTCAGGCCGCGTGGAATAAGGCATCATCCGACAATAAAAAAATTTCATCGAAATAGGTGACGCCGTCACAAACGGGCGCACGCAGAGGAAACTGCGGTGAACAATTTTCAGCTAGCCTTGTTAGAAAATTAGGGAGACGTATGACTGAAACGGCTGAATTGAACACGGAACATCGCCATTGGATTCTCATCGGCTGCATGCTAGCGATGTTTATGGCGGCAATTGAAGTCACCATTGTGGCGACGGCGATGCCCACCATCATTGCCGATTTAGGCGGTTTTTCGCAGTTTGGATGGGTATTTTCCATCTATTTGCTGACGCAAGCCGTTAGCGTGCCGCTTTATGGCCGCTTAGCCGATATGTGGGGCCGCAAACGGCTGCTTTTTATTGGTGTCTCGTTGTTCTTGCTGGGTTCGATTTTGTGTGGTTTTGCCCACAGCATGCTGTGGTTGATTGTTTTTCGCGCTTTCCAGGGATTAGGCGCGGGCGCGATTATGCCGCTGACATCGACGATTGTCGCTGACGTCTATTCCCCGCGTGAACGTGCGCATGTACAAGGTTGGTTGTCCAGCGTATGGGGCATTGCTGCAATCATTGGACCGCTGAGCGGCGCCTGGTTGGTGCAGCATTTTAGCTGGTCAGTGATTTTCTGGGTCAACGTGCCGATCGGCGTGATTGCCATGTTGTTGCTGGCGCGTTTTCTGCCGGCGCGTGAACATCATCAACAAAACTCACTTAATCTCACCGGCAGTTGCTGGCTAATGATCAGTGTCGCAGCGTTGCTTGTCGCCTTGCTGCAAGCGGAAGTGCTCGGCTTGTGGTTGGTGCCATTCTTGTTGTTGGCGGTGTTTGCAGCTTGGCGATTGAAGCATCATGAACAACGCGCGACGGCGCCGTTATTTCCTTTGGAAATTTGGCGCAGCCGTTTGATTGTGGCGGGCAATATCGGCAATCTGATCATTGGTGCCAGCATGATGGGCATCAGCGCATTTTTACCGACTTGGATTCAAGGCATTACCGGCGGCACGCCGCTGCAAGCGGGCAGCGCATTGGCGATGATGTCGATTGGCTGGCCGCTGGCGAGCACCCTCAGTGGCCGATTAATGCTGATCACTTCATATCGATTTACCGCACAGTTGGGCGCGCTCTTGCTTATCACGGGTAGCGCGTTATTGCTGCTATTACGTAGCGATAGCTCGATCATGCAGGCCGGATTTACTGCCTTTGTGATTGGAACCGGCATGGGCATGACCAGCACCACTTTTTTGGTGTCGGTGCAAAATCATGCGCATTACGATATCCGCGGCATCTGTACCGCATCGATCATGTTCAGCCGGATGCTGGGTTCAGCATTAGGAACGGCGCTACTCGGTGCGGTACTCAATCTCAACCTGTCACTGCGTTTACCACAAGCAGACGATCCGATGCAGCAAATCATGTCGCATCAAAGCCGTCAGGCGCTGCCGGAAGCCACTTTGCAGCACTGGACCGGGCAGATTGCCACGTCGTTGCATTGGGTATTTGTGGTGTCATTGCTGATCGCGATATTAACGCTGTGGGTTGCCTGGCTGATGCCGCGTCAGCGGCCGGAAGCGGAGTAAAAGCAGGGCGGCTAGCTCGCCGCCCGAAGGGACTCTTTATTGCGCTGGCGCGTCTTGCGAACTGCCTGCGCTGTCTGGCACGTTGCTATCCGCATCGCGACCATTCTTCTTATAGACGATTTTCTGTGTGTCGTTCTCACAATGGCCAACCACCTGGCCACCGGCTTGATCGGCCTGATCGTTAGGCACGATATCCAGGGTGAAATCGCCTTCCGCGACACCATTGTTGATGATCTTTTTGCTGATGTCCGCTTTCACACTTTCGCAAGAAGCTTGTGCCAGCACCGGCAGTGCCAGCATCGCCAGCAGCAGAACTGCATTACGTTTTTTCATCGTTCACTCCTTTGGTCAGAATTCCTTTAAAAACTATAGCAGTGTTAACGCATTACGGTGCAACCGGGCGCCCGGTACGGCGATCAAGGCAACGCAGGGTATTCGGTTCCCAATACGCGTTGACGTTGTAGCTCTTTTCGCAGGAATCGCGGGTATCAAAGGCTTTATCGGTTTTATCGAACTCTTTCTCCACGCGAGTATTCACCATGTTGCGCAGATTTTTCGTGTCGTTCCACTGCTCTTTGCTTTGACGCGCGGCTTCATTGCTCGAGGCGCTGCTGCCGTCTTCGATGATCAGGCGATCGGTTTTGGCAAAAGCGATTGGCGCAGCCAGTAATACGCTGGAGGTCAGCACCGCAGCCAGCAAAGTAGAAAACAGGTTTTTCATCGTGACTTCCTTTAGTTAACACCATTACAGCTGGGATCGCGGCTGTAACAACACTGTGCGCTAGTATATCATCGCTGCTTCTTTGCTCACCAGCGCTGAGCCATTTGTTTAAGTAACAGAGAGAGTTTGTATGCTGCTAAAAACCGCCTTGCTGTTTTTTATTACTGCGATAGCGGAAATTGTTGGCTGTTTCTTGCCGTGGTTATGGTTGAAGAAGGGCATGACCGCATGGCTATTAGTTCCGGCGGCAGCCAGTTTGGCGATGTTTGTTTGGCTGTTAACCTTGCATCCGGCGGCCAGCGGACGGGTTTATGCCGCATACGGCGGCGTCTATGTGTTAACGGCTTTGATCTGGCTGCGTGTGGTGGATGGCGTAAAGTTGAGTACCTGGGATTGGGTCGGCGGATTGGTAGCGTTAAGCGGCATGCTGATTATCGTTTCAGGCTGGGGCCGCGGTTAGAGTATTTGTATTGTCGTAGGGTCGCCATTTATGGTGACCGGGTGCGCAAAAGTGCGCACCCATAAAATCTAATTAACCCTTATGCACCTTCAAACCGGCAGTGGTTTGCGTGACTGGCATGATTTCTAAAGTATTGATATTGACGTGCTTCGGCAGCGTAGTCACCCAATATACTGCTTCCGTCACATCTTCAGCGGTCAACGCCGTCGTTCCTTCGTAAACTTGCTCAGCTTTATTGTCATCGCCTTTAAAGCGTACGTTGGAAAACTCGGTGCCACCAACCAATCCTGGCTCAATATCGGTGACACGCAGCGCAGTGCCGTGCAGGTCGGTACGCAGGTTGAGGCTGAACTGGCGCACAAACGCTTTGGTCGCGCCATACACGTTGCCACCCAGATATGGCCAACTACCGGCAATCGATCCGATATTCACAATATGACCGACGTTGCGTTCCACCATCGCCGGCAGCACCGCACGCGTCATGTACACCAAACCTTTATTGTTGGTGTCGATCATATTTTCCCAGTCTTCGATATTGGCTTTATGCGCAGGTTCCACGCCCAACGCCAGGCCAGCATTGTTCACCAGCACATCGATATCGCGCCATTCAGCGGGCAGGGAAGCAATCACTTCATCAATGGCGGCACGATTGCGCACGTCGAGTTGCACGGTATACAGGTTGTCGCCCAACTCATCTTTCAACTCTTTTAAGCGCTCAGCACGGCGACCGCTGGCGATCACTTTATGACCTGTAGCAATGAAGCGGCGGGTGATACTTTGACCAAAACCGGCAGTTGCACCAGTAACAAAAATAATCATCTCACTGTTCCTTAAACGATTT
Source organism: Pantoea sp. CFCC18179 (assembly GCF_059412405.1). Lineage (NCBI taxonomy): Bacteria > Pseudomonadati > Pseudomonadota > Gammaproteobacteria > Enterobacterales > Erwiniaceae > Pantoea > Pantoea sp. CFCC18179. Next base: position 24,293 of record NZ_JBNBPM010000001.1, on the reverse strand, counting down.
CAGGTTATCTGCCACACCTTAGCATTAACCTCGAACCCTTGCTCATGAAAAGCCAAAGCAGCGTGTTGCAGAATTTTACCTGCACAGTACAAGTGCATTAACGCACCACGAACGCGCAGGGAATGAAGTCTTCTTCACTGCCAAAAATCCGCTCAACACAACGAATGTTAAATCGCAACCGATTGCGAATGTAGGCAACCGGTTGCGCACACGATTGCAATCTCATCGTGACAGAAAAAATGGGATTATCAATGCATATTATTGAAAATAAACACTATTTTTTGTTATTTGGATTGGCACGCGCTTTGCAAACACTGTTTAAGGCAATCATCTGCACAAATAAAAGATCCAAGGAACCCTTATGCCTTACGCACCCGAAACGCTGCTGCGCGCCAGCTTCTTTGATTTTACCGCTCTGGCCGCGCAGCCCGACGACATCGCCGCCAATGCGCGCTATCTCGAAGATGGTCTATTAACGCTGCGTGATGGCAAAGTAGTCAGCCTTGAAAGCTGGCAAATCGCAGAAGGGCGTGTTGATGCGGCCAACGTCATCGATCTGCGCGGCAAACTGATCGTGCCGGGTTTTATCGACACCCATATTCATTATCCACAAACCGAAATGATTGGCGCTTTTGGCGAGCAGCTACTTGAGTGGCTCAATCAATACACTTTCCCGGTGGAGAGCCAATATCATTGTCCCGATCACGCGGCGCAGATGTCGGCATTCTTCCTGCATCAATTGCTTTCGAACGGCACCACCACGGCGCTGGTGTTTGGCACGGTTCATAAGCAATCGGTCGATGCGCTGTTCAGTGCGGCACAGCAGCTTGATATGCGCTTGATAGCTGGCAAAGTGATGATGGATCGCAACGCGCCGGAATATCTGACCGAAACGCCGGAACAGAGTTATCAGCACACGCGGGAATTGATTGAACGCTGGCATCAACGTGGTCGTCTGAGCTATGCATTAACGCCGCGTTTCGCCCCTACGTCATCACCAGAATTGCTGGATAAAGTCCGTCAACTGCGTGATGAGTTTCCAGATGTTTGGATGCATACGCATCTGAGCGAAAACCAGCAGGAAATTGCCTGGGTTAAATCGTTATTCCCAGAGCGCGCAGGCTATCTCGACGTCTATCATCATCATCAACTGACTGGAAAACGCAGCGTCTTTGCCCACTGCTTGCATCTGGACGATAAAGAATGGCAATGCCTGCATGATACCGATTCGTCAATTGCTTTCTGCCCAACCTCAAATCTGTTCCTCGGGAGCGGTTTGTTCAATATCAAACGTTGCTGGCAGCAAGGCGTACGTATGGGGATTGGCACCGATGTCGGAGCAGGAACCACCTTTAATCTGCTGCAAACCTTGGGCGAAGCCTACAAAGTGGGCCAGCTGCAACAATACAAACTCAGCGCCTGCGAAGCCTTCTATCATGCCACGTTGGGCGGCGCGCACGCCTTGGATCTCGATGATGTGATTGGCAACTTCAATCCCGGCAAAGAGGCCGATTTTGTGGTGCTCGATCCGGCGGTGTCGCCGTTGCAAAAACTGCGTAACGCCAATAGCAAAGATATTTGGGAACGTCTGTTTGTGATGATGACCTTGGGTGACGATCGTAACATCGCGCAAACCTGGGTAAGTGGCAAACCGGTTTGGCAGCGTGAAACTGAGGAGCAAATCGCATGATTCAGTTTTTACTCAACAATCGTTTAATCACCGAACATGAGCTGGATCCCAATCTCACCGTGCTCAACTATTTGCGTGGCCAACAGCAACGGCGTGGCACCAAAGAGGGTTGCGCCTCGGGCGATTGCGGCGCTTGTACCGTTACGTTGGGCAAAGTGGTTGAAGGTAAAATGCACTATCAAGCGGTGAACAGTTGCTTAACGTTGGTGAGTAGTTTGCAAGGTAAGCAACTGATTACCGTAGAAGATCTCAAACAGGGCGGCGAATTACACAGCGTGCAACAAGCGATGGTGGATTGCCACGGTTCGCAATGCGGCTACTGCACACCAGGTTTTGTGATGTCGCTGTTCACGCTGCAAAAAAATAGCCAGGGCTGGGATCGCCATCAGGCTGAGCAGGCACTGGCGGGGAATTTGTGTCGTTGCACCGGCTATCGACCGATTATGGATGCGGCACAACAAGCCTGTGCTTCATCTGTTAACGATGAATTCAGCGACAATGCCGCTGCGCTGGTACAGCGTTTACAAGCGTTAAGCAGCGATGAGGTGCAGAGCATTGAAGCCAATGGCAGTCGCTGTTATCTACCGAAAACCGTAGCGCAACTTGCTGCGCTGTATCAGCAATATCCCGAGGCACGTTTGGTGGCCGGTGGCACCGATTTGACGCTGCAAATCACTCAGCAATACAAACGACTGCCGTTATTAATCGCGCTGGAACAGATTGATGAATTGAAGCACTGCTCCGAAGATGCAGAGAGTTTTCACCTTGGCGCGGCGGCGTCGTTACATCATTGTTATCAATTTCTCGCACCACACATTCCGGCATTTAGCGACATGTTGGAACGCTTTGCTTCGCTGCAAATTCGTAATCAAGGCACGCTGGGCGGCAATATTGGCAATGCGTCGCCCATCGGCGACGGCGCACCGATGTTACTGTCGCTAAATGCACGGCTGGTGTTGCAACAGGGCGACAATCTGCGAGAAGTGCCGCTGGATCAATTTTTTACCGCGTATCGTCAAACGGAATTACAAGCTGGCGAATTTATCCGCTCCATCACCATCCCTAAAGTGACATTGTCACCCAACTTTGCGGCATGGAAAGTGGCAAAACGCCTCGACGACGATATTTCAGCGGTGTTTGCCGCCATCAATCTGCAAATCGAGAGTGGATTGGTGGTTGAAGCACGGTTGGCGTTTGGCGGTATGGCGGCGACACCGAAACGCGCACTGGCGGCAGAAGCTGAATTGCTTGGTCAGCCATTGAATTTAACCAGCATTGAAAAAGCCTGTGCCGCATTGGGCACAGACTTCCAGCCACTGAGTGATTTTCGTGCCAGTGCGGATTATCGCTTACAGGTGGCGCGCAATCTGCTGCGCCGCTATTACGCGCAGGCTTGTGGCGAACTGACCATTGCGGAGGTGTCGCGCTATGTCTCATAACCGTCCGGAACTCAACGAAACCTTACTGAAAACCCAGTTTGCCAGCACCATGCAAACGGGCGTCGGTCGCAGCAACAAGCATGAAAGTGCCGATAAGCATGTTTCCGGCGAAGCCATCTATATCGACGATAAACCGGATTTGCCGGGATTGCTGCATCTTTGTCCGCGCCTCAGCGAACATGCGCATGCACGTATCACCAAATTGGATGTGCAGCCGTGCTACGCGGTGCCTGGCGTTGTCAGTGTGTTGACCTGGCGCGATGTGCCTGGCGTCAACGATGTTGGGCCGCTGGAACCCGGCGATCCGCTGCTGGCGCAGGATACCATCGAATATTTTGGCCAAATTGTGATTGCGGTCGCTGCTGAATCACCCGAAGCGGCAAGGGCGGGTGCAGCGGCGGCGATCATCGAGTATCAACCATTGCCTGCGGTGCTCGACGTGCGCGAAGCGTTGGAACAGCGCTTTTTCGTGCAGCAGCCGCACATTCATCAACGCGGTGATGCAGAGGCGGCGCTGGCACGTGCACCACGGCGTATTCAAGGCGAATTTCACATTGGCGGCCAGGAACATTTCTACCTGGAAACGCAAACCGCGCTGGTCATTCCTGGCGAAGACAATAGCTTGCAGGTGTTTTCCTCCACGCAAAACCCCACTGAAGTACAGAAGCTGGTGGCGGAAGTGATGGGCATCAGCATGAACAAAGTCACCATTGATATGCGGCGCATGGGCGGCGGTTTTGGTGGCAAAGAAACTCAGGCGGCGGGTGTTGCCTGTTTGTGTGCGATTGCCGCGCGCCAGTTGCGCAAACCAGTAAAAATGCGCCTTGCGCGGCGTGACGACATGCAAATCACCGGCAAACGTCATCCGTTTTTCGTATGCTACGATGTCGGCGTGGATGATGAAGGGCGCTTTTGTGGCGTGAAAATCGATCTGGCCGGTAACTGCGGTTATTCGCTCGATCTTAGCGGATCGATTGTCGATCGCGCGATGTTTCACGCCGACAACGCCTATTATCTCGGCGATGCACTGATTACCGGTTATCGCTGCCGCACGCACACCGCCTCAAACACCGCGTATCGTGGCTTCGGTGGCCCGCAAGGCATGGTGGCGATTGAACAGATCATGGATCACATCGCGCGTGAAATCGGGCTCGATCCGTTAGAGCTGCGTAAACGTAACTATTACGGCAAAACCGATCGCAACATCACCCATTACCACCAGCAGGTCGAGGACAACCTGCTGGATGAGATGACCGCGCAGCTAGAAATCAGCAGTGAATATGCGGCACGGCGTGCAGAAATTAGCGCGTTCAACGCCAGCAGTCGTTTTATGAAACGCGGATTGGCACTGACGCCGGTGAAGTTTGGTATCTCTTTCACCTCCAGTTTCCTCAACCAGGCCGGTGCGCTGATTCTGATTTACACCGATGGCACGGTGCAGCTCAATCACGGCGGTACCGAAATGGGCCAGGGATTGAACACCAAAGTGGCGCAGATTGTTGCCGAAGTGCTGCAAATCGATATCAGCCAGATTCAGGTGACCGCGACCGACACCGGCAAAGTGCCGAACACCTCGCCGACGGCGGCATCCAGCGGTGCCGATCTCAACGGCAAAGCGGCGCAAAATGCGGCGCAGATCTTGCGTGATCGCATGACGGAGATGTTGTGCCAGCAGCATCAATGCAGCGCCGAAGCGGTAAGTTTCAACAATGGCATCGTGCGGGTTGGCGATCAGCACTTCACCTTTGCGCAGGTGGCGCAGCAAGCGTGGCTCAATCAGGTGCCGCTTTCGGCTACCGGATTCTACAAAGTGCCGGGCATTCACTACGACCGTGCCGCCGGACGCGGCAAACCGTTCTATTACTTCTCGTTCGGTGCAGCGTGCTGTGAAGTGCTGGTGGATACGCTGACCGGTGAATATCGCCTGCTGCGAGCCGATATTCTGCATGACGTCGGCGCATCGCTGAATCCGGCCATTGATATCGGGCAAGTTGAGGGCGGTTTCGTACAAGGTATGGGCTGGTTGACGTGCGAAGAGTTGGTGTGGAACGACAAGGGCAAATTGCTCACCGACGGCCCAGCCAGCTACAAAATTCCGGCGATCAGCGATGTACCCAGCGATCTGCGCGTCACGCTGGTCGAGAACCGTAAAAACCCGCAGGACACGGTGTTTCACTCCAAAGCGGTGGGCGAGCCGCCATTTATGTTGGGGATTGCGGTGTGGTGCGCGCTGCAGGATGCAGTTGCCAGCGTGGATAACTATCGTCGCCACCCGCAGTTGGATGCGCCCGCAACGCCGGAACGGGTGTTCTGGGGGATTCAGCGCTTATCAGGAGCGGACCATGATTTATCATGACTGGATTAGCGTATTGCATAGCCTGCGGGAAAAGCGTCAAAGCTGCGTGTTGGTGACGGTACTCAGCCAGCGCGGTTCGGTGCCACGCGATCGTGGCAGCAAAATGGTGGTCAGCGCCAGCGACACCTTTCTTACCATTGGTGGCGGTCATCTGGAATATCAATGCATTGCCCAAGCGCGCGAGATGCTGCAACAGCGCAGTCGCGAACCGCGCACTGAAGACTTCGCGCTCGCCGCGCGTCTAGGTCAGTGCTGTGGCGGCCATGCGACAATTTTGTTTGAGCCGCTGATGCAGCAGCAACCCGAGATTCAGGTGTATGGCGCGGGACATGTTGGTCAGGCGTTAGTGCAATTACTGGCGACATTGCCATGCCACATTACCTGGATTGATAGCCGCGCCGCGCAGTTTCGCTGCGTGCCGCCGGATGTCACGGTGCGCCAGGTTGACGATCCAATTGATTGCGTCAAAGAAGCCGCGCCCGGCAGCTATTTTGTGGTGATGACGCACGATCACCCGCTGGATTTGGCGCTTAGCGAGGCGATTCTGCGTCGTGGTGATTTTCGCTATGCTGGTGTCATCGGCTCCGCGACCAAAGCGCAGCGTTTTCGCTATCGATTAGAAGGAAAGGGCATCGCCGCAGAAACGCTGGCGCGCCTGCGCTGTCCGATAGGTTTGCCGGATGTGAAGGGTAAATTACCGGCCGAAATCGCCGTAGCGGTGGCCGGTGAGATCATCAGCATTTACCAACAGGCGATAAGTTGTTGAGTGACGTGGAAACTGCCAGGATAGAAACATCCCGCCGCCGTGTGCGGCGTTGCTGATTATCAGGAGCGATAATGAATTCACCCGCCAATCCGTTTTTCACCGCCAGCACCTTGCCGTATCAAACCCCGCCATTTGACCAGATTCAGGAAGCGCATTTCTTACCGGCGCTGGAAGCGGGCATTGCTGAGAAGCGTCGCGAAGTGGCGGCGATCGCCAGCAATTCAGACAAGCCGACTTTTGCTAATACCTATGAAGCCCTTGAACGCAGCGGCCAGTTACTAAATCGCGTAAATTTGGTGTTCGGTGCGATGACATCTGCGAATACCAGCGATGGTTTGCAAGCGATCGACGAACTGATTACGCCGCAACTCACTGCGCTGAATGATGAAATCTGCCTTAACAGCCAACTGTTTGCGCGTCTCGATAGCGTTTATCAACATCGTGGCACGCATTGCCCGGATGCAGAATCAATGCGTTTGGTGGAAGTGACCTGGCAACATTTCCAGTTAGCCGGCGCCAGCCTGAACGATGCGGATAAAACCCAACTGCGCGCCTGCAATCAGGAGCTGGCGAGCCTCAGTACCAAGTTTGGCAACAAGCTGCTGGCGGCAACCAAAGCCGGTGCTTATACGGTAAGTAATGTGGCGGCATTAGCGGGATTGAGCGACGAAGAGTTAGCCCATGCTAAAACCGCTGCCGAAGCCCGCGGATTGCACGGTGAATGGCTGATCCCGCTGCAAAACACCACGCAACAACCGGCGCTTCAATCACTGCAAGTTCGTGCCACGCGAGAAGCGTTGTTTGAACATGCGTTGACGCGCAGCGAGCGCGGCGATGACAACGACACGCGTGATATCGTGTTACGCATGGCGCAGTTGCGTGCCGAGCAGGCGAGTTTGCTGGGTTTTAAAACCTATGCCGAATGGAGCATGCAAGATCAGATGGCCAAAACGCCGGAAGCGGCATTCGCCTTTATGCGTAACATTGTGCCTGCCGCTCGTGCTCGCGCCGAACGCGAAGCTGCCGATATTCAGCAGATGATTGAGCAGCAACATCACAGCTTCCCGCTGCGTGTCTGGGACTGGAACTTCTACGCTGAGCAAGTACGTAAAGCGCAATACGCGCTGGATGAGAGCCAAATTCGTCCCTATTTCGAGCTGAATAACGTATTGGAAAAGGGTGTTTTTTGGTCGGCCAGCCAGTTGTTTGGTATTCGCTTCCAGCAGCGTCACGATTTGCCGGTTTACCATCCGGACGTCAATGTTTACGAGATTTTCGATGCCGACGACACGCCGTTAGCGCTGTTCTTTACCGATTTCTTCAAGCGCGATAACAAAAGCGGCGGCGCGTGGATGAGTAATTTCGTTAATCAAAGCACGCTGCTGGATACCAAACCGGTAATTTACAACGTGTGCAACTACACCAAGCCGCAGACGGGGCAACCGGCGCTGTTGAGCTGGGATGAAGTGATCACCTTGTTCCACGAGTTTGGTCACGCGCTGCACGGCTTGTTCGCTACGCAACGCTATCCGAGCTTGTCCGGCACCGCCACGCCGCGCGATTTTGTCGAGTTCCCGTCGCAGATCAACGAGCATTGGGCCAGCAACGAAGCGGTGTTTGCTAACTATGCGCGTCACTATAAAACCGGTGAGGCGATGCCAGCGGAACTGCGTGACAAAATGGTGCGTGCCTCAAAGTTCAATAAAGGCTATGACATGACCGAATTGCTGGCGGCGGCACTGCTCGATTTGCAGTGGCATTCGCTGACCACGCATGACAATCCGCAAGACGTCAGCCACTTCGAGTTGCAGGCGTTGGCCGCCGAAAACATCGCGCTGGCGACGGTGCCGCCACGTTATCGCTCCAGCTATTTCCGTCATATCTGGGGCGGCGGTTATGCGGCGGGCTATTACGCCTATATCTGGACGCAGATGCTGGCCGATGATGGTTATCAGGCCTTTGTCGAGCGCGGCGGTTTAAGCCGTGAAAACGGCCAGCAGTTCCGCGAGCATATTCTGTCGCGCGGTAACAGCAGCGATTTGCAGCATTTGTGGCTGGCATGGCGCGGCAAAGAGCCGGAAATCGGCCCAATGTTGAAAAATCGCGGTTTAGAAGGTTAATACGAAAGGTCGCCATTGTTGGCGACCTGCTTTTTTACCCCAACGGCCCACCTTCAATGGTTTCGCACATTCCCGCCAATACCCGCTCGCCGGTTTCGTTTTTCAAATCTGCATACCACGCCGCCGTTACCTGCGCATCTTTGGCATGCGTTACATCGCAACGTTTGCGCGCTTTCAACACCAAATCTTTGGTGCGTTCCACGCGACGCGCTTCATAGCGCAGTAACGCATCTTCAATGCCCAACGAATGCGATGCCAACGTTTGCGCCAGCACCACCGCATCTTCCATCGCCGCACAACCGCCCTGGCCAATATCAGGCGTGGTGCTGTGGGCCGCATCGCCAAGCAGCGCTACGCGACCTTTCACAAAGCGGCTAAACGGTTCGATATCGTGGATTTCGACGCGATTGGTGGTGTCGGGATTGATGCTGTCGATCAGCCGTTGCACCGGATCGGCCCAGCCGCTGAAGTAACCTTTAAGATCGTTTCTCAAGGTTGCGCGATCTTCTGACAAACCTTTTGGCAGCGGCACATCAAAGAAGAAATAGAAACGATTATTGCTCACCGGCATCAGCGAAACGCGCTTGCCTTCGCCGACAAAGGTAGTCCACTGATCGGCGGGGGCGATGGATTCGTCAATGTTAACTAAGCCATTCCAGTTAACATAGCCGGCATAGCGACGTTCCACACTTTCGCCTAACACGTAGTGGCGAATCACCGAATGCGTGCCGTCGGCGGCGACCAGAAAATCGCCTTCCGCCTGGCTGCCGTCATCAAACCACGCCGTAACACCGTTTTCATGCTGCTCCACTTGCGTGACGCGTTTGCCAAAACTGATGCGCGTACGCCCGTACGTTTCAATCAACATCGCCTGTAATTCGGCGCGCGCCACCGGATAAGGATATTCACCGACCTGCTGCACCAGCGGTTTCATGCTAAAGCGGGTGAGCGTGCTGCCGCTGTGTGCATCGTTGTAGGCCATAAACGCCATATTGCCGCCCAGCGCACGGAGCGCTTCTTTCATCCCCAAAGCGTTAAGGCATTTCACGCCGTTGGGCCAGATGGAGATCGCTGCGCCAACCGGTTTCATCTCTTTTACCGCTTCAAACACGGCGGTTTCGAATCCTGCTTGCTCCAGCGCAATCGCCGCACTCATTCCGCCAATACCGGCACCAATCACAATTGCTTTCATATTCGTCTCCTTGGCTATGGCAAAATAGTTGCAACTTTTGTACCAGTTTGCGCAACAAGATATGAAAGAGGTAATTGGTTGAATTTATATGCATTTAATGATGGTATGACTGATTGTGTTGCACTGTCGTAGCGCATCGGTTCGCACTGAAGCAGGGCATTGATGCGTTTGTTCTGAATCGAATGTTTCAGCATGGCAATTATTTTGCCAGTAGCCATACTGGTTAGAACCTTTCTGCGAGGATGTGATCATGAAGTGGCTAATGGCTTTCGCGTTACTGCTCAGCGCCAGCGCACTGGCACAAACGCCATGGCAACCTGAACACAAGGCGCCCGTGGTGCAATTGACACCGATTGCCGCGAAGTGTGATGTGTCTGCCTGCCAGCAAAATTGTTATGTACAGCAATCTCAATGCAAAAACGACAGCGGCGGCGGTTGTGGCTCACTCGCACAAATTTGCGTACAAAACTGTGCCAGCCAGTGTCGCTAAATGAAATAAATCTGTCATAAGCGGGTGCTAGCGTGTTTCCCCAGGCAAGGTAATATTTTGATAACAGGGGAAAATAATGAAAATCCGCTACACTTTGATTGCAACGGTTTTACTGCTGGCACAGCAGGCGCACGCGGTTTCACTGCCCGATGCGGCTGCGCTGGCTGGCTTATCGTCAACCGGTTCATCTCCGGCGTATACCGATCTTGAGCAGCAATCGCTGCAAGCTGAACGCCACTACATTCAAGGCGACAACAGTTCACTCGAGCGTGAGCAGTTGGAAAAGGTCAAACAAACCTCGAAGCAAGCGGATAAACAGTGGCTGAAAAACAGCGGCTACGACTTTAAAAGTAAAGAGAATCAGCAAGCGGGTATTGCGCTACTTTCGGGCTTTAGCACGCTGCCGGACAACGTGCTGACTGCCAACCGCGCCACGGTCACCAACATCAACCTGAACGCTACGCAAGATGTGCGCCATCAGGCGTTGGCCGATGCGGAAGCCATCAGTTCACTCTATTTCCTGTCAGATGCGCTGGGTCCACGTCTCGGCAAAGCCTTCCTCGCCGCTTACGATAAAGGCGAACTGAGCAAAGCGGCGGCGTTGATCAAAGCCAGCGAAGTCAGTACCAGCGCGGCGAAAAAGCACTTCAATTACCCACGACCGTTCCTGCATGAAGGCAACACCATTCATTTGGTGCCAGATGATGTGGTGATTAAAGATAATGTGCGTTATACCGCGGATGGCGGCTCTTTCCCGAGTGGCCACACCAATACCGGTTACACCGATGCGTTGCTGATGGCGGAAATGGTGCCAGAGCGTTTTGAAGCGCTAGTCACGCGCGGTGCACGCTACGGTTACTCACGTTTGGTGCTGGGCGTGCACTATCCGCTGGATGTGATGGGATCGCGCATGGTCGCTGAACGCAACGTGGCAAACTATCTCAGCGATGCAAAATATCAGGCGCTGTTTAGCGAAGCACGCGATCAATTGCGTGCCGCGTTGGAGAAAGAGTGTGGTACGTCGTTGGCGGAATGTGCACGCAGTGCGGGCAAAGACGATCCTTACAGCTCACCGGCGATGAAACAGTTCTACCGTTTCACCATGAGTTACAACTTGCCGAAAATCAGCGCGAAAAACACGCCAGTTAAGGTGCCGCAAGGCGCGGAGATTTTGCTGAAGACCGCGTTGCCTCATCTGTCTGATGCGCAAATCCGCAATCTGCTGGTGAAAACGGCGCTGCCAAACGGTTATCCGTTGTCAGGCAATGCCGAACAGTCGTTCTGGCAGCGTGTTGATTTGAATGCGGCGTTTGCGATGGCGAAACCTACGCGTTGATATTAGCGGTCACCATAAATGGCGACCCTACCAAGGTTAAACGCGTTTTCGTAGGGTCGCCATTTATGGTGACCTTATAACGCAGGATTATCATTTTTGATACGGCGATCCAGCGCGAAGGGCGCTGATGTGGCGTGTGCGAAAACATCGGCGGCGGACGGATGATCGGGATTCAAAATGGCATTGTCTTCGCCGGTGAGAATACTCGGCACCGTTAGCAGCAACGGATAGCCGCCGTCCAGATTCAGGAAGGCGGCGCCCATGGCTTGCGTCTCTTCCTGCTGCTGATATTTCTCCCAGTTGTTGGGCAGCTTGCTGCAATCCAACACCATGATCTCGCTTTCCGGGATCGGCAGGGTAAACACCACGAAGTGGCTTTTCTCCAACATTGCTTTCCCGGCGTGTACCACCAATTCCAGTGTTGCCAGCGCTTTTGAGCTGCTGAGATACACGGTTTTGATGCCGGGCGGGTTCCAGCGTCCACCCCATTTTTCTGCGCCAGCGCCGCTAAAGGCATCGCTGGCGTACTCTTCTTTGACTAAACGATAAAACAGTCGGTAGGGAGCTTCCGATTCCTTCCGTCGCGTCATTACACAATCACTCCGTGTTCCAGTCGACCAATCAGCGTCAACACCGCATCACAACCAGCGGGTGTACTTAGCATATCCATTGGCAGCGCATCATCCAGTGCCAGAGCAGGTTGATACATCCAGTGCATCGCAGCGTCAACGTCGCCTGCGAACAATTGGAGTACGGCATCCAAAATTTCGAATACCTGGTACACACGCGCACCTTGTTCAACTGAAAGCTGGGTACCGGCTTTTTCGCGGCGTCGATAGGTATTGCGATCCATCGACACCATTTGCGCCACGTCCAGCGGCGTGGCTTTCAATACTGTGGCAGCACGTTCCACGATGCCGACATCCAATCCTTCGGTAATCAGCTGATGCGCTTTGAGCGGATTGCGCGGTAATCCCATTTGATCCATAAAGGATTTATCGGCGTGTTGAATCAGCGAAGGATCAAACACGCGTGCCGCATTGCCGTGGTTTAAAGGGGATATCGTTGTCATAACAACCTCCAGATAATGTTCATTTGAACATTTACATGGTTCAAGTGTACATCATGGCGACGAGGTTGTCATTTTTTGTACAACGCCACTCTTTCTCTGGCGCTTAATCCACGATAAACAGCTTTGCGCCGTTAATGGTGGATGAGCGATGGGCTTCGGCATGATCTGCCACCTGATAGCTGACACCAGGCGTGAGCGTGAAGGTACGTCCATCATCCAACTCTGTGATCATTTCACCTTCCAGGCACAACAGGATATGGCCTTTACTGCACCAGTGATCTGCCAGATAACCCGGCGAATACTCCACCATGCGTACGCGAATATCACCGAAGCGTTGGGTACGCCACAGCGCAAAACCGTGCTCGCCCGGATGCGTTTCCGGCGCGATGTCGGCCCAGTTGGTAATGCCAAAGGGAATTTGATTGATTTGCATGCGGATGTCCTTTTTATAATGAGTTTAAAGTGATGAGCAGTAGCATGTTGTTCAACATAAAAAGGATTATAAACGTTTCTTAAAGACAGTCATGCTATGAATCTGCGTTAGCAGAATTTATAAATAAAAACCAGGCCTCAGCTAGAGAGGCTTGGTTATAAACACATCATTAACTATTTTTACAGTGACTGTAAAATCGGGCCATCCAAGAATAAAAAGAATATATCCCAATTGATATGAAAAGCGATTTAATCAAATCAATGTTATTTCCTGTCTCAAGATAGCTACAGGGTGTCTCTTTAAAAATAAAAGGTAATAAAGTCACAACCCAAGCTACATTGATTGCAGCTCTTTGATAGCGCCTCATATTTTCATTCCCATCCATCACCAGGTGCACTGGCCAACTCCATACCCACCTCCTGAAGTATTCCCCCCTTTGTTTCCACCGTAAGGACTATTATCACATGCGCTAACAGCAGAGGTGACACCTCCAAGTGCGCCTCCTGCAACAATTCCTGCAGGGCCCCCAATGCTGCCAGCAATCATTCCTGAAATAATACCGAAGCCAACCATGTTTTCGCAGGTTTTAGGAACTCCACCATAATTACCCCCATTTTGGCGTGATGAATTATTATTTCCCGGACCATGTTTGTCAGCATAGTTACCCGCCCCTGATACCATTTCCATCTCTTGCAAGTTAAGTGTTCTCATAATCATTCCTTTAAAAATAACTCAATTAAATCGAATTATTTTTTACAACATCCAAACAAACTAATAAAATGTTTTTTAATTTCTTGTGGTTGGATTAAAGTTGGCGTAATTATAGTTATTTAAATATGAATTAAGAAGTGTCTTGTTTTTCGATTTTCAAGAGACTGTAAAATCTTAATATCTTGATTAATATCAATTCAAACATTAATTTTTTGAGTGCTAACTTGGTTTTTTATTTTAATTTCCGAAAAAATAAAATTAAAAAACTTTGAACTGTATCAATTTTATATTGTGCGTCATTTAGAGGAATAAGTAATAGATTTATGTGTGAGCAGCAATCTCCCACCCACACGAAGATAGCAATCAACTCGCTTCTTGCCACATCTCGCGCATTGCCAGCTCAAGTTTTTTGAATACCCGATAACGCGCATCGTGGAAAGCAAAGCGTTCCGGACGCGGTAATAATTCGCCGGGATTAAGTTGCACCGCTTGCTGAGCGGCTTCAGCGAGATTGCGCCACGTACCCACACCAACACCCGCGCACAACGCTGCGCCCAACGCGCCGGTCTCTTTGCATTCGGCCACGCGAATCGGAATACCCAATACATCGGCAAACATCTGCGGCCAGATGCAACTGCGCGCCGCGCCACCCGACAAAATGGCTTGCGTAAAAGGGATACCGGCGGCACGCAAGCGATCAATGTGCGCGCGATGGGCAAAGGTCACGCCTTCAAACAGGGCAAACAACATGTCGGCGCGGGTGTGCCAACCGCCCAGCCCGTAAAATCCGGCTTTAGCCGGTTCAGACTTGCGCCCTGAATAGAGATAAGGATGATAGAGCGGCAACTGCGCGTTGGGTTCGACATGCGCAACGGTATCGCTGCTGCGTGCTGCGCCCTGGCCGCTGCGACCGTCGTCGAATTCGCGCAGGAACCAGTCGAGGTTGGCGGCAGAGGTGGCGCTGGCTTCAATCGCCATATAGCGATCGGATTCGATAATCGAATTCATAAACACTGGGCGCAGATAATCGGGCTTATCCATCACCACCTGATTGATGCTCCAGGTGCCTGCCACAATCGACGCTTCTCCGCTGTTCACCACGCCAGATCCAATTGCGCTGGCCACCACATCAAAAATCCCGGCAACCACCGGAATACCTGCGGGCAGGCCGGTGAGTTGCGCGGCTTGCGCCGTGACATGGCCGACCACATCGCAAGATTCACGCAATTCGGGTAGCAGGGCGAGCGCCTCTTCAATGTCGTACAGCGCCATCAATTCGCGGCTGTAACCACGCTGACGATAATCAATTAATCCGGCACCGGCGGCGTCCGAGTAATCGGCGCTAATTGCGCCACTGAGAAAGTGGGCGATGACGTCTTTGGCACACAGCAAATGGCCGATCTGCGCCCAACGTTGTGGCTGATGTTGCTTAATCCAGCTGATTAATACCGGCGTGGCAGCGGGCCACGGCTTTTGTAGCGAGATCTGATAAATGCGCTGATCCGCTCCGCTATTTTCCAGCGCATGCACGGTTTCACTGGCACGATGATCAATCGATTGGATGCCAAACAGCGGTCGCTGCTGTTTATCCAGTGCATACAAACCGTTGCCGTGACCGGCGGCGCCAACTGCGATCACATCGCTGGCGGGCGACCCCGCTTGTTGCAAACAGCGACTCACCGCAGCGCTAACGCCGTGCCAGATATCTTCCACCGGCCGTTCGGCATAGCCTTCCTGCGGACGATGGGTTTCGCCCGCGCACTCGGCCACCGACAACACCCGGCCGCTGAGATCAAACAGCACCGCTTTGATCATGGTGTTTCCGGCATCAATCCCGACTATCTTCATATCCGACTCCGTTAACTGGCGAAGACGGCGCACCGCTTAAGCGCCGGTGCAGGTAAGGCTTAACCCTGCTGATAAATTTCCAATGCGTCCGGGCCGCTGACACCCTGATGAATAATCGCCATCAACGCTTTCACCACGCGTGAAGGATTGTCGTGCTGATAAACGTTGCGGCCATACACCATGCCGCTGGCGCCTTGCGCCATCAGCGCCGCGCTTTTTGCCAGCACACCGGCGATTTCACCTTTGCCGCCGCCACGCACCAGCGTTGGGCAACGGGCCGCTTCCACCACGCGATGGAAATCTTCCACATTCTCCGTGGGATCGGCTTTGACGATATCCGCGCCGAGTTCGCGTGCGAGACGTACCAGCGGCACGATTTTCTCGACATCGCCGAGCGAGCCGTATGCCGCGCCTTGTCCTGCTGGAGCCATCACCAGCGGTTCAATCATCAGCGGCATGCCGTAGCGATCGCAGGCCTGGCGTAAACGACCAATATTCTCGACACACATGCGGAAAATGCCCGGTTCATCGGGGATCAGATAGAGATTAACCACCACCGCAGCGGCATCCATTTGCAACGCGGCGAGGATCGGTTCATCCGGATTGTGCAGCACCGCCCACATTTCACGGTGACGCGCGGCGTTGTAGGCGTTGCCGACATCGGTACGCATCACCAATGCCGGTTTGCGTCCGGCGACACGTTGCAGTAAATCGGCCTGGCCGTAATTCACCTGAATCGCATCCGGTTGCGCGGCGATCAGGTTATCCATCACCGCTTCGATATTCTCCAGCCCGATGAGAAAGTCCGGCTCGTTGGCGATGCCATGATCAATGGCGACATCCAGACATTTGCCGTGCTGAAACAGGCGGTTGAGGCGAACTTTATTGGTTACTAACATGTCGTGCTTCCTCCTGAAAAATCGTGGGATTGAGGTTGGATAAACCATGCAAGCGGGCGAGGTTGTCACAGCAACGTTGCAGTTGCTGCTGGCGTTGGGTGTCGTTCCAGCCAAGGGTGGATGCCAGCAAGGTGGCGATTTCCTGCACCAGCGGCGCAGTCAGTTCGCCGCATATGGCTAGCGAAGTGCGGCGCACCAGCAAATCTTCCAACTGACAAACCTGCTCGTGTTCAATCAGATATCGCAGTTCAACATCGCTGTAAGCGGGGTGATGTTGCAGCGCTTGCTCGCCGTGCTGCTGAATCAGATCCAAAAGCGGCAAGGCGCGGCTGCCATAGCGTTTCGCCAGCTGTGTGACGCGCGGCAGCGGTACGCCGAAGCGTTGCACTAATTGCGCCAGCCAGGCGTTTTGCCCGGAAGGTGGCGGAAAGTCGCGTCCGCCACCAATCGGCAGATCGCCGCTGGAAAGCTGGCGTTTTTCGCCCAGCAAACGCAATACGCGATCGGCAGCTTCTTCGCCGAACTGACGGAAAGTGGTCCACTTGCCGCCGACTAAACACAGCGTGCTCCAGGCACGTTGCGCATCGGGCGGCAGCAGCACTAACGAGTGATTACGTGAAATTTGGCCGTTGAGTTTGGCATCGCTGGCGGGCAGCGGGCGTACGCCGCAGAAGGTATACACAATGGCGGCATCCGGCACCGTGATGTGAGGGAAGACAAAGCGCAGTGATTCGAGGATATAGGCTTTTTCATCCTCTTCGCACACCACCGCATCAGGATCGTCAACGCGAATATCGGTGGAACCCACCAGCACTTTGCCAAACCATGGGAACATGATGCAGACGCGGCCTTCCTGATTCTCGAAATAGACCATTTCGCCATCCAGCATCTGCAACAGTTCGGGATGATCGAGGATCAAATGCGATCCTTTGGTGCCGCCAATCAATTTTGGTAGATCGCTGGTGGGTGAAACGCGTTGATTTAGTTGATCGATCCACGCTCCACCGGCATTGACCAACACATGCGGTTGTAGGCTAAAGCGTTCGCCGCTCAAGGCGTCCTGCAACATCACCGTTTCACCTTCTGCACTCACCAATTGCAGATAGTTGACGGCCAATGCTTCCGGGCAAGCTTGTTCAGCATCGTCAATCAATTCAAATCCCAGCCGTTCCGGTGCGCTGATCCACGCATCGTAATAGCTGGCGCTGTATTTTACCCAAGGCGCAAAACCCGGCCAGCGTTCGCGTGTCGCCGCTTCGCTGCGCACCTGATGTTTCGGCATTGAGCCATACTGGCGGGTGTAAATGTCGTACAAACTCAGGCCAGTTTTGATCAGCAGCGCGCCGCGCCGGGTGGGTTTATCGCCCAGGTGCAGAAAACGGCGCGTGGCGTTGATCAATCCACCGGCAAGGTTATCAATCGGCACGGTGGTGCGCAGCGGGAACACGTAATGTGCGGCGTTTTTCAGCAGGCGATCGCGTTCGGTCACTGACTCTTTTACCAAGGTAAATTCACCGGTTTCCAGATAACGTAAACCGCCGTGGATCATGCGTGAGAGCGCACCGCTGGCGGCCTGACACCAGTCGCCTTTTTCCACCAAAATGGCCGAAATGCCCTGCAACGCCAGCTCACGAAAGGTGCTGATGCCGTTGATGCCGCCGCCGACGATCAAAACCGGTGTTGAGGTGCGTTGGCGCAGGGCGTTTAAACGCTGTTCGCGGGTGAGTAATTTATCCATCGATAGCTCCTTCGCTCAGTGTCATCTCCAGCACGCCCGCCGCCGTGGATTCATCGGTAACCATGGCTTTCAGCCATTGCCCGTGCAGCGCACAACGAATCGGGTCGATTTTGTCGCGACCGGCCACCACCGCCATCGAAAAGGGAATCCGTTGCAGTTCGGGCAGCGTTAATCCCACTAAGCGACGATTGGCATCAAACGGTGCCGGTTGGCCGTTAGCATCCAGCAGCCACGCCAATAGCTCACTGCGCGCGCCACTGGTTTCAATGCTGGCTGCCGCATCACGCGCGGCGAGGTTGAGGTCGTAATAGCTGGAGCTGTCGCTGTAAATCGAACCCAAACCAACCACCGCCAGCGTGGCATGCCGCGCTTTATCCAGCACCTGTTCGACGGCGCTAATCCCCATCAGCATGTCGCGTTCATCGGCAGAATCGGTGAATAACGGGGCGTGGATCTGCCAGGCGTGGCCGCCCAGGCGCGCAGCCATTTCTGATGCCACATGATTCACATCGGTGTAGTGCTTGCCTTGCACGCAACCCAGTGCAGGCACGATCTGCACATCGTATTTGCGCGCGGGCTGCAAGGCGTCAACCAACGCGCTGACCCCTTTGCCGCCGGTAATCGCAATCACGTCGCCATCTTTGATGCGCGATAGCAGATATTCCGCCGCCGCTGCGCCGACCATTTGCAGGTTTTGTTCCTCGCTGCGCGCCACATTCGGCGCGACCACCACCTGTTGCAATTTGCCCAACGCCGCCAAATCACTTTCCAGCTGATGCGCGGAGAGCCACGGTGATTTAATGGTGATTTCCACCATGCCGCTCTCTTTGCCCTGGCGGATCAGACGATTGACGCTGGCCACCGACAAGCCGGTTTCGACGGCAATTTCGGACTGTTTTTTGCCGTCGAGGTAATACATCACTAAAACCTGGTAAATCTGGCGTGCGCTGTGAAACGCCGGATGTTCGCTAGCGAATTCCATGAGTGAGTGTTCCTTAGGCTGCACGGTATTTATTCAGTAAATGGTCGATGGAGACCGCGGCCAGCAAAATCAGACCTTTAATCAGCTCCTGCCAGTACACGGAAACGTTAATCAAAATCAGCGAGCTGGTGACGATCGACAGCAGCGCCACACCCAACACCGCGCCGAGGATCGATCCGCTGCCGCCTTTAAGGCTGGCACCGCCAATCACTGCCGCTGCGATGACGTTCAGCTCCATGCCAACGCCAAACGTCGGGGTTGCTGAACCGAGGCGCGCCATATAGATGATGCCCGCTAAACCCGCCAACGTGGAGGTGAGCACGGTGACCCATAATTTGATGCGATTGATGTTGATGCCGGAATAGGCGGCGGCGCGTTCATTGCTGCCGGTATAAAACACTTTGCGGAACAGCGTGGCTTTACGCAGCATAAAGTCGAACAACGCCACCAAAACAAAGAACAGCACGATGACAAACGGAATGCCCCACAACGCGCCCTGACCGATAAATTTAAAACTCAGCGGCAAGGTAAACAGCGACAGCGGCGTGCCTTGCGTAACGATCATGCACAGGCCACGCACGATCACCATCGCCGCCAACGAGGCAATAAAATGACTGAGGCCGATTTTGGTGACCGTTAATCCCATCAACAGGCCAACCAGTGCCGCCGCGCCGATCCCGCCCAGGCTCGCCAGCCACGGATCAACGCCGCTGAGGAACAACTGACCGGCGACCACCATCGACAAACACACCACCGCGCCTACCGACAGGTCGATCCCGCCGACAATCAGCAAAATGGTCATGCCGATCACCACGATGCCTTCAATCGAAAACGACAGCAGCATCGCTTTCATGTTGGCCCAGGTGAGGAAATACGGCGAGGTGAAACTCATCACCACGAAGATCAATGCAATGATCACCACCAAACCGACTTCGCGCTGTTTGTGAATACTGCCAAACAGTGACCAGCGCGATTTGGGCAGGACGGGAAGGGTGGAATTCATGGTCATACGGCCTCCGCTTGTGCAGTGATGCCGGCTGCCAGCCGCATCAGATTCTCTTCTGTCATCGCCTCACCGGTGACTTCACCGCTGATGCGCCCCTCGTGAATCACCATGATGCGGTCGCACAGGCCAATCAGTTCCGGCAATTCTGACGAAATTACCACTAAACCGATGCCGTTCGCCGCCAGTTTGGCGAGAATGCTGTAGATTTCCGCTTTGGCGCTAACATCAACGCCGCGCGTGGGTTCGTCGAGAAACACAATCTGTGGCTGCACCGATAACACCCGCGCCAACGCCACTTTCTGCTGATTGCCGCCCGACAGCGACGACACCGGATCGCTTAACTTGCCGTGTTTGAGTTTTACCTGCTGGGCCAGCGCTGCCGCTTGCTTCTGTTCGCGGTGTGGACTGAGCAACCAGCGCTGATGGCTCACCGCCTGAATATCCAGCGCTGAAATATTCCACGCAATCGGCATATCGAGAAACAACCCGGCGTCTTTGCGATCTTCCGACAAATACACCATGCGCTGTGCAATGCTGGCGGCGTAATCGCGTAACTTCACCGCTTGGCCGTGCAGGCGAATCTCGCCCTGTTTGATGGGATGCAAACCGCAAATCCCTTGCGCAATCTCGCTGCGGCCCGCGCCCATCAAACCGCCAATGCCAAGAATTTCGCCGGGGCGCAGATCAAAGCCGATATCGTGAAAGCGTTTGCCATCGCCGAGCGCGCGGACTTCGAGTAACGGCGTGGCAGCCGTCACCGGACGTTTATCCGGATAGAGCTGGGAGAGTTCGCGGCCAACCAAACGGGTGATCACCTGATCCGGCGTCATGCTATTGAGTGGTGCACTGTGCACCGTGCGGCCATCACGCAGAATGGTGATGTGCTGACACAGCGCAAAAATCTCCGCCATGCGATGGCTGATATACACCACCGCGATGCCTTGCGCTTGCAGTTGGCGCACAATGCCAAACAGTGTTTGCGCTTCCGGCTCCGTCAGCGCGGCGGTCGGTTCATCGAGAATTAACAGGCGGCAATCCAGCGTTAACGCCTTAGCGATCTCCACCAACTGCTGTTGCGACAACGACAGTTCGCCGACTTTTTTGCTAACCGGGATCGGCGCCAGACGGTTCATTACCTGCTGAGCTTTTTCACGCAATTGTTTATGCGGCATCAGCAGGCCACGTTGGCTGGCGGCGTGCGCCATCCAGATGTTTTCATACACGCTGATATCCGGGCACAATGCGATTTCCTGATGCACCAAACCAATGCCGAGCTGCTGCGCTTCACGCGGCGAATGCACGGTGATGGCTTTGCCATCGAGCACCATTTCGCCGCTGTCCGGGCGTAAAATGCCGTCAATGATATTCATCAAGGTGGATTTGCCTGCGCCGTTTTCTCCTGCCAGCGCGTGAATTTCTCCGGCGCGCAAGGTCAGATCAACACCTTGCAGCGCGCGTACTGCGCCGAAGCTTTTACTGATGCCGCGCAATTCAAGCAATGCCGTCATAATCGTCGCCTTACTCGTTGATGCCTTTGGTGCCACGGCGTTTCAGATAGGTATCCCAGCGGAAATCGTCGGCGTTGTCTTTGGTCACCACCGCATAACCGTTATCCAGAATTGGGAAGGCGAAAGGATTGGTGCCGTTGCGTTTGGCATCGTTCATTGGGTCGATCAATTCAGGGTGCGCGGCGAGGAATAAGGTCATAAAGCCCATGTAGCCCTGAATGCCCTGATTCGGGTTGATGGCACCAAACACCTGGCCGCTCTTGATCATATCCAGCACCTTGGCGTTAACATCTACCGTCATCACTTTCACTTTGCCGCCGTTTTCCGCTACCGCTTGTGCAGCACCGATCGCGGAACTGGCTTCCGGCATGAAGATGCCTTTCAGGTTCGGATGCGCCTGCAACATCGAAAGCACCGCGTTATAGGCTTTAGACGGGTCTTGATTGGTGGCCGCGCGGGCGACCAATTTGCTGTCGGGGAAGGCGGCTTTCATTTCATTGATAAACGCAGTGACGCGACGGTCGTGGTTATCCTGACCGGGATTTTCCAGTACCGCGAACTCAGCATCTTTGCCCATCGCTTTGCCGAGTTCATCGGCGGCGGCTTTGCCTTCGCGGAAGTTATCGGAGGTGATGTAAGCGACACGTTTGCTGTTTGGCGAATCGGCGGCGAAGGTCACCACCGGAATGCCCATTTCGGCGGCGCGATTGATCGGCTCAATAAACGGATCCGGATTCATCGGATGCAGGAAAATACCGGCAGGTTTTTGCGCCAATATTTGTTCAAAACTGGAGAGTTGCTGGTTGACGTCATACGCCGGCGTGCCGCCGTACACGGTTTTACAGCCTAATTGATGCGCCGCTTGCTTGAACATTTCATACACTGGGAACCAGTATTCAACGCCGGTTACCATCACGTTCATGTAGTAGGTTTCGCCGGGTTTACAGCGAAATTGTGGCGTTTCGTCGGCGGCGTGCGCGCTGTTGGTGATGCTGCCGACCAACAGCAAACTGGCAAAAAGCGTGGCGATCTTTTTCATGATGTTTCCCCGGAACTGACGCTGAATGTGTATGGCTCAGCCGTGACGACAAAACGCGGAAAAACGAGCCGGGGTTAACGCTGAAAATTATTTCGTAAGGGTGAAATAATTTTCACAAGGTATAAAAGCGGCGCGGGAAAAGATCAATTTATGGTTAACAAAATGTTTCGTAGTTGTGATTTTGTTCACTTAACAGGCGGAATCGACCGGCACGATTCCGCCTGTTTGGCAGGAGAGGAGAAGGGAATTACTTGCGGGAATCCAACGCTAACCTAACCGCCATGCCGGCCAGTACCGTGCCCATCAACCAGCGTTGCAGGCGCTGCCAGCTGGGACGCTCCATTAGAAATGTCGAAACCTGGCCAGCCGTGGTAATAAAAATGGCATTCACCGTCAGGCTGATCACGATTTGCGTCAAGCCAAGCACCAGCGATTGCAACAACACGCTGCCATGATTGGGGGTAATAAACTGCGGCAGCAAGGAGAGGAACATCATGGCGATTTTTGGATTGGCGAGATTGGTGAGAAATCCCATGGTAAACAGCTTACGGTTGTTGTCTGCCGGCAGATTTCGCACCGCAAATGGCGAGCGTCCACCGGGTTTTAATGCCTGCCAGGCGAGATACAGCAGATACAGCGCACCGGTAAAACGCAGCGCATCATAAGCCCATGGCACCGCCAGTAACCATGCAGTAATGCCCAACGCCGCACACAACATGTAGAAGACAAAACCCAATGCCACACCGCCAAGCGAGATATATCCGGCGCGCTTTCCCTGGCACAGCGATCGAGAAATTAAATACATCATATTGGGGCCAGGCGTTAATACTAATCCCAGCGCCACTAATGCAAAAGCTAACCAACTGGATAAGTCCGGCATGCAAATTCCTCGTATTAGGCGTGCGGAAAAATATCTCGCTGGCGATTATGGCGTGAAATCGGGTATTCCGGCAACGCACCTTTTCAGACTGACAGCACGCTTAAGCTGGAGTAATTTGAAACCGCGTTAACTTTTTTTGCTTTTATTTGGAGATGATTATGACGGTTCCTGTTGTTGCGTTATTAACGGCTAAACCTGGTTGTGAAGATCAAGCAGAGCAATTATTTCGTGGTGTGATTGAAAAGACGTTGCGCGAAGAAGGTTGCATCACTTACCAACTGAATATCGACCGCACTAATCCGCGGCGTTTTGTCTGGACGGAAGAGTGGGCAAGCCAGGAATTGCTGGATAATCACCTGAATGCGCCACATATTGTTAAGCTGTTTGCCGATCTGGAGCCGCTGCTAGAGCATGCAGAAGTGGTGCCATTACGTAAAGTCGCCGGAGGCGATGCTTAATAGCGTTTATTAGTGTAAGGACCGCTATGATTGGCGGTCCGATAAAAAAGAATGGAGCTAAATAATGAGAACGCAAAAACATAGCCTATTTAAACCATGCCTCAAGCTAGTAGGGGCGCCATTTATGGTGACCTCCAACTTAACTTCCTAACGTAATCCATCCCGAATTAATAAGATCCGACTTCCGAATTAGCACACGGTCACCATAAAGGTACGACCGGGCACATAGGTAACAGATCAGACCGGGCACATAGGTGACACATTTGTGCTCAGTCGATTCGGATAATACGTCTTTCTGTCCGGTCATAATATGCCAGTATCAGCCTGTTG